>JBAXYD010000048.1:0-31470 GCA_037127635.1 Betaproteobacteria bacterium | reverse complement strand
GACAGCTGCTTGCTGCCCCGGCCGGTGAGGCCGCCGATGTTGATGATGCGGCCATGGCCGCCTTGCTTCATGAAAGGCACGGCGGCCTTGGCACAGCGCATGTAGCCCACCACCTTGATGTCGATGTCGCGCAGCAGGCCTTCGGGGTCGGCTTCCTCGAGCGCGCTGCGAACCAGCCCGCCGGGGTGGGCCGCGCCGTTGACCAGGATGTCCAGGCGGCCGAAATGCGCCGCGATGGTGGCCATCGCCGCCTGCACGCCGGCGGTGACGCTCACATCCACCGGCACCGCCAGCGTCTGCACGCCCGTGGCCTGCGCGATCTCGCCCGCGGCCCGCTCCAGCGCCTCGCGGCCGCGGGAGATGAGCGCCACGTGCACGCCCTCCTCGGCCAGCGCCTGCGCCACGGCGCGGCCAATGCCCAGGCTGCCCCCCGTCACCACGGCCACCTTGCCCTTGAGTCTCAGATCCATCGCTTGCTGTCCTTGCTGTTCAGGGGTGGTGGTGCCGCGGGGCGCAGGGTGTGGGGGGGGTGCGCGGTGCGCGCGCACGGGGCCGTGCAAGACCCGGTCACAGCGCCATCTCCACCAGGGTGGGGCCCCGGCGCGCCCAGGCTTGGTCGAGGGCGGCCTGCAGCTGCCCTACCGTGGCGGCGCGGTGCCCCGGCACGCCGTAGGCCTGCGCCAAGCCCACCCAGTCAATGCGAGGGTCGGCCAGGCTGGTCAGGGCCGCGGCCGCCTCGCTCAGCGGTGCCCCGCCGCGGCGCAGCTCGTTGCGCAGGATGGCGTACTGGTGGTTGGCCGCCACCAGCACCACCACCGGCAGTTGCTCATGCGCCAGGCTCCACAACGTCTGCACGGTGTACTGGGTGCTGCCGTCGGACACCAGGGCCACCACGCGCCGGCCCGGGCAGGCGATGGCCGCGCCCAGGGCCACTGGCAGGCCCTGGCCGATGGCGCCACCGGTGTTGGTCAAGGTGGTGTGCGGCCGCGCGGAAGCGGAGGCCGCATAGAACGGATAGCCGCAGGTCCCGCCCTCGACGGAAACGATGGCCTGGTCTGGCAGGGCCGCGGCCAGGGCGGCGCCGATCAGCGCCGGAGTCAGCGCAGCGTCTGGCGCTGGGGCTGCCATCTGCGGTGCCATGGTGCTGACAGCAGGTTCACTCCATGCGGGGGCACCCAGCCCATCGGCCAGGGCTTCCAGGGCCTGCACAGCGTCTTCCCCGGGGCCGCACAAGGTGAGCAGCCGGTCGGCCTCCACCATGCGACTGGGCTGGCCGGGGTAGCCGAAGTAGGTGACGGGCGGCAAGGCGCCTGCCAGCACCACCACATCGCAAGGGTCCAGCACGGCGCGGGCGGGCTCGGGAAAGTAGGGCAGCCGGTCGAAGGCCGGCAGGCCTGCCCCGCGCTCGGCGCGGGAGGGAAAGGTCTCGGCATAGGCGCTGCCGCGCAGGTGGGCCACCAGGCGGGCAGCGGCGCGCTGGCCGCGCGCGCTGAGCGCACTGCGCTCGCCCCCGCCGCCCAGCAGTAACAGCGGGCGTTGGGCGCCACGCAGGCGGGCCAGCGCCTGCTCAATCACTGCGGGCGGCACTGGGGGAACCGATAGGGCCGTCGGTACAGCCGGCTGGGTCACCTGCTCGCCCTCGGTCTGCGTGAGTTCCTCGGCCTGGAAATCGGCCGGGAAGATCAGGGCGGCGCCCTGCCCGCCGCCAGCCAGGCTCTGCACCACGGCCTCATCGGCCGCCGCCTTGACCTCCTGGGCGCTGCCGATGCGGTGTACCCAGCCTGAGACCGGGCGGGCCAGCGACTCGATGTCCGAACTGAGCGGCGCATCAAACGGCAGGTGCCAGCTCGCGTGGTCGCCAATGAGGTTGATGACGGGGGTGTGGGCGCGGCGGGCGTTGTGCAGATTGGCAATGCCGTTGGCAAAGCCCGGGCCCAGGTGCAGCAGCGTGGCCGCTGGTCGGCCGGTCATGCGGCCGTAGCCGTCGGCCGCACCCGTGCACACGTTCTCCTGCAGCCCGAGCACGCAGCGCAGGGCCGGCAGCTGCTCCAGCGCGCGCACCAAGTCCAGCTCGGTGGTGCCGGGGTTGGCAAAGCAGACCTTGACCCCGCGTGACTGCAGGGTCTCGAACAAGCGGCGAGCGCCGGTACTCATGGCCAACATTCCATGCTGAATTATCGAATGGTGGGAATTGAGTCATTTCAGTGTTTTCCCGTAGCCAGGTGGCGGATGCGAGACTCCGGCCCGCCGCCGCCCTCGCCCCTGCCCATGAACAGCCTGCGCCGCATGCTTGCCGTCCTGAAGCTGATCCAGCCGGATCGGCCGACGGTGGACATCACCCAGATCTGCCTGCAGCTGGGCTACGCGCCCGCCACCGCCTACCGCTACGTGCGCGAGCTGGCCGATGTGGGCCTGCTGGTGCGCCTGCCCGGCGGCTACGCGCTGGGGCCGCGCATCATCGAGCTGGACCTGCTGATCCGCGAGACCGATCCCCTGCTGCACCGCAGCCAGGACCTGGTGCGGCAACTGGCGGCGCAGACCGGGCTGAACGTGCTGCTGAGCGAACTGTATGAGGACACCGTCATCAGCATTCATCAGGAGTTCGGGCTCGACGCCGAGGTGCTGAACTTCGGCCGCGGGCGGCCGATGCCGCTGTTTCGCAGCGCCACCTCGCGGGTGATCCTGGCCCACCTCACCCCGCGCCGGCTGCGGCGGGTCTACGACCAGTACGCACAGGCTGCGGACTTCCCGGCGCTGGGTGCCGACTGGAAGGCCTTTTCCCGGTCGATGCTGGCCATCCGCAAGCAGGGCTGGTGCCTGTCGCGCGGCGAGCTCGACCCCGGCAAGACGGGGCTGGCCGCGCCGATCTTCGACGACAAGCAGCGCGTCCTGGGCAGCATCACGCTGGTGGGCAGCAGCGCGCGCTATGCGGCCTTCGACGAGCCCGGGCTGCAAGCGCTGGTGCGCCAGGCCGGGCAGGAAATCACGCGCCGGATGGCACAGGTGCCGGCAGCCACGGCATCTGGCTGAGCCCAGGACGGCCAGCCACAGGCGGCCCGCGCCGCCTGCGCCGCCTGCGCCGCCTTACCAGCCCAACGGCTGCGCCCAGCCTGTGTAGCGCTTGGCCAGCGGCGTGGCGTAGTCGCCCAGCTTGCTGGTGCGCAGGCCCAGCGCGCCCAGGGCTTCAGCAAACTTCACCGCCGCGGCCACGCCGTCGATGACGGGCACGCCCAGGCGCTGCTGCAGCTCACGCGTGAGCGCGGCCATGCCGGCGCAGCCCAGCACGATGGCGCCGCTGCGATCACGCTCCAACGCCAAGCGCGCTGCGGCCTCGATCTGCGCCAGCATCTCCGGCCCGGCCGACTCCAGCGCGAGCACCGGTATGTCGGTGCCGTGGATGCCGCGGCAGCGGCGCTCGAAGCCATATTTGTGCACCAGGTGCTCCGCAATGATGCAGGTGCGCGTCATCGTCGTGACCACGGAGAACCCCGTGGCAAGCATAGAGGCCGCGTGGAAGGCGGCCTCGGCGATGCCCAGCACCGGGGCGTCGGTGGCTTCGCGTGCAGCGTCCAGCCCCGGGTCGCCAAAGCAGGCGATGACGACCGCATCCGGCGCTCCGCCAGGGTCGACGCTGGCCAGGCGTACCTGCTCGGCCACCCCAGCCGCGGCAAAGGCCTCGTCGTACTGGCCCTCGATGGACAGCGGGCCGAAACTCGGGTTCGTCGCCACGACCTGCGTTCCCGCAGCGGCCACGTCGCGCGCAGCCTGCGCAATGCCGGCGGTCATGGCCGCCGAGGTGTTGGGGTTGACGATCAGAAGCTTCATGGTGGGGTTTTGGAGCACCGGGTTGGTGCGGATTGCATACAAAAATGGGGTGCAGGCAGACTATCACGCGTTCCGCGCCGCATCCTGGTGCACTCAACCGACCCGCCAGCATTCCTGTCGAGCGGCAGAGTGCCCTGGAACGGGCGGTTCCCATGCCAGGGCACGGCACCCGCAGGTTCGGTGAGCTGGCATGTGGGTTGCATACAAACCGAGCGCAAGCATGGATCGCACCATGGCGGCAAACGGGCCGCAGGCGCATGTGTTGAAGGGTCGGGGCCGGGTCAGAGGGCCGGCTCGACCACCTTTGTTCACCCTAACAGCAGGAGTCCTTCATGAACCGTATCGGTGTTTCAGGTCGCAAGACCTCTGGCCTTGTCAGCACCGGCCTCGTCGCGGCCATGCTGGCCATGGGCGCAGCTGGCAATGCGCTGGCCCAGGAAAAAGTGCTGCGCATCGCCATGACCGCCGCCGACATCCCGCGCACGCTTGGCCAGCCCGACCAGGGCTTCGAGGGCAATCGCTTCACCGGCATCCCCATGTACGACGCGCTGACGCACTGGGACCTGTCCAGCGCCGACAAGCCCAGCGTGCTGATCCCGGGCTTGGCCACCAGCTGGGCCGTGGGCGCCAGCGACAAGACCAAGTGGACCTTCAAGCTGCGCCCGGGCGTGAAGTTCCATGACGGCTCGGCCGTCAATGCAGACGCCATCGTCTGGAACGTGCGCAAGGTGCTGGACAAGGACGCCGTGCACTTCGACGCCAGTCAGGTGGGCGTGACCGCCTCGCGCATGCCCACACTGCGCAGCGCGCGCAAGATCGATGACCTGACCGTGGAGCTCACCACGAGCGAGCCCGACGCCTTTCTGCCGCTGAACCTGACCAACCTGTTCATGGCCTCGCCGGCGCACTGGCAGAAGAAGTTCGACGAGGCCGCAGGCGCCACCCCGGCCGACAAGGCCAAGGCGGCCTGGACCGCCTTTGCCGGCGACGCCTCGGGCAGCGGCCCGTTCAAGATGACCCGCTTCGTGCCGCGCGAGCGCCTGGAAGTGGTGGCCAACAAGGCCTACTGGGACCCCAAGCGCACCCCGAAGATCGACCGCGTGGTGATGCTGCCCATGCCCGAGGCGAACTCGCGCACGGCTGCCCTGCTGTCGGGTCAGGTGGACTGGATCGAGGCCCCGGCGCCCGACGCCATGGCACAAATCAGGCAGCGCGGCTTCGTCATGTACAGCAACCCGCAGCCGCATGTGTGGCCGTGGCAGCTGTCCTTTGCCGAAGGCTCGCCCTGGTTGAACCGCGACGTGCGGCACGCCGCCAACCTGTGCGTGGACCGCGAGGGCCTGTCCAAGCTGCTGGGCGGCATGATGGGCATCCCCAAGGGCACAGTGCCCCCGGGCCACCCGTGGTGGGGCAACCCCAAGTTCGACATCAAGTACGACGCGAGTGCGGCGAGGGCGCTGATGACCAAGGCCGGCCACTCAGCGGCCAAACCGCTGAAGGTGAAGATCCAGATCTCCGCCTCCGGTTCGGGCCAGATGCAGCCGCTGCCGATGAACGAGTTCGTGCAGCAGTCGCTCAAAGCCTGCTTCTTCGACGTGGAATTCGACGTCATCGAGTGGAACACCCTGTTCACCAACTGGCGCAAGGGCGCGAAGGATCCTTCGGCCAACGGCACCAACGCCATCAACGTGAGCTACGCGGCCATGGACCCCTTCTTCGGCATGGTGCGCTTCACCAGCACGGGCACCTTCCCGCCTGTGTCCAACAACTGGGGCTATTTCGGCAACGCCGAGTTCGACAAGTTGATCGCAGACGCGCGCACCACCTTCGACGACAAGGCGCGTGACGGGGCCCTGGCCAAGCTGCACGCCCGCATCGTGGAAGAGGCGCCCTTCGTGTGGATCGCGCATGACGTGGGCCCGCGCGCGATGAGCGCCAAGGTCAAGGGCGTGGTGCAGCCCAAGAGCTGGTTCATCGACATCGCGACGATGACCCTCGACTGAACGGCCTCGCCGCTGAGCCCACGGCGGCGCGCGCGGGGTTGCACCCATGCGCCGCCGCGGGCCTGCGGCTTGCACACCATGATCAGCTACCTGCTACGCCGTCTGCTCTACGCGCTGCCCATCATGTTCGGGGTGGCGCTGGTGTGCTTCTCCCTTGTGCATCTGGCGCCGGGCGACCCGCTGGTGTCGGTGCTGCCGCCCGACGCCTCGGTGGAGTTGCAGAATCAGTTGCGCACGCTCTACGGCTTTGACCGCTCACTGCCAGAGCAGTTCGCGGCCTGGGTCTGGCGTGCGCTGCAGGGTGACCTGGGCACCTCGATCGCCAGCAACCGACCGGTCACGACCGAGGTCTTCAAGGCCGTGGTCAACACCTTGCGCCTGGCCGTGCTGGCCACGCTGATCGGCTTCGTGCTGGGCAGCCTGTTCGGCTTTGTGGCCGGTTACTTCCAGAACTCCTGGGTCGACAAGGCCGCCTCGTTCACCGCCGTGCTGGGCGTGAGCGTGCCGCATTACTGGCTGGGCATGGTGCTGGTCATCATCTTCTCGTCGCTGCTGATGTGGCTGCCAGCCGGTGGCGCCGGCCCGGGCGGCTCGGATCAGTGGATGTGGAACTGGGCGCACATCAAGCACATGGTGCTGCCCGCGCTGACCATGAGCGTCATCCCCATGGGCATCATCGCGCGCACGGTGCGCGCCTTGGTGGCCGAGATCCTGGCGCAGGAGTTCGTGGTGGGCCTGCGTGCCAAGGGCCTGACCGACCTGGGCATCTTCCTGCACGTGGTGAAGAATGCGGCGCCGACCGCGCTGGCGGTGATGGGCTTGCAACTGGGCTACCTGCTGGGCGGCTCCATCCTGATCGAAACCGTGTTCGCCTGGCCGGGCACGGGCTTCTTGCTGAACGCGGCCATCTTCCAGCGCGACCTGCCGCTGCTGCAGGGCACGATCCTCGTGCTGGCGATGTTCTTCGTGCTGCTGAACCTGCTGGTGGACGTGGTGCAGACGATGCTGGACCCGCGCATCGCGCGCAGCTGAGCCCGCGGGAGCCGACCACCCATGAACATGCTCAACATCACGGTCGACCCGCGCAAGGTGCCGGAAGTCGCCTTCGAACGTTCTCCCGGCTACTGGCAGACGGTGGGCCGGCGCCTGCTGCGCGACAAGGTGGCCATGGGCGCCGCCCTGGTGGTGCTGGGCCTGCTGGTGCTGGCCGTCTTCGGGCCCATGCTCACGCCGGCCGACCCCTACAAGGCCTCGATGCTGTCGCGCCTGAAGCCCATAGGCACGCCGGGCTTCCCACTGGGCACGGATGAGCTGGGGCGTGACCTGCTGTCGCGCCTGATGGTGGGCGCCCGGTTGTCGCTGTTCATGGGCATCACGCCCGTGGTGTGCGCCTTCTTCCTGGGCTCGTTCATCGGCATCGTGGCCGGGTTTGCCGGCGGCCCGCTGAACACCGCGCTGATGCGCACCATCGACGTCTTCTACGCCTTCCCCTCGGTGCTGCTGGCCATTGCGCTGTCGGGCGCGCTGGGCGCGGGCATCACGAACTCGCTGATCTCGCTGACGGTGGTGTTCATCCCGCCGATTGCCCGCGTGGCCGAGAGCGTGACCACGCAGATCCGCTCGCGCGATTTCGTCGAAGCCGCCCGCGCCTCCGGTGCCGGCGCCTTCACCATCGTGCGCGTGCACGTGCTGGGCAACGTGCTGGGGCCCATCTTCGTTTACGCCACCAGCCTGATCGCGGTGTCCATGATCCTGGCCTCGGGCCTGAGCTTCCTGGGCCTGGGCGTCAAGCCGCCCGAGCCCGAGTGGGGCCTGATGCTCAACACCCTGCGCACGGCCATTTACACGCAGCCGGCGATTGCCGCGCTGCCCGGCGGGAT
Organism: Betaproteobacteria bacterium; assembly: GCA_037127635.1. GTDB lineage: Bacteria > Pseudomonadota > Gammaproteobacteria > Burkholderiales > Burkholderiaceae_C > Rubrivivax. Next base: position 23,762 of record JBAXYD010000048.1, on the reverse strand, counting down.
GATCTTCGTGACCTCCATCGCCTTCAACCTGCTCAGCGACGGCCTGCGCTCGGCCATGGAGATCAAGTCATGAGCGGCGCCGCGACGCTGCTCGAGGTGCGCGGCCTGGTCAAGCACTTCCCGCTGAAGAAAGACCTGCTGGGTCGCGGCGGCGGCGTGGTGCGCGCCGTGGACGGTGTGGACTTCAGTGTGCGCGCGGGCGAGACGCTGGGCGTGGTGGGTGAGTCGGGCTGCGGCAAGAGCACCACGGCTCGATTGCTGATGCACCTCATCAAGCCCGACCGCGGCGACATCATCTTCGACGGTGCCGCCGTGGGCGGACGCGACCTGAGCCTCAAGGCCTTTCGCCGCCAGGCGCAGATGGTGTTCCAGGACAGCTATGCCTCGCTGAACCCGCGCCTGACCATCGAGGACTCCATCGCCTTCGCGCCGCAGGTGCATGGCCTGCCGCACCAGCAGGCGGTGCAGCGCGCGCGCGACCTGCTGGCCCGGGTGGGCCTGGAGCCGCGGCGTTTTGCCGAGCGCTATCCGCACGAGTTGTCCGGCGGCCAGCGACAGCGCGTGAACATCGCCCGCGCCCTGGCCCTGCAGCCGCGCCTGGTGATACTGGACGAGGCCGTGTCGGCGCTGGACAAATCGGTGGAGGCACAGGTGCTGAACCTGCTGCTGGATCTGAAGGAAGAATTCGGTCTGACCTACGTCTTCATCAGCCATGACCTGAACGTGGTGCGCTACATGTCCGACCGCGTGATGGTGATGTACCTGGGTCAGGTGGTGGAGGTGGGCGAGGCCGAGACGCTGTTCGAGGCGCCGCGCCACCCCTACACCCGCGCGCTGCTGAGTTCCATCCCCTCGATGGACCCGGACCGGCGCACCGAGGTGCCGCCGCTGGCCGGCGATCCGCCCAACCCCATCAACCCGCCGTCGGGCTGCCGCTTCCACACGCGCTGCGCGCAGGCGCAGCCCGTGTGCGCGCAGCGCGCGCCGGTGCTCACCAGCGCCGGCGGGAGCCACCCGGTGGCCTGCCTGATGTTCGAGCACGGCAGCGGCCACAGCGAGGCGCCCGCCGCAGCGCGAACGACCTCACCCGAAGCCACGGCGATGGAGACCGCGTGATGGCCGCAACCGAATCAGCGCTGGAGACCAGCACCAGCAAGGATGCGGCCGGCAAGCCCTTCGTCGACATCCGCGGCCTGACCGTCACCTTCACCGCCGGGCGCAAGCCGGTGCGCGCGGTGGACGGGGTGGACCTGCAGGTGCGGCGCGGCGAGGTGGTGGCGCTGATCGGCGAGTCCGGCTCGGGCAAGAGCGTCACGCTGCGCTCGCTGCTGCGCCTGCACACGCCGCGCCACACGCGCATCGGCGGCCACATGCGGGTGGGTGAGCAGGACGTGCTGGGCCTGTCACCCGGCGCGCTGGCCGACTACCGCGGGCGCGTGGCCTCGATGATCTTCCAGGAGCCCTTGCTGGCACTGGACCCGGTGTACACCGTGGGCGCGCAGATCGTGGAATCCATCCGCCGGCACGAGAACGTCTCCGCCGCGCAGGCGCAGCATCGCGCGCTGGCGCTGTTCGAACGGGTGCGCATCCCCAGCCCCGAACGGCGCCTGCAGGCCTACCCGCACGAGATGAGCGGCGGCATGCGCCAGCGCGCCATGATCGCCCTGGCCCTGGCCTGCCGGCCGCAACTGCTGTTGGCCGACGAGCCGACCACGGCGCTGGACGCCACGGTGCAGATCCAGATCCTGCTGCTGCTGCGCGAGTTGCAGCGTGATCTGGGCCTGGCCGTCGTCTTCGTCACCCACGACATCGGCGCAGCGGTGGAAGTGGCCGACCGCATCGCCGTCATGTACGCCGGGCGCATCGTCGAGGAAGGCCCGGCGCGCACGCTGATCCGCGAGCCCCGCCACCCCTACACCCTGGCCCTGCTGAAAAGCCGCGCCCACGGCGCCCTGGCCAAGGGCTCGCGCCTGGAGACCATCGGCGGCGCGCCGCCGGACCTCTCCGCCCTGCCCCCGGGCTGCGCCTTCGCCGAGCGCTGCGTCTGGGCGCAGGACGCCTGCCGCCAGCAGGCCCCCGAGCCGGTGGTGCTGGCCCCGGGCCACCAGGCCCGGTGCTTGCGCACGGACGCCACCGCCGCGGCACCCAGCGCCTCGGCGCAGGCCTGAGGGAGCCCAACCGAGGTGCCAGCGTCCGCCCAGGGCTGGACTCCGGGCACCGCTGACCCCTGTGAAGACATCGCGCCCGAGCCCCATCCGCAGACCCCACCCAGACACCCCAGGGAGACCGCCTTGCCGCTGATCCACGACACCGCCCGCTGCTTCATGCCCTACCCGGATGCGCCCGTGCCGCACGCGGGCACCGGGCCGCTGGCGGGGCTGACCTTCGCCGTCAAGGACCTCTTTCACGTGGCCGGCTACCCCACCAGCGGCGGCCAACCGCTGCTGCTGGCGCAGTCCGGCATCAAGACGCGCACGGCCCCCACGGTGCGCAAGCTGCTGGACGCCGGCGCCGTGTTCGCGGGCAAGACGCTCACCGACGAGCTGGCCTTCTCGATGAACGGCAACAACGCGCACTTCGGCGTGCCCATCAACGGTGGCGCGCCCGACCGCATCACGGGCGGCTCGTCCTCGGGCTCGGCCGCGGCCGTGTCCAACAGCCTGGTGGACTTTGCACTCGGCACCGACACCGGCGGCTCGGTGCGCGCCCCGGCCAGCCACTGCGGCCTGGTGGGCCTGCGCCCCACGCACGGCCGCATCAGCCTGGAAGACTGCCTGGACCTCTCGCCCAGCTTCGACACCTGCGGCTGGTTCACGCGCGACGTCAGCACCTTCGCCCGCGTGGCCGACGTGCTGCTGGGCGAGGACGAGAAACCGCTGCCGCAGCGCGTGCGCCTGCTGTCGCCCGAGGACGTGTGGGAACTGCTCACACCCGAGGCCACGCAGGCCTTCGCGGCGCCGCGCCAACGCGTGGCCACCGCGCTGGGCGAACCGGCCCCCGTGAACGTGGTCCTGGACAGCTTCGAAGCCATGTACTGGCACTTCCGCCACCTCCAGGGCCGCGAGGCCTGGCGCACCGACGGCGGCTTCATCCAGCGCTTTGCCCCGCCGCTGGGCCCGGGCGTGGCCGATCGCTTTGCCTGGTCCAGCCAGCTGAGCGACGAGAAGGTGGCACAGGCCACCGCCTTCCGCGCCCGTTTCCGTGCGCACCTGGCGGCGCTGCTGGGTGACGACGGGGTGCTGGTGATGCCCACCATGCCAGATGTGGCGCCGCTGCGCAGCGACAGCGAGGCCGCGCTGGAGGACTACCGCAACGCCGCCATCCGCATGCTGTGCATCTCAGGCCTTGCAGGCTTTCCGCAACTGTCGCTGCCGCTGGCCACGCGCCTCGGGGCGCCGCTGGGCCTGTCGCTCCTGGGCCCGGCCGGCAGCGACCGCAGCCTGGTGCGGCTGGCGCAGCAGGTGGTGGCGGGCTGAAGAGAACAACGGAGAGATCGGGACCTCAGGCCAAGGCAGCTCATGGCCTCGAGATTCCACCGGGCCTCAAGGCAGCAGCGTGACCGGCTCTGCCAGTTTGGCGAACTCGCAGTCCACCTCTGCGGCGCGGCGCTCGATGACCACGAAGTCGCCCGCATCCAGCGCGATCAGGCCGTGATGCCAGGTGTCGGCGTGCAGCGTGAAGCCCTGGGCGCCGTCGACCGCAAACGCCGCCAGCGTGGCCGGCTCGGGCGCGGCCTCACCGCGCGCCACCAGCACCACGCAGCGGGCCCCGGCCAGCGGGATGAAGGTCTGCGTGCCCAGGCGGTGGCGCTCCAGCAGGTGCCAAGGCCCGCCAAGCGCTTGCGCCTGGGCACGGAAGACGGCCACGCAGGGCTCGCCCTCTTGAGTGTGCAGTTGCAGACTGCCCGGCATGTCCCAGCGCTGGCTGGTGCCGCCGTTGATGGCGCGAACGCCCGGGCCGCCCGCGTCGCCCGTACCGGCCGTTGCATGCGCGCGCGCCGCTGGAACGCCAATGACCTCGCCGTACGGGGCAAAGGCCGCGGCGCTCAGGGGCTGCAACTCAAGTTCCACGGCCTGAGGTCTCATGGGTTTGCAGTGTCTTCGGGGTTCATGCGGATTCGCGCTCGTTCGACAGGACACCGAACCGCTCGCCCAGAGCTCGTCGAAGGGCTTCGACAGGCTCAGCCCGAACGGATTTCGACCTTTGAACGCGAGTCCATATCAGACCACGCCCGCCCGGGCCAGCATCGCGTGCAGCAGCACGTTGGCGCCGGCCTCCAGGTGCTCGGGCCGGGCGTCCTCGATCTCGTTGTGCGAGATGCCGTCCTTGCAGGGCACGAAGATCATGGCCGCAGGCGCGGTGCGCGCCACGTACACGGCATCGTGGCCGGCGCCGCTGGCCAGCGCCATCTGCGACAGGCCGGCGCGCTCGGCGCCCTCGCTGATGAGCGCGCGCAAGCCCTCGTCGAAAGGCGTGGGCGCGTACTCCACCACGGGCTCGACCGTGATCTCGATGCCGGGCACGGTGAGTTCGGCCACGGCGGCGCGCAGCGCGGCGTCCATGCGCGCCAGGCCCTGGGCGTCGGCATGGCGGAAGTCCACCGTGAAGCGCACCCGCCCGGGGATGACGTTGCGCGAATTGGGGTGCACCAGCACCTGGCCCACCGTGCCGCGCGCATGCGGTTGCTCGGCCAGGGCGATGGCGTTGACGCGCTGCATCAGCGCCGCGGCGGGCAGCAGCGCGTCACGCCGCAGGCCCATGGGCGTGGGGCCGGCGTGCGCCTCCATGCCCTGCACCGTCACATCAAACCAGCGCTGGCCCAGCGCGCCGCTGACCACACCGATGGTGATGCCCGCATCCTCCAGCACCGGGCCCTGCTCGATGTGGGCCTCGAAGTAGGCACCAAAGCGCGGTGCGCCGTCGGCAAGGGCCGCCGGCGCCGTGCCGGCTTGGCCGATGGCCTGCAGCGCCTCGCCCACGCTCACGCCCTGGGTGTCGCGTGCGGCCAGCGCGTGCGCCAGGCTGAAGGCGCCGGCGTACACGCCCGAGCCCATCATGACGGGCACGAAGCGCGAGCCCTCCTCGTTGGTCCACACGCACACCTCCAGCGGGGCGCGGGTGCGGATGCCGTGGTCGTTCAGCGTGTGCAGCACCTCCAGCCCGGCCAGCACGCCGTAGTTGCCGTCGAACTTGCCGCCCGTGGGCTGGGTGTCGATGTGGCTGCCCGTGGCCACTGCGGGCAGGTGGTCTTCAGTGCCGGCGCGGCGCGCAAAGAGGTTGCCGATGGCGTCGCGCCGCAGGGTGCAGCCGAGTTCTGCCGCCCAGGCGGCGAAGAGCTCGCGACCCTGGCGGTCCAGGTCGGTCAGTGCGATGCGGCACACGCCGCCGCGCGGGGTGGCGCCGATGGCGGCCAGGGTCATCAGGCGCTGCCACAGGCGCGCGCCGTCCACGCGCAGCGCGCGGCGGTCGAGGGCGGGAGCGCTGCCGCCTTCAGGAGTAGCGTCGTTCATGATTCGGTCCTTGCAGGAAGCGCGCCATTGTGGCGCCCGGCCACAATGCAGACGGTGCAGGTGCACGGTGCGGGCACGCGTGCGGCGCGCCGTGCAGGCTTGGCCAGGTCGAAGGACCTGCCGGCCCGCACACCACCGCTGTCCTGCGGTGCGGTTGCGCCAGCCGCCATGCCCGCCCGATCGCCTGATCCGCCCCTCCCGCCCCGATGAGCCCGCGCCCTCCCTCCTCTGCCCCACGGTCCAGCACACGGTCTGCCACACGGTCCGCAGGGGCGTCCGCCGCCGGTGCCACCGCCACCGACCGCGTCTACGACGGCATCTACCGCGCCATCGTGGAGCACCGCCTGGCCCCCGGCGCGCGGCTGCGCGAGGAGGAGTTGGCCGAGTCCTTTGCCGTGTCGCGCACGGTGGTGCGCCAGGCCCTGCAGCGCCTGGCACAGGACCAGGTGATCGAGCTGCGCCACAACCGCGGCGCCCAGGTGCCACAGCCAGGGCTGGAAGACGCTGCGCCGGTGTTCGATGCGCGCCGCGTGGTGGAGTGCGAGATCGCGCGGCGCCTGGGCGGGCGCCTGACACCCGCCCAGCTGGCTGAACTGCGCACGGTGGTGCAGGCCGAAGCCGCGGCCGAGGCGCGCGGCGACAGCGCGGCGGCCATCGGCCTGTCCGGCGAGTTCCACCGCGCCCTGGCCCGGCTGGCGGGCAACCCGGTGTTCGTGCGCATGCTCGATGAGCTGCTGCCCACCACCTCGCTGCTCATGGCGCTGTACAAGCGCCCGGGCCGCCCGGCCTGCGTGGCGCACCGCCACCAGGAGATGCTGACCGCGCTGGAGCAGGCCGGCGCCGCCGGCAGCGCCGCCGAGATGCGCCGCCACCTGGACGAGCTGGAGCGCTCGCTCACGCCCCAGCCCGCACCTGCTGCGCCGTTGCGGGATGTGTTTGCACCCTACCGGCAGACGTAGGAATCGCACGCGCCTCGGCCGTAAGCCGAGGCCGAGGCCGAGGCCGATTCTTTAGCGAACCCGCAACGTCGAGCCAGTCCTGAAGCGCCCCTGGGTGGCGTTCCAGCCTTGCTGACCGTCGGCGCTGTCGGCGTTGGCAAAGCGCACCGAGAACCGCGGGTCCGCCTGCGTGGCGGCAAAAACATCGGGCACGCTCAGCCACACGTCGTGGTCGCCGGGCTGCGCGCCCGCGGGCACGGTCAGCGTCACCCGGATGCGGCTGGAGGCGCTGGCCTGCGGCGGCAACTCCCGTAGGTCACCGGCGGCTCCCGACCATGTGGCGCCGGTCTCGCGGTGGCGCAGCGTCACCACCAGGCGCCGCGGCGTGAACGCGCGCGCCCAGCCCACGTTGCGCAGGTCCACATCAAAGACCAGCGACTCCCCCGCAGCCGCCTCGCCGGCATGCGCCAGCACATCAAGCTGCAGCCGGTAGCCCATGAACGCCGACACCTGCGCCAGGCAGCCCTGCGCCTTCCAACCGGCAATCACCGACGGGGCATAGTCGGCGTTCAGCCACGCCAGGTGGTAGCGCCGGCCCTCGGCCAGGATGTCGGCACAGGTGTCGCGCACCGGCGTCTGCCCGTTCACGCAGGTCTCGCCACCAAAGGCCGTGTGAGCCGACAGTGCCTGCACGTACTCGCGCTGTCCGGCCCGCTGGTACGTGCCGGTGTCGCTGGGCCCGGCCAGGAAGCAGTCGTTGTGCAGGCCCAGACGCTCCTGCTGCGCCGGGTCGGGATACCACTGCATCAGGTCGGCGGGGTAGCGGATGCCGATCTGCGTGGTCTCGGGCACGTTTTCCAGCAGTGCGTCGCGCACGATCAGGCGCCCGGCCCGTGCTGCCTCGCAGGCCGGCGTCCCGGTCGGGCCATCGCAACTGTTGCCCGATGCCGAGGAGTGCCATTCGCCCCAGGCGCCAATGAAACCCGCGCGCATGAACGGGATCACGGCGGCGTGCGAGGCCAGCACCGGCTTGAGCTGGCGCAGGTGGCCGCGGATGCGCTCTGCCGAGGCGTCCTGACCTGCCCGGCTGAAGTCATAGTTGAACCACAGCGTGACCTTCATCCCGGCCTCGCGCACCTCGCTCAGGCGCTGGTCCAGCGTGGCCAGCAGCCACGGGGGCAGATCGTCGTCCCGCCATGCGTCCAGTTGCACCCGGGCCATCAGAAGGCGCCGGCCGGCCACCTGCGCCGAGCGCAGGGCCGCAGGCGCCAGCCCGGCCACGAAGTCCGACGCGCCCGGGAAAGAGTAAAAACCCCGGTCAGGGTTGGGGAAGTCGGCATCGGAAGGCAGAAAGTCAAGCGACCAGCGCGCCTGCACCGACAAGGGGGGAGCCAAGACGCCCGCTATCGCGCTGTCGGTGCTGCCACCGCTGCTGCTGCTTCCACCGCTGCTGCTGCCACCGCTGATGCTGCCACCGCCCTCACAAGCCGCCAGGCCTCCCGCCACCGCCGCTGCGCCCAACACCAGCGCCAGGGTCAGCGACCCCACAAGGCTACGCGCCCTGAACCCCCAGACGCCCAGCGGCGAAGGCGACGGGCGACGGGGAGGCAGAAGGTGCCGGGAAGACGCACAGCGAAGAGAATGCAGGGAACGCATCAGGCCGGACCAGGACAGCAGCGCAGCAGCGCGGGGCCGGGGCGCAGCAACGCGCCGGCAAGAACCCGGATAGTGGCGTCGTCAGGCCGGCGGCGTATTGCCGCTGCGCAAGGCTTGGGGCGGGCGCGCGGCCAGCGCCGCCCGCTCCAGCGCCAGCAGCCCGCTGCGTGCGTTGGCCTGCCGCGCCAGCTCGCGTTCGGTGGCGTTGGCGTGCTGCGCATCCCATTGCAGCAGCCGGGGCGTCATCCAGCGATGCCACAGCGGCGGCAGCAAGGCCACGAGCAGGGTGGCCATGTAGCCGCCCAGCATGGCCGGTGCCTGGGGCATGGGTTGCAGGGCGTGGAACGGCAGGGAGCCCCGGACGTGGTGGTGTGCGTGCCGTGGCAGGTTGAACAACGTCCAGCAGCTCAGCGCACGGTTGGTGTTCCAGCTGTGTCGGGGCTGCACCGGCTGAGCCGGATCGCGCACCAGGCCGTAGTGCTCCATGTAATTGACAACCTCCAGCAAGGCCTTGCCCCACAGGCCCGCCAGCACGAAGAACAGGGCGGCCGCGCCGCCCCCCAGCGCCCAGGCCCCGGCCACCAGGGTGGCGCTCATCATGGCGCCGCTGAGCATGGCGTTGTGGCGCGACAGCACGCGCTGGCCGCGCCGGCGCAGCCGCGCATGCTCGATGCGCCAGGCGCTGCGCTGGCCCTGCCAGGTGGACACCACGATATGCGTCCAGGCGCTGCGCCCGCGCGGAGCGGTGGCAGGGTCGGCCGGCGTGCACACGCTGCGGTGGTGGCCATGAACATGCTCGATGGCGAAGGCGGTGTCGAAGCTGAAGGCGAGCAAGCAGCGTCCCACCCACATCGACACCGGGTCCCAGGCGCGGTGAATGAGCTCATGCGCCACGATCGTGCCGATCATGCCGATCATCAGGCCGGTGAGCAGCACGGCCGAGACCCGGTGGCCCAAGCCCGTGGCCTCGCGCGCCGCCAGCGCGTCGTGCCCCGTGAGCGCCTGCACCGCAGCGCCAAGGCCCAGCGGATCCCCATGGCTTGCGCTCCACACGGCGATGAAGACAATGGCCGCCAGCAGCGGCAGCGCCATCCACAGCTGCATCGTCAGCCAGCCGGGCCGGGTGAAGTGCGGGCTGGACAGGTCCTCGCCCACCACCGCGTCAGCCAGGACATAGAGGGCCACCAAGCCCACCAGCGCCAAGGTGATCCACACCCCGCCCGCAACCAATGCGACGGCCATGAGCAGCCCCACTGCGTGGAACAGCACGTAGCGCAAATAGGTCAGCGGGCCCGCAGTGGTCGGCGCAATCATTGCCGGAGTGTGCACGAGCCCGTGCCGTCAGGCAGCGCCGCGCCGCCGCGCATAGTCCACGAACCAGTCCACCGCCGCCGCGTTGGCCATCGCGTCGCGGTTCATCACCTGGGCCGGGTCCGAGCCCAGCAGCAGCTTCTTGACCGGCAACTCCATCTTCTTGCCCGACAAGGTGCGCGGAACAGCGCTCACCTGGAGGGTCTGACTGGGCACGTAGCGCGGCCCCAGGCCCTGGCGGATGGCGCCGTGGATGCGCGCGGTCAGCGCCGTGTCCAGTACCAGCCCGTCGCGCAGCACGATGAACAACGGCATGAAGCTCTCGCGGCCCAGGTATTCCAGGTCCACCACCAGGCTGTCCAGCACCTCGGGCAAGGCTTCCACCACCCGGTACAGCTCGGCTGTGCCCATGCGCACGCCCTGGCGGTTGATCGTGGCGTCGCTGCGGCCGTAGATGATGGCGCCGTGCGCCACGGGTGCAGGGCCAAAGGGGCTGGGGATGATGCGCCGTGCCTCAGAGCCTGAGGGGCTTGTGGCAGGAGGAAGGCCTGCTGCGGCCGCCACAGGCGGCGCTTCACCCATGTCACTTGCCGAGCGCGACGTGATCCTGATCCAGTCGCCATGCCGCCACACGCCGGGGTACATGTCGAAGTAGCTGTCGCGCAAGCGGCGATCGCCCTCGTCGTTCCAGAAGCGCAGCGGCATGGACGGGATGGGACGCGCGCACACCAGTTCTCCCACCTCGTCGATCACGCTGCGGCCCTGCTCGTCCCAAGCCTGCACGGCCGCACCCAGCCAGCGGCACTGCATCTGCCCGCGCACCTGCGGCAGGGTGACGTTGCCGCCCACGAAGGCGCCGGCGAAATCGGTACCGCCGGAGATGCAGTCGATCCAGATGGGCTGCCCGCCCACGCGCGGCAGACGCTCCCAGATCCAGTCGTGGCACTCGTCCGACAAGGGCGAGCCGGTGGAGCCCACGGCGCGCAGCGCCGTGAGGTTCAAGTTCCCGCGCAGTGACGTCAAGTCAAGGCCCCCGCGCAGCGCTGACAGGTCCGCTACCTCCATCGGCCGCACATCGGCCTTGAGGCAGCTGGCGTAGAAGGCCGCGCCGGCGCCAAAGAAGGTGGCGCGCGACAGCGCTGCAAAGCGCCACAACGTAGACCAGTCCGGCTCGGCCGACGGACCGCCCGGGCTGCCATCGAACAGGCAGATGGTGGTGCCGCCCAGGAGCCCGGCCATCTGGCAGTTCCACATGATCCAGCCTGAGGTGCTGAACCAGTGGAAACGGTCGCCCGTCTCCACCGAGGGGCCGAGGTTGTTCATCAGCGAGCCCTTGAGCGCCTCCAGCACCACGCCGCCGTGGCCGTGCACGATGGGCTTGGGCAGCCCGGTGGTGCCGCTGGAGTAGACGATCCACAACGGGTGGTCGAAGGGCAGCCATTCGGGCTGGAGTTCCAGCCGCACCCCGGGCGCGCGACCGGGGTTGCGGGCGTCGGCCAGCATCCGGGCCAGCGCCGCATCCACCGGTTGCCCGCCCTGGAGCAAGGCCTGCACGTCCGCGCCCCGCACCGAATGGCGCACGCTGGGCAGCCCGGCGAGGAGCTCATCCACCAGGGCACGCTTGTCGTGCACCACGCCGCCCCAGCGCACTTGGTCGCAGGCCACCAGCACGGTGGGCTCAATCTGGCGGAAGCGGTCCAGCACCGCCACCGGGCCCATGTCGGGCGAGCAGATGCTCCACACCGCACCCAGGCTCGCCACGGCCAGGAACACGGCCGTCGTCTGCGGCGTGTTGGCCAGCACGGCGCAGACGCGGTCCCCGCGGCGCACCCCCAGGGTGTGCAGCGCGGCCGCAAAGCGTGCCGTCTGCTGCTGCAACTCGGGCCAGGACAGCTCGACCAGCTCTCCGCGCGCGAGACCCTCCTCGTCGGTGAATACGATGGCCGGGTGCCCCGCCGCATGCGCGGCCTCGGCATGGCGGAACACCTGCTGCGCAAAGTTCAGCTGCGCCCCGGGGAACCATTGCGCCCCGGGCATGCGGTCGTCCGCCAGCACCGCCGTGTGCGGTGTCGGTGACTGAACCGCAAAGTAGTCCCAGATCGACTGCCAGAACGCGCCCAGGTCGGTGACCGACCAGGCCCACATCGCGTCGTAGTCGGCAAAGCGCAGGCCGCGCTTGCGCTCGAGCCACTGCTCATAGAGGGTGATGCGGGGGGTGGGGAGGGACTCTTCAGGCATGGACGGTTGCACCCACTTGTCGAAGCGTGATCATTGCAGCGCGCTCCAAGGGTTGAGGACCTTCAGGCCCGCCGCGAGGAACGGCGCCACGTCACGCGTGGCCACCGTGAATCCACGCGCCTTGGCCATCGCCGCGATGTAGCCGTCCGGCATGGGGAATCCCCGGCCAGCGGCACGTGCCGCCAAGGCCAACTCAGCGTGGTGTCGAGCCGCCTCGGCGTCGAAAGCCAGCACCCGATCGCCAAACAAATCCAGCAGCCCGCTGAGGGTCTCGGCCAGCGCATCCTTGCGGCGGCCGGAAGGCAGCGCCGCGATGCCGTACAACAGTTCAGCGAGCGTGACGCTGGTCAGGTACAAGGTCTCGGCCGCCTGCTCGTCCAACCATGCGCGAACAGCCGGGCTCGCCTGCACCTTCATCGCTTCGGAGACCACATTGGTATCCAGGACGATCATGCGCCGCTCCCAGGGCAAGGTCAGAACTTGAGAGGCTCTGCAGGCGTTGTGTCGCGCAGGCGCTCCAGCGTGGCGAGGTCCTCCTCGGTCAGCCCGACGCGCTGGCTGAGCTCGGCCAAAGCGGTGCCCAGGCGAAGCCTCTGAGATGGGCGCACGGCCGACTCAAGAATGCTGCGGATCTCGGCCTCGGTGCTGCGGCCATGGGTAGCCGCCCGCACGCGCAACGCGCGGTGCACCTCATCCGGCAGGTTTCTGACCGTCACGGTAGCCATGTCACACCTCAATTTTGCTGTCAATGACAGCATAGGGATTGAAATGATAGCGCGTTGCTCCGGCTCACGAGCCACAAAGACCACGGCCTGTCGCTCTGGTGGTGCCTCACCCCCCCACATCCACAAACCGCCAGATGTCGCGCATGAAGGGGTGGCGCCAGTAGTGCTTCGTCCAGGGCTGCACCAGGTCGTTGGCGATGCCGTGGCCGTGCACCTTGAAGGGCAGGTAGGCCACGAGCAGGTCCTTGGCCTGGCGCATCAGGGCCTCGCGCTCGGGGCCGTCGGGCAGGCGCAATTGGCGCTCGTACAAGCGGTCGAAGGCGTCGAGCTGGAAGCGCGGGTCGTTGGATTCGCTGGCGTTCGGGCCGTAGGCGATGCCCAGGAAGAATCCGCCGTCGGGTGAGCCCGCGCTCCAGCTGTAGCCCCACATCATCATGGTGCCGGCGCGGCTCTTCTTCAGCAGCTCGGGCCAGGTGGAGATGTCGAACTCCATCTTCAGGCCGATGCGGTCCATGGCGCGCTTCCACAGCTCGTTGGACAGGCGCTCGCGCTGCGAGCTGCCGCTGGACATCTGCAGCACCAACGGCCGGCCGTCGGGCTGCTCACGCCAGCCGTCACCGTTGCGGTCCACATAGCCATGCAGGTCCAGCAGGGCCTGGGCACGGGCCGGGTCGAACGTGCTCATCTCGCTGCGGTAGGCCGTATCGAAACCCGAGGTGAAGGGCGGGATGGTGGACTGTGCCGGCACCATCTGTCCACCATGCACCTGACGGATGTAGCTTTCGCCGTCGAAGGCCAGCCCGATGGCGCGGCGCAGCGCCACCTTCTCAGCCGTGTAGCCGCCCACCAGCGGGTGCTCCATGAAGAAGAAGCTCATGGTGATGCCGGGCTGCAGGCTGCGCAGCAGGGTGACGCCCTTCTTCTTCAGGAAGGGCGCGAGCTCTCCGCCCGGGGCGGCGATGCGCACGAAGTCACCGGGAACGGCGAGCCAGTGGTAGCTGCCGTTCAGGAAGGACAGCCACCGAGGCTGCGACTCCTCCACGATATCCACCTGCACCTCGTCCACCAGGGGCAGGGCGCGGCCCGCCAGGCTGCGCGCGATGGGCTGGGCCAGGGCGCCCTCAGGCCCGGCATCGGCGGGGGTGCCTTCGTACACCACGCGGCGGTAGCCGGGGTTGCGCTCCAACACGATGCGCGAGGCCCGGCGCCAGCTCTTGAGCCGAAAGGCCCCCGTGCCCACGGGGTGCGCGCCGATATCCTTGCCGTAGAACTCCACCACCTCGCGCGCCACGGCGCCGGCAATGGCCGAGTCGGCCAGCAGGTAGACGAAGCGGGGGTTGGCCTCGCCCAGCACCAGGCGGAAGGTGTAGCGGTCCAGCGCCTTCAGGCCCTCCACTTCGGCGTCGTAATCGAAGGGCTGGCGGGACTTGACCGCACGTTCGCGCACGGCCGACAGGCCCAGCAGCTTGGCCGTCTCGAAGAGGTACAGGTCGCTGGAGTTGTACTGCGGGTCGTAGAAGCGCTTGATGGCGTAGACGTAGTCCTGCGCCACCAACTCGCGCTTGCGGCCCTTGAAGGCTGGATCGTCGGCAAAGAAGATGCCCGGCTGCAGGCGCACGGTGATCGTGCGACCGTCGGCCGAGACCTCGGGCAGGGCAGCAGCCGTCTGCGGCACCAGGCGCACCGGCCGCGCCAGGTAGTCGTAGGCCAGCGGCGCCTCGAGGATCTGCGCAATGATCGTCGACGAGTAGAGATCGCTGTTGGTCTGCGTGGGGTCGAAGCTCGACTCCGGCGCCGGGAAGGCGATGCGCAAGGTCTTGCGGGACGCCGGTGCCGCAACCGATGGCGGGCTGGCCGCTGCCGCGAAGGCCGCCTCCGCCGCCAGCGCCGAGGCCGCGGCCCCTTGCAGCAGGTGGCGGCGTTTCATCCCAGGTTGCGTGTGGCCTGGGGCACCCGGGAGGCGGTCACTTCCTCACCACCGGCGCCTTGGCCAGGTCGATGTCCACGTGCTGCCACCACTCGTTCCAGAACACCGGCCGGCGATAGCCCACCACCCAGGGCTGCACCAGGTCGTTGTTGAAGCGGTGCACGGTGATCTTGTAGGGCATGTAAGCCACGGCAATGCGCTTGGCCTGGTCGAAAAACTCGTCGCGCTCGGGGCCATCGGCCATCACCTGCATGCGCTCGTAGATCTTGTCGAACTCGGCGTTCTTGAAGCGGGCCAGGTTCTGGCTGCCGGACTGCGGGCCGTAAAGGCGCGCCAGGGCGCCCTGACCGTCCGACCCCGCCGCCGAGGAGCCCAGCGTCCAGAGCATCAGCTTGCCCGCGCGCGCGGCCTTGAGCTGCTCGGGCCACTTGCCCGGGAAGAACTTCACCCGGATGCCAATGCGCTCCATGTTCTTCTTCCACAGTTCGTCGAACTGCCGGCTCGTCTGATCGGGCTGCGTGGCCACCTCCAGGGTGAAGGGCTTGCCGTCGGGCTGGTCGCGCCAGCCGTCGCCGTTCTTGTCCACGTAGCCGTGCAGGTCCAGCAGGGCCTTGGCACGGGCGGGGTCGAAGTCGCCGTTTTCGCTCTTGAACTTGGCGTCGTAGCCCGTGGTGTGCGGCACCACGATGGACTGCGCCGGCACCGCCTGGCCGCGGCGGATGATGCGGATTTCGCGCTCCACGTCCATGGCCAGCGCGATGGCCCGGCGCAGCGCAATACGCTCGGGCGTGTAGCCGCCCAGCACCGGGTCTTCCATGTTGAAGTAGGTGAAGGCGGAGTCGGCGTTGAGCGTTCGATAGAGCTGGATACCCCGCCGCGCCAGGTTCGGCGCAAGCTTGCCATTGGGTGCGGCCTGGTTGACGAACTCGGCCGGGACGTTGACGAAGTCGATCTGCTCGTTCAGGAAGGACAGCCAGCGCGGCTGCGACTCCTCGATGATGGAGACCTCCACGCGGTCGATCATGGGCAGCTTGCGGCCCTTGAACTTCGCCAGAAGGGCCTGCCCCTCGGCATCGTCGGGCGCCGGCTCGGCGTCGTAGAGCACCTCCCGGAAGTTGGGATTGCGTTCCAGCACGATGAGCGAACTGCGCCGCCACTGCGTGAGCTTGAACGGGCCTGTGCCCACGGGGTGGGCAGGGATGGCCTCGCCGTACTTCTCCACCACTTCGCGCGCCACGGCACCGAAGAGGTCGCTCGCCGCCAGGCTGTCGATGAAGCGCGGGCGCGGCTCCTCCAGCTTGTACTGGAGGGTGTGGCGGTCCAGCGCGCGCAGGCCCTCGATCTCGGTGTCGTAGTCGAAGGGTTTCTTCTCCTTGAGGGCCTTTTCGCGCAAGGCCGCCAACCCGATGTACTTCTGGTCCAGCACGCCGGCCACCACCGGGCTCTTGTTGGCGGGGTCGGCAAAGCGCTTGATGGCGTAGACGAAATCCTGCGCCACCACCTCGCGCTTCTTCCCGCCGAAGGCCGGGTCGTCGGCGAAGTAGATGCCCTTCTTCAGCTTGACCGTCCAGGTGCGAAAGTCCGGCGAGTGCTCGGGCATGCCGTCGGCGATCAAGGGCTTGAACTTGGCCGGACGAGCCAGGTGATCGTAGGTGTAGAGCGCCTCGAAGATGTGCGTGGTGACGATGCGCGAGTACAGGTCGACGATGCGCGCCGGGTCAAAGCCCGTCTCGCCCGCATTGAAAGCGTAGCGCAGCACCTTCTGGCCCGGGGCGGCGGGCTTGATGGGTTCGCGCTCCGCCGCAGGCGTGGACGCGGCAGGCGCGGCCTTGGGCTGGGCCAGGGCGGGGTTGAACGTCAGGGCCAGGCCTGCGGCGGCCAGCGCCACCAGGGCCTTCACGGCGGACGAGCCCTGGCCTGCCGCCAAGGCTGTCAAGGCAACGCATCTGCGCACCGCGGTCATGGGAAGCTCACTTTCCGGCGCGCTCGCGCGCCTGCACGTCCAGGTCCACGTACTTGAAGAAATCCCGCACGAAGATGTTGCGGTGGTAGCCCTGCACCCAGGGGTGGTGCAGGTCGGTGAAGATGCGGTGGGCGTGGACCTTGTAGGGCATGTAGCTCACCATCAGACGCTTGGCCTCGTCCATCTGCGCCAGGCGCTCGGGGCCGTCAGGCAGCAGGCGCTGGGCCTGGTAGGCGCGGTTGAAGTCGGGCTGGTTGAAGCGCGCGTGGTTGGCGCCACCCTTGTTGGGGCCGTAGCCCAGGGCCAGGAAGGTGTCGCCATCGGGCGCGCCCGCGCTCCAGCCCACGCCCCACATCATCAGCTTGCCGGCGCGGCTGCTCTTCAAGTTCTCGGGCCACTTGGCGGTCTTGAACTCGATGCGGATGCGCAGCGCGTCCATGTTCTTCTTCCACAACTCGATGAGCTGGCGGCTCGTCTGGTCGGGCTGGGAGGCGTACTCCAGCACCAGGGGCTTGCCATCGGGCTGGTCGCGCCAGCCGTCACCGTTTCGGTCCACATAGCCGTGCAGGTCCAGCAGCGCCTTGGCCTTGGGCAGGTTGTACTCGCTCATCTCCGACTTGAAGGCCGGGTCGTAGCCGAAGGTCTGCGGGCCGATGGGGCTCTGGCCTGGAATGGCCTGGCCCTTGCGCACGAGGCGGATCTCCTTTTCCAGGTCCACCGCCAGCGCGATGGCGCGGCGCAGCGCCACCTTGTGCGGCTCGTATCCGCCCACCACCGGGTGCTCCATCGCAAAGTAGCTCACCGCCACGTCAGCGCGCGGGTAGCGCACCATGCCCACGCCCTGGCGCGCCAGGTTGGGTGCCAGGCGGTTGTTGGGCGCCGCCAGGGTGGAGAACTCGGCCGGCACGTTCTCCAGCACATCCTGTTCCGCGTTCAGGAAGGACAGCCAGCGCGGTTGCGCCTCCTCCACCACCGAGATCTGCACCCGGTCCACCAGGGGCAGACGCCGGCCCTTGAAACGCGCAGCCACGTCCTGCAGCCTCGCGTCACCCTCGGGCGCAGTCTCGTCGTAGAACACCTCGCGGTAGTTGGGGTTGCGCGCCAGCACGATGCGCGAGCTGCGCTTCCACTCGGCGTTGACCAGGCGGAACGGCCCCGTGCCCACCGGGTGCTCGCCGATCTTGTCGCCGTACTGCTCCACCACCTCTCGCGCCACCGCACCCACAAACGAGCCGTCGGTGAAGTTGTAGAGAAAGCGCGGGTTGGGCTCGGCCAGCTGGACGCGGAAGGTGTAGCGGTCCAGCGCCTTCAGGCCTTCGACCTCGCGGTCGTAGTCAAAGGGCTTCTTGGCCGCGATCAACTCCTTGCGCAACTCCGACAGGCCCAGGATCTTGGCGTTCTCCAGGATGTAGAGGTTGGCGCTCTTCCAGCGCGGGTCGTAGTGGCGCTTGATGGCGTAGACGTAATCGGCCGCGGTGAGCTCGCGCTTGGCCCCCTTGAAAGCGGGGTCGTCCGAGAAGAAGATGCCGGGCTTGAGACGGAAGGTGAAGGTGCGAAAGTCGGCCGACACCTCGGGCATCTCGGCTGCGGTGCTGGGCCGCATGCGCGCCGGCGAGGCCAGGAACTCGAACTCCAGCGGCGCCTCCAGGATGCCGGCCACCACGGTGCGCGAGTAAAGATCGGAAATCTGCGCCGGGTCGAAGCTGGTCTCGGCAATCTGGAACGCGTAGCGCAGGGTCTTGGGCACACTGGCGGCGGCGGGGGATCCTCCTGGCGCGCTGACACCTGGCCCGGCACCCGTCTGGGCCGATGCCACGGTGGCGCCCAGGCACATCCAGGCAGACAAGGCCAACAGCAGACGACGCTTCATGATGATCTGCGCCGCCGCCAGGACAGGCGGGCGGCTTCACGGAAAAGCTGGCAGTCTAGCGGTGCCCCAGCGGTCTTGTGCAGCCAAGTCTTCCCCAGGGCGGGGCCCGCGCCACCGATGCCCGAACGCGGCGCCCGGACACGGGCAAACGCGGGGGCACCATGACTGCGCTGGCCTCTACACTCGCGCCCTACCCAACCCCGGGAGTGATTCAACGATGGCCGCCTACATCCTGCGGCGCCTGTGGCAGATGGTGCCGACGATCCTCGGCGTCGTGCTGCTGGTGTTCTTCCTCTTCAAGTACTTCGGTGGCGACCCCGCCGAGATCCTGGGCGGCCTGAACGCCACGCCAGAGCAGATTGCCGCCATCCGCCAGCAGCTGGGCCTGGACCAGCCGGTGTGGGTGCAGCTGGGCATCTACCTCAAGAGCATCGTCACCTTCGACTGGGGCAAGAGCTGGGCCACCAACGAGGCAGTGAGCAACCTGTTCGCGTCGCGCCTGCCCGCCACGCTGACGGTGATGCTGCCCATCCTGATCCTGGACGTGCTGCTGGCCCTGCCCATTGCCATGTGGGTGGCCTACCGCCGCGGATCGCTCGCCGACCGCTCGCTGATGGTCATCACCACCGTGGCGCTGTCCATCAGCTTCCTGGTCTACATCATCGTGGGGCAGTACCTGTTCGGCTTCCAGCTCGGCTGGTTCCCGGTGCAGGGCTGGAGCGACAACGTCTGGACCAACCTCATCACCTACGTGCCGCTGCCGGTGCTGCTGGCGGTGATGGTGGGCCTGGCGCCGCAGACACGGCTGTACCGCAGCTTCTTCCTGGATGAACTGGGCCACGACTACGTGCGCACCGCCCGCGCCAAGGGCCTGACCGAGAACACGGTGATGTTCAGGCACGTGCTGCGCAACGCGATGATCCCCATCCTCACCAACATCGGCCTGTCGCTGCCGGGCGTCTTTGTGGGCTCGTTCCTCATCGAGGTCTTCTTCTCCATCCCCGGCCTGGGCCGGGAGATCCTGCTGGCCGTCAACCGCAGCGACTACCCCGTGATCCAGGCCATCGCTGTGTACCTGGCGGTGCTGACGATGGTCATCAACCTCATCGTGGACGTGATGTTCAAGCTCGTCGACCCCCGGGTGGTGCTGAAATGAGCGCGGCAAGCCTGAACCCCGCCGCCACCGCGGCCCCCGTCGCCCCCGCCGAGAAATCCGAAGGCGTCTGGCACGCCGCCTGGCGTCGCTTCAAGGTCGACCGCGTGGGCCTGGTCTCGGCCCTCATCGTGCTGGCCTTCTTGCTGTTGGTGCTGCTGGCCGCGCTCGGCCTGGTGGCCAAGAACTGGCAGGCCGAGGTGGGCGTGGCCAATGCGCCACCCACCTTCATCGGTCCGAAGCCGGCCGAGGCCACGGGCGCCATCGAGGCGCCCAAGGGCCCGAACGTGGACCTTTCGGCCGTGGACCCGCTGGCCCCGCGCTACGCGGAAATCGAAGAGGCGGCCAAGAAGTACCGCACCACCGACAGCGTCAAGGCCGAGACCTTGCCCCTGGGCGGCGACCGCCTGGGCCGCGATGTGCTGGACAAGGCGGTCAAGGGCACGCAGATCTCGGTGTTCGTGGGCGTGCTGGCCGCCGTGCTGGCCACGCTGATCGGCACCGTGCTGGGCGCGCTGGCGGGCTTCTTCGGCGGCAAGGTGGGCGACTTCCTGGAGTGGCTGTACAACGTGTTCGAGGCCATTCCGGGCATCCTGCTGATCTTTGCCTTTGCCGCCGTTTTCGGCCGCGGCATCGGCACCGTGGTGCTGATCCTCGGGCTGGCGGGCTGGACGGGGCTGTATCGGCAGGTGCGCGCCGAGTTCATGAAGCACGGCGGGCGCGAGTACGTGCGTGCGGCCGAGGCCATCGGTGCCTCCGCGTGGAGCCGCATGTTCAAGCACATCCTGCCCAACATCAGCCACGTCATCCTGGTGCGCATGAGCCTGCTGGTGGTGGGTTTCATCAAGAGCGAGGTCATCCTGTCCTACCTGGGCCTGGGCGTGGGCGTGGAAGACGTCTCCTGGGGCACCATGCTGGCCGAGGCGCAGAGCGAGCTGATCCTGGGCCACTGGTGGCAGCTGGCCGCGGCCACGCTGTTCATGGCCGTGTTCGTCACCGCGTTCTCGCTGATGGCCGACGCCGTGCGCGACGCGCTGGACCCGAAGCTGCGGGGGCTGGAATGAGCACGGCTGGAGACACCCACATGCTGCTGAGCATCCGTGACCTGAAAGTCGCCTTTCGCATGGGGCGCGTGGACGGCGTGGCGCAGCGCGCCGACGCGGTGAAGGGCGTGAGCTTCGACATCCCCGAGAACACCATCGTCGCCCTGGTGGGCGAGTCGGGCTCGGGCAAGAGCGTCACCGCCATGTCCATCCTGAACCTGCTGCCCGACAACGCCGAGCGCGCGGGCCAGGTGCTGTGGCAGGGGCGTGATCTGCTCCGGGCCAGCCTGGGCGAGCTGCAGACGCTGCGCGGGCGCGAGATCGCCTGCGTCTTCCAGGACCCGATGTCCTCGCTGAACCCGGTGTTCACGGTGGGCGCCCAGCTGGCCGAGCCGCTGATCAAGCACATGGGCATGAGCAAGGCGCAGGCCTGGAAGCGCGCCGAGGAACTGCTGGCCGAGGTGGGCATCCCCGAGCCGGCGCGGCGCATGGCGTCCTACCCGCACGAGATGTCAGGCGGCCAGCAGCAGCGCGTGATGATCGCCATGGCGCTGACCTGCGAGCCCAAGCTGCTGATCGCCGACGAGCCCACCACCGCGCTGGACGTCACCATCCAGCGCCAGATCCTGGAGCTCGTGGGCAAGCTCAAGACCACCCGGCGCATGAGCGTGCTGTTCATCAGCCACGACCTGGGCGTGGTGGGCGAGGTGGCCGACCACGTGGTGGTGATGCGCAACGGCATCATCCGAGAACAAGGCCCGGTGGCACAGATCTTTGCCGCCCCGCAGGACGACTACACCCGCGCCCTGCTGGCCTGCCGCCCCAGCCTGGAAGGCAACCCAGCGCGGCTGATGGTGATCGACGACCATATCGCGCAACAAGCGGCCCAGCAGGCCGGCGCCCCCATCCACGTGGTGCAGGCCAAGCCCAAGGACCCGAACGCCCCCGTGGTGTTGGAGGTGCGCTCGCTGGCCAAGAGTTTCTGGCTCAAGAAGGGCGTGTTCGGCAAGCGCGAGTTCAAGGCGGTGCAGAACGTCAACTTCCAGCTGCGGCGCGGCCACACGCTGGGCGTGGTGGGCGAGTCCGGCTCGGGCAAGACGACCATGGGCCTGACCCTGCTGCGCCTGCACGAGCCCACGGGCGGCGAGGTCATCTTCGACGGCAAGAACCTGCTCAAGCTCTCGGACCGCGAGCGCCAGGCCATGCGCCGGCGCATCCAGATCGTCTTCCAGAACCCGTACGCGAGCCTCAACCCGCGCTTCACCATCGGCCAGACGCTGATCGAGCCCATGGAGATCCACCACATCGGCGCCAGCACGGCCGAGCGCGAACAGCGCGCCCGCGAGCTGCTGGCCAAGGTGGGCCTGGACGACCGCGCCTTCGGCAAGTACCCGCACGAGTTCTCCGGTGGTCAGCGCCAGCGCATCGCCATCGCGCGCTGCCTCACCCTCAACCCCGAGGTGCTGGTGCTGGACGAAGCCGTCAGCGCCCTGGACGTCTCCGTCCAGGCGCAGGTGCTGAACCTGCTCAAGGACCTGCAGGACGAGTTCGGCCTGTCCTACGTCTTCATCAGCCACGACCTGGCCGTGGTGCGCTTCATCAGCGACGAGGTGCTGGTGATGAAGGACGGCGTGGTGGTCGAGCAAGCCAGCGCCCAGGAGATCCTGGCGCACCCGAAGCAGGAATACACGCAGAAGCTGCTGGCCGCCATTCCGCGGGGGTACCGGGCGGCGGCTTGAGGGGGCCATGGCTGGCGCGCGCCTGCAGGGGCGCGCCCAGGGATTCAAGAGGCATCGATGTCCAGCGTGGAAAACAAATGGTGGTTCATTGCCATCGTCTCGGCCGGCAGCGCCGTGCTCACACAGCTGCTCTTTCTGGCCGCCGGACTCAGCATTACCGCCTCTGGCTGGGCCCTAGCGATCTTCGCGCTGTGCGTGAGCGCCCTCTTCCGGCTGTTGTCGTTCCTGGGCTGGCTGGCCGTCCTGGCCATAGCACCTGGGCTTGCAGCGCGGCGATAGTCCCGTCGTGGCCCCGCAGGTCCGCGGTCAAGGCGGTCCCGGGGGATCTCATCCAGGGTGTAAAGATATTCCTTACACTTCCGTATGTGATCGAGTCATTCAGACACAAGGGCCTTCAGGAACTCTTCGAGAAGGGTTCCAGCCCGAAGATTCAGAAGGCTCTTGTGGAGCGGGTTTTGCGCCGCCTGGATGCGATCGATACCGCCAAGTCGCCAGAGGCGTTGAACGTGCCAGGGTTTGACTTTCACGGCCTGCAGGGCAAGCCCAAGCGCTACAGCGTCCACGTCAACGGGCCGTGGTGCATCACCTTTGAGTGGCAGGGTGAGAGCGCCGTGAAGATCGATCTTGAGAACTATCACTAGGAGTCTGTGATGCGCAATCGTCCACCTACCCACCCTGGAGCCCTCTTGCGGGAAGACGTATTGCCAAGCCTGGAGGGGCAATCCGTGGCGAGTTTTGCACGGGCCTTGGGGGTTTCGCGCCAGACGCTGCACTCGGTGCTGGCCGAGCGCAGCGGAATCTCGGCGGAGATGGCTCTGCGCCTGGGCGCTTTGCTCGGCAATGGCGCTCAGCTTTGGCTGGACATGCAGTCGAAGTACGACCTGTGGCAAGCGCATTCCAAGCTGCGCGATGTGATTGATCGGATGAAGCCGTTGCGGTCATCTGCAGTGCCCTGACTGGAGCAGCCCATGGCCGCAGATGGCGAACACCGCGACCCACTCCGCGAGGGCGGCGAGGTGGGTGTGCCGCAAAGCTTCCGCCCAGTCGCTTGAGACAGCTTCTCTTCACAGTCCTGCTGGCAGTCGCCCTGCTGACCCAATCAGCCTGCATGGGCGTCGCCGAGTTGGCCTACGACTCAGCGGCCGGCTTCGAGCGCGCACAGTGCGAAAAGCTGGTGTCTATGTCAGATCGCCAGGCATGCCTGGAGCGTGTCAACACTGCCCTGAAGCAGGCTCGGACCCAGCGCAACAAGCCCTGACGACGTGAGTGCAAGACACCGGGCGTGTACCCGCCGCGAGCGCCAGGCCATGCGCCGGCGCATCCAGATCGTCTTCCAGAACCCGTACGCGAGCCTCAACCCGCGCTTCACCATCGGCCAGACCCTGATCGAGCCCATGGAGATCCACCACATCGGCGCCAGCACGGCCGAGCGCGAGCAACGCGCACGCGAACTGCTGGCCAAGGTGGGCCTGGACGACCGCGCCTTCGGCAAATACCCGCACGAGTTCTCCGGCGGCCAGCGCCAGCGCATCGCCATCGCGCGCTGCCTCACCCTCAACCCCGAGGTGCTGGTGCTGGACGAAGCCGTCAGCGCCCTGGACGTCTCCGTCCAGGCGCAGGTGCTGAACCTGCTCAAGGACCTGCAGGACGAGTTCGGCCTGTCCTACGTCTTCATCAGCCACGACCTGG
>JBAXYD010000047.1:0-33601 GCA_037127635.1 Betaproteobacteria bacterium | reverse complement strand
TCGGCGGCGGCATCGAGATCTGGTTCGCCTACGTGCTGGCCCTGGGCTTCCTGCTCGTCCGGCCCCAAGGGTTGTTCGGCGAAAAAATCATTGATCGCGTATGAAATGCGCGATCAATGATTTTTCGGTGAAGGCTAACTTGCGCAGCAAGTTAAGCGCAGCGGGCCGAAGCCAAAAGATCATCGACCGCGTGTAAACGGAACATCACCATGCTCTACCGCGAAAACGGTCAGTTCAAGACCAGCTACCGAACGGACCAGCAGATCTTTCCGATCTTGCAAGACAAGGTGGTCATCGGGCTGCTGCTGGCGCTGGCCTTCATCGCCGTGCCGCTGCTGGCCCCGGAATACCTGTTCAAGGCGGTGCTGATCCCCTTCCTGATCCTGTCGCTGGCCGCGCTGGGACTTAATGTCCTGGTGGGTTACTGCGGGCAGATCTCGCTGGGCACGGGCGGCTTCATGGCCGTGGGCGCCTACGCGGCCTACAACTTCCTCATCCGCGTCGAGGGCATGCCTCCGGTGCTGGCCATCCTGCTCGGGGGCGTCTGCGCCACGGTAGTGGGCGTGATGTTTGGCATCCCGTCGCTGCGCATCAAGGGGCTGTATCTAGCGGTGGCCACGCTGGCGGCGCAGTTCTTCTGCGACTGGGCCTTCCTGCGCATCAAGTGGTTCACCAACGACTCGTCCTCGGGGTCGGTCAGCGTGTCGGGGCTGAGCGTGTTGGGCCTCCCCGTAGACACCCCGGCAGCCAAGTACCTCTTCTGCCTGTCGTTCCTCGTGATCTTCGGGCTGATTGCCAAAAATCTCGTGCGCAGCCACATCGGCCGTGAGTGGATGGCCATCCGCGACATGGACGTGGCAGCGGCGGTGATCGGCATCCGTCCGGTGTACGCCAAACTCACCGCATTCGCAGTGAGTTCCTTCTTCGTCGGGGTCGCCGGTGCTTTGTGGGGCTTCGTGCACCTGGGCTCATGGGAACCGGCAGCTTTCAACATCGACCGCTCGTTCCAGCTGCTGTTCATGATCATCATCGGGGGCCTGGGCTCCATCATGGGCAGCTTCTTCGGCGCGGCGTTCATCGTGGTGCTGCCCATCATTCTGGACAACCTGGGGGTGGCAGTGGGTTTTGACACGGCCTTTGCCTCGCATTTGACCTTCATGATCTTCGGAGCGCTGATCGTGTTCTTCCTGATCGTGGAGCCGCACGGACTGGCGCGGCTGTGGTCCATCGCCAAGGAGAAGCTGCGCCTTTGGCCCTTCCCCCACTGACACCCCCTATTCAAGGATTGAGTTCGCCATGGCGGCGAATCAATAAGGCACGGACGCGTGCATCGTTCCCACCTCTGGAGGCTGACATGAAATTGAAGTCCTTTGCTCTCGTCGCTGCGGTTGCCGCCGCGGGGCTGAGCAGTTTGCTCACCGCTCCGGCTGCGTACGCGCAGGCCAAGGAGCAGTTCTTTCCCGTGCTGGTCTACCGCACAGGCGCCTACGCGCCCAACGGCGTGCCCTTTGCCAACGGCTATGTGGATTACCTCAAGTACGTCAACGCCAAGGGCGGCATCAACGGGGTGAAGGTCTCCTTCGAGGAGTGCGAGACCGGCTACGCCACCGACAAGGGGGTGGAGTGCTACGAGCGCCTGAAAGGCAAGAACGGCGGCGCCACCGTGTTCCAGCCACTGTCCACCGGCATCACCTTCGCGCTGACGGAAAAGGCGCCGGGCGACAAGATTCCATTGATCACGGCCGGCTATGGTCGCAGCGAGAGCACCGACGGCATGGTGTTCAAGTGGAACTTCCCCTTGATGGGCACCTACTGGGACGCTGCGGACATCCTGATCCAGCACATCGCCAAGAAGGAAGGCGGTCAGGACAAGCTCAAGGGCAAGAAGATCGCCCTGGTTTACCACGATAGCCCCTTCGGCAAGGAGCCGATTCCGCTGCTTCAGGAGCGCAGCAAGCTTCACGGCTTTGATCTGAGCCTGCTGCCCGTGGCCCACCCTGGCGTGGAGCAGAAGTCCACCTGGCTGCAGATCCGCCAGAACCGGCCGGACTACATCTTGCTGTGGGGCTGGGGGGTGATGAACTCCACCTCCTTGAAGGAGGCGGTGGCCACCGGATTCCCCCGCGAGAAGATGTACGGCGTGTGGTGGGCCGGCGCGGAGCCGGACGTCAAGGACGTGGGTGATGGCGCAAGAGGCTATAACGCGCTGGCCATGCAGCATGGCGCAGAGCCCAATGCCAAGATCGTCCAGGAAATCCTCAAGGAAGTGCATGGCAAAGGCCAGGGCACCGGACCCAAGGACGAAGTCGGCCAGGTGCTGTACATGCGAGGTCTCATCTCCGCCATGCTGGGCGTCGAGGGTGTCAAGCGCGCTCAGGAGCGCTTCGGCAAGGGGAAGGTCTTGGCTGGCGAGCAGGTGCGCTGGGGCTACGAGAACCTGGCGCTGGACCAGAAGAAGCTCGACGCTCTGGGCTTTGCGGGCGTGATGCGGCCCATCTCCACCTCCTGCGCCGACCACCGCGGCGCCACCTGGGCACGGGTGCACACCTGGGACGGCAAGAAGTGGAACTTCAGCTCCGACTGGTTCGAGTCTGACGAGGCCATCATCAAGCCGATGATCAGGTCCGCAGCCGACAAGTACGCCGCTGAGAAAAAGATCCAGCGCCGCACGCCGCAGGACTGCCAGTCCTGATCACGGGTTGATATACGAGGCCCCCCCGGGGGCCCTTGTTCGAGCGTCGCGTGCGGCGTTCGAACAAGCCACATGAAGGCCGCCCCATGAGCAGCATCCTCCTGAACGTCAACGGCATCGAGGTCATCTACAACCACGTGATCCTCGTGCTCAAGGGCGTCTCGCTGAACGTGCCCGAAGGCAAGGTCGTCGCCCTGCTGGGTGGCAACGGCGCGGGCAAGACCACCACGCTGCGCGCAGTGAGCAACCTGCTCGCCGGCGAGCGCGGCGAGGTCACCAAGGGTTCGATCGAGCTGCGAGGTGAGCGCATCGAGAAGCTGTCCACCTCCGAGATGGTGGACCGCGGCGTCATCCAGGTGATGGAAGGGCGGCACTGCTTCGCCCACCTCACCATCGAGGAGAACCTGCTGACGGGCGCCTACACCCGCAAGGACGGCAAGGCCGCGGTCGCGCAGACGCTCGAGAAGGTCTACAACTACTTTCCCCGCCTGAAGACGCGCCGCACCTCGCAGGCAGCTTACACCTCGGGCGGCGAGCAGCAGATGTGCGCCATCGGCCGCGCGTTGATGGCCAACCCCAGGATGGTGCTGCTGGACGAGCCCTCCATGGGCCTGGCCCCGCAGATCGTGCAGGAGGTCTTCGAGATCGTGAAAGACCTCAACACCAAGGAGGGCGTGACCTTCCTGCTGGCAGAGCAGAACACCAACATGGCGCTGCGCTACGCCGACTACGGCTACATCCTGGAGAACGGCCGCATCGTGATGGACGGGCAGGCCCAGGCCCTGCGCGAGAACGAGGACGTCAAGGAGTTCTACCTGGGCATGGGCGGCGGTGACCGCAAGAGCTTCAAGGACGTCAAGAGCTACAAGCGCCGCAAGCGCTGGCTGGCCTGAACACACCCGGCCTTCGACCACGACCTCATGAGCGAGGAATCCTGGGCCTTTGCCCCGCCACCCTTCAAGGCCGAAGAGGCCCTGCAACGCATGCGTCGGGACCTGCGCGACATGGGCCTGAGCGAACGCGCCGGCATGTTCGAGCGCCGCGGCGTCGCCATCGCACGCGCCACGGCGCAGGAGGGCTGTATCGCCGCCGCCGTGGTGCGCAAGCCCTCGAGAAACAGCCCCGAATGGCAGGAACGTGCCTTGCAGACCGCCGCCGATGTGCGCGACTTCACGCAGCACCTCAAGAAACAGCTCGCCCACTGGAGCGACCAAGATGACTGAAACGACCTCCAACGCACTCGACACCCAGGAGACCCGCGAGCCCGGCGAGCGCGAGGCCGCGCTGGTGGCGGCCCTGCCCCGCGTGGTGCGCGCCGCACAACAAGTGCCTGGCATGGCCGAACTGCTGCAAGGGGTGGAGCCCTCGACCGTGTGCACGCGCTCTGCCCTGGCCGCCCTGCCCGTGCTGCGCAAGCCCGAGTTGCTGGAGCGCCAGAAGGCACACCGGGCCACCGACCCCTTCGGCGGCTATTCGGCCATCGGCTGGCGGTCCCTGCGGGGCTTGAGCGGCGCGCGCCGCGTGTACCAGTCTCCAGGGCCGATCTACGAGCCCGAGGGCATGACCGCCGACTACTGGCGCATCGCCCGCGCCCTGCGCGCCGCCGGCTTCAAGGCTGGTGACCTCGTGCACAACAGCTTCAGCTACCACCTGACCCCTGGCGCATGGATGATGGAGAGCGGTGCCCAGGCGCTGGGCTGCACCGTCTTCCCCGGCGGCGTGGGCAACACCGAGTTGCAGTTGCAGGCCATGGCCGACCTGCGGCCCGAGGCCTACTGCGGCACGCCCAGCTTCTTGCGTATCTTGCTGGAGAAGGCTGCCGAGACCAGCGTGGTGATTCCGTCACTGAAGAAGGCGCTGGTCAGTGGCGAAGCCTTTCCACCCTCGCTGTGCGACTGGCTCAAGACGCGCGGCGTCGAGGGCTACCAGGCCTACGCCACCGCCGATGTGGGGTTGATCGCCTACGAGACCGCAGCCCGTCAGGGCCTGGTGATCGACGAGGGCGTGCTGGTGGAGATCGTGCGACCCGGCACGGGGGACCCCGTGCCCGAAGGCGAGGTGGGTGAGGTCGTCGTCACCGTGCTGCACCCCGAATACCCGCTGGTGCGATTCGGCACGGGAGACCTGTCGGCGGTGCTGTCGGGCGCCTGCCCGAGCGGCCGCACCAACGGCCGCATCAAGGGCTGGATGGGCCGCGCCGACCAGACCGCCAAGGTGCGCGGCATGTTCGTGCACCCCAGCCAGGTGGCCGAGGTGCTGCGCCGGCACGCAGGCATCACCCGCGCCCGGCTGGTGGTGGAAGGCGAGATGGCCAGCGACCGCATGACCTTGCGTGTCGAGGTGGACCACGCTGCCGAAGGCCTGGGGCAGGCTGTGGCCAGCACGGTGCGTGACGTGACCAAGCTGCGCTGCGATGTCGAGATGGTCGCCCCCGGCTCTCTGCCCAACGACGGCAAGGTGATCGAGGACGCTCGCACCTACCAGTAGGCAGGTGGCTCCGGCGTGCCCGGCTCGGCGCTGCCACCCTTGACTGGGGTCAAGCCGGCCTTGCAGCTGCCACTGCAAGGGCTTTCGATCGGCACTACCATTTCTCCCCGCTGAATCCAATCAAAACGGAGCCTTGAACATGAAGAAGTTGTTCGCCGCACTGGCCACCATCGCCCTGGCCAGCCCCGCCTTGGCGGCTTACCCCGAGAAGCCCGTGACCATCGTGGTGCCCTTCGCCGCTGGCGGCCCCACAGACAAGGTGGCCCGAGACCTGGGCGTGGTGCTCAGCAAGCACCTGAACAACCAGACCGTCATCATCGAGAACGTCGGCGGCGCGGGCGGTACGCTGGGCGCCGCCAAGGTCGCCAAGGCGGCACCGGACGGCTACACACTGCTGCTGCACCACATCGGCATGGCCACTTCGCCGGCCCTGTACCGCAAGATGCCGTACGACACGCTGGGCGACTTCGAGTACCTGGGCATGGTCAACGATGTGCCCATGACCATCGTGGCACGCCCCACCCTGCCGGCCAAGACCATGCCCGAGCTGGTGAAGTGGCTGGAAGCCAACAAAGGCAAGATCAACCTGGCCAACGCCGGCCTGGGCGCCGCCTCGCACCTGTGCGGCCTGCTGTTCCAGCAGAGCCTGAAGATCGACATGACCACCGTGCCCTACAAGGGCACCGGCCCAGCCATGACCGACCTGATGGGCGGCCAGGTGGACATCATGTGCGACCAGACCACCAACACCTCGGCCCAGATCGAAGGCGGCAAGGTCATCGGCTACGCTGTCACGAGCAGCAAGCGCCTGACCACTCCAGCCCTGGCCAAGTTGCCCACGCTGGACGAATCCGGCATGAAGGGTTTCAACGTGGGCATCTGGCACGGCATGTACGCGCCCAAAGGCACGCCCAAGGCCGTGCAGGATCAGGTCAACGCGGCCCTGCGCAAGGCGCTGGCAGACCCTGAGTTCATCAAACGCCAGGAAGCGCTGGGCGCCGTGGTCATCACCGACGCTCGCCTGGGTTCAGCCGAACACAAGAAGTTTGTCGAGGCCGAGATCAACAAGTGGGGCCCGGTCATCAAGGCGGCGGGCCAGTACGCCGACTGATCTTCAGCGGTGTGCCACCGCCCGGGTGTCCTGTGGCCCGGGCAGCACCCTTGCGTGAGCCGGCCCCGAGCCGGCTCTGTCGTTTTCAGCCCCAGGCCCGGGTTTTCAGGGCGCACGGCGGCAGACTGGCAAGATCACGGGCTGCGCGGGTTCACGGCGCCACCTCGGTGCCTGGCATGCGGCCAGCCCGTGATGTCAGATCATGTCCTTGGGGTCGTCAAAATGGGCTTCGACATCCATGGGCAGCAACTGAATGGAGGCGCGCAGGCCCGGCACGGCACTCATCAAGGCCTGCTCCACGGAAGTACGCAGCGCCGCGGCTCGCCCCAGCGTCCAGGCCGCGGGCATGTGCATGTGCAGATCGACAAAACGGCGCTGGCCGGCGCGCCGGGTGGACACATGGTCAAACCGGATGGCCTGGTGGCGGAACACGTCCAGGGTCTTCTCGATCTCGGCACGCACTTCAGGCTCCAGGGCGCGGTCCATCAAGCCGTCGGCCGAGCGCCGCACCAGCGAGCCACCCTCGCGCAAGATGTTCAAGGCCAGCAGGATCGCTACCGCAGGGTCCAGCCACAGCCAGCCCGTGAACTTCACTGCCAGGATGCCCACCACCACGCCCACGGACGTCCAGACATCGGTGATCAGATGCCGCGCATCGGCCTCCAGCGCCATGGAGCGGTGTTCGCGCGCCTTGCGCAGCATGGCCAGCGCCAGCGCGCCGTTGAGCACCGAACTGCATACTGACAGCGCCAGACCCAGGCCCACGTCCTCCAAGGGTCGCGGATCCAGCAGCCGGTGCCCGGCGGCCCACACGATCGCCAGGGCGGCCACGACGATCAGTACCCCCTCGAATCCGCTGGAGAAGTACTCCGCCTTGTGGTGGCCGTAAGGGTGGTCGGCGTCCGCTGGTTGGTCCGCCACGGTGACCATCGCCAGCGCGAACATCGCCCCGGCCAGGTTCACCAGCGACTCCAGCGCGTCGGACAGCAAGCTCACCGAGTCGGTTACCCACCAGGCGCCCGTCTTCAAGCCAATGGTGACCAATGCCACCGCGATGGAGAGCTTCAGGTAGGAACGGACCTGCATGGGACCTGCATGGCCCGGTGGCTAAGTGAGCGTGACGCGCGCGAACTTGCGCTTGCCTACCTGCACCACATAGGTGCCCGGCGACAGCTTCAGCCCACGGTCGCTGACCGCAGAGCCATCCACACGC
Organism: Betaproteobacteria bacterium; assembly: GCA_037127635.1. Lineage (GTDB taxonomy): Bacteria > Pseudomonadota > Gammaproteobacteria > Burkholderiales > Burkholderiaceae_C > Rubrivivax. Next base: position 26,098 of record JBAXYD010000047.1, on the reverse strand, counting down.
ACGCCGCCCTGATCCACCAGGCGCAAGGCCTCGGTGGTGGATGGTGCCAGGCCCGCCTGCTTCAGCAACGCGCCAATCCCCAACGGTGCGCCCGACAAGCTCACCTCGGGAATGACGTCGGGCACGCCGCCCGCCGCGCGGTTCTGGAAGTCCTGCTCGGCCGCATCGGCCGCGGCCGCGCCGTGGAAGCGCGAAGTGATCTCGCGCGCCAGCATGACTTTGGCGTCCTTGGGGTTGCGCCCGGCCTCCACTTCAGCCTTCAACGCCGCGATCCCAGCCTCGGAGCGGAAGCTCAGCAACGTGTACCAACGCCACATGAGCGTGTCGCTGATGGACAAGACCTTGGCGAACATCGTGTTCGCAGGTTCGGTGATGCCGATGTAGTTGTGCTTGCTCTTGCTCATCTTCTCGACGCCGTCGAGACCCTCGAGCAGGGGCATGGTGAGGATGCACTGGGGTTCCTGGCCGTACTCGGACTGCAGCATCCGGCCCACCAACAGGTTGAACTTCTGGTCGGTGCCGCCGAGCTCCAGGTCAGACTTGAGCGCCACCGAGTCATAGCCCTGCATCAGCGGGTACAGGAACTCGTGCACCGAGATGGGCGTACCTTCCTTGAAGCGGCGTGAAAAATCGTCGCGCTCCATCATGCGCGCCACCGTGTAGCGCGAGGCCAGCGAGATCATGCCGCGCGCGCCCAGCGGGTCGCTCCATTCGCTGTTCCAGCGCACCTCGGCTCGCCCCATGTCGATCACCAGCCCCACCTGCTCGAAGTAGGTCCTGGCGTTGGCCTCGATCTGCTCGCGCGTCAGCGGCGGGCGCGTGGAGTTGCGGCCCGAGGGGTCGCCGATCATGGTGGTGAAGTCGCCGATCAGCGGGATCACCACATGTCCCAGGTCCTGCAATTGGCGCATCTTGTTGAGCACCACCGTGTGACCCAGGTGCAAATCCGGCGCGGTGGGGTCCATGCCGAACTTGATGCGCAGAGGCACACCCGTGGCCTGAGATCGCGCCAGCTTCTTCACCCAGTCGGCCTCGGGCAGCAGTTCCTCGCAGCCCCGCATACACACGGCCAGCGCCTGGCGAACCTGGTCATCGACGGGGTGGGCAGGTTCCGGGGGTGCGACGGAAGAGGAAGCAGGCTGCGACATGGCACGGTGGGCAAGGGGGTTTTGGGGCTTGGCGCGGGCAGCCGGTTGCTATACAGTGCAGCCCTCGAAGGCAGGTTGGCGTCCCATTGCGGGGCGCTCTGCGACTTGATTTCATTCTAGGCGACGGCCCCACTGGGCCTGACCATTCAGAGCCGGGCCTTCGAGCGAGATGTACAGGGTGGTGGCCCGCAGACGCACACGCAGTCGCACGGGTCTGGTGCAGTTTTCCGGCAGGATTATTCTTGGATCTTCTCCAGCGTTACGGCCAAGCCGCCGGCCTCTTCAAGGCCCGACACTCCAAGACCGTCACGCTGGCTGCCGCAGGCCTGCTGGGCGGGCTCGGCGCTGTGGCGTTTGCTGTGGCCCCGCTGGCGCCGGACGCTGCGCTGCTGCCGGTTCAGACCGTCTTTGAGAATGTGGCCACGGTGGAGATCGGCCCGCAACTGGAGGCCCTGGCAGACCAAAGCCTGGAACTCAGCTTCAGTGAAGTCACCCGCCCGGGCACCGCGATGGACGCCACGCTGCGGCGCCTGGGCATTGCCGATGCCGGCATGCTGGCCGCGCTGCGGCAAGAACCCACGCTGCGCCGGGCCCTGGACGGCCGGGCCGGTCGGCTGGTGCAGAGTCGGGTGGGCAGCCGGGGCGAACTGCGGGAACTCATCGTGCGCCTGCCCGCGGAGAGCTCCGAGTCAGCGCCCACTCACTTCACCCGGCTGACGGTCAAGCCCGAGGGCGGTCGCCTGGCGGTGCGCAGCAAAGTGGTGCCACTTGAGACGCAGACCCGTCTGGCCAGCGGCACGATCCGCAGTTCGCTGTTCGCAGCCACGGACGAAGCCCGCATTCCCGATCCGGTGGCCACGCAGATGGCCGAGATCTTTTCCGCCGAGATCGACTTCCACCGCGAACTGCGCAAGGGCGACACCTTCAGCATCGTCTACGAGAGCGTGACGGCTGACGGCGAACCCGTGCCCTGGAACCAGGGTGCCGGGCGCGTGCTGGCCGCCGAATTCATCAACGCCGGCAAGACCCACCAGGCCATCTGGTTCGAATCCGGCGGCAAGGGGGCCTACTTCGACCCGAGCGGACGCAGCCGCAAGCGCGCCTTCCTGGCCAGCCCGATGGAGTTCTCGCGCGTGACCTCTGGCTTCGCCATGAGGATGCACCCCATCCTGCAGCGCATGCGCGCGCACCTGGGCGTGGACTACGCTGCCCCCACAGGCACGCCCGTGCGTGTCGTGGGCGAAGGCGTGGTGGATTTCGCCGGTTGGCAAAACGGCTACGGCAACGTGGTGCACGTGCGCCATGGCGGAGACCGCCTGACGGTGTACGCCCACCTCAGCCGCATTGACGTGCGCAAAGGCCAGCGCCTGGATCAGGGTCAGCGCGTCGGCGCCGTAGGCGCCACCGGTTGGGCCACTGGCCCGCACCTGCACTTCGAATTCCGCGTCGGCGGCCTGCACCAGGACCCGCTGAAGGTGGCCAAGGCCTCGGAGAGCGTGCCGCTGGATCCGGCCGCGCGCCCGCGCTTTGCCGAGTGGGCCCGCACCGTGCAGGTCAAGCTGGACCTGGCCGAGACCGTCGGCGCCCGCCCGACCTTCGAATAGAGCGTCCCGCGCCATCGCCATGGCGCTGTTCATCGGGTTGATGTCGGGCACTTCGCTCGATGGCGTTGACGGGGTGCTGGCCGATTGGTCAGGCCCCCGGCTCCGGGTCTTGGCCCATGCCCACCAGCCGTTTCCACCGGCGTGGCGGGCTGAACTGCTCGCTCTGAACACGGCCGGGCCCAACGAACTGCACCGCGCCGCCCTGGCAGCCAACGAAGTGTCCAGACGCTATGCTGAGGTGGTGCGGCGCCTGCTCCACACAGCCGGCCTGCCCGGGGCCGAAGTCACCGCCCTGGGCGCCCATGGGCAAACAGTCAGGCACCAGCCCCAGGGCTTCGATGGCACGGGCTACACCCTGCAACTGATCAACGGTGCGCTGCTGACGGAGCTGACCGGCATCAGCACCGTCTGTGACCTGCGCAGCCGCGACGTGGCCGCGGGCGGCCAGGGTGCGCCGCTGGTTCCCGCTTTTCACGCAGGCCTGTTCGGCCAGCCCGGGCGGCATGTGGCAGTGCTCAACATCGGCGGCATCGCCAACCTGACCCTGCTGCCGGCCGACGGCGCCGTCACCGGCTTCGACTGCGGCCCCGGCAATGCCTTGATGGATGGTTGGTGCGAGCGCCACACCGGCCGGCCCTTTGACGAGTCGGGCCGCTGGGCCGCCACCGGCCGCGTGGATGACGAATTGCTGGAGCGCCTGCTGCAGGAGCCCTTCTTCGCCCTGGCCCCGCCCAAGAGCACGGGGCGCGAGTTGCTGCACCTGTCCTGGTTAGAGCAAGCCCTGCAGCCAGACTTGGTCGGAAGTGCCGCCGAGCGGGCACCGCAGGACGTGCAGGCGACGCTGGCCGAGCTCACCGCCCTGTGTGCGGCCACTGAACTGCGCCGCCATGCACCGCGCACAGCCACCTTGCTGGTGTGCGGCGGCGGCGCCTTCAACCAGCACCTGATGGGCCGTCTGAGCGCGGTTCTTCCTGAGGTGGAAGTCGCCTCCACGGCCACGGCGGGTGTGCCGCCCGATCAGGTGGAGGCGCTTGCCTTTGCCTGGCTGGCCCACGCCTTTGTGCAGCGCCAGCCCGGCAACCTGCCAGCCGTCACCGGCGCCCGCGGCCCCCGCGTGCTGGGGGCCTGGTATCCAGCCTGAAATCCGGCTGGAGGCTCAGACCGAAAAGGAAGAACCACAACCGCAGGTGGTGGTGGCGTTCGGGTTCTTGATCACGAACTGCGCACCCTGCAGGTCTTCCTTGTAGTCGATCTCGGCGCCGGTCAGGTACTGCAGGCTCATCGCGTCGATCAGCAGCGTGACACCGTTCTTGGCCATCTGCGTATCGTCCTCGTTGACGACTTCATCGAAGGTGAAGCCGTACTGGAAGCCCGAGCAGCCCCCACCTTGGACGAACACGCGCAGCTTCAATTCCGGGTTGCCCTCTTCGGCCACCAAGTCGGCCACCTTGGCCGCGGCACTGTCGGTGAAGACCAGCGGCACGGGCATTTGGTCGGCTGCGGGGGCCAGGGGTTCTGCTATGGCGTTCATATCGTTCCTTTGTTCAGTGCTCGTTCGAGGCGGCGAGTTTCAGGGCGGGCTTCTCGGTATTCTTCAACGGTCGTAGCTCACCGTCAATGAGGGCGCCGGGGTGCATTTCAAGCAACTCGTAGCGCACTATGCCCGACAACCGCGCCAAGGGTTGCAGTTCCAGCAAGGCAGTGGACTCTACTGGGCCCGCCACGTTCCCATTGATGATCACATGCGCGGCCTTCACCATGCCTGTGACCTTGGCTTTGTCGCTGATGACCAGCATGGTGTGGCCCTCCGCGGCGCCCAGCACATCCCCGTGCACCTCGCCATCAATGCGCAGGCCGTCGGAAAAACGGATCGGGCCATTGACCACCGTGCCTTCACCGATGAGGCTGCGTATCGGCGGGGACTTCTTGCGTCCAAACTGCATGCTCTGACCCTCCTGGTTGTCACAAGGGGACGGTTTGCGTGGCCTTGACCGCGCCTGAGTCGTCCATGACTCGCACCTGCAAGGTTTTTATCACGGCCTGCGGCGGATGGTCGATCAATCCCTCCACGCGCAGGTACTGCTTGACTCTCATGTCCCTGGGGCCGCCGGCCGCAGGCATGCTCCAGGGACGGCCCGACAGCGTGCCAGCCACCCACAACTCGTACCGGCCCGAGAATTCCGTCGCCGTGCGCGCGCTATGCATCACCAGCATCTGGTAGCGCAACTGCCCCGGCGCCTGGGTCTGCGCCTGCAGACCGCGCACCTGCAGGCCGGGGCCTGCGGCCGGGATCAGGCGCTCGAAGAAGCCGAGGTCGGCCTTCAGCGCCCGGGTTTCTTCCTCCAGCTGCCGCACCGTCTGCGCCAGGCGCTCCTGCGAAGCGCGCTCGGCCTTGAGCAGGCTCTCGGCCGTATGGGCCACAGCCAGGGCACGCTCATGCTCAGCACGCAGGCGCACCGCCTCGGCCTGCCATTGCGCCGCTTGCGCCTTGGCGTCGCGGTCCAGGCCGGCGATGTCCTTGCCGAACTCGAAAGCCCACAGGGCGATGGCAGCGGAAAAGCCCAGAACGAGTGCGGCCACCGCCCAGCGCAAGGGCCAGGGCAGGTGGCTGCGAACGATCATCCGGGGAGCGCTCACCGACAGGCGGCGGCGCCACAGCTTCCAGCGCATCGCGCTTAGGGGGCTGGCACGGGGCCCAAGCCCCGCACCCGCTGCATCAGCGCTTGCTGAACTGCTTCCGACGGCGAGCGCCGTGCAGACCGACCTTCTTGCGCTCGACCTCGCGCGCATCACGCGTCACGAAGCCCGCACGGCTGAGATCGGGCTTGAGCGCCGCGTCGTAGTCGATCAGGGCGCGGGTGATGCCATGACGCACCGCCCCGGCCTGGCCGGATTCGCCGCCGCCGTGGACGTTGACCTTGATGTCAAACGACTGCGCGTTGGCTGTCAGAAGCAGCGGTTGCTGCACGATCATGATGGAGGTCTGGCGACCGAAATACTGGTCCAGCGGCTTGCCGTTGACCACGATGAGGCCAGAACCCTTCTTGATGAACACCCGGGCAACCGACGACTTGCGGCGGCCGGTGCCGTAATTCCATTGTCCGATCATGGCCGTCCTCAGATCTCGAGCGGTTTGGGTTGCTGGGCGGTGTGCGGGTGCGAGGCACCGGCGTACACCTTCAGCTTCTTGATCATGGCGTAGCCCAGCGGGCCCTTGGGCAGCATGCCCTTGACGGCCTTCTCGATGGCGCGGCCAGGATGCTTGGCCTGCATGTCCTTGAAGGCGGTGGCGTAGATGCCGCCGGGGTAGCCCGAGTGCCGGTAGTAGATCTTGTCGGTGGACTTGGTCCCGGTGACGCGGATCTTGTCGGCGTTGACGATGACGATGAAATCGCCGGTGTCGACGTGGGGCGTGTAGATGGCCTTGTGCTTGCCGCGCAAACGGAGTGCCACTTCGCTGGCAACACGTCCGAGCACCTTGTCGGTGGCGTCAATCACAAACCACTCGTGCACCACTTCGGCCGGCTTGGCGCTGAAGGTCTTCATGAGGGTCTTCCAAGGGGTGTGCTCGCCAGAGGCACGACACACCAGATTCCGGCTGTTCTCGGCACTCACATGCCCCGCGCCTTCGGCGCCGCTTGTGGGTCCGTGGCTTGCACCACGGGCGGCCTCTCAGGTGAGCGAACTTTCCCCCGCCGTTTTCGGGAAAAGCCTCGTAGTATAGCCGTCAGGACCTGATCCATGAACCCGATGCCCACCGCCTACAGCCAGCTGACCCCGGACACCGTGCTCGAGGCCCTGGATGCCGTGGGCCTGCGCGGCGACGGCCGCATCCTGCAGCTCAACTCCTACGAGAACCGGGTGTTTCGCCTGATGCTGGAAGACGGCGGCGCGGTGGTGGCCAAGTTCTACCGCCCGGGCCGCTGGAGCGACGCGCAGATCCACGAGGAGCATGTCTTCACCCTGGAGCTGGCCGCAGCCGAGGTGGCGGTGATGGCGCCGCTGGCCATGCAACTGTTGCCCCCTGCACCTGCCAACGCCCTCATCACCGGCCCGGCGGCCACCCTGCTGCACTGGGAGCCCCAGGAAGGCGGTGCCCACCGCATCAGCGTCAGCCCCTGGCTGGGCGGGCGCGACCCGGATATCGAGTCGCCCGCAGCCTTCGAGCGGCTGGGCCGGCTGATCGGCCGCGTACACGCCTTGGGCGCCACACGGCCGTTCGGCCATCGGCTGACGCTGTCACCTGCGCTCGGGTTGCAGGCGGTGGACACCCTGCTGGCGCTGCAAGTAGTGGATCTGGCGCAGATCAAGGGCTGGGAGAGTGCCGCCCGTACGGCGATGGAGGGCGTGGCGCGGGCCTTCGAGCAGGTTGGGGGAGCCTTGTTGCGCTTGCACGGCGACGCCCACCGCGGCAACCTGCTGGAGCGTGAGCAGACGCTGCACCTGGTGGACTTCGACGACGCCTGCAACGGCCCTGCCATGCAGGATCTGTGGCTATTCCTGGACGGCCACGATGGCGAGGACCGGCGTCGACAGTTGCAGGCCCTGCTGCGCGGCTATGAGGACTTCATGGACTTCGACGATGCGCAGGTCAGGCTGATCGAGCCGCTGCGCACGCTGCGCCTGCTGCGCCACAGCGCCTGGATTGCCCAGCGCTGGAGCGATCCGGCCTTCCCCATCGCTTTTCCGAGCTTCGGCACCCCCAACCACTGGGCCGACCAGACCGTGTTGCTGCATGAGCAGATCGACCGGATGGGCTGATGCAGGGATCGGTTATCGTTTCAATTCGAGCATCACTGGATCAACTATGACGGCATCCCAGCACTTGAAGTTCCTGGTGGTGGATGATTTCTCCACCATGCGCCGCATCGTCCGTGGCCTTCTCAAGGAAATGGGCTACGACAACGTGGACGAGGCGGAGGACGGTGCTGTCGCCCTGGCGATGTTGAAGTCCAAGCACTATGACTTCGTGGTGTCGGACATCAACATGCCCAACATGAACGGCTTCGAGATGCTCGCCGCCGCCAAGGCTGAGCCCAGGCTCAAGAACGTGCCCTTTCTGATGGTCACGGCCGAGGCCCGCAAGGAGGACATCGTGCGGGCCGCGCAGTCAGGGGCTGCCGGCTACATCGTCAAGCCCTTCACGCGCACCACGTTGGAGGAGAGGCTGACGAAGATCCTGCAGAAGATGGCAGCAGTGCCTGGAAGGGATGGCGCATGAAGCCCGAAGACCTGCCTGACACACGCACGCGCCTTGGTTATGTGGTGCGCAAGTCTGGAGAAGCGGCCGATCGCGTGTTGAATGCAGTCGAACAGGCCAAGGCTGAACAGCAGCACATTGCAGCGGCTGTGGCCGAGCTTCGTGCGGCCGCAGCCGGCACGCCCCTGGAGGCAGCGGCCGAGCGCGTCGCCTTGTCGATCAAGGAATCGAGCGATCGCACCAACGACCAGTTGACCGACATCATGTTGGCGCAGGACTTTCACGACTTGATCGGCCAGGTGGTTGCCAAGGTGGCGAAGTTGGTCACCGGGCTGGAAGAAAACCTGGCGGGGCTGCTTGATCAGGCCCCTCCCAGCCCAGCGTCTGACCTGCGGACATCGTCAGCCCTGGCCGGGCCCTTCATCGAGCCGAACGGCGGTACCGACGTGCTCATCGACCAGGCCGAGGTGGACGCTCTGCTCGCCAAGACCGCCTTCTGATCGACCGCGGCGGGCCCCTGGCCCAACAGCGTCAGAAGGTTTCCCAGTCGCCCTCGTCGCCACGGGGACCGGCAGGCGCCGAGCGGGGAGCGCTGGCAGGCTTGCCAGGAGCCGAGGGGCTTGCAGCCACAGCCTGCTGGTGGGTAGAAATGCGGCCGGTCTCGCCGGGTACACGACTCGCGCTGCGGCGTTCGATGACAGGGTAGGTGGGCGCGGGCGGCTTGGTCAGGCGAGTGGGCGCTGGCACCACATCATGCACCGTGACCGGCCCTGACATCTTTCTGCGCACCGAGGTGCCGCCGGCGTGGCCGAGCTTGAACACGGCCACCAACTGCACCAGCTGATGGGCCTGGGCCCGAAGGCTCTCTGCAGCGGCCGCGCTTTGTTCCACCAGTGCGGCGTTCTGTTGGGTGGCCTGGTCCATCTGCGTGATCGCCTGACCGACCTGGGAAACGCCCGCGCTCTGCTGGCTGCTGGCCTCGCTGATCTCTCCCATGATGTCAGTCACGAGGCGGATCGCCGTGACCACCTCGGTCATGGTGACACCTGCCTGATCGGCCAGGGAGGTACCTTGTTCAACGCGCTGCACGCTGTCAGAGATCAGTGCCTTGATCTCCTTGGCGGCCTCGGCGCTGCGCTGTGCCAGGGTGCGAACCTCCGCGGCCACCACGGCAAATCCGCGCCCCTGCTCGCCAGCGCGGGCGGCCTCGACGGCGGCATTGAGCGCCAGGATGTTGGTCTGGAATGCGATGCCGTCGATCACCCCGATGATGTCGGCGATCTTCTGCGAGGCCTCGTGGATACCCCGCATGGTGGCCACGACCTCGTTCACGACCGAGCCGCCCTTGGTGGCCACGGAGCTGGCATTGAGGGCGAGTTGATTACCCTTGCGCGCGCTGTCCGCGTTCTGGCGGACGGTACCTGCCAGCTCCTCCATCGAGGCGGCGGTCTGCTCAAGGGAACTGGCCTGCTGCTCGGTGCGCGCGGACAGATCGTTGTTGCCCTGCGCGATCTCCGCGCTGGCAATGGCCACACCGTCGGCGTTCTGTCGCACCTCGGCCACCACCCGCACGAGGCTCTCCTGCATCAGCTTGAGCTGGGCCATCAGGCTGCCGACGTCGCCACCGCGCACCTGGATGGGGGCACTCAGATCGCCGCCGGCCACCTGCCGCGCGACCGCGGCCGCCTGGCCGGGCTCGGCACCCAGTGCACGGGTCAGGTTGCGGGTGATGAACAGCGCCAGGCCCAGCGCGAGGACCAGGTTCAGCGCGCTGCATCCGGCCACGATGGCGCGCGCGGTCTGGTACTCGGCCTGCGAGGCGGCAAACTCCTGTTGGCTGGACTGTTCCTGCAGGCGAATGTTCTCCTCGATGACGGCCTGCCAGGCGCGCTCCGCGGGCATGGCCTCGGCGACCATCAGCGCGATGGCCTGCGGCCGCTCTGCGCTGCTGCCCAGTGCGAGCACCCTGTCTGCGAGCAACAGGGCATTCTGCTCGGCCGTGCGGATGCGGGCGCGCACCGCCTTGCCGGCTTCGCTGGGCCGGAACTTCTGCAGGTCTTCCCAGGCCTTGGTGTAGGCCGCCCGTCCCTGCGCGACCTTGGCCGCCTCCTTGTCGATGGCTGCCTTGTCCTCCACCAGGAGCATGCCCCGCAGCGCATTGCCGATGAGGTGTGAGGCCTCCAGCATCTGGCTGTTGAGCTTGATCTTGTCTTCATCGACCGTGACGACGTGCTCGATGTTGGTCTGGACCTGGGACAACTGGCGCAGCGCCAGGCCACCCGTCAGCAAGGACATCAGCACGATGGCGCCGAAGGACAGGCCAAGCCAGGTGCTGATCTTGTGATCGGTGAACGTCATGTCAGGTCCCTCGGTTGTCGCAGCTTGCTACCGCTCCGGATCGATCGTGGTTGCAGGTCGACTAGCCGGCGGACGTTGCAATCAGACCCATTTCTTCGCTGGTCATGAGCTTGTCGATGTCAATCAGGATCAGCATGCGCTCCTCGATCGCGCCAATGGCCAGCACGTGATCGCTGGCGATGGTGGAGCTGAATTCAGGCACTGGGCGCAACTGCTCGGAAGACAGCGTGATCACGTCGCTGACGGCATCGACCACGATGCCCACCACTCGGCTGCCAATGTTCAGCACGATCACCACCGTGAACTCGGTATAGCTGGCGTCGGGCAGGTGGAACTTCACCCGAAGGTCGACGATGGGCACGATCACGCCCCGCAGGTTGATCACGCCCTTGATGAAATCAGGCGCCTTGGCAATGCGGGTGGGCTTCTCGTACGAGCGAATCTCCTGCACACGCAGGATGTCGATGCCGTATTCCTCGGCGCCCAGCTTGAAGGCCAGGAACTCCCGGAGGTTGGTGGAGATGGCCGAGCCAGTGGCCGGGCTGGGGCTGGTCAATGCGTTCATTCGGACGTCCCTCGAGGTGTGCACACTGGTTTACCTGCTTCGGCGCGCGCTGGCCGTACCACTGTAGCCCGCCTGCCGCGCCTTGCCCATCAAGCCAATCCCTGAAACCTGGTGGATTCGGAATTCACCCAGGCTTGGGACGGTGCTGCGGCTAGCCACGGTGCCCGGCGGCCAGCGCAGCCACATCCAGGATCAGCGCAACGCTGCCATCACCCATGATGGTGGCACCTGACACATAGTCCACCCGCCGGTAGTTCGCTTCGAGGTTCTTGACCACCACCTGGTGCTGCCCCAGCAGTTCGTCGACCAGGAGCGCGGCCCGCCGCCCGTCGGCCTCGACCACCACCAGCACGGGCTTGGACGGCGGGGCGGTGTCTCGGCGCACGTTGAACACGCGCTCCAGGTCCACGATCGGCAGGAAGTCGGCGCGCACCCGCGCCACCTGGCCGGACCCGGCCACCGTGCGCACCGTGTCGGCCTGCACCTGGAAAGATTCGACCACCGAGGCCAGCGGCAGGATGTAGCACTCCTCGTCCACCCCCACGCTCATCCCGTCCATGATGGCCAGGGTCAGCGGCAGGCGCACGCGCACCGTCATGCCGAAGCCTTCGGCCGAGTCGATCTCGACCGAGCCGCCGACGCTGGTGATGTTCTTCTTCACCACGTCCATGCCGACGCCGCGGCCGGAGACATCCGTCACCGCCTCGGCGGTGGAGAAGCCGGGCGCAAAGATCAGGTTCCAGACCTCGGCATCCGGCATGTCGTCGGACACCTCGATGCCGCGCTCACGCGCCTTCTTCAACAGCCGGTGGCGCGACAGGCCCTTGCCATCGTCACGCACCTCGATGACGATGCTGCCGCCCTGGTGCGAGGCCGACAGCGTGATGGTGCCGGTCTCGGACTTTCCCACCGCCCGCCGTTCGTCCGGCATCTCGATGCCGTGGTCGCAGCTGTTGCGCACCAGGTGGGTCAGGGGGTCGGTGATCTTCTCCACCAGGCCCTTGTCCAGTTCCGTGGATTCGCCCAGCGTCACGAAATCGACCTTCTTGCCGAGCTTGGCGGCCAGATCGCGCAACATCCGCGGGAAGCGGTTGTAGATCATGGACACGGGAATCATTCGAATCGACATCACCGATTCCTGCAGGTCCCGCGTGTGGCGCTGCAAGTCGGCCAGGCCGGCGGCCAGCTTCTGGTGCGCGCTCAGGTCGATCTCGGCGCTGGTCTGTGCCAGCATGGCCTGGGTGATGACCAGTTCACCCACGAGGTTGATGAGCTGGTCGACCTTCTCGACCGACACGCGCAGCGTTGACGCCTCCGCGTTGGCCGGCGTGCGCGGCGTGGCGCGCCGCTCGACGCCGCCGGCCGGCAGGAGGTCGCTCGCGGGATCCGCCACGGCACTCTGCGCGGGCTCCTGAACGCGCGCGAGGTCCAAAGCGCTGCCGGCCACGGGCATGGCGGCCGGGGCGCCCGGCGCGCCATCGAAGAAACCGAAGCTGTTGTCGTCGTCCTCAGGCGGGGCGCCGGGCGCATCCTTGTGGAACCCGTAGCCGGGCCCCAAGGGCAAGAGCTCTACCTTGTCGCGCGCGACGTGGAACGTGAAGAGGTCCAGCAGTTCGTTGTCGCTGCTGGTGGTCAGGAGCTTGAAGCGTCGCATGCCATCCGACGACTGGCCACCGTCCAGCGGCTCGATCGTGCCCAGGCCCGGGATTTCATCGAACAGGTCGCGCAATTGCTCGGCGTCAGCAGGCTCAGCCAGCGGCCCCACACGCAACTCCAGAGCTCGCGGTTGCGCAGCCGTGGCCGCGGCCAGGGGCGCCGGCACGTTGCCGGACTCCACCATGGCCGCAAGATCGGTGTGAGTCGGCGCTGGTGCCGATGCCGCCACCGCAGCACCGCCGGCAATGAAGTGCGCATAGCGGTCCAGAAGCTGGGAGGTTTCCACCTCCTCGCCCTGGCCGCCGCCTTGGTGCATGGCCAGCATGTCCCTGAGGGCATCGCCAGAGGCCAGCAGCACGTCGACCATGTCTGCGCTGGGGGCCAGCTCGTGGCGACGCAGCTTGTCCAGCAAGGTCTCCATCTGGTGCGTCAGGCCGGCGACGTCGGAGAAGCCGAAGGTGGCCGCCCCGCCCTTGACGGAGTGGGCGCAGCGAAAGATCGAGTTCAGGGTCTCGTCGTCGGCTGATTCGATATCGATCTCGAGCAACTGCTGTTCCATGCGCTCGAGGTTCTCACCAGCCTCTTCGAAGAAGACCTGGTGGAACTGGCTCAGGTCAATGCCTGCGTCGGCGCTCGTCGAGCTGTGATCGGCCATGGTGAGGATGCCGGTTCGGATACGGGTTCGGCGGCGGGGATCAGCGGATGACCTTGCGGATCACCTCGATGAGCTTGGTCGGCTCGAACGGCTTCACCAGCCAGCCGGTAGCACCTGCTGCGCGCCCTGCCTGCTTCATCTGGTCGCTGGATTCGGTGGTCAGGATCAGGATCGGCGTGGTCTTGAAGTTGGGGTGCTCGCGCAGCCGACGCGTCAGGCCTATACCGTCCAGCCGAGGCATGTTCTGGTCGGTGAGCACCAGGTCGAAGTGTCGCAGGCGGGCCTTTTCGAAGGCGTCTTCACCGTCCACCGCGTCGACGACCTCGAAGCCGGCATTCTTGAGTGTGTAAGTCACCATCTGGCGCATGGAGATGGAGTCGTCGACCGCAAGGATGGAATGCATGTAGGGCCCCTTTTTGATTGCCTGGGCTTGTCAGGAAGACTGGGTTTTCAGAACAGCTCGACCGAGCCGGCGTCCATTTCGGACTGGGTGACCGGGTTCGGCCGGTCGGGAGCGGCCTGAACGACGGGCTCGCCATCTTCGTCGCCATCGAAGACGACGGCGGCGATCTCGTCGACGCAGTGGCGCAGCCGGGAGTTGGTATGTTCGATGAGCTGGTTGCTCATGTCATGGAACTGCAGGGCCGTCACGGCGTTGTCCAACTGCTGCTGGATTTCTGACAGCACGGTGGCCAGCTCGCGCTCGGGGCGGCGCCGCCGGTGCTGGCCGAGTTCGCGCGAGGCGGAGTGGAAGCTGGCCAGCAGCACCTGGAAGGCGTCAGCCAGCAGCACCTGCAAGCGCTGCAGGTCATTGCAGGCGGTGATCAGGTGGTCCTGAACGTCCACGGCGACCGCCAGCGGAAGGGTCGCGACCGCAGGCGGGGCGACGCTAGTCACGGACAAATCTGCATCTGGGCTTGGCATCGTCACGCCCCTCATAGTCGGTTGTTGAAACTGCCGGCCGGACTGCGCAGGCGCTCGATCAGCCGTGGCGCGATCGCCGGCAACGGCAGCACATCATGGACCGCGCCGGCGGCGATCGCCTCCCTGGGCATGCCGAACACCACGCAGGTGGACTCGTCCTGGGCCAGGTTGTAGCTGCCCGCATCCCGCAGCACCTTCATCGCCTGCGCGCCATCGGCCCCCATGCCGGTGAGCATCACACCCACCGCGTTCGGCCCCACCACGCGCGCCGCCGACAGGAACAGCACCTCGATCGAGGGCTTGTGGCGGTTGACCGGCTCGGCGTCCGTCACGCAGGCCACATAGTTGGCGCCCGAGCGCTCCACGCTCAGGTGCAGACCTCCGGGCGCGATGTAGGCATGACCAGGCAGCACCCGCTCACCGTCCTGGGCCTCCTTCACCCGGATCGCACACAGGCAGTCCAGACGGGCGGCGTAGCTGCGCGTGAAGCCCGGCGGCATGTGCTGCGCGATCATCACCGCCGGCGCATCGGCCGGCAGCGCCGCGAGCAGTTCGCGCGTGGCCTCGGTACCCCCCGTGGAGGCGCCGATGAAGATGATCTTCTCGGTTGACAAGCGACCCACCAGACCGGCCGCAGGCCGCGGCGGCGCGGCCGCGTGGCCCCCTGCGGCGGGGGGCGGCAGATGCAACTTGCGCACCCTTGCAGAAGCGGCGGTGCGGATCTTGGACGTGATGTCGGCGGCCAGCGCCTGCAGGCCATCGGCCACCCCGATCTTGGGCTTGGCGACGAAATCGACCGCACCCAGTTCCAGCGCGCGAAAGGTGGCCTCTGCGCCGCGCTCAGTGAGGGTGGACACCATCACCACCGGCATCGGGCGCAGCCGCATGAGCCGGGACAGGAATTCCAGCCCGTCCATGCGCGGCATCTCGATGTCCAGCGTGATCACGTCAGGACTGAGTTCGCGGATCATCTCGCGCGCCGCGAACGGGTCGGCTGCCGCACCCACGCACTGCATGTCGGCCTGACGGTTGATGATCTCGGTCAGCAGCCTGCGCACCAGCGCCGAGTCGTCCACCACCACCACGCGTATCCTGCTCAAGTCGCCGCTCCCCCGCCGTCAAAACAGATCCACCGAACCGCCGGCGGTGGCCGCGGGCGCCACGCGCTGCGCGGCCGCACGTTCTTGCGCCAACAGGGTCGCCGCCTGCGTGGGCGCCAGGCGCTTGACCATGGCCTTGCCATTGGCGGGCAGGAAGCAGACCTTGCGCGGGTAGATGTCCAGCACGTCCTTGCTCACGACCGGGATGCGCTCGGTCTTGAGGTAATCGAGAACGAAGTCGGTGTTGCGCACCCCGACGTTCAGCGTGTCCATGCCGGCGATCACCTGCCCGCCGCCAAAGACCTTGGCCTCGAGCGTGCTGCGCTGCGCGCCGCGCTTGAGCATCTCGTTGATCAGCAGCTCCATGGCATAGGTGCCGTAGCGCCCATCACCGCTGCCGCCTTCGGGCAGCATGAAATGGTTCAGGCCGCCTACATGGCTCTTGCGATCCCAAAGACAGCAGGCGATGCAGGAGCCCAGCGTGGTCATGATGAGGAGGTTCTCGCTCTCCACGTAGTACTCGCCGGGCAGCACCTTGACCGCGATGCTCTGGAAATGGGTCTCGTACCAGAAGAACGAGGCCTCGCCGGGCGCGCGCCGGGCGGCCTTGAGATGGGCCAGGTGGCCGGCCCAGGGCGCCGCAGGCGGCCGCATGGAAGGCACTGCGTCAAGCATGTTCATCAGACGCACTCGTAGACGGTCTGGCCACGCAGCTTGAACAGGTCACGCGAATCGCCGAAGTTCTCCGAGTGGCCGGCAAACAGCAGGCCCTGCGGCTTCATCGCACGCCGCATCCGCTCCAGCACCCCCCGCTGGGTGGGGCCATCGAAGTAGATCATCACGTTGCGGCAGAACACGATGTCGAACGGCTCGCTCAGCGCCCAGGGGGTTTCCACCAGGTTGAAGGGGCGGAACTCCAGCATGCGCTGAAGCTCCGGCCGAGCCCGGATGAGGCCCGCATTGCGCCCTGTGCCGCGAAGAAAGTAGCGCTTGAGCAGGTCGGTATTCAGGCCACGCACATCAGCCGGGTAGATACCGGCCTGTGCCTTGGCCAGCACCTTGGTGTCGATGTCGGTGCAAGAGACCGTGACCGAGGCGGAGGGGCCCAGGGCTTCAGCCACCGTCAAGGCGATGGAGTAGGGCTCCTCGCCCGTGGACGCCGCGTTGCACCAGATGCGCCAGCGGCGCGTGGGGTCGCGCTTGAGCTCGGCTGCCAGGAGGGGAAAGTGGTGGTTCTCGCGAAAAAAGGAGGTCAGGTTGGTGGTCAGGCTGTTGATGAACTCCTGCCACTCCTGCTCGCCCGCCGGGCCATGCGCCCGCTCCAGCCACTGCAGGTAGTCCGAGAAGCTGGCCAGGCCCACTTCGCGCAGGCGGCGCGAGAGCCGGCTGTACACCATCGCCTGCTTGCCGTCATGCAGGCTGATGCCCGCGCGCTCGTAGATCAGCCGGCGCACACGCTCGAAGTCGGCCCCGGAAAAGGCGAACTCCCGTGAGTCCGTGTCGTCACGCACGGCACCCGCCATCACTGCATTCACAACTGGAACACCGCCACGGAACGGGCCATCGAGACCGCCCCTTGGCTCAGTCCGGCCGCCGCGGCCGCGGATTCCTCCACCAGCGCCGCGTTCTGCTGGGTGGCTGCATCCAACTGCGTCACCGCCTGGTTGACCTGTGCAATGCCCGAGGCCTGCTCGCGCGTGGCATTGGTGATGTGCTTGATCAGCTCGGTCACCTCCCGCACCGAGCGCAGGGTCTGCTCGACCGTGTCGCTCGCCGAGACCATCTGTGAGCTGGCTTCGCCGATGCGCTGCGTGGATTCGCCGATCAGGCCGCGGATCTCCTTGGCGGCCTCATCGCTGCGCTTGGCCAACGCCCGCACTTCGGAGGCGACCACGGCGAAACCGCGGCCATGCTCGCCCGCCCGCGCCGCCTCCACCGCAGCGTTCAAGGCCAGCATGTTGGTCTGGAAGGAGATGCTCTCGATCGTGCCCACGATGTCACGCACACGGGCCGAGCTGGCATGCACGCCGCCCATGGTCTGTCCGACCTGGCGGATGGCCTCTCCGCCGCGCTCGGCCACCAAACGGCCCTGCATGCTGTTTTCCAGCACCTGGTTGGCGGTGTCGGCGGTCTGCCGCACCGTTCCCGACAACTCGTCCATGGAGGCCGCGGTCTGCTCCAGCGCGCTGGCCTGGGCCTCGGTGCGGCTGGACAAGTCCAAGCCGCCCGACGCGATCTCGTTGGCGGCGGTGGTGAAGTTCTCGATCTCCTTTCGCACGTCGCTGACCACCGCACGCAGGTTGATGCGGATCTGGCGCAGGCTGCGAACCAACCCCTCCACCGGTTCGGCGTAGCGTCCGGGCAGATCGCCCGTGAGGTTGCAGCCCGCCAGGTCGTTGCTGAACTGGGCGGCTGTCTCGAGCGGCTTCTGCACACGCAACTGAAACCATGCCATCACCAAGCCAGCGCCAACCAGCCCTGCCATGACCTGGGTTGGCAATTGAAGGGCGCCCTCCACGCCCAGCAGCAGCGGCAGCAAGCCCAGTCCCACCATCACTGCCAGCGCCACCGCCAACTGCGACAGCAACGTCAGGCGCGTCAGCGCCTTGAGCCGGGACAGGGGGCCCCGCATGCGCAACTCGCCACCCACCATGTCCATGGTGGTGCGGCCAGCCTCGGTTTCCTGACGCATGCGGGCATACAGGGACTCTGCCGCCTGGATCTGCTGCCGATCGGGCTTGATGCGCACCGACATGTAGCCCTGCGGCCTGCCGCCCACCATGATGGGCGTGACGTTGGCCATGACCCAGTAATGGTCGCCATCCTTGCGGCGGTTCTTGACCATGCCGGTCCAGGGACGGCCGCGGCCCACCGTGCGCCACAGGTCCTTGAAGGCCGCCGGCGGCATATCGGGGTGACGGATCAGGTTGTGGGGCTCGCCGATGAGTTCGTCGTACGTGAACCCACTGACGGTCACGAAGTCCGAATTGCAATGAGTGAGATTGCCCTTGGTATCGGTCATCGACACCAGCATCTGGTCGGCTGGGTAGTCATATTCCTGCTGCGTGACGGGCAGGTTGAGTCGCATGGGCGGATCCCTCCGGGTGAAGGAGCATGGGCGCCGCCCAACACGGCGACGCCCCTTTGATGCAGAGGATATTCCAGGTTTGCGCTTGTGAAGCCGCGAAGAGGCGGACTTCTGGCGAAGTTCCGGCAAGCACTAGTATCCAGTCCCGGGCTTCAGCGGCCCGGATTGCCCGAGGGCGCCAGGACCTGCGGCCCCGCCACCAGGTACAGCGCCTCGCCCGCACCAGCCTGCACCACGGCGCCGCCAGTGAATTCGCCGAAGGCCGGCAGCACCAGCACCCCGTCGGCACGGGCGTGGAAGCACGGCAGGCGCAGGCTGTCAAAGCCGCGGCCCACGCGGGTGACCGGGTGCAGATGCCCCGCCAGCGCGGGCCGGGCGTCGGGTCGGCGCGTGGCCGGGTCGTGGCACAGGGCCAGGCCGGCGTGGAGCCAGGGCTCGTCCACCACCTGGACGCCCAGCGCGGCGGGCGGATCGCCCGCATGCGCGTCATGGTTGCCGCGCACCAGGGTGACGCCCAGGCCCGCGTGGCGCTGACGCCAGACCTGCAGGGCCTGCAGCGTGGCATTCGCGCGGCCGCTGGCGGCGTGCAGGAAGTCGCCCAGGAACACCAGCTCGCGCACCCCGGTCAGGCGGGCCAGCAGGCTGTCCAGCCGAGCCAGGTTGGCGTGGGTCGTACCCTGCGGCACGGGTACCCCGAGGCGGCGGAAGCTGGCAGCCTTGCCGAAATGCGCATCGGCCACCAGCAGCAAGCCGGCCTCGGCCAGCCAGGCGGCGCGCTCGGGCAGCAGGAACAAGACCCGCCCGTCGGGCAGCAGGTGCTGGGCGTGGCCGAGGACGCTGGGGTCTGCGGGCATGGCTCTGGCCTTACGGCAGCGCCTCAGGGACCTGGGCGGCGCGCGCGGCCTGGACCGCGCTTGCGCGCCGGGCGGGGCGGCGGCGCGGCGGCCGGGCCGCGGGACCCGGCCTGCAGCGCTGCCTCCATCTCGGCCAGCAGGCGCAGCACGCGCTGGTGCAACTGTTCGGTGGTGACGCGTTCGCGCAAGCGTTCGACCATGAGCGGGAAAGCAAAGGGTGTCAGGCGTGGCGGCCGGGTGATGCTGATCTGCCCGGCCGCCATGCGCGCCAGGCAACGCTGCAGGCGCTCCACGTCCAGCTCCTGCGCCAGGGTCTCGGCCTCGGCCTGTGCCAGCAGCAGGTTGCCAGGGTCGTGCTGGCGAAAGACGTCGAAGAACAGCCTGGCGGAGGCCTGCACCTGGCGCGCGCTGCGGCTGGCACCGGGGTAGCCGGTGAACACCAGGCCGGCCACGCGGGCGATCTCGCGAAAGCGCCGCAGCGACAGCTCGGTGGCATTGAGCGCTTGCTGGATGTCCGGCACCAGCTGCTCCAGGCGCAGCAGGCCCTGCGCCCACGAGCCCGGGCCGTCCGGCTCCAGCAGCGCGGGCCAGTCAAAGGGCTGGCGCGACAGCAGCTCGAAGCCGTAGTCGTTCATGGCCAGGCTGAAGGTGCCGGGTTGCTGACGCGCGGCCCGCCAGGCCAGCAGCGCGCCCAGGCCGATGTGCACCATGCGCCCGGCCAGTGGGTAGGCAAACAGGTGGTGACCCTCTTCGGACTCGATCATTTCGAACACGATGCGCCCGGCGCAGGGCAAGGCGGACTGTTCGGCCTGCAAGGCCAGCAAGGGCGCCAGGGCGCGCAATTCGGGCTCGGCATGGCCGGCCAAGCGCGCCACATCGGGCGCGGCCGCCCGGCCCAACAGCGCATCGGCCTCGTCCAGCAAGGCCAGCGCCGTGTCAGCCAGTTCGCTGGACAGCGGCATCTTGCCGCCCTGCCACACCGGCACGGCGCCCTGGCTCCCGGGCGCCTTGGTGACGAAGGCGGTGAGCTCGCGCACCCGCACCAGCTGCAGCACGCGGCCGCTGAAGATGAAGCAGTCGCCCTCGCGCAGGCTGGCGATGAAACTTTCCTCGACGCTGCCGATGCGCCCGCCGTTGAGCCACTGCACGTTCATCGCCGTGTCCGACACGATGGTGCCGATGCTCATGCGGTGGCGCCGCGCCACGGCCGGGTTCGCCACCCGGCACACGCCGGCCTCGTCGGGCACGATGCGGTGGTGCTCCGGGTAGGCCGCCAGCGACGCACCGCCATGCACGGTGAAGCCCAGGCACCAGTCGAAGCTCTCGCGGTCGAGGTCGCGGTAGGGCCAGGCGCTCTTCACCTCCTCGAACAGCGCGTTGGGCTCGAAGCCCGGGCCCACGGCGAGCGTCAGCAGGTGCTGCACCAGCACGTCCAGCGGCCAGGGCGGCGGTTCGCGGCGCTCGATGCGCCCGGCCGCGGCGGCGCGGCGCGCAGCCGCGGCCTCCAGCAGCTCCAGCGCGTGGCTGGGCACCACCGTGATGCGCGAGGGTCGCCCCGGCGCGTGGCCCGAGCGCCCGGCGCGCTGCAGCAAACGCGCCACGCCCTTGGGCGAGCCGATCTGCAGCACGCGCTCGACCGGCAGGAAGTCCACGCCCAGGTCCAGGCTGGAAGTGCAGACCACGGCCTTGAGCTGGCCGGCCTTCAGCCCGGCTTCCACCCACTGCCGCACCGAGGGGTCGAGCGAGCCGTGGTGCAACGCGATCAGGCCAGCCCAGTCCGGCCGCGCCTGCAGCAGCGCCTGGTACCAGAGCTCGGCCTGCGAGCGCGTGTTGGTGAACACCAGGCTGGTGGCGCTGCCGTCCAGCTCGGCCACCACCGCGTCCAGCAGGCGCAAGCCCAGGTGCCCCCCCCAGGGAAAGCGCTCCATGGTGGCGGGGATGAGGCTGTCCACCGTCAACGCCTTGGGCACGGCGCCGCGCACGATGGCGCCGTCCTCCCCAGCCAGCGCCCGACACGCATCGTCCAGATTGCCCAGCGTGGCCGACAGGCCCCAGACGCGCAGCCGCGGGTTCAGCCGGCGCAGCCGCGCCAGGGCCAGCAGCACCTGGGTACCGCGCTTGTTGCCCAGCAGCTCGTGCCACTCGTCAACGATCAGCACCTGCACGCCGCCCAGCACGGCAGCGCTGTTGGCCATCGCCAGCATCAGGCTCAGGCTCTCGGGCGTGGTCACCAGCGCAGGCGGCCAGGTCTTGCGCTGGCGGGCCTTGTCCGCGGCTGCGGTGTCGCCGGTGCGCTGCTCTACGGCCCACCCCAGGCCCAGGCCGTCGGCCGCGGCCTGCAGGGCCAGGGTGGTGTCGGACGCCACGGCCCGCATGGGGGTGATCCAGAGCACGCGCGAGCCGCGACAGTCTGGCGGCACGGGTTCGGCGCGGCACACGGCCAAGGCGCCGAACCAGGCCGCCAGCGTCTTGCCCGCGCCCGTGGTGGCGTGCAGCAGGCCGCTGCGGCCCGCTGCCATGTGGGCCCAGACCTCGCGCTGAAAGGCAAATGGCTGCCAGCCCTGGACGGCAAACCAATCTTCGGCATCCCTGGCGATGGCGGGGGCTGCCGACGTGACCTGGCGCCGCGCACCCGCCCGCAGCGCCGGGCCGGCGGCAGGCGGATCCGTGCCGGCCGCGGGGGCTGGCGCCGCCGCGCCCGCGTCAGCTGGGGCGGCGCGCTGGCGCGCCTTGGCCCGGCGCAGTGCCGCAAGCTGGGTACCCACGTTGGGGCCCGGGGGCAGCGCGCTGAACTTGCTCACGGTGGGCGGGAACGGGTGGCGCTCATGGCCGCAGCTTACGCGGACGACGGCGTGCCCCTGGCGCGAAGGCGCGGCCGCCTGGCGCTTGGGGCCCGCGTGCAATCACCCGGAAACCATGACAGGGCCCTTGCAGGCGCCCGGGTTCAATGCGAGAGTGCAGGCCTCCAAAGAGCAATGCACCCCCCATGTACATCCCTCCCCACTTCGCCCAGACCAACCCCGAGGCTCTGCACCGCATCATGGGCGAGCACCCGCTGGGCACGATGGTGCGCACCGAAGACGGTGTGCTCGATGCCGACCACATCCCCTTTGAATTCGACCCTGCGGCTGGGCCGCTGGGCACGCTGAAGGCGCATGTGGCGCGGGCCAACACCTTGTGGCAGCGCTGCCCCACGGGCACGCCAGTGATGGTGATCTTTCGCGGGAATGAGGCCTACATCTCGCCCAACTGGTACCCCAGCAAGCACGAGACGCACCGCCAGGTGCCCACCTGGAACTACGAGGTGGTGCACGCCCACGGCACGCTGAGCATCCACGACGACGAGCGCTACGTGCGCGCCCTGGTGGCGCGCCTGACGCGCCACCACGACGCCACCGAACCCAAGCCCTGGAAGATGGGTGAGGCGCCGCCCGACTACATCCAGATGATGCTGGACAACATCGTGGGCATCGAGGTCAGCATCGCCTCATTGGTGGGCAAGTCCAAGCTCAGCCAGAACCGGGAGGCTCGCGACCGCCGCAACGCGGCGGAGACGCTGGCCGCCCGGGGGCACGAAGGCCTGGCCGAGGCCATGCGCGAGGCCGCCCCCCCCCTCTGACGAGGTCCTACGCCGTCAACAGGCGCGTCATGCGCTGCACATGCGCGGCCGGGTCTTCGAGCTGGCCGCCTTCGGCCAGCACAGCCTGGTCGAACAGCAGGTGCGCCAGGTCATCGAACTGCGTATCAGACTCCAGCTTCTTCACCAGCGCATGGCCCGGGTTGACCTCCAGGATGGGCTTGGACTCGGGCGCCGACTGCCCCGCCTGCTTGAGCATGCGCGCCAGGTGGCCGCTCATGCCACCCTCCGCCACCACCAGGCAGGCAGGTGAATCCACCAGGCGGGTGGAGGCGCGCACGTCCTGCGCACGGTCCTTGAGCGCGGCCTGCAGCTTTTCCAGCACGGGCTTGAAGGACTCGGCGGCGGCCTCCGCCTGCTTCTTCTCTTCCTCGTCCTGCAGCTTGCCCAGGTCGAAGGCGCCCTTGGCCACGCTTTGCAGCGGCTTGCCGTCGAACTCGTACAGGTGGCTGAGCATCCACTCGTCCACGCGGTCGGTCAGCAGCAGCACCTCAATGCCCTTCTTGCGAAAGACCTCCAGCTGCGGGCTGCCCTTGGCCGCGGCCAGGCTGTCGGCGGTGATGTAGTAGACGGCCTCCTGGCCTTCTTTCATGCGGCTGACGTAGTCGGCCAAGGACACGCCCTGCTCGTCACTCGCGGCCTGCGTGGAGGCAAAGCGCAGCAACTTGGCCAGACGCTCCTGGTTGCCGAAGTCTTCGCCTACGCCTTCCTTGAGCACCGCGCCGAACTGTTTCCAGAACTCGGCGTACTTGTCCTTCTGGTTCTCGGCCACGTCCTCCAGCATGGACAGCACGCGCTTGGTGGAGCCCTCGCGGATGGCCTTGACGTCACGGCTTTCCTGCAGCAGTTCGCGGCTGACGTTCAGCGGCAGGTCGGCCGAATCGATCACGCCCTTGACGAAGCGCAGATACACCGGCATCAGCGCCTCGGCGTCGTCCATGATGAACACGCGCTTGACGTAGAGCTTGACGCCGCCGCGCTTGTCCCGGTTCCACAGGTCGAACGGCGCCTTGGCCGGCACGTACAGCAGCTGCGTGTACTCGGTGCGGCCTTCCACGCGGTTGTGCGTGTAGGCCAGCGGCGCTTCGCTGTCGTAGCTGATCTGCTTGTAGAACTCCTGGTATTCCGCGTCGGTCACATCGCTCTTGGCGCGCGCCCACAGCGCGGCGGCCTTGTTGACGGTTTCCCACTCGTCCTTGACCACCTGCTTCTTGGCCTCGGCGTCCCACTCCTCCTTCTTCATCAGGATGGGCAGCGAGATGTGGTCGGAATACTTGCTGATGATGGACTTCAGCTTCCAGGTAGACAGGAACTCCGCCTCGTCCTCGCGCAAGTGCAGGATGACGTCGGTGCCGCGCGAGGGCTTGTCAATGGTCTCGACCTCGAAATCGCCCGTGCCGGTGCTGCTCCAGCGCACGCCCTGCTCAGCAGGCAGGCCGGCGCGGCGGGTCTCCACCGTCATGCGGTCGGCCACGATGAAGCCGGAATAGAAGCCCACGCCGAACTGGCCTATCAGGTTGGCATCCTTCTTCTGGTCGCCTTCCAGGCGCGACATGAACTCGCGCGTGCCGCTCTTGGCAATCGTGCCCAGGTGTGCGATCGCTTCGTCGGCACTCATGCCGATGCCGTTGTCGCGAATGGTCAGGGTCTTGGCCTCGGCGTCGAAGAAGACGCGCACCTCCAGCGTGGGCGCGTCCTCGTACAGCGCGGCGTTGTCCAGGGCCTCGAAGCGCAGCTTGTCGCAGGCGTCCGAGGCGTTGGAGACGAGTTCGCGCAGGAAGATCTCCTTGTTGGAGTACAGCGAATGGGTGACGAGGTGCAGGATCTGCTGCACCTCGGCCTGAAAGGAATGGGTCTTCTTGTCCATGGGTTCTCAGCGTTGGAGGAGGAAGACACCCGGATCGGGTGCCTGGATGAGGGAACTGATGGCGCCGGCACGGTGCCACTGAACCCGTTCGCCCTGAGCTCGTCGAAGGGCTTCGACAGGCCTGTCCTGAGCGAAGTCGACGGGCTCAGCCCGAACGGAAGTCCGAAAGCATTCGTACTTCACGTTCAGTTTGGGGACGGCCCTGAAATTTCAAGTTGACGGGCCCGCATGGCCTTGCCCAAAGTCCACGCAGCGCCGGTCAACCGACCTCGCGCCCGACGTCGGTGTCGAAGCTGGCGGCCTTGAGCGGACTGGAAGACGCCAGCATGCCGGGGTAGACACGGTCGAAGTCCTCGACGATGCGTTGCAGCGGCATGTCATCAAAGCTGCCGTGCTCGCGCACATATTCCATGTGGCGGTGGCCAGCCTTGTCGAAGGGGTGGTACAGGGAATCGGCCCGGCCGTCGAACTCCAACGGCAGCAGGCCGAAGCGGTCGCACAACTCGATGTTGAAGGCCGGCGTGGCCTTGACCCAGGCGCCGTCCAGCCACAGTTCGGTGTAGCCGTGCCAGACGAAGAGGTCGGTCTTCATGGTCTGGCGCATGCGCTCGGTGCTCAGATGGTTACGCACGTCGGCATAACCCACGCGAGCCGGAATGCCGGCAGCGCGCGCGGCGGCCGCCAGCAGTGCCGCCTTGGTGACGCACCAGCCCACGCCGATCTCCAGCACATGGCTGGCGCGCATGCCGGACACCGAGAGGTCGATGCGGTAAGGGTCGTAGCGGAAACCGTCGCGCACGGCGTAATACAGCGCCACCGCCCGCTCGCGCTCGTCCGTACCCTGGGCATGCTTACGGGAAAACCCTTGCACCTGCGGGTCATCGCTGTCGATCAAGGCGGTGGGCGCCAGTGTGGCGGCAAGAGGCATGGGGGTCATCACCAGAGAATTACCCAGGGCGGCAAGGGGACTTGCTGATTATCGCCACCCCGGCCCAGGGCCGGCCGTGCGACAAACGGGGACTGTCGTCACACGGAGTCTGCGATGCCCCAATTGAACGTCAACGGCAAGCCCATGAATTACGAGGCCGAGCCGGACACCCCGCTGCTGTGGGTCATTCGCGAGCAATTGGGCATGACCGGCACCAAATACGGTTGTGGCGTGGCCCAGTGCGGCGCCTGCACCGTGCACATCGATGGCGCACCCGTACGCTCTTGCGTGCTGCCCGCCGCCGCCGTGCAGCCCAGCCAGAAGATCACCACCATCGAGGGCCTGTCGCCCGATGGCAGCCACCCGGTGCAAAAGGCCTGGTCTGCGCTGGACGTGCCGCAGTGCGGCTACTGCCAGAGCGGCATGATCATGGCCGCAGCCGCGCTGCTCAAGGACAAACCCAAGCCCACCGACGCCGATATTGACGCGGCGATGACCAACATCTGCCGCTGCG
>JBAXYD010000046.1:0-33865 GCA_037127635.1 Betaproteobacteria bacterium | reverse complement strand
GGCGCGAGCGCGTCGGCCCGCAGATCTTGCGCTTGGCGGCGGACAATTATTCTGAGCGGCGGCGGCGGCGCTCAGCGACAACTAGTTTTCGGAGACCAGTGCTTGCATGGCGCCATGCAGTGACATCACTTCAATTCCATCACCCAAGGGATAGCACTCCGAGCCGGGGTAAATCAGCCACCTCCGGCTGGGCTGGACGTCTTCACAGGCGCTGTAAAAACCGCGTTCAAGCTTTGGGGTGGTGCTGCGTTTGATCTCAATTGCCCAGTGCTCCCCGTTGGGCCAAGTGAGCAAAAGGTCAATCTCGGCACCGGCGTTGCTGCGATAGAAACTGGGTTGCGTTCCGGCAGGGGCGACAGCCAACAGGCTCTCGATCACGTGGCCCTCCCAACTGGCGCCCACGATGGGGTGTGACAGCAGAGCATCCATGTCTGTAATGCCCAGCAAACTGTGCAGCAATCCGCTGTCACGAATATAGACCTTGTGCGATTTGACCAAGCGCTTGCCTTGGTTGCTGTGCCATGGAGCGAGCTTTCTGGTCAGCAACAGATCGGTCAATAAATCCAGATAGCCATTGGCGGTTCGGGTGTCTACATCCAGATTTCTCGCCAGCTGCGCCATGTTCAAGGTGCTGCCTTGCAGGTGCGCCAGCATGGTCCAGAACCTGCGCAGCAATTCGGCACTGGTGCGTGGTGCAAATTGGGCAACATCGCGCTCCAGGTATGTGCGCGTGAAGTCGCGCCGCCACAGCACACTGTCGGCGTCACTCAGGGCCGTTAACGATGGCGGAAAACCACCCCGTACCCATAAGTCGTCCCACAAGCCCGATGGCACTTCGAGCCGGTGCAAGCCGCTGAGCTCAATAAACGCAATACGCCCAGCCAATGTTTCGCTGCTGCGCTGAATCAGATCAAGCGACGCAGACCCCAGCAACAAGTAAAAGCCATGGGTGCGGGAGCCGTTGGCAACGCCCGCGCGGCGCGCCTGGTCTATCAGTCCGCGCAATGGCTCAAACAAGGTGGGCAGGCGCTGCACTTCATCCAGCACAATGAGCCTGTCCTGGCGGGCACGCAGGTATTGCTCGACGTTGCTGAGCTTGTTGCGGTCTTCCGGCGACTCCAAATCAAGGTAGCCCCCATCGGGTTGCGCAACGTCGAGAGCCAGCGTGGTTTTACCCACTTGGCGTGGACCCAACAGCACCACAGCGGGCGATCGCAGTAGCGCATTTTGGAGTTCTTGGCGTTTGAAACGTGTGAACATCATTGAAATGATAGCATCAACATGCTGTTATTTCATGGTATTTTGTTCATCCGTCCAGTCTTTCGGGTTGCCAAATGTCAGTCCTTTGGGGGGTGCGTTGTTTGACCATCATCTGGCGAATTGCCGCGCGCGAGATCCGAGATGAGTTGTCGTGGATCGAGTCCAACCGTGCGCGGCTGCACCAAGAATGGCGGAGGTTGAACCCATGAATGATTTTTTCCAGCAAGTTATTCGCAAGCGCTATGCAAACCGTTCGCATGAAGATTGACGTTCAAAGCCCGGACGAAGGGGTGAAGGCGCGGGCGTTGCAGGCCAGGGTGGGGGTGGGGTGGGGTGACAAGCCGGTAACGGCTTCATCCAGGCTGCTTTGCCACGGAGAGATGCAGACCTGAAGCGCTGACGATGGCAAGAAGTGTCTTGACCGTCGGGTTGCCGCGCGGCCCCAGGGCACGGTAGAGGGATTCACGCGGGATGCCTGCGCGTTGCGCAACAGACGACATGCCTTGCGCCTCCGCGATATGCCGCAGCGCCATGAGAAGCGCCTGCTGGCCGCCGGGCTCGTCTGCCTCGTCCAATGCGGCGGCGAGGGAGGCTCCATGAAGCCCAGGTACATGCTGGTTTCCCGATCGGGATGATCGTGTTGACGAATCTCCGAATTCATCTTGAATTGCCCGAACGGGAAAGTTATCTTGTGATTGAGACTTGATTTAGCCATAATTTCCCGAACGGGAATCACATGACGGCTCATCCATGATCACCATCTCCACTGCCCAAACCTTGGGTGCCACGCTGCGGGCGGCCAGAAAGCGCATGGGCTTGACCCAGCCAGACCTTGCACTGGCCGCTGGTGTAGGGGTGCGCTTCATTGTTGATTTGGAGGGCGGCAAGCCGACGGTGCGCTTGGAGCAGGTGCTGCGGGTTGTTGATGCACTGGGCGGATCGTTGGCTCTGGCCGGCCTGGATGCCGAGGCTACCCAGGCGGAAGAGGGTCACCATGGCGCGTGACATCGGCGTCTGGCTGTTCGGCCAATCGGTCGGCACCTTGTCGCTGGTGAACGGACGGCTGAGTTTTCAGTACCACCATGAGGGGCTGGCGCAGCCCAATGCAGTTGCGCTCTCACAGTCGTTGCCGCTGGTCCCTGAACCCTTTGATGACCACCAGTGCCGCGCCTTCTTTGCCGGTTTGTTGCCTGAGGGCAATCTGCGGCGGCTGATCGCCCAGCAGTGCCAGGTGTCCAGCCAAAACGACTTTGCACTGCTCAACGCCATCGGCGGTGAATGCGCCGGAGCCATCACCTTTGTGCCGGCCTTGCAGTCCATGGCCACTGCCGAACAGTCCGGAGTCGAATGGCTGAACGAGTCACAACTGATGGCCTTGCTGGATGAGTTGCCGCGCCGCCCCATGCTGGCGGGGCGTGATGGCATCCGGCTGTCGCTCGCGGGTGCGCAGGACAAGCTGCCAGTGGTGTTCGACGGGCAGCGCGTCGGCCTGCCCAAAGGCAGCCAGCCCAGCACCCACATCCTCAAGCCCGCCATTGCAGCGGTGGAGGGCAGCGTCGTCAACGAGGGCTTTTGCCTGGCGCTGGCGCAGGCCATGGGCATGCCCACGGCACACGCGCAGCTTTTCCATGTCAATGATCGTCAGGTATTGCTGGTGGCCCGCTACGACCGCCGCGCGGGTGATGATGGCCAGCCGGTGCGCCTCCATCAGGAAGACTTCTGCCCGGCCCTGGGCGTGGTGCCCGAGATGAAGTACCAGAACGAAGGCGGCCCCGACCTGAAGGCTTGCTTTGCCCTGCTGCGCAAAGCCACCCGGCCCAGCGCGCCGCAGGTGCTGCGTCTGCTGGACGCCGTGGTGTTCAACGCCCTGGTCGGCAACCACGACGCCCACGCCAAGAATTTCTCTTTGCTCTACTCAGCAGGTACACCAGCCACGCTGGCGCCGCTGTACGACATGCTGTCCACGGCGGTGTACGACCATCTCACGCCCAAGATGGCCATGAAGCTGGGCAGCAAGTACAGATTCACCGAGGTGCAGGCCCGGCATTGGGGGCAATTTGCACAGGCCGCTGGACTGTCCAAAGCACAGACCAAGAAGCGCGTGCTGCGCATGGCGCAAGACCTGCCAGCTGCCGCACGCCAACTGCAGACCTCACCGCCGTTCACGGATCAGGCCATCGTGACCAAGATCGTGGCCCTGATCGAGCAGCGGTCGGCGCTCACCGCAAGAAGACTCCTCGAAGGGGGCCCAGAAACCGAGGAGCAAGACACTGATGAATCCTGATCCATGACGAACAGCGCTGCACATCAGGTCGAAATTCAGCCGAAGAACAGTCCTCAACGCCACCGAAAGATCTCGGAGTCGGTCTCGACAAACGGAACGAGGTAGACGTCGTCATCTACCTCAACCACAGAGATCATCTGCCCTGGGTACCTGTCTTGGTTGGGGTGCATGACCATGGCCACTTCGCTTGGTGCTGTTCGCAGCACCAACTGGAATCAATGTATCGATGTCCTGCAACTGCTTCACAAGAGCAGGCGATCTTGTCGTGGGACAGCCGGGCTTCCCACTTCAGTCGGATGACATCCTTGGTGTCGGGCAAGCTCTAGTTGTTGCCCTCGAGGCGCGATGACGACCATGACAGGTCGATCAGCAACTGCTCGAGCACCGCGCGCGCGTAGCTTCCTGCGGGCTGCTGGTCCTGACTGCGGCCAGCGTCTGGTACGGAATGCCTTCTTCCAAGGCACGCGCCTGCAGGTTCTTCAGGTCACGGCTGGAACTTGCCGATCAGGTCGAACTTGACCTTCAGGACATCGCGGTGGGGATAGCAGAGAACCTGAGCCGCACCAGGCTGATGACTGCATCGAAACCGTGACTCAGGCTATTGAGGCTTTCGGTGTGCCATCATTTTGACGCCGCCGTTTCCATGGGTCTGGTTGGGAACCTGGTGCTTGTCCACCACCAGAGCCAGAGATAGGTGGCCACAAAGAGCAGCAAAAAGAAAGCCAGAGGCGCGCCCTGGTCCCGGAACAGCACCGCTGGCACGGCCGAGAGCATGCACAGCAGCCAAAGAAATGGCGACGTCATGAAGTTGCGATGTTTCAAGGCCCGCACATCTTCATCGGCCAGGGTCCAATGCATCACCTGGTGGTGGATCAGCGAATGCAGGTGCATGTCGTCCGGACTGCCCACAGAGGGGCCCCGCAGCACTTTCCGGCGGAAGTGCGAGAACACGGTTTCAAAAACCGGGTAAATGCACACCAGCAAGGGGAACAGAGGGGACACTTCACCTGGGTTGCGCACCAGCAGCAGGATGGAGAGTTCAGCAAACCAGAAGCCCAGGAAGCAGGCGCCGCCATGCCCCAGGCTGATCCCCGCGGGGAAGTTCCAGATGAAGAAGCCCAAGGTGGCACCTATTCCCAGCAATGCCAGGTTCATGACCAAGGGGTCGTCTACCCGGAAAGCCACGTAGGCCACGGCGCACAGCATGATCACCACGCACATGGAGGCCAGGCCGCTGAAGCCGTCGAGGATGTTGACGGAATTGGCAATGCCCGCCACCACCAGCAAGGTGAAGGCATAGGCGCCCAGCGTGGTGGCCACCAGGGCGTCGATGCCAGGCGTGTCGGTGTCGCGTATCAAAGCGCCCAGTAGCCAGGCGGCCAGCAAGCCTGACACGACCGTGGCCAGCAGGCTCTTGCTCGGGCTGGTCTTCTTGGCCAGGTCTTCGATCAGGCCCGCGCCGAAGGCGGGCAGCCCGCAGGCCAGGAGCATCCAGCCCATTTGCCACACTTCTTGCAAGTCTTCTTCTTGCCCAGTGGCCTTCAGTGCGGCCAGCCCGCACAACATCAGGCCGGCGGCTACACCCAGCAGGACGCCCAGTCCGCCGATGCGGGGCGCCGGTTTGTGGTGGAACTTCTGAGGGCCTGACAAGTCATGGCCAGGTGCATGACCGCGGCGCCTGGCAACCCTCAGGACGAGCAGATTGACGACGAAAGAAACGGTGAAGGCGATCAGCGTCTGAATCATGAACGTTTTTCCCGGGTCGTTCTGATGCTGGCAATGTTGAGGCGTCACGTGCGAGCAAGCGCCGCCCCATTATGTGCGTCAGAGAGCGCCAGATTGCCAGCCGCTTGCTGGAACACGACCCTGGGGTGAGATAGGCGCTGATGCTCTGTTCTGACTGTGCTCAGAACAGAAGTTGCACCCTCAACGTCGACCGGCGTACAGCCAGCCTGGTGACCTGAACCTTACGATGCTCCAGTAGAGCGAGAGATAGCTGCCCACAAAGAGCACCAAAAAGAGAGCAAGGGGCACGGGCTGGTCCCAGAACAGCACCGCAGGCACGGCAGAGAGCATGCACAGCAGCCACAGGAATGGCGAGGTCATGGAGTTGCGGTGGGTCATGGCCCGGACACCTTCCTCATCCAGGGCCCAGCGCATCACCCGGCGATAGATCAGCGAATGCAGGTGCATGCCGTCCGGGCTGCCGGCTGCCTGCCCGCGCAGCACCCGCCGGCGGTAGGCCGAGAACACGGTTTCAAAGACGGGGTATATGCATACCAGCAAGGGGAACAGAGGGGACACTTCGCCGGGGTTGCGCACCAGCAGCAGGATGGAGAGCTCCGCAAACCAGAAGCCCAGGAAGTAGGCGCCGCCATCCCCCAGGAAGAGCATCCCGGCGGGAAAGTTCCAGACGAAGAAGCCCAGCGTGGCGCCCATGCCCAGCAACGCCAGGGTCATGACCACGGGGTCGTTCACCTGGTACGCCACGTAAGCCACGGCGCCCATCATGATGACCACGCACATGGAGGCCAGGCCGTTGAAGCCGTCGATGATGTTGACGGAGTTGGCAATGCCCGCCACCACCAGCAAGGTGAAGGCGTAGGCGCCCAGCGTGGTGGCCACCAGGGCGTCGATGCCAGGTGTGTCGGTGTCGCGTATCAACGCGCCCAGCAGCCAGGCGGCCAGCAAGCCTGACACGGCGGTGGCCAGCAGGCGCTTGCCCGGGCTGACCTTCTTGGTCAGGTCTTCGATCAGGCCGGCGCCGAAGGCAGGCACACCGCAGGCCAGAAGCGTCCAGCCGACCTGCCAGACTTCTTGTTGCTCAGTGGCCTTCAGTTCGCCCAGCCTGGACAGCATCAGGCCGGCGGCAACACCCAGCACGATGCCCAGACCGCCTATGCGGGGCACCGGTTTGCGATGGAACTTCTGAGGACCTGACAGGTCATGGTCCAGTGCGTGAGCGTTGTTCCTGGCAACCCTCAACACCAGCAGGTTGACGATGACGGAAAGCGCGAACGCAATCAGCCCTTGGATCATAAAGTACCTCTCAATGCTCTTGTATATCTTATTCTCGCGGTGATAAGGCCACTCGAATTCGACAGTCCAGCGCTAAACGGGGAACCCGGAACCCGGAACCCGGCAGGAGGAGGCGCCTGCTCAAAGGGATCAAATCATCCAGGTGGCTGCTGCGGCTTGAGAATCCGCAAAGTTCCAGGCAAGAACGACCGTCAATTCGCCGCGGTCTCGGTGTGAGGCAGGGCTGTTGTCACAGGTCTGAACACGGCACAGGGCTCCACCTGCACTCGCACGGGCCGGCTCATCACCTCCAGCAGCAGGGTGATGCGGGCGTGGGAGTCCTGGCATTGGTACAGGGCCCGCAGGCCCGCGAACGGCCCTTCGCGCAAAGACACTATGTCACCTGGCATCAGGGGCCTCGCGGCGCTCTGGGCGTGCTCGGCCTCCATCGCGCAAAGCGTGTCGATCAGGCCGGCGGGCGCCTTGGCGGGCTGCACACCGAACCGCACCAGCGAGGTCACGCCCGTGGTGGAACGGATGGGCGCCCAGCTCGGGCCCGCAGGGCCGGTGTCCAGCTCGATGAAGAGGTAACGGGGAAACAGAGGCTCGGTGATGGTGGCCCATCCAGGCGTGGTGCGGCTGCGCTTCTTCTTTTCCACCTGCCACTGTGGCAGGTAGCAGCGGTAGCCCTGGCGCTGCAGGTTCTCCAGGGCCACTGGCTCATGCCGGGGCTTGGTGTAGACCAGGTACCAGTGCATGGCGGCGCAAGGGGCAGGCGGAGGTATGGGCTGAAGATGCCCGTTCAGCCCGTTCAGCCCGTTCAGCCCGTTCGGCCCACGCTGCGGCGCAGCGCGGAGCCCAACTGCCCGAGCTTTTGCGCGGACTGCGCATCTTGCCGGGCATTGCGCAGGCTGTGGCGCACAAACACCCACAGCAGCAACGCAAATCCCGCAGCCAACGTCGCCACCACGGCAATCAGGGCCTTCTTGGGCTTGCTCTTGCGCTCGGGCGCCGTAGCCGCATCCACCACCTGAATGACAGCGCCTTCACGGCTTTCGTCTATGCGGGCCACCTCGTACTGGCGGGCGAACAGCTCGAACAGGGTTTCCTGGTACTTGAACTCGCGGAACCGGTCTACGTAGTCACCCTGGGCGCCGGCGGTGTTGACGGCTTCACGCCGGGCCAGCTGTGAACGCAGGGCCGTGAGCTGGTTCTGCGTCTGTTGAAACTCTGGCGCGGTCTCGGCAAGGTACCCGCGCATGGTTTGCAGCCGCACTTCACCGGCGGTCACCTCTGCCTGCAGGCGGGCGTAAGCCTCGGCGGCGGCTTTTGGCTCGGCGCGGATGGCCCCTTCCGTGATGCCTGCGGCTTGCAGGGCGCGTTGCGCAGCGGTGAGCTTCTCCTTGGTTTGCGCCAGTTGCTTCTCGAAGAAGGCGCGGCGCAGTTGGGCCTCGGTGATGGCGAGGCTGCTGGTGATGTGGCGCAGTTCTTCCACATAAGCGTTGGCGATGTCGGCCGCGCGCTGGGGGTCGTGATCGTCAAATTCGATGGTCAGCAGGCCGTCCTTCTTGCCGGCGCTGATGCGGGTGTTCTTTTCCAGTTCCTTGCGGGCGTCTGAGCGGTACTTCTCGTCGTACACCGCCATCAGCTTGAACCGCTCGATGAGGCGGTCTTCCACCGTGGTGGTCTGCATCAGCGCTACGTACTGGTCTGCCGGGCTCTTGATCCCGGCGGCGCCGCCTGCAATACCCGCCAGCGCACCCAGATTCTGAAGTGCTGCGGCCGCAGCACTTTGCTGCTGCTGGGGTGGCAGCATCACCACCTTGGCGGTGAAGGTGGGGGGCACGGCAAAGCTGATGCCCAGCGCTGCCAGCCCCACTATCAGCGGGCCGATGATCAGCAGCCGCAGGTTCTCGGCCACCACCAGGGCCAGGTCCAGCAGGCTGATTTCGTCTTCGGCCCCTTCCAGACCAGACGCGCCGGTTGTCGGGGGCAGGTCACTGGCCATGGCGGACCCTGCCGCGGAAGTGGGGGTGTTCATTTAGCGGGCCCCATCTTCAATTGCGCAGTGTCTTGATGGCGGCCGCGGCGATGCCGAAGTTGGAGAGGATCTGCGTCCAATCCTTTGCGCCGCGAACGAAGGCATTCCAAGGCGTTTCCCGGTTCAACAGGTCGGGCACGACGATGGTGTCGCCCGGGGCCAGTTCCAGCCCCTGCAACTGACTGCGGCTCGAGAACCAGAAACCTGAGCTGTCCCGGCTGTGCTTGACGCTGCCGTCAGCCCGCACGACGAAGACGTTGTCCTCGTCGGCCTCGGGGTTGATGCCCGCAGCCGCCAGATACTGCTTGACCGTGCGGCCGGAACGCCACAACAGCGCGTTCTCATTGGCCACGGCGCCGACCGCAAAAACAAAGCCTGGTCGGGCCGGTACCACGATGGCGTCCCCGTCCTCCAGGGGCAGGTCGGGCAGTTCGTCTAATCTCGCAATGCTGGGGGAAAGCTCCAGGGCGATGCGCCCGTTGGGCCGCAAGTTCCGCAGGCGGTTCAACTGTGTGCGGCGAGCTTCGTCTTCAGCAGCTTGCAGCCGTGCTGCCGCAGCGGCGTCGGCCCCGCTGAGGTTGGCGGCCTGGCGGGCACCGGCGGCGCTGCTGCTCACCTCCAGCCGGCGAATGGCGTCTTGCAAGGCTTCGCGCTGGCGTGCCCGGGTGCTCTCGCGCGAGAACTCGGTGCCGAACAGGTAGGCCTGCCTGGTGAAGCCGCCTGCTCGCGCCATCAAGCTCTTGAGTGACTCTCCAGGCTGAAGTTGATACACCCCCGGGCGGTCCACCTCGCCTTCCACGCGCACCAGCCGGCTGGTGCGGGCCTGGGGGCCGCGGATGTCCTTCGTGCCGAAAATGGTGACCACGTCACCCGGCTCCAGCAACAGGTCGTGCTCGGGGTCCTTGCCCAGCACGGCCTTGCCCAGGTTGAAAGGCAGCAGCCGGGTGGAGATACGGTCTCTGTCCAGGCGCTCGATGGTGGCGTACTCCCAGTTGGGTTCGTCCACCATGTTGCGCACCGTCTGCTCCGTCTGGGCCAGAGTTGCCGTGGAAGGATTGGCTGCGCCAAGATACTGCACGAGCCGGTTCTTGCGCAGGTAGTAGTCCTTGGTGATCAGCGCGTCTCGTTCCGGGATGAGATCGCTGATGCGCATCGCTTGCGCGAAGGGATAGCGCAGGGGTTCGGCCACATTGCCACGCAGGGTGACGGCGTTGGAGAACTGAGGAGCGACGGGTTTCACCGTGATGACATCACCGTCGCGCAGCGCCACGTCTTGGGCCTGCGTCAGGTTGATGCCCAGCACGCGCCGCGGCGCCTTGGGGTTGCCAGGCTCTATGCGCTCCAGCAGTGCTTGCTGCACGTCCGCCACGGCGCGCCCGCTACCGGCAAGCGCCAACACCTCGGCGGCGGAGCTGCCGGTGGGCTTGAGCTCATAGATGGCAGGGGTGTCCACTGCGCCCAGCACGGCCACGCGCGGGCCGGCACTCTGGTAGACGATGACGTCGCCGTTTTGCAGCCGCTGGTCTTGGCCCCGCTCACCGCGCACCACGAAATCGTAGAGATCCAGCTCGGCGACGGTCTGTCCCGCGCGCTTGAGCAGCACGCGGCGCATGCTGCCGTTGGGACCGGGGCCGCCGCTGGCGAAGATGGCGTTGACGAGTGTGGATAGACTGGGTAGCGTGTAGGTGCCCGGGTACTGCGCCTGCCCGACCACAAACACCTGAAGGCTGCGCAGCTGGCCCAGTGTGACGTTCAGGCTGAAGCCCTTGAAGACCCTGGCGATCTGGGTGCGCAGGTGGGCCTCGACCTCGCCTGCCCGGATGCCCGCCACGCCCACGGTGCCCACGCGGGGGATGTTGATCTGGCCGTTGCGGTCTACCACGGTGCGCAGGTCGATGTCCACGGTGCCCCAGCCGCGCAGATGCAACTCATCTCCAGGTCCCAGCGCGTAGTCGGCCGGCACTGGCAGGCGTTCTATGGGGGCAAACTGGGCGGCACCGCCCGGCGCAAAGTACGAGTTGCCGAACAAGACGAGCGTCTGGCCGGTGGTGGCGTTGACGAAGCGCTGGAACTCGTTGGGTTGGGCCGGGCTGGGCGGCGCGGGTGGTGCGTCGGCGTTGCGGCCCCGCCTGTCGCCAGAAGGCTCTGTGCCGCCAATGGGTACCAGCAGTGCGTCAACCCCGGCGGGCCTGGACGGGGAGGTGTTCACCAGGGCCGGAATCGCGGCAACGGATGGGGCGGCGGGGCCGGCTGACGGGCCACCGGGCTGCATTTGCGCGTGGCTCACGGCGTGCAGGCAGGCACAACTCACGGCCAAGATGATGGCTCTCATATCATGCTTCATCGCGTCGGAGGTTGTTGGCCTGGAGTGACAATCCAGCACAGGAAGAACCGGTTTGAGCGCTGCGGCCGGCGCCTCCGGATGATTGTTTTACCGATTCTAAACGGCAGAGACGTCATCAACGCGGCAGACAGAGATGCTCGCCAGGGGCTTCGCGATGGTCTGCTCTGGTGGTTGTTGCAAGTTCGCAAAGAACCGGCAATGTTTGAAGCGATTCCCCGGGCTTCGCGGGACGGGTCTTTGCTGAAGTGCCGTAAACTTCGAACGAATACGGCGGCGAAGATCGTCGTATGTTTATCTCGTGATGTCATTGCAATTGGCTGGCAAGATGAGCAAGAACACTGAAATCGAGAGTGTGTTTTCAACAAGGGGGTTTTTATGAGCATGATGAAGAGATGTCTGGCGGCCGCATTGGTCGCCTCGGTTGCTTCCAGCGCAATGGCACAGACTGCCCCAGTGGGAGGCGCTGCTGCCACGGGCGCAGGCACGGCCACCGCGTTGGCCGCTGGCACAGTGGGTTTGGTGACTTTTGGAGCGGTTGCGGTGGCGGCGCTGTCTACCTACGCCTCCAACCTGGGGTCCATTGCAACGACGGGCACCACGGGTACAACTGGTACCACGGGTACCACGGGTACCACGGGCACCACGGGCACCACGGGCACCAC
The DNA here is from genome assembly GCA_037127635.1 of Betaproteobacteria bacterium. GTDB lineage: Bacteria > Pseudomonadota > Gammaproteobacteria > Burkholderiales > Burkholderiaceae_C > Rubrivivax. Next base: position 22,256 of record JBAXYD010000046.1, on the reverse strand, counting down.
GGGCACCACGGGCACTACCGGGACCAGGTGAGCCTGACGGCGTCTTGACTAGGCACGACGCCAAGTCTCCATAGACAAGCAGAGCCAAGGCTCTGCTTTTTTGTGTCCGCGAATCGCCGCAGGCCCTTGGGTAGGTTCATGAGTATTCACACACTGGCTACGCCCCTGCTGCGCGGGTGGGGCGAGAGGACGCCAATCGTGGCGCTGATCACCAGCGGCGTGCTGGCGCTGTTGGCGGGTTGCCAGTCGGCACCCCTGGCGGTTTGGCAGACCTTTGCCGCCGGTGTAAGGCCTGGCGATGCGTCTGCGCCCCCTGCCGTTGCTGGCGTGCAGTTTCTCAAGGTGCGCTCGCCGTCGGGCGTGGCCTTCATGGTCCTCGGGGACACGGAGCCGCCGGCAGCGGTGCTCGCCACGCCTGCAAGCGCGGTTGGTGCACCGCCTGCGGTTGGCGCAGGCAGCGTTGCGCCACGGTCCGCGGCTGCTGCCGTGGATGTCTGGTACAGCGCCGGCCGTCAGGTGTTGCGCTTGGAGCAAGGGCGCGTGGTCTCCACGGCCGGGTTGCCGGTGGATTGGCGTGCCGTGCGTACCTCTCCCCGCCCGGCCTGGTCATCGGCCCTGAATGGTCCGGTTCATTACTTGCGGAGCCGCGATGAAATGCCGGGGTACCGGTTCGGCGTTCTGGAGCGTGTGACCATCCGACCATCGCCAGGCCCCGACGCAGCGTGGGCCCGTGCGGTCTCGAACCGGCCCCATCTGGCGTGGTTCACGGAAGCCGCGGAACCTTGGTTCGTCGCTCAAGCCCAAGCTCAAATTCGTGGGGAGCACCCGGAGCGAGCCACGGCAGACCGGGCGGGCCTGGCGCCTGCTTTGCCGGTGGCCTGGTTTGCCGTGGACCTGCAGTCGCCCGGCGAGCCGGTGGTGTTCTCTCGCCAGTGCCTGTCTCTGGCGTTGTGCCTGGACATCGAGCCGGTTTCGTCCCGCACTGCGCCAAACCCCGTGGCGCCTCCCGCCAAGGAGCGCACATGAGACGCTTTTTCACCCGCGACGCCGCGGCAGTGTGGGCTGTGGGCCGACTTGTGCCGCCCCGGCCCAGGGCCTATCGGCTGAAGGCGTTGACGGCGGCGCTGGCCCTGCTGGCGCTGGGTGGCGGTGTGGGTGCCATGGGGCAGACAACCGGTGCGGCCGAGAGCGCGCTGGAAGTTCGTGCCGGCGAGCGCATGAGCGATTGGTTGCTGCGCTGGCAGTCTGCCGAAGTCCCTCAGGCTTCCTATGTGGCGGGCCTGATGCACACGCGGCCGGCCTTGGCGGGGCCACAGGCAGCCGAGCGGGCCGGGTTGCTGCGCCATCTCGAGGCGGACAACGGCCAGGGTTGGGGCCCCCTGGCTGCGTGGCTGCGCAGCCAGGCGGTGACCGGGCGGTGGCCGCTGGCCGTGGCCGATGCGCGCTGGCTGCAGGCCAACCCCGCGCAGGACCCTTTGCTACAGGCAGGCGACCGCGTTTGGGTGCCGCCTCGGCCCGTTCATGTCTCGACCCTGTTGCCTGATGGGCGGGTTTGCCAGGTGCCGCACCAATCTGGCGCCATGGCCGCGCAGTATCTTGAGGTTTGTCTGGCCGCTGCGGGCTTGCCGGGGGCACAGCATGCCTGGGTGGTGCAGCCCGATGGCCGCGTGCAGCGTGTGGGCCTGGCGGCCTGGAGCGCCCAGGCGCAGGCCCACCCCGCGCCGGGTGCCTGGCTCTGGGCCGAGGTGCCGGGCCGCAGGTTGCTGCCGGCCGACGAGCAGCGCCTGGCCCGCTGGCTTGCAACGCAGGGCCCCGGCCCGGACCTGCCCGCTTCAGCCCAGGCTGTTGTGCGGGCCCATCTGCCCGCAACGCTGTGGTCTCAGGCCGTGCCGCCGCGCGATGCCATCACCACCGCCAGCGACTGGGGCGAAGTGGGCCTGTTGCAAACCCCCACGGCCCGCATGGCGCCCGCCGGTACGGTGCGTTTTCACTGGAGCCGGGTGCAGCCCTACACCCGCGGCACAGTGATGCTGCAGCCCTTTGACTGGCTGGAAGGCGGCTTCCGGTACACCGATGTCTCCAACCGCCTGTATGGGCCGGACATCGCGGGCACCCAGTCTTACAAGGACAAGAGCATCGACTTCAAGCTGCGCCTGTGGGAGGAGGGCCCCTGGGCGCCCCAGGTCAGCGTGGGCGTGCGCGATCTGGGGGGCACGGGGCTGTTTTCCGGTGAATACCTGGTGGCCGGCAAGCGCTGGGGCGACCTCGACTTCAGCCTGGGTCTGGGTTGGGGCTACCTGGGCGCCCGCGGTGACCTGCCCAACCCGCTGGGGGGGCGTTTTGCCACCCGCGCGGCGAGTGACACACCCACAGGAGGCACGGCAAACCTGTCGTCGCTCTTCCGTGGCCGCACAGCCCTGTTCGGCGGTGTGCAATGGCACACGCCCTGGAACAACCTGGTGCTCAAGGCCGAGATTGAGGGCAACGACTACCGCAGCGAACCACAGGCGAATGCGCAGAAGCAGAGCACGCCGCTGAACGTGGGCCTGGTATGGCGGGCCATGCCAGGGGTGGACGTGACCGCGGGCTGGGAGCGGGGCCAACGCGCCATGGTGGGTTTGACCTTGCACAGCGGCTTGAGCCAGGTGAGCATGCCCAAGCCGCTGGATGCCCCGCCGCCGCGGCCTTCTCCCGCGGCCGAGAGCGCCACGCCGGACTGGGGCGCCCTGGTGGCGACGGTGGAGGCGCAAGTGGGTTGGCGGGTGGACGCGCTGCATGAAGAGGGCCAACGCTTGGTGCTGCACATCTCCGATGCCTTCGGTGCCTACAAGAACGACCGGATCGATCGTTTGATCGCCATCGCCCATGCGTACGCTCCCCAGCGGTTTCAGCAGTTCGTGCTGCACTTCGGTCAACGCAATCTGGACGGGCTTCAGGTGCGGGTGGTGGACCGCATGCAGTGGCTGCGCACCCAGGTCGCCCCCGCGCCGCCGGGGCAGGAACGACCGGTGATCACCGCCGTGGAGCCTTCAGCCATGCCGCTGCCTACGCGGCCGTTCTGGAAGCCCAATGAAGCCCGCCTGAAGTTCGGCGTCTCACCCACCTACGGCCAGATCCTGGGCGGGCCGGACGGCTTTGTGCTGTTCCAGGCGGGCGTGGCGGGTGACTTCCAACTGCAACTGGACCGCACTTCGTGGGTGACGGGCGTGCTGCATGCCCGGCTGATCGACAACTTCGACAAGTTCAAGTACACCGCCCCCAGCGATCTGCCCCGGGTGCGCACCTACCAGCGCGAGTACGTCACCACCAGGCGGGTGACGGTGCCTTACCTGCAGTGGACCCACCTCGGGCGCTTGTCCGAGGACCAGTTCTACATGGCCTATGCCGGGCTGCTGGAGTCGATGTTCGGCGGCGCGGGCGCTGAATGGATGTGGCGGCCTGCGGGCAGCAGGCTGTCGCTGTCGGTGGATGTGAACCGCGTCCGGCAGCGCGCCTTCGAGCAGGACTTCAGCTTCCGCGACTACGAGGTGACGACCGGACATGCCACCGTGCACTGGAACACACCCTGGCAAGGGGTGCTGGTGGGCGTCAGCGCGGGGCAGTACCTGGCAGGCGACCGCGGGGTCACGCTGGATGTCGGCCGCACTTTCAGCAACGGCGTGGGCATCGGCGCCTTCGCCACCAAGACCAACGTGTCCAAGCTGGCCTTCGGCGAGGGCAGTTTTGACAAAGGCATCTACCTGAGCATCCCGTTGGACGCGTTCCTGGCCAAGTCCACCAACGCGTTCGCCAACGTGGTCTGGAAGCCCTTGACCCGCGACGGAGGTGCCAAGCTGCAGCGCTCGCCGTCGCTGTACGGGGTGACGCAGATCCGCGACAGCGAAGCCTTCCGCTACGAACCCGCACGCGACTGACGGCGCAGCGGCGCTTAGCGGCGCTTCTGGGCCCCGGTGCGTCTGAAGGACAATCGGGGTTCCCGTTTCACTTGTCTCCACCATGCCCGCCCGCACCCTCTACGACAAGCTGTGGGACGAACACGTCGTCCACACCGAAGAAGACGGCACCTCGGTGCTGTACATCGACCGCCACCTTGTGCACGAGGTCACCAGCCCGCAGGCCTTTGAGGGGCTGCGGATTGCCGGGCGCAAGGTCTGGCGCGTGAGTTCGGTGGTGGCCACGGCCGACCACAACACGCCCACCACGGGCTGGTCTGATGGCTACGACGGCATCCGTGACCCGATCTCCAGGCTGCAGGTGCAGACGTTGGATGCCAACATCAAGGCCCATGGCGCGGCGGCGTACTTTCCCTTTCTGGACAAGCGCCAGGGCATCGTGCATGTCATCGGGCCCGAGCAGGGCGCCACGCTGCCAGGCATGACGGTGGTGTGCGGCGATTCGCACACCTCCACGCACGGCGCCTTCGGCGCGCTGGCGCACGGCATCGGCACCAGCGAGGTGGAACATGTCCTGGCCACGCAGACCCTGCTGGCCAGGAAGGCGAAGAATCTGCTGGTGAAGGTGGACGGCGTCCTGCAGCGCGGCGTCACCGCCAAGGACATCGTGCTGGCCATCATCGGGCGCATCGGCACGGCTGGCGGCACCGGCTACACCATCGAATTTGGTGGCTCTGCCATCCGCGCGCTCAGCATCGAAGGCCGCATGACGGTGTGCAACATGGCCATCGAGGCCGGTGCCCGTGCCGGCCTGGTGGCTGTGGATGAGAAGACCATCGACTACGTCAAGGGCCGGCCCTTCGCGCCGGGCACGGATGCGGCTACCGGCCGCTTCGTCGGCGGCCCGGAGTGGGAGCAGGCCGTGGCGCATTGGCGCACGCTGCGGTCGGACGCCGATGCTGGGTTCGACGCCGTGGTCGAGCTGGACGCTGCGCAGATCCGCCCCCAGGTCACCTGGGGCACCAGCCCGGAGATGGTGCTGTCGATCGAGGACCGCGTGCCCGACCCCGACAAGGAGAAAGACGCCATCAAGCGCGGCGCCATCGAGCGCGCGCTCACCTACATGGGCCTCACGCCTAACAAGCCCATCGCTGACATCGTGGTCGACAAGATCTTCATCGGCTCGTGCACCAACAGCCGCATTGAAGACCTGCGCGAGGCGGCGGCCGTGGTGCGCAAGGCCGGTGGGCGCGTGGCTGCCAACGTCAAGGTGGCGATGGTGGTGCCGGGCTCGGGCCTGGTGAAGGCGCAGGCCGAGGCCGAGGGGCTGCACGAGGTGTTTCGCGGTGCGGGCTTCGAGTGGCGCGAGCCGGGCTGCAGCATGTGCCTGGCGATGAACGCCGACCGGTTGGAGCCGGGCGAGCGCTGTGCCTCCACCAGCAACCGCAACTTCGAGGGCCGGCAAGGCGCGGGCGGCCGCACCCATCTCGTCAGCCCGGCGATGGCCGCCGCCGCTGCCCTGGCCGGCCACTTCGTCGACGTGCGGCGACTCAGTTGACATCGGCCGTACAGCAAACCCCGCCGTACAGTAAACCCCGCCCTAGAGTAAACCCCTCCGTTCGTGCCGAGTCCCAACGCTGCCGTCCCCCCCGTTCGGGCCGAGCCCGAGAAAAGTCATCCCCCCCGTTCGGGCCGAGCCCGAGAAAAGTCATCCCTCCCGTTCGGGCCGAGCCCGAGAAAAGTTGTCCCTCCCGTTCGGGCCGAGCCCGAGAAAAGTCATCCCCCGTTCGGGCTGAGCCCGAGAAAAGTCATCCCTCCCGTTCGGGCTGAGCCCGAGAAAAGTCGTCCCTCCCGTTCGGGCTGAGCCTGTCGAAGCCCTTCGACGAGCTCAGCCCGAACGGTGAACCGCCAGGAACCACACATGCAAGCCTTCACCGTGCACAAGGGCCTGGTGGCCCCAATGGACCGCGAGAACGTCGACACCGACGCCATCATCCCCAAACAGTTCCTGAAGTCGATCGCCCGCACCGGCTTCGGCCCGAACCTCTTTGACGAGTGGCGCTACCTGGACAAGGGCGAGCCCGGGCAGGACCCGGCCTCGCGCCGCCCCAACCCGGATTTCGTGCTGAACAGCCCGCGTTACCAGGGCGCCTCGGTGCTGATCGCGCGGCGCAACTTCGGTTGCGGCTCCAGCCGCGAGCACGCGCCCTGGGCGCTGGACCAGTACGGGTTTCGGGCCATCCTGGCGCCCAGCTTCGCCGACATCTTCTTTTCCAACTGCTTCAAGAACGGTCTGCTGCCCATCGTGCTGCCGGAAGAGCAGATCGCGCGCCTGTTTGACGAGGTCAAGGGCTTCGTGGGTTACGCGCTCACGATCGACCTGCCGCGCCAGTTGGTGGTCAAGCCCGACGGCAGCGAGCTGCCCTTCGAGGTGCAGCCCTTCCGCAAGTACTGCCTGGTCAACGGCTTTGACGACATCGGTCTCACGCTGCGCCATGCTGACAAGATCAAGGCCTTCGAGGCCGAACGCCTGACCCGCATGCCCTGGCTGGCACACACGAGGACCGCTGTATGAAGATCGCCATCCTGCCCGGTGACGGCATCGGCACCGAAATCATGGCCGAGGCCGTCAAGGTGCTCGGCGTGCTGGACCTGCCCTTCGAGACCGAGACCGCCCTGGTGGGCGGCGTGGCCTACGACGCCCACGGCCATCCGCTGCCCGAGGGCACGCTGAACCTGGCCAAGGCGGCTGACGCCGTGCTGTTCGGCGCCGTGGGCGACTGGAAGTACGACAAGCTCGAACGTCAATACCGTCCCGAGCAGGCCATCCTGGGCCTGCGCAAGCACCTGGGGCTTTTCGCCAACTTCCGCCCGGCCATCTGCTACGAGCAGCTGATCCACGCCTCCAGCCTCAAGCCCGAGCTGGTGGCGGGCCTGGACATCCTCATCATCCGCGAGCTGACGGGCGACATCTACTTCGGCCAGCCCCGTGGCCGGCGCATCGCCGTCGACGGACATTTCCCTGGCGCCGAGGAAGCCTTCGACACCATGCGCTACTCCCGCCCGGAGATCGAGCGCATCGCGCATGTGGCCTTCCAGGCCGCGCGCAAGCGTTCTGGCGGCCAGGGCGGCAAAGTCACCAGCGTGGACAAGGCCAACGTGCTCGAGACCTTCCAGTTCTGGAAGGACGTGGTCACCGAGGTGCACAAGGACTACCCGGATGTGACGCTCGAGCACATGTACGTGGACAACGCCGCGATGCAGCTGGTCAAGGCGCCCAAGCAGTTGGACGTGGTGGTCACCGGCAACATGTTCGGTGACATCCTGTCGGACGAGGCCGCCATGCTCACCGGCTCCATCGGCATGCTGCCTTCGGCCTCGTTGGACAAGCACAACAAGGGCTTGTACGAGCCCAGCCACGGCAGCGCGCCGGACATCGCTGGTAAGGGTGTTGCAAACCCGCTGGCTACAATTCTGTCGGCTTCCATGATGCTTCGTTACTCGCTCAACCAACCCGAGGCTGCCGACCGCATCGAGTCGGCCGTCAAGGCCGTGCTTTCGGCCGGGCTGCGCACGGGCGACATCTGGAGCGAAGGCACGCAGCGTGTGGGCACGCGCGAGATGGGTGACGCCGTCGTGGCGGCTCTGTCTGGCAAAACCACCACCACTACCAAATTCACCAAGAGCTAGCGGCTCTCGGATCGTCTCGCCCCCTGTCCTGGACCCCGGCGATACGAGCCGGGGGCACACCGGGGTCCAGAAACACTGGAAAGGCAAGACTGACATGGCACTGAAGGCACATCCGCTCGTCGGACTCGTGGGTTGGCGAGGCATGGTGGGTTCGGTCCTGATGGACCGCATGCAAGCCGAGGGCGACTTCGCGCTCATTGAGCCCCTGTTCTTCTCCACCTCCAACGTCGGCGGCCCCGCGCCGGCCATGGCGAAGAACGAGACCAAGTTGCAAGACGCGCACGACATCGAGGCGCTCAAGCGCTGTGAGGTCATCATCACCGCCCAGGGCGGCGATTACACCAAGGCCGTCTACGCGCCTTTGCGCGCCGCCGGCTGGAAGGGCTACTGGATCGACGCGGCCAAGACGCTGCGCATGAACGACGACGCCGTCATCGTGCTCGATCCCGTGAACCTGCCAGTCATCCACAGTGCGCTCGGGCGCGGTGTGCGGGACTACATCGGCGGCAACTGCACGGTGAGCTGCATGCTCATGGGCCTGGGAGCCCTGTTCAAGGCCGACCTCGTGGAGTGGATGACTGCCACCACCTACCAGGCGGCTTCGGGCGGGGGCGCTCAGCACATGCGCGAACTGCTCACGCAGTACGGCACCCTGAACGCGGCGGTGCAACCGCTGCTCCAGGACCCGGCCAGCGCCATCCTCGAGATCGACCGGCAGGTCGCCCAGACCCAGCGCGGGCTGGATGCCGACGCCACGAAGAACTTCATGGTCCCGCTGGGCGGGAGCCTGATTCCCTGGATCGACACCGACCGGGGCGACGGCACCAGCCTGGAGGAGTGGAAGGGCGGCGCCGAGACAAACAAGATCCTCGGCCGCGGCCCGGGTTTCGCGGGCACTGCGGCGGTGCCCATCGACAGCATCTGCGTGCGGGTGGGCGCCATGCGCTGCCACAGCCAGTCGCTGACCATCAAGCTCAAGCAGGACGTGCCCCTGGCCGATATCGAGCAGATGATCCGCAGCGACAACGAGTGGGTCCGCCTGGTGCCGAACACACGGGAAGCCACCTTGCACGGCCTGACCCCGGTGGCAGTGACGGGCACCATGGACATCGCGGTGGGACGTGTGCGCAAGCTGGCGCTGGGTCAGCACTACCTGGGCGCCTTTACCATCGGCGACCAGCTCTTGTGGGGTGCGGCCGAGCCGCTGCGCCGGATGCTGCGCGTGCTGCTGGAGCGCTGAAGCTGGAGTGACTGCGCTTCGGGTACGCTTGATGACTGGGTCGCCCGAGTCAAGTGAGTCAATTGAGCCGGAAGACCCAAATGAGGCCGCTTAACCGATGTTTTCTGGAGAATTCTTGACCGCTGCACCCATACCGCTCCAGCCGCTGCGTCGGGCCTTCTGGGGCCTGCGCTGGCCGTTGCTGGCGCGGGCCGCGGTGTCGGGCTGCTTGGCCGTGGCCTGCTTGCTGGGGCATGGGGCAGCCAGCGCCCTGGGTCTCGGGCGGCTGAGCGTTCAGTCCTTCCAGGGTGAGCCGCTGAGCGCGCAGATCCAGGTCACAAGCCTCACGCCGGCCGAGCAGGCCTCACTCAATCTGCGCGTGGCCTCACCCCAGGTGCACCAAAGCGCCGGTCTGCCCTTCGACCAGGTGCTGTCGACCATGCGCGCCGCACTCGTGCGCCAGCCTGACGGCAGCTTCGTCGTCCAGCTCACCTCAGACCGGCCGGCCAGCAACCTCTACATCGACCTCATCCTGGAAGCCCGCTGGGCCGCCGGGCAGCGGCTGATGGGGTACACGCTCCTGGTCAGCCCCGCAGGCGCCCCCCCGCCGCCGCTGGCGCAGGTCAATGCGGTGGTGGGTGCTGCGGAACCGGCCAAGGACTCGGCAACGCCGATTACGGTTTCCCCACAGGTGCATCTGGTCAAGTCGGGGGAGACCCTGTCTGAACTGGCCCAGCAGTTCAGGCCTGAAGGTGTGTCGCTGGACCAGATGCTGGTGGCGCTCTTCCGCGCCAACCCGCAGGCCTTCATGGGCGAGAACATGAACCGGTTGAAGACCGGGGCGGTTCTGTCCCTGCCGGGAGGCGAACGCGCCAAGGCCGTGCCGCCTGTACCGGCGCGTGAATTGATCGAGGCCCACAGCGCGGATTTCGGCGCCTACCGCTCGCGCCTGGCCACCAAGGTGCAGGATGCAGCCACTGAGCCGTCGGCCTCGCGCCAGGCCAGCGGCCAGGTGCAGGCCCGTGTTCAGGACCGCAAGGACGGCGCCGCCCCCGCCCCCGACCAGCTCAAGCTTTCCCAGGGCGGCGTGAAGGCGGCCAGCTCGCCCGAGGAAGCCTTGTCGCGCCAGGCCGCGGCCCGAGAAGCGGCCCAGCGTGAAGCGGAACTGGCGCGCAACGTCCAGGCCCTCAAGCAGCTGCAGCAGATGGCCGGGGCCTCTGCGGTGGCCGCGGGTGGGGGAACCCCTGCCGCCAGCACCGCTGCATCCTCCTCGGAAGCCGCCTCCGGCCCCGCTGTGGGGCCGACCGTGGCGGTCAACGTTCCAGGCGCTGCATCCTCCGCATCCACCGTGACCGCCGCGTCTGCTGCGTCTGCTGCGGCGTCCGCTGCCTCCGGCGTGGCGCTTGCCGCCATGAGCGAACCCAGCTGGCTGCAGCTTTTGCTTGAGAGCCCTTACACCGTACCGGCGGCTGCGGCGCTGGTGATGCTGATGGCGCTGTGGGGCGGCTACCGGCTGTGGCGTGGCCGTCGCGATGCCGGCGACGACGCCTATGACGCCCAGACGGCCGCCGAGCACGGCGATGATGACCTGCGGGATGCCGTCGAGCCCTCGTTCGAGCCCGAGGCCAAGTTCCTGAATCGCGCCGCCATCCCCGGGGATCTCGACCCAGTGGCCGAGGCTGACGCGCACCTGGCCGCCGGCAGCGACGAGCACGCGGCAGCCATGCTGCGGTCCGCCATCGAGCAACGGCCGTACCGCCTGGACCTGCGCATCAAGCTGCTGGAAGTGCTGGCCTTGCAGCGTGATTCCGTGTCCTACGAGCCGTTGGCGCTTGAAGTGCAGCAGATGACCAATGACCAGGGCTCCATGTGGGAACACGTGAAGGCCATGGGTCGGGATTTGGACCCGTACAACCCCTTGTACGGCGCCAAGCAAATGGACTTGGCGGGGTACGAGTCCACTCAGGAGCCGGCAGAGGCCTCCTTTGACGCCGACGGTGAACCGGCAGATCCGGCGGCCCTTGACCTTGACCTCAACGGCGATAGCGCCGCGCCGGGCATGCCCGCGCTGGATGCCGAGGCCACGCCTTCGGACATGCCCCAGCTCGATTTGGATTCCACGCCCAGCGAAGGCGAGGAACTCGACCCCAACGCCTACGCCAACGCAGAGGACGCAGACAAGGCCGCCGAACCGGACTTGGGTGGCGACCTGGCGGCCGAAGCCAGCCCGGCGCCCGAGTACGAGGCCGTTGATGCGGAGAAGTTCTCCATTGACCTGGGCGAAGCAGCGGACCGCGAAGCAAGCTCGCTCGACGAGGGCGTAGCCTCTGAATTCGTCCGCCCGGCTATCGACTTGCCTCAGGTCGATCTGGCCGACGAAGCCGCCGAGGCACCGGATAGCGGCGGTGCTGTACTGCCGCCGCCGCCCGACCTCAACCACCCGTTGGAACGCAAGATGGCCCTGGCCAAGGAATTCCTGGAAATCGGCGATCTGGAGGGCGCGCGTGACCTGCTGGACGAGGTGTACGCCCAGGCCACCGGGCCCCTGAAGGACAGCGCCAGCCTCATGCTCGACACGCTGGAGTGACGAACTGCCGGAACAACCCGCAGCGATGACCCGCCTGCGGCGCCTGGCGCTGGGGGTGGCGTACGACGGTCGGCGGTTCCATGGCTGGCAATCGCAGGCCAGCGGGCAGACGGTGCAGGATCATCTGGAGGCCGCCTTGTCGCGCTTTGCGGCCCGCCCGGTGGTCACGGTGTGCGCCGGGCGCACCGACACCGGCGTCCACGCGCTGCAACAGGTGGTGCACCTGGAGCCCCCCGTCGAGCGCGACCCGTTCTCCTGGGTTCGCGGCACCAACCGCTTCCTGGCCCCTGACATCGCCGTGCAGTGGTGCTGCGAGGTCAGCACGCAGTTCCACGCCCGCAACAGCGCCCGCGGGCGCCACTACCGTTATCTGTTGCTGGAGTCGGCTGTCAGGCCGGCGCTGGAGGCAGGGCGCTGCGGCTGGGTGTTTCGCCCCCTGGACGGGCTGGCCATGCAGCGTGCGGCCGCGCACCTGCTGGGTGAGCACGATTTCAGCGCCTTTCGGGCGGCGGCCTGCCAAGCGCGCACACCCGTGAAGACGCTGCGCCAACTGGACATCACCCGGCGCGGGGCCTACTGGCGCTTCGATTTCGAGGCCAGCGCCTTCCTGCACCACATGGTGCGCAACATCATGGGCTGCCTGGTGGCAGTGGGCACGGGCACGAAGCCGGCCGAGTGGCTGGCCGAGGTGCTGGCCTCGCGCAGCCGGCAGGCCGCGGCGCCCACCTTCGCCCCGGACGGCCTGTATTTCGTCGGCCCACACTACGATGCGGTGCACGGCCTGCCCGAACACACCCCGGCCATGGACTGGATGCCCTGACCGTTTGTGGCCCTTGGATGCTCCCCACCATGCACCGCACCCGTATCAAGATCTGCGGCCTGACGCGCGAGCCCGACATCGATGCCGCCGTCGATGCCGGGGCTGACGCCATCGGCTTCGTGCTCTACCCCGAGAGCCCGCGCGCCGTGTCGGCCCAGCGGGCCGGGGAACTGGCGCGACGCCTGCCGCCCTTCGTCACGCCGGTTCTGCTGTTCGTGAATGCCAGTGCCCAGGACGTTGCCACGGCCGTGCAGGCCGTTCCGAACGCCCTGCTGCAGTTCCACGGCGACGAGACCCCTGCGCAATGCCGTGCGCCAGCCAGGCCTTACCTGCGGGCCGTGCGCATGGGCCCGGGGGTCGATTTGCTAGACTGCGCCGCATCATTTCCAGACGCCCAGGCCTTGCTTCTCGACGCCCATGTCGAGGGCTACGGCGGCGGCGGCAAGGTGTTCGATTGGTCGCTTGTTCTCCCCGGCGTGGCTTGTCGGCTCGTTTTGTCTGGTGGGTTGAATCCTGCAAACGTGACCGATGGGATCCTGCGCGTCCGGCCTTGGGCCGTTGACGTGAGCTCCGGCGTGGAAGCGGCCAAAGGCGTCAAGGACGCCGGGCTGATGCGCCGGTTCTGCCAGGCGGTGCGCGCTGCTGATGCCCCTGTGGTCTCAGCGCCGGCGCCCTCGGCAAGCCCCTGAATCTTTGCACCCGACCACCATGCTGAACTATCACCAACCCGATGCCCGCGGGCATTTCGGGCCCTACGGCGGCACCTTCGTTGCCGAGACCCTGATCCACGCGCTGGACGAGCTGCGCGAGGCCTACGACACCGCCCTGAAGGACCCGGCCTTCATGGCCGAGTTCCGCTACGAACTGGCGCACTTCGTCGGCCGCCCCAGCCCGATCTACCACGCCGCGCGCATGAGCCGCGAGATCGGCGGCGCGCAGATCCACTTCAAGCGCGAAGACCTGAACCACACGGGTGCGCACAAGGTCAACAACACCATCGGCCAGGCGCTGCTGGCGCGCCGCATGGGCAAGCCGCGGGTGATCGCCGAAACCGGCGCCGGCCAGCACGGCGTGGCCACGGCCACCATCTGCGCCCGCTACGGAATGGAGTGCGTGGTCTACATGGGCAGCGAGGATGTCAAGCGCCAGTCGCCCAACGTCTACCGCATGAAGCTGCTCGGCGCCACCGTGGTGCCGGTGGAGTCTGGCAGCAAGACGCTGAAGGACGCGCTGAATGAGGCGCTGCGCGACTGGGTGACGAATGTGGAGAACACTTTCTACATCATCGGCACCGTGGCCGGCCCGCACCCCTACCCGATGATGGTGCGCGATTTCCAGAGCGTCATCGGCCAGGAGTGCCTGACGCAGATGCCCGCGCTGATCGAAGCCCTGGGTGGCCCCACGGGCCGGCAGCCCGACGCCGTCATCGCCTGCGTGGGCGGCGGCAGCAACGCCATGGGCATCTTCCACCCTTACATCGAGCACGAGGCCACGCGCCTCATTGGCGTGGAGGCTGCGGGCGAAGGCCTGGATTCCGGCAAGCACTCGGCCTCCCTCACCCGCGGCTCTCCCGGCGTGCTGCACGGCAACCGCACCTACTTGCTGCAGGATGACAACGGCCAGATCACCGAGACCCACTCCATCTCCGCCGGGCTGGACTACCCCGGCGTCGGCCCGGAGCACGCGTATCTGAAGGACATCGGCCGCGCCGAGTACGTGGGCATCACCGACACTGAGGCGCTCGACGCCTTCCACCGCCTGTGCCGCACCGAGGGCATCATCCCCGCCCTCGAATCCAGCCACGCCGTGGCCTACGCCATGAAGCTCGCCGCCACCATGCGCCCGGACCAGCACCTGCTGATCAATCTCTCGGGCCGCGGCGACAAGGACATCGGCACCGTGGCCGACCTCTCCGGCGCCGACTTCTACTGCCGCCCGTCCTGCCGCGGGCAGGGCGTGAAGGGTGGGGCACAACAGGTATCCCTGATTCGGGATGGTGTTGGCCCACGTAGCGAAGTCAAGGAGGAGGGGCGGGCGCAGCCCGGCCCGGGGGACATGAGCGCAGGGGGTCAGCGCCAGCCCGAATCCGCGACGGGGAGCCAAGCATGAGCCGCATCCCCGCCACCCTGCAAGCCCTGCAAGCCCAAGGCCGGAAGGCCCTGATCCCCTACGTCACCGCCGGCGACCCGGCTCCTGGGCAAACGGTAGCCGTCATGCACGCCCTGGCCGCGGGCGGCGCCGACATCATCGAGCTGGGCGTGCCTTTCTCCGACCCCATGGCCGACGGCCCTGTCATCCAGAAGGCCAGCGAGCGCGCCCTGGCGCGTGGCGTGGGCCTGACGCAGGTGCTGCACTGGGTGCACGAGTTCCGCACCCAGGACAAGCTCACACCCGTGGTGCTGATGGGCTACGCCAACCCCATCGAGCGCTTTGACTTGAAGGGCGGGGAGGGCGCCTTCGTCGCCGCGGCGGCCGATGCCGGCGTGGACGGCGTGCTGGTGGTGGACTACCCGCCCGAGGAATGCGAAGTCTTTGCCGGGCGCCTGCACGCGCGCGGCCTGGACCCCATCTTCCTGCTGGCCCCCACTTCCACCGAGCAGCGCATCCGCGAAGTGGGGCGCATCGCCACCGGCTACGTCTACTACGTCTCGCTCAAGGGCGTCACCGGCGCCGGCCACATCGACACCGATGCCGTGGCCCAGGCCGTGCCGCGCATCAAGGCGCATGTGAAGGTGCCTGTGGGGGTGGGTTTTGGCATCCGCGACGGCCAGACCGCGCGCGCCGTCGGTGATGTATCGGACGCGGTGGTCATCGGCAGCCGCCTGGTGCAGTTGATGCAGGACGCCCCGCCAAGCGACGCGCCCGCCGTGGCACGCGCCTTCATGGCCGAGATCCGCGCCGCGCTGGACGCGCCTTGACCCCTTCGACTATGCTGCGGTCAGACCTGCTGAGGCACCAAGTTCCCGTTCGGGCTGAGCCTGTCGAAGCCCTTGAAAGGCCCGTCCTGAGCACTGTCGAAGGGCTCAGGGCCAACGGAGATTGGCACAGGGCCGACCGAGTCGAGCCCAGTGGGCAGGATTGCTCCAAGACACTGTCAACGTCATGATCGCACCGTTCATTGCACACCCCAGGAGCTTCTTTCCATGAGTTGGCTTGACAAGCTGCTGCCCCCGAAGATCCAGCACACCGATCCCGCAGAGCGCCGCTCGGTGCCCGAGGGCCTGTGGGTGAAGTGCCCATCCTGCGAGACGGTGCTCTACAACACCGACCTGCAGAAGAACCTCAACGTCTGCCCCAAGTGCGGGCACCACCACCGCATTGGTGCACGGGCCCGGCTGGACGCCTTCCTGGACGCCGAGGGCCGCTACGAGATCGGCCAGGAAGTGCTGCCCGTGGACCCGCTGAAGTTCAAGGACAGCAAGAAGTACCCGGAACGCCTGAAGGCAGCGCTGGAAGCCACGGGCGAGACCGATGCTCTGGTGGTGTTCGGTGGCACGGTGATGAGCGTGCCGCTGGTGGCCGCCTGTTTCGAGTTCGACTTCATGGGCGGTTCCATGGGTTCGGTGGTGGGCGAGCGCTTTGTGCGCGGCGTGGAAACGGCCGTGGAGCAGAAGACGGCCTTCGTCAGTTTTGCCTCCACGGGCGGCGCGCGCATGCAGGAAGGGCTGCTGAGCTTGCTGCAGATGGCCAAGACGAACGCGTCCCTGACGCGCCTGGCCCGGGCCCGGCTGCCCTACATCAGCGTCCTGACCGACCCCACCATGGGCGGGGTGTCGGCCAGTTTCGCCTTCATGGGCGATGTCGTCATCGCCGAGCCCAAGGCCTTGGTGGGTTTTGCCGGCCCGCGCGTGATCGAGAACACCGTTCGCGAGAAGCTGCCCGAAGGCTTCCAGCGCGCCGAGTTCCTGCTGGGCAAGGGCGCGATCGACATGATCCTGGACCGCCGCGAGATGCGCGCCACCATCGCCCGCTCGATCGCCATGCTCACCGGGCAGAGCGCCGACATCATCGCCTGACCTGGCATAAGGGCTCGGATCTCGGCACCTTCAGCGTCCGTTCGGGCTGAGCTTGTCGAAGCCCCCTCTCCCGAATCGAACACGTGCCAGGACGGCGCCAGCCAAGACCGCATCGATGTCCTGAAACACCGCGCGCCTGCCCTTGACCTCTCCCACCACCCTCCCGGACTGGCTCACACACTGCGAGCGGCTGCATCCCAGAACGGTTGAGCGCCCGCTGGAAGCCGTGCGCGCGCTGCTGCAGCGCCTGGGCATCGGCTTCGATGTGCCCGTCATCACCGTGGCCGGCACCAACGGCAAAGGCTCCACCTGCGCCATGCTGGAGG
The DNA here is from genome assembly GCA_037127635.1 of Betaproteobacteria bacterium. Taxonomy (GTDB): domain Bacteria; phylum Pseudomonadota; class Gammaproteobacteria; order Burkholderiales; family Burkholderiaceae_C; genus Rubrivivax. Next base: position 5,705 of record JBAXYD010000046.1, on the reverse strand, counting down.
CCATCGCGCTGCAGGCGGGTTACCGGGTGGGGCTGTACTCCAAGCCGCATCTCGTGCACTTCGAGGAGCGCTGCCGCATCAACGGCGCTCCCATCGAGGCTGCGGCGCTGCTGCCGCACTTCCAGGCCGTGGAGGCCGCACGCTTGCAGGCCGGCAGCCCTGCCATCAGCTGGTTCGCCTTCACCACCCTGGTCATCCTGCGCGCCCTGTCGCAGCAGCCGCTGGACCTGGTCATCCTGGAAGTCGGCGTGGGCGGCCGGCTCGACCCGGTCAATCTCATCGACCCCGACTGCAGCGTCATCACCAGCATCGATCTGGACCACATGGAGCTGCTGGGCCCTGACCGCGAAAGCATCGGCCTGGAGAAGGCCCACGTCATGCGAGCGGGCCGGCCGGCGGTGGTGAGCGACCCGGTGCCCCCGCGCAGCGTGGTCGAGCACGGCCAGGCCATCGGGGCCGACTTGTGGCTGGTGGGGCGCGATTTCAACCATTCCGGAGACCGCCAGCAGTGGAGCTGGTCGGGCCGCGGGCGGCGCTACAACGCGCTGGCCTACCCGGCGCTGCGCGGGGCCAATCAGTTGGTGAATGCGGCTGGGGTGCTCGCCGCCTTCGAGGCGCTGCGCAGCAAGCTTCCCGTCACGGCCCAGGCCGTGCGCACGGGACTGGCGCTGGTGGAGTTGCCCGGGCGCTTCCAGATCGTGCCCGGCCAGCCCACGCTGGTGCTGGACGTGGCGCACAACGCCCAGTCGGTGGCCACCCTGGCCGTCAATCTGGACCAGATGGGTTTTCACCCGCGCACCCACGCCGTGTTCGGCGCCATGCGCGACAAGGACATCCCCAGCATCCTGGCCCGCATGGCCCCGCTGGTGGACGCCTGGCACTTCTGCGGCCTGGAAAGCGCCCGCGCGGCCACGGGGCAAGAGCTGCTGGCAGCCTGGCAGTCGTGCGCCCAAGGCCCGCGCGCGCCCGGTGTGGCGCCGCCCACCGCCAGCACCCACGCCACCCCGCCAGAGGCCCTGGCCGCCGCAGTGGCCCAGGCAGACCCCGCCGATAGAATCGTGGTCTTCGGCTCTTTCCAAACGGTGGGTGCGGTGCTCAAGGCCGGCTTGCCGCGGCGTGCCGCCCCCCATCTCGGCTGACCATGGCCCTGCCGTCCCTTTTCAAGCGCAAGAAGACCAAGGCAGACGCCAGCCCCGCCGTTGCCGTGTCTGCCCGGGTAGACCGCCGTGGTGCGGGCAGGGCGCTGCCGGGTGCGCCCGTGCCGGGTGCGGCCCAGCCTCATAAGAGCGCGGTGGTGGCGCAGGTGCGTACCCAAGCGCGCCGGCGGCTGACAGGCGCGGCAGTGCTGCTGTTGCTGGGCGTGCTGCTGTTTCCGCTGTTGTTCGAGATCCAGCCGCGCCCGCTGCCCATGGACCTGCCGATCATCGTGGCCCCCGGCAAGGGCGCTGCGGCACCTGCGGCTACGGCTGAACGCACTGCACGGCCCGCCCCGCCCCTGATCATCGAGACCGCAGAGCCCGAGACCCGGCCGTCCGCCACCGAGGCACCTGCAACGCCGGTCACGCTGGCAACGCCGGTGGCGGCCGCGGCAGCGGCAGCCCCTGCTGCGTCCGCTCCTGCGTCCACGCAGCCGGCTGCCACCCGTGCAGCCAATGCCGCTGTCATGCCTGTAACGGCGCCGGACCCGTCGCCTGCACCTTCGCCAGCGCCTGCACCCAAGGTCAGTGCCAAGACCCCGCCGCCTGAGGCGCCGAAGGCATCGGCGCTCGCGGTCACCGCCGCGCCCGAGGCGGCCGGGCGCTTCGTCGTCCAGGTGGGGGCCTTCGCCGATGACGCCACCGTACGCCAGACGCGCCAGAAGGTGGAGAAGCTGGGCCTGAAGACCTACACACAGGAGGTCAGCACTGACGGGGGCAAGCGCGTGCGTGTGCGGGTGGGTCCGTTCGCCAGCCGGGACGAGGCAGCGCAGGTGCTGAACAAGCTCAAGGTCTCGGGCTTGCCAGGCGCGGTGCTGGCGCTGTGATCGGCCCGCTGCCCTCAGTGGACGCGGCGATGCTCGCCGTGCTGCTTGTGTCCGTGCTGGTGGGTCTGGCTCGTGGAGTGGCCCATGAGTTGATGGGGCTGGCCGGCTGGGTGGCGGCGTACTTCGCCGGAGCATGGCTCGCACCACTGATCGCCCCCTTCATGCCAGTGGGTGCGCCGGGGTCGGCCTTGAACCATTCGGCGGCCGTGCTGGTGTGCTTTATGGGCCTGCTGGTCGTCTGGACGTTGCTGGCACCTCTGTTGCGCAGGTCCATCGCTGTCGGTCCGCTGTCCATCCTGGACCGCTTGCTGGGAGCCGTGTTTGGCGCGCTGCGCTGCGGCGTTCTGCTGCTCCTGGTGGCTACCGTGGTCACGCTCACGCCCGCGGCACAATGGGCTCCCTGGCAGGCCTCAGGGGCCGCCCCCGTTTTGGTGGCGGTAGTCAAGGGCGTCAAGATGCTGTTGCCCCCGGAAGTCGCCCGCTGGCTGCCGGGCTGAAGCGGCGCGGCTGCCGCACCGGCTTCGGGCCGCCCTCACCTTCAACTTCTTGGGCCAACCATGTGCGGCATCGTCGGCGTCATCTCCCAGGCGCCTGCCAACCAGCTGATCTATGACGCGCTGCTGCTGCTGCAGCACCGCGGGCAAGACGCTGCCGGCATCGTCACCATGCAGGGCACCAAGTGCTTCATGCACAAGGCCCGCGGCATGGTGCGCGACGTCTTCCGCACCCGCAACATGCGCGGCCTGCCCGGTCACATCGGCCTGGGCCAGGTGCGCTACCCCACCGCCGGCAACGCCTACTCGGAAGAAGAGGCGCAGCCCTTCTACGTCAACGCGCCGTTCGGCATCGTGCTGGTGCACAACGGCAACCTCACCAACGCCCACGCGTTGAAGGACGAACTCTTTGCCGTGGACCGCCGCCATATCAACACCGGCAGCGATACGGAGGTGCTGATCAACGTTCTCGCGCACGAGTTGGAGCTGGTGGCGCGCAACCTGCCGCTCACGCCGGACGAAGTGTTCAAGGCGGTGGCCGCCGTGCACCGGCGCATCAAGGGCTCGTACGCCGTGGTGGCGCTGATCGCCGGCCACGGCCTGCTCGCCTTCCGCGACCCCTTCGGCATCCGCCCGCTGTGCTTTGGCCAGACCGATACGCCCGAGGGCCGCGAGGTCATGGTGGCGAGTGAGTCGGTGGCCCTCGAAGGCACCGGCCACCGCCTCACGCGCGACGTGGCCCCTGGGGAGGCGCTGTTCATCGAGATGGACGGCACGGTCCACACCCGGCAGTGCGCCGAGCACCCCTCGCTCAACCCCTGCATCTTCGAGTACGTCTACCTGGCGCGGCCCGACTCCGTGCTGGACGGTGTCTCGGTCTACCAGGCGCGCCTGAACCTGGGCGAGACGCTGGCGCAGCGCCTGATCTCCACCATGCCGCCCAGCGACATCGATGTGGTCATTCCCATCCCGGAAAGCAGCCGGCCGAGTGCCATGCAACTGGCCTACATGATCGGCAAGCCCTACCGTGAAGGCTTCGTGAAGAACCGCTATGTGGGCCGCACCTTCATCATGCCGGGCCAGGCCGTGCGCAAGAAGAGCGTGCGCCAGAAGCTCAACGCCATCGGCATGGAGTTCAAGGGCCGCAACGTGCTGCTGGTGGACGACTCCATCGTGCGCGGCACCACCAGCAAAGAGATCGTGCAGATGGCGCGCGAGGCCGGCGCCCGCAAGGTCTACATGGCCTCCGCCGCGCCGCCCGTGCGCCACCCCAACGTCTACGGCATCGACATGCCCACGCCCGAGGAACTGGTCGCCCATGGCCGCAGCCTGGACGAGATCCGCGCCTTCATCGGCGCCGACGCCTTGATCTACCAGGACGTGGACGCCATGAAGCGGGTGATCCGGGCCCTCAACCCGGCGCTTGATGGCTTCGAGGCCAGCTGTTTTGATGGCCGCTACATCACTGGCGACGTCACGCTCGAAGACTTCGCCACGCTGGAAGCCCAGCGCCGCGCCCAACCTGAAGAGGAAGAAGGCCCCGCCCGCGGCCGCCTGGCGCTGCAGGAGGCCGCCGAAGGGGCCGCATGAGCCTTGCACGACCCTTTCGGGCCGCGGCGTTCGCTGAGAAACCGTTCGGGCTGAGCTTGTCGAAGCCCTTGAAGGCCCTTCGACAGACCTGTCCTGAGGGGAGTCGAAGGGCTCAGGGCGAATGGTTCAAAGTGGATGGTGCCGGCTCAACACTATTCTCAAGACGGCCTCCAAGGCCGGTACTGCTGACATGACCTACAACAAGACCCTGCCGCGCCTGAACCTGCCCGAGGGCGTGGGCCTGGACACGCTGGCCGTGCGCGAGGGCCTGCCGGCCTCGCCCTACGGCGAGAACTCCGAGGCCCTGTACCTCACCAGTTGCTTCGTCCACCCCAACGCCGAGACGGCCGCGCGCCGCTTTGCGGATGAGGAAGAGGCCTTCGTCTACAGCCGCTTCTCCAACCCCAGCGTCACCATCATGGAGCGCCGCCTGGCTGCGCTGGAAGGCACCGAAGACTGCATCGGCACCGCCAGCGGCATGGGCGCCATCCTGCTCATGATCATGGGCCTGCTCAAGGCCGGTGACCACGTCATCTGCTCGCGCAGCGTGTTCGGCTCCACCATCAAGCTGCTGCAAGGTGAGTTCGGCAAGTTCGGTGTGGAAACCACTTTCGTCAGCCAGACCGACGTGGCCGAGTGGAAGGCCGCCGTGCGCCCCAGCACCAGGCTGCTGTTTGCCGAGACGCCCACCAACCCGCTGACCGAGGTGTGCGACATCCAGGCCCTTGCCGATGTGGCGCACAACGCGGGTGCCTTGCTGGCGGTGGACAACTGCATGTGCTCGCCCGCGTTGCAGCGGCCGGTGAAGTTCGGCGCCGACATCGTCATGCATTCGGGTACCAAGTTTCTGGACGGGCAGGGCCGCGTCAACGCCGGCGCGCTGTGTGCCTCGCAAGCGCTGGTGCGCGGCAAGTTCTTCCCCGTCATGCGCAGCGCCGGCATCAGCCTGTCGCCCTTCAACGCCTGGGTGGTGGCCAAGGGCATGGAAACGCTGTCGGTGCGCGTGCTGGCGCAAAGCGCGCGCACGCTGGAACTGGCGCAGTGGCTGGAAGGGCACCCTGGTGTGGCACGCGTGTACCACCCCGGTCTGGCCTCTCACCCGCAGCACGAACTGGCCATGCGCCAGCAGAGCGGCCACGGCGGCGCCGTACTGTCGTTCGATGTGAAGGGCGGGCGCGAGCAGGCCTTCAGCGTCATCGACGCCACACACCTGTGCAGCATTGCCGCCAACTTCGGTGACGTGCGCAGCATCATCACCCACCCCTCCAGCACCACCCACGGCCGCCTGACCGAGCCGCAGCGCCAGGCCGCAGGCATCACCCAGGCCATGATCCGCCTGGGCGTGGGCCTGGAAGACGTGGCCGACCTGAAGGCCGACCTGGCCCGCGGCCTGGACGTGCTGGTGTAGGGGTGCCCGTTGAATGCGTTGACCTTCCGCTGCGCAGACAGCCGTTGTGCCGGTGCCCTTCGACAGGCTCAGGGCGAACGGCAGGGAGTCGAGGCTGCATTCGCGCTCATGGCGCGTGCCGAGCCCATCCCCCGTTCGGGCCGAGCCCATCCCCCGTTCGGGCCGAGCCCATCCCCCGCTCGGGCCGAGC
>JBAXYD010000045.1:0-34053 GCA_037127635.1 Betaproteobacteria bacterium | reverse complement strand
GGCCCTTGAGGTACTCGCCCTCGGGGAACACGAGCGTGGTGGGGTGGTCCGGGGCACCTTCCAGGCGCTGCAGGATGGCCCCGTCCACGCCGGCATCCGCGGCAGCGCCGGCCACGATCTTGTGGAACAGCTCGGCGCTAACGCCGCCTGAGCAGGAGAAGGTCAGCAGCAGCCCGCCCGGGGCCAGCAGCATCAGCGCCAGGCGGTTGATGTCCTTGTAGGCACGGGCGGCGCGCTCGGCGTGCGCGGCGGTGGGCGCGAACTTCGGCGGGTCCAGCACGATGGCGTCAAACCTTGCGTCGGCCTGCAGTTGTTGGCGCAGGAATTGGTTCACGTCGGCGTCCAGCGCCTGGTGGCGCTCAGCGTCAAAGCCGTTGAGCGCCACGTTGGCCCGGGCCTTGTCCAGCGCCGGGGCCGAGGAATCCACGCTCACCACCTGCTGCGCCCCACCGGCCAGCGCCGCCACCGAGAAGCCACCGGTGTAGCAATAGCAGTTCAGCACCCGCTGCAGGCCGAAGTGGCGCACCCACTGGGAGAACAGCGCGCGGTTGTCGCGCTGGTCCAGGTAGAAGCCGGTCTTGTGGCCCTGGGCCACGTCCAGGTTCAAGCGCCAACCGTGCTCGCGGATGCTGAGCTCGGTGGCGCCTTCACCGCGCAGCCAGCCCGTGCGCGGCTCCAGGCCTTCCAGCGCGCGCACCCCGGCGTCGGAGCGCTCGTACAGGCGTTGCAGGCCGGTGGCCGCCAGCAGCGCATCGGCGATGACGTCGCGCCAGCGCTCCATGCCGGCGGACAGGAACTGCGCCGACAGGACGTCGCCGTACCGGTCCACGATCAGCCCGGGCAGGCCGTCGGCCTCGCCGTGCACCAGACGCAGGCCGTCGCTGGCGATGGGCAGGCGTGCGCGCAGCGCCAGCGCGCGGGCGATGCGGCGCTGGAACAAGGCCGGCTCCACGCGCTCGGCTTCATCGAAGGTCCAGGCGCGCACGCGGATCATCGAGTTCGGGCTGAAGGCGCCCCAGCACAGGAAGCGCCCGTCGGCGGCCTCCACGCGCACGGTCTCGCCCGGGTCGGCCTTGCCGCGCTCGATGCTGCCCTGGAACACCCAGGGGTGGCGGCGCAGCAAGGAGCGTTCCTTGCCTTCGCGCAGGCGAATGGTCTTCATGGCTGAACCGTGGTGATGAGCTTGGAAGGCCGGCGTGCGGATCCTGGGCACCCGAACCCCGCAGCGCCGGCCCGCCTCATGGTGAAGGCTTGGCCTTGGCCCGCGGATGCGCTTTGTCGTAGACCTGTGCCAGGTGCTGGAAGTCCAGCCGGGTGTAGACCTGGGTGGTGGCGATGTGGGCATGGCCCAGCAGTTCCTGCACGGCGCGCAGGTCGCCGCTGGACTGCAGCAGGTGGCTGGCAAAACTGTGGCGCAGCATGTGCGGGTGCACGTGCGTGGGCAGGCCGGCCTGCAGCGCCAGGGTCTTCAGGCGCGAGCGCACCTGGCTGGCCGTCAGGCGCGTGCCGCGCCGGCTGACGAACAGCGCCGGCTCGGTGGCGCGCGCCAGCTGGCGGCGCGCCTCGCCCCAGGCCGCCAGCGCTTCCAGCGCCGGGCCGCCCACCGGCACGCTGCGCCGTTTGGCGCCCTTGCCCAGCACATGGGCGGTGGCGTCGGGCGCATCCACCCAGCCGGCGGCGCCCGCGCCGGGATGCAGGTCCAGGCCCACCAGTTCACCTACGCGCAAGCCGCAGCCGTACAGCAGCTCCACCATGCAGCGGTCGCGCAGGCCGAGCACGGGGTCACCGGCGGCGGGTTCGTGCGAAGCCAGCGCCACGGCCTGGTCCACCGCCAGCGCCTTGGGCAGCGGCTTGGGCGCCCGGGGCGCGCGGATGCCGTCCACGGGGTTGGCGGGCACCGCGCCGCTGCGCCCCCACCATTTGTACAGGCCGCGCCAGGCCGACAGCGCGATGGCGATGCTGCGCGGGCCCAGGCCGCGGTCGCGCAGCGTGGCGCTGAAACGACGCACATGGTGCGCTTGCACGTCCTTCAGCGCCACGGGGTGGGCCTGGGCCGACGCCTGCAGCCAGCCCAGGGCGTCGCGGTACATGGCCACGGTGCGCGCGGCCAGGCGGCGCTCCACCACCAGGTGCTCCAAGAAGCGGGCGATCTCCGGGTCGCGTGGCTGCGGCGCCGGGGGCTCGGCCACTCGGGCCTCAGGCCGGCGCACGCCGCAGCCGTGACAGCCCGGCGCTGGCAATCTCGCCCACGCGCGACAGGAACTCCGTGCCCATCTCCGCGCTGTAGCGCGTCGGGTCGGGCGAGCCCAGCACCAGCAGGCCGAAGGTGGCGACGCCGGCACCGGCACCTGTTGCGCGCAGCGGCACCATCGCGATGGACGCCGTGGGCAGGCCATCTGCGTCGGCCTTGAGCCAGGTGGCGGGCTCGAAGCCCGAGCCGGGGCCGCAGTAAGGCCCGCCCTGGCTGGCCGCCAGGAGGCGCACATCGTCGCTGACGTCCTGCGCGAAGTCGGCGCCCTCATAGGCGGCGTCCACGTCCCACAGCCGGATGGCGCCCTGCGGGATGAGGAACTGGTGTTTCAGTGCCACGACGAGCTGGCCCGGCAGCTCGGCCAGGTTCTCGGTGGTGAGGATGGTGCGTGTCCATTGGTGCAGGCGGTCCGCCATGGCCACGTTCTCCTGGCCGTGACGGATCAATTCCATGATCTTCAGCTCCAGGCCCTTGATGCGCTCGCGCAGCATTTCCATCTGCCGTTCCTGCAGCGACACGGCGCGCTGGCCGTGCGGGCTGGTGAGCTGGATGGCGCCGAGCAATTCGGCATGGCGCTCGAAGAAGCCCGGCGTGTGGACCAGGTACTCGGCGATGTCTTGCTCGGTGATGCCTTGCAGCGGGGCGCTCACGGCGGACGCAGGGGTGCCAGGGGGGGTGCTCACGATTGAATCCTCAGGGTAAGGCAGGCGGGGGCGCTCACAACTCGATCTCTCCTTCGAACACGAACTCGGCCGGTCCGGTCAAGATCACCGGGGCGTCCAGGCGCTGGGCGCCGGCCCACTCGATGGTCAGGCACCCGCCCCGGGTCTGCACGTCCACTCGCGCGTCCAGCCAGCCCATGCGTATGCCAGCCACCACGGCCGCGCAGGCACCGGTGCCACAGGCCAGGGTTTCGCCGGCACCGCGCTCGAACACCCGCAGCCTCACCTGGCTGCGCGAGAGCACCTGCATGAAGCCGGCGTTCACGCGGCGGGCAAAGCGCTCATGGCGCTCCACCTGCGGGCCCACGGTGGCCACGGGCGCGGTGTCCACATCGTCCACCCGCTGCACCGCATGCGGATTGCCCATGGACAGCACGGCCACGTCCACCACACCCCCCTCCGGCAAGGCCAGGGGCCACAGGCGGAAGTCCGGCGAAGGGCCCGCGGCGTCGTGCGCCGGCACGGCCAGACCGGACGCATCAAAGGGCACCTGCTCAAGAGCGAACTCGGGCGCGCCCATGTCCACGCTGACACGGCCGTCATCGCCTTCGCGCAGCTCCAGCACCCGGTTCATGGTCTGCACACGCACCACGCGCTGCGTGGTCAACCCCTTGGCGCGGACGAAGCGCAGAAAGCAGCGCGCGCCGTTGCCGCAATGCTCGACTTCCTCGCCACTGCTGTTGAAGATGCGGTAGCGGAAGTCCACCGCGGGCGAGGGTGCGGCCTCGACGATGAGGATCTGGTCGGCGCCCACGCCGAAGCGGCGGTCGCCCAGCCGGCGCGCCTGCGCGGCCGACAGTGCGAGCGGCGAGCGCGTGGCGTCGATGACGACGAAGTCGTTGCCCGCGCCCTGCATCTTGGTGAAGCGCAGGTTCATCAGCGTTGATTATCGGTAGAGCGAGGCCTGCCCCGGCGGGCGCGTCTTGAAGCGCTTGTGCACCCACAGGTACTGCGCCGGATCGCGCAGGATCTGCGCCTCGATGAAGGCGTTCATGCGCTGGGCGTCAGCCACGGGGTCGGCGGTGGGCCAGTCAGCCCAGGGCTCCATAAAGCGCACGCGCCAGCCTTGGCCGCCCGGCAGGATGTCCACCACCACCGGCTGCACCACCATGTCCAGCATGCGCGCCATCTTCGACGGCGCCAGCAGCGTGGCCGCGCTCACGCCGAAGAACGGCACGAAGGCGGAATCCTTGGGGCCGTAGTCCTGGTCGGGCATGTTGAAGAAGGGGCAGCCCTCGCGGATGCGCTTCATCACCTGGCGGATGGGCACGTTGCGCGGGTAGGCCTCGGCCCGGCCGAAACGCAGCCGGCCCTGCTTGAGCACGCCGTCCAGGTAGGCGTTGCTCTGGGTCTGGTAGATGTCCACCCCGGTGCGCTCCTGGAACAACTGCGTCGCGGCGCCCGCCACTTCCAGGCCCAGGAAGTGGGGCACCAGCCACATCACCGGGCGCTGGCTGCGCTGGGCCAGCCCGACATCGCCCTCCACATGGATCAGGGCTTTCAGACGACCGGGCGGGGCATACCACAGCAGGCCGCGCTCCAGCAGGCTGCGGCCCAGCAGGGCGAAGTGTTCGCGCAGCACCCGGGCGCGCTTCTCGGCGGGCCAATCCGGAAAGCACAGCTCGAGGTTGCGCTGCGCGATGGCGCGGCGCCGCCGGGCACACAGGTGCAGCACCGCACCAAAGCCACGCCCGATGCGCGCCTGCAGCGACAGCGGCAGGCACTGCAGCAGCCGCAGCAAGGCCACGAGCAGGCGGGCAAGAAGGTTCATGGGCGGGGCACGCAGGGCGGGTGGGAGCTGGGGCCGGGGTGGATCAGGGCGTGAGGCGCGGCTGTTTGTAACGGTGGTAACCCCAGAGGTACTGCGCCGGACAACGCAGGATCAGGGTCTGCATCGCACGGTTCACGGCCGTGGCTGCCTGCAGGGACCACGCCTGTTCGTCCAACCCGGACCCCTGGGGCCAGGCTTCGGTCCAGGCCGACATTCTCACCACATGGCCCTGGCCCGCCGGCAAACGCTCGCACCAGCTCAGCAGCACGGTGGCGCCGGTCTGGCGGGCCAGCCGGGCGGCCAGCGTCATGGTGTAGGCGTCGCGGCCAAAGAAGGGCGCCCACACCCCCTGCCCCTGCGGCGGCACCTGGTCAGGCAGCAGCGCCACAGTGCCGCCCTGGCGCAGCGCACGCATCAACTGCCGCACCCCCGCCAGCGTGGCGGGGGCAGACGACAGGCCCGGCCGCGCGCGTGCCCGCTCTTCCAGCTGACGCAGCCAGGCCTGGCGCGCCGGGCGGTAAAGCACCGTCATCGGCTGCCGGAGCCCGAAGCGCTGCGCGTAGGCATGGGCAGCGACCTCGAAGCTGCCCAGGTGCGGCGTCAGGATGAGCAGGCCGCCGGGGCGGCCGATGGCCTGCTCGATCAACTCTGCGTCCTCCCAGCGCACGGGGTCCGGCACCGGGGCATCGCTGGGGCGCAGCCACAGCCGGGGCAGTTCCAGCGTCATGCGCCCGGCCTCGGCCACGGCGCGGCGTCGGTCGCGTGCCGACACGCTGGCCAGGGCGGCGTTGGCGCGCAGACGCCGCCGGTAGGCCGGCGACAGCAACCACCCACCCCAGCCCAGCAGCCCCCCCACGAGATGGAGAAACCTGAGTGAGCGGCGGGACAGCCAGTGGACGAGCCGGAGCATGGTTCTATACTTTGCGGTATCGCCGAGTTAAGGACTACTTGCGGGGCGATGCAGCCGGATAGGCCGGCTGGCGGGATAGAGCACAGCTCTCGAGCCCGGAACCGCTAAAGCGTCGCCGCTTTCCAGGACACCCCTGATCGGCCACGCCGATCAACACAACCCAACCTGGAGCACACAAGTGGCACAACAAGATTATCTGTTCACCTCGGAATCGGTTTCGGAAGGGCACCCCGACAAGGTGGCCGACCAGGTCAGCGACGCCATCCTCGACGCGATCTTCACGCAGGACCCGCGCTCGCGCGTGGCCGCCGAGACGCTGTGCAACACCGGCCTGGTGGTGCTGGCCGGTGAGATCACCACCAACGCGCATGTGGACTACATCCAGGTGGCGCGCGACACCATCAAGCGCATCGGTTACGACAACACCGAGTACGGCATCGACTACAAGGGCTGCGCGGTCATGGTCTGCTACGACAAGCAGTCCAACGACATCGCCCAGGGCGTGGACCACGCCAGCGACGACCACCTGAACACTGGCGCCGGAGACCAGGGTCTGATGTTCGGCTACGCCTGCGACGAGACGCCCGAGCTCATGCCCGCGCCGATCTACTACGCGCACCGCCTGGTGGAGCGCCAGGCGCAGCTGCGCAAGGACGGGCGCCTGCCCTTCCTGCGCCCGGACGCCAAGAGCCAAGTGACCATGCGCTACGTGGACGGCAAGCCGCACAGCATCGACACCGTGGTGCTGTCCAGCCAGCACGCGCCCGAGTACAGCCTGGGCCACAAGATGACCGAGGCCTTCTACGAGGCGGTGCGCGAGGAGATCATCAAGCCCGTGCTGCCCAAGGAGTGGCTGACGGCCGACACCAAGTACCTGATCAACCCGACCGGCCGCTTCGTCGTCGGCGGCCCGCAGGGCGACTGCGGCCTGACCGGGCGCAAGATCATCGTGGACACCTACGGCGGCGCCTGCCCGCACGGTGGCGGCGCCTTCTCCGGCAAGGACCCGTCCAAGGTGGACCGCTCGGCCGCCTACGCTGCGCGCTACGTGGCCAAGAACGTGGTGGCTGCGGGCCTGGCCAAGCAGTGCCAGATCCAGGTGGCCTACGCCATTGGCGTGGCCCGGCCGATGAACGTGACCGTCTACACCGAAGGCACCGGCGTGATCTCCGACGAGAAGATCGCCGCCCTGGTGAACGAACACTTCGACCTGCGCCCCAAGGGCATCATCCAGATGCTGGACCTGCTGCGCCCGATCTACCAGAAGACGGCCGCCTACGGCCACTTCGGCCGCGAAGAACCCGAGTTCACTTGGGAGAGAACGGATAAGGCGGCAGCACTGCGTGCTGCCGCGGGCCTGTAAGGCCCTCCGCAAGCGGACTTATCCGTTCTCGGGCCGCGCTCATATCGCGTCAGCGATGTGAGCGCGGACCAGAGAACGGATATGGTGCAGGTTGATGTTGCGCCAGCGATGTGTGCGCAAACCCTAAGCATCCCCCGGGAATTCCCGATTCCAAGTCCCCCATCGTTTTGATGTACTTTGGCATCGGCTTGAGCCCGTTGCCGTCACTGAAAGCTCATCATGACGATCGCTTCACCTACCCGCTACGCCCCGATCTCCCTGTCCACCCATGCCACGCTGGACGTGGTGTTGCTGGGCATCCTGTTTGTCTCGCCCTGGGTCTTCGGTTACTCGCAACACCAAGGCGCCACGATGCTGGCCGTGGGTTTTTCCATCATGGGCATGGGCCTGAACTTCATCACGGACTACCCCGTGGGCCTGTGGCGCAAGCTGCCCATGAAGTGGCATCGCATGGTGGAACTGACCTCACCGCCCATCACCATCGGCGCGCCCTGGGTGTTCTTTCGGGACGCCGGCGCCTTCCCCTGGGTGGCCAGCGTGCTGGGCGTGGCCATCCTGATCAGCACCTTGCTCACGCGGCCGGTCCAGGAGTGACCCTGGCCTGCTCAGGCCGCCCCCGCATCCACCACCCACGCACCCTCCAAGGCAAGCGCGCCGCTGCGGACGAGGTCCTGCACGAAGCTCGCCGCCCAGAGACGTGGCGAGCTTCCGGGGCCGAGCGCTGCGACAGAACCAGCCGCTCGGCCGTGGCGCTCCCACAGCGCGTGCAAGTAGGGGGTGGCCACAGCCCAGTCCAGCAGGTCTTCCAGGGGCTGCCGGCGCTCCTCCATCAGGTGGTACTTGATGAGCACCTTCATGGCGTACTGCGCATGGCGCTGCGGGTCGGCACGAAAGCCGGCCAGGCGCCGACGCGCGCGCTGCAGGGCCTCGGCCACGTCGGTGAACGGAGCGCCGTGCCCGGGGATCACCACGCGCACGGGCAATGACGCGATCTGGTCGAGCACAGCGCCCACATCATCAAAACCCGGCTCGCCCTCGAGCTCGGGGAACACCACACCAAAGCCGTTCTCCCACAGCGCATCGGCCGAGATGAGCACGCCATGGGCACGGTCGAACAGCACCACGGAGTCCGGGTCGTGCCCAGGGGCGAGGATCACCTCCCACAAGCGCCCGCCGGCGTGCAGAGGCTCGGTCACGCTCAGTTCGTCATCCGCAAGGAAGCGCACGCAGCGTTGCCCAGTGCGGTCGTGCGTCAGGCGCTGCTGGTCCCAGGCCTGAACCACTGGCAACATGCCTGGCGCCACGCTGATGGGCATACCGAAGGCCGCCTTCAGCGCCGCGTTGCCGCCGCAGTGGTCAGAGTGCAGGTGGGTGTTGACCAGGCGCGTCAGGGGCTCGCCACGCAGGGCATATCTGACCAGTTCACAGGTCTGGTCTGCATGGTTGACATGGCTGGCATCCACCAGCACCGCCCCCTCCTCGCCCGGAGCCGGGTGGATCAGCACGTTGTTGGACGACAGCCAACCGCGCTGAAGCACTGTCAGCCCTGCCAGCGGGTCCGCGAGCGGGTCAGGAAGAGAGTCGTGGCGCGGTGTCTGCATGTCCAAGGGCAGCGGTCTGCGACGGATTGTGCGTGAGCGATGCGAGCAGCAGGCCAACGGTCGGGCGCGCGGTGGGGCGAGCGCGTCAGGCGACACTGCCCTCCTTGACACCGATGTCCGCCTGAGGTCCAGACCGACCTTCATCCGCCCTCTCAAGAAAACGCCTGGCCGCCCCAAATTTTCTTGCGCCCCCGCAGGGGGCCGGGCCGGGCACCGCCCGGACCTTGGGGGTGCTCAGAACGCTCGACACGCCTTGAAAGACATGCCCGCACCCACACTTGACCAGCTCCGCAGCTACGCTGTGGCGCGCTCCCTGTTCCCGCCCACCACCCTGCCCCGCGCGATCGACAGGCTGGGTTTCGTGCAGGCTGACCCGATCCGCGCCCCGGCGCGCGCGCAGGACCTGATGCTGCGCCACCGGGTAAAGAATTACCGGGCCGGCGACCTGGAGCAGCGCTACCCGCGCCTGGCCATCGAAGAGGACTTCTTCATCAACTACGGCTTCGTGCCGCGCGCCACGCATGAGTTGATGCACCCGCGCACCCCGCGCACCGTGTGGCCCCAGGCGAAGTGGGTACAGGCGCAGGCCGTGCTGGAGTTCGTGCGCGAGCGCGGCGCCGTGCACCCGCGGGCGGTGGATGCACACTTCGACCACGGCAAGACGCGCAACTGGTTCGGTGGCTCCAGCAACGCCAGCACGCAGTTGCTGGACGGCATGCACTACCGCGGCCTGCTGCGGGTGGCCGGCCGAGAGGGCGGCGTGCGCACCTATGCAGCGCGGCCTGGCTGGGGCGGGTTGCCATCCACTGGGCACTTGATGGAAGCGTCGCCTGACGTTGCACCAGCAAAGGCACCAGGCCGGGCCGATGCCGTGGAACCGGACGCTGCGATGGACCGGCTGGTGGACGTGATCGTCGCCCAGTACGCCCCCCTGCCCATGCGCTCGCTGTCGGAACTGGTGAGCCACCTGCGCGCCGCCGCGCCGCAGTGGACGCAGCGCCGGCCCGCCGCGCTGGCCCGCGCCAAGAACCGCCTGACTTCGGCGGACATCGCAGGCACGCGCTGGTTCTGGCCTGCAGGCGAAAAACCAGCGTCACGCCGACACGCAACGCCCGAGGAGGTGCGACTGCTCGCGCCCTTCGACCCCGTGGTGTGGGACCGGCGGCGCTTCGAGCTGTTCTGGGGCTGGGCCTACCGCTTCGAGGCCTACACCCCGGCCGCCAAGCGGGTGCGCGGTTACTACGCGCTGCCCTTGCTGTGGCGCGACGAGGTCATCGGCTGGGGCAATCTCTCCGCGCGGGACGGCCGGCTCCTGGTGGACCTCGGCTACCAGAGCGGGAAGGCGCCGCGTGAGCGGGCTTTCCACCGGGCTCTGGACGAAGAGCTGGAGCGGATGCGGATGTTCCTGGGGCTGTGAAGACGGCTCTGCCGGGAGAAGGGTGTCAGACGGTGGCCCTGCGCCCGCCGCCAACGTTGGCGCCGAACCCTGCGCGATGACGCGGATCCGCATCCCCGATGAATGCGCCGGGCACGAGGCGCAGGCTCAACCCACCGCCGCAAACCGCGCCAGCCGCTGGCCGATGATCGTTGCAGCCTCGGCCATGAGGTGGTCGACCAGCTCCTGCACCGTCGGGATGTCGTGGATCAGTCCGGCCACCATGCCGCAGCTCCAGGCGCCAGCGTCCATCGCGCCATCCAGCATGATCTTGGGGTAGACGCCGGCCACCTCGTCGATGATGATGTCGTCGAACTTGAGGTCGGCGCCCAGGGCGAGTGCGGCCACCAGGCTGCGGCCGTCGGCCATGCCGCCGCTGGCTACGAACGGGATCTTCAGTTCATCGGCCGCACGCGGCAGCAGGATGAAGTTGGGGATGTCGTCCTCGCCCAGGTGGCCGTCGCACTCGAAACCATCGATGCTGGCCGCGTCGCAACCGATGGCCTGGGCCTTCAGCGAGTGGCGCACGCTGGTGCACTTGAGGATCACCTTCACGACGGCCTCGCGCAGCGAGGACGCAGCCGTCTACAGGGTGGGATTGATCAGGAACTTGGCGCCCGTGGAGCGCTTGCCATAGACGGCGATCGCCTCCATCTGCAAGGCGCCGGCCAGCGAGACTTCGTGCGCGTAGTGGCTGGCGAAGGTGGTGGTCAGCTCAGCCGCCACGCGCTCGCGCAGTTGTTGCGCCGCGGCGGGGCCAATCTTTTGCAGGAACAGGAACAACAACCAGCCACCCATGCCCCAGGAGAAGCCGAAGTTACGCACCACTTCGGTGGGCGCGGTGTCCAGCGTGCCGTAAAGGTAGACCTGCTTGTGCGTAGGTGATCCGTAGCGGCTGTAGACCTGGGCGTTGCGGCTGAGCGCGGCTTCCATGCACGTGAGGATCTGACCGGCCAGCCGGCCACCGCCCAGGGCGTCGAAGGCGATCGTCGCGCCGGTGGCCGCGATGGCGTCGGTCAGCTCGGCCATGAAATCGGGTGATTCGGTGCAGCAGACAAACTTCGCGCCCTGCGCCTTGAGCAGATCCACCTGCTCCGGCTTGCGCACGATGTTGACCAGCCCGACCTTGTCATGCAGGCAGATGCGGTTGAGCATCTGCCCCAGGTTGGAGACCGCCGCCGTGTGCACCAAGGCGCTGTGGCCTTCGCTCTTCATCGTCTCCACCATGCCCAGCGCAGTGAGCGGGTTGACGAAGCAGCTGGCGCCTTGCGCCGGCGTGGCTTCCTCGGGCAGCCGCAGGCACTGCTCGGCGGGGATGCAGCGGTACTGCGTGTACATGGCGCCACCCATGAGGGCCACCTTCTTGCCCAGCAGGGCCTGGGCGGCCGCCGCGCTGCCGGCCTGGACCACCGTGCCCGCGCCCTCATTGCCCACAGGCAGAGACTGATCAAACCGCCCCGCCATGGCCTTCAAGGCCTTTTCGGGCACCTGGGCGTGGATCACCGGGCGCTCGGCGCTGCCGCCAGCCCGGGCCGTGCTCATGTCGGCCGCGCCAAAGAGCAGCCCCAGGTCGGACGGGTTGATGGGCGTGGCTTCCATGCGCACCAGCACCTCGTCGGCCGCCGGTTCAGGCACCTCGACTTCGACCAGCGAGACTTCGAGCTCGCCGGTGCTGCGGATGAGCGAGCGCAGTTGCAAGGCCGTGTGGGGAATGGACAGGGTCATGGTGTGTGCTTTCATCCCGGGGGACATCGATTCAGTGAGAAGCTGCAGCAGGAAGTATGTGCGCGTCCACCGGGTGAATCACCATCGCAGGGACTCTGCGCCCGGGTCAGGCCGCGGGGTTGCCCACCACGCCCGCACGGCGCAAAGGCTCTTCGCGAATCGGCAGATGTACCAGCGCCGCGCCCACGGCCAGCAGGATGTCGACGTACCAGATCCAGTCGTACGACCCAGTGGCCTCGAACACCTGGCCGCCCAGCCAGGCCCCCAGGAAGCCGCCGATCTGGTGCGAGAACATCACGATGCCGAACAGCGTGGCCATGTTGGCAGGCCCGAAGAACTTCGCCACCAGGCCCGCCGTGGGTGGCACGGTGGACAGGAAGGTCAACCCCATCACCGCGGAGAAGGCCAGCACCACCGGGCCGGTCTTGGGCGCGAGCAGGAACACCAGCACGGCCAGCGCACGCGTGGCATAGACCAGCGACAGCAGCGACTTCATGCGCCAGCGGCCCATGGCCCAGCCCGCGGCCACGCTGCCCACGATGTTGAAGAGACCCAACAGAGCCAACGACCATCCGGCCCAGGCGGTGGGCAGCCCGCAGGACGCAATGACACCCGGCAGGTGCGTGGCGAGAAACGCCACATGAAAGCCGCAGACGAAGAAGCCGGCACCCAGCAGCAGGTAGCTGCGGTTGCGAAACGCGTCGCGTAGGGCTTCGCGCGTGCTCAAGACTTTCTGGCCAGCCGGGGCGGCCTGCAGTGCATTGCCGCGCAGCAGGAACGCCGCCGGCAGGCACAGCAACACCAGCAGGCCCATCACCTGCATCGCGTGGGCCCAGCCCAGACCCACGATCAGCGTGGCCGCAATGGGCGCCAGGGCGAACTGACCGAAGGAGCCGCCGGCGTTGACGATGCCCGCAGCGAGCCCCCGGCGTTCGGATGGGATCAGCCGCGTGGTGGCGGCCATCAGCACGGCCGGCCCGGCCATGCCCGCCCCACCCGCCGACAGCACACCGATGGCCAGGATCAGCCCCCAGGTGCTGGTCATGTAAGGGGTGATGAAGGTGCCCACCGCCACCAGCAGCGCGCCTATGAAGAGCACACGCCCGGCGCCGATCTTGTCGGCCATGACGCCGGCGAACGGCTGCGTGAGCCCCCACCACAGCTGCCCGAACGCGAAGGCCAGGCTGATGCTGGCCAGGCCCAGGCCGGTGGCGGTGTTCAGCGGCGACAGGAACAGCCCCATGGTCTGGCGCGTGCCCATGGTCAGCGCGAAGGTCCCGGCTGAGGCCAGCAGAACCAGCCACAAGGCGGTGCGTTTGGCGGTGTTCTTGGCGGTGCGCTTGTCTTCAGTCATTCGCCACTCCTGCACAAGCCAGGAACTCGCTTCGCATGAGTTCGGCCGAGGACATCAGCATCGGTTACGTTCATGCGATCGCACTCCTGATCAAACGAAAGGGCACGGCAATCGATTGAAGGTGCTGGGCCTCGGGCAAGCGGCGGCGGCTGGACACGCGGATGCCCTCGTTGAACAGCATCAGCATGGCGGCCAACTCCTCGGCGCGTGCCGGCGCGGCGCCTGCATCCAGCAGGCAGGCCTGGAAGACGCTTTGCATCTCGCCCATGTGGTGGCTGGCCCGGGCAGCCAGCTCGTCGTCCACGCCGGCCATCTCGAGCACCGTGTTCACCAGCATGCAGCCCCAGTGGGCCTTCGCACCACGCGTACCGACAAAGCTGCGCTCGAAGAAGTCTTGCAGGGCGTCCACCGGTGGCCTCTCCGTGCGGGCACGTTGAAGCAGGTCCAGTGTGCGCGCGGCCCACAGGTCCAGGCACTCGATGAAGAACGTGCGTTTGTCGGTGAACGCGGCGTAGAAGCTGCTGCGCCCGATGCCCATGGTCTGCAGCAGCTCGGCCACCGTGGTGGCCTGGTAGCCCTGGCGCCAGAACAGCGCCAGCGCACGGTTCACGGCCTGGAGTCGTTCGAATTCAATGGGGCGGGCCATGCTTGCATTCTGGACCGCGAGGTTCACAATGGCAAGTCAGCCTCGTAAAGGACACGCCGTGAACAAACCCGTCTGCCTGATCCTCGGTGCCGGGGCCGGCATCGGCGGCCACGTGGCCAAGCGCTTCGCTCGCGAGGGGTACCACGCCTGCCTGGCGCGCCGCACTGACCAAGCTGGGCTGGACAAGCTTGTGGCCGAGATCGGGGCCACGGGCGGCTCGGCCAGCGGCCACCTGCTCAACGCGGCGGAAGAAGGCAGCATCGAGCAACTGGTGACACACATCGAGGCCAAGGTCGGCCCGATTGGCGTGGCGGTGTTCAACCTCGGCGCGCAGATTGGCGACCGGGGCCTGGCCAGCACCACGCTCAAGCAGTTCGAGATGGGCTGGCGCCTGGCCACCTTCGGCCTGTTCCGCCTGGCGCAGGTGCTGTTTCCGTACATGGAGCAGCGTGGCAAGGGGGCGCTGTTGGTCACCTCCGCCACCGCCGCGATGCGCGGCAACGCCGGTCAGCACTCCCACGCCGCAGCCATGGGCGGGCGGCGCATGCTGTGCCAGTCACTCAACGCCCAGTTCGCCAGCAAGGGCCTCCACGTGGCGCACATCGTCATCGATGGCGCCGTGGACGCGCCCGACACCCTGGGCAAGATGCTGGGCCCCGAGCGCTTCCAGGCGCTGCGCGAGAAGAAGGGCCTGGCGCACGATGGCCTGCTGGTGCCGGCCGAGGTGGCCCACACCTACTTCCACGTCGCGCACCAGCACCGCTCGGCCTGGACCTTCGAGCTGGACCTGCGCGCCCATTCCGATCTGGCATGGTGGAACCATGCCAGCAGCCCGGACCTCAAGTAGACGCGGCTCGCCTTGAGCCTTCACCCGTTCAGTGCCAACGGCACCGCGACCGCGAACCACCCCCTCCGAGGACCCCCATGAGCACCAAGACCGTTGAATTCCACTTCGACTTCGGCAGCCCCACCACCTATCTGGCCTACACCCAGGTGCCGCGTATTGCGCAGGAAACCGGTGCCACTCTGGTCTGGCACCCCGTGCTGCTGGGCGGCGTGTTCAAGGCTGCGGGCAACGCCAGCCCGATCACGGTGCCCGCCAAGGGCCGCTGGATGTTCGACGACATGGCGCGCTGGGCCCAGCGCTGGGGCGTGCCCTTGGTGATGAACCCGCACTTTCCGGTCAACACCTTGACGCTGATGCGCGGCGCCTGCGGCATGCTGATGCGCCAGCCCGATGACTTTCGGCGCTATGTGGACACCATGTTCCACGCAATGTGGGTGGCACCGCGCAACCTGAACGACCCTGGCGAAGTCGCGGCGGTGCTGACCCAAGCTGGCTTCGATGCCGCGGCCTTCATGGCCCTGGTGGCGGACCCCGAAGTCAAGGCCGACCTGATTGCGCGCACCGAGGCTTCGGTGGCCCGCGGCGCATTCGGCGCCCCGACCTTCTTTGTAGGCCAACTGATGTTCTTCGGGCAGGATCGGCTGGACTTCGTGCGTGAGGCGCTGGCGGCCGGGTGATGCGGCGGCGCCCAGGCCAGCTGCAACGGGCCGGCCTGGGTCATCCCCGACCGGCAAACGCCGCCGAGCCCCCGACCGGCCGCTGCAGGGTGGCCAGCACCGAGCCCAGCGCCAGAGCCGCGGCGCTGAAGGCAAAGCCCCTGGCCAGCCCGCCGGGGCCGTCGGCGATCCAGCCCACCATGCTGGGGCCGACGATCTGGCCGAAGGCGAAGACGATGGTGAAGGCGGCGATGCCAGCAGGCCAGGCGGCCGGCGGCGTGTTGTGGCGCACCAGCGCCGTGGTGGAGGCCACGACGGAGAGAAACACACCGCCGAAGAGCACGCCCGACGCAAAGACGGCCACCACCCCGCCACCGGCCAAGCCACCCAGCAAGGGCAAGGCCGTGGCCAGCGCCAGCAGGCCGTTGAGCAGCGCCAGCGGCAAGCCGCCGCGGTGGCGCTGCAGCAGCCCGGCCCACAGCCAGGACGAAGCCACCACCCCCAGGCCGAGCAGCACGTAGAAGGCCACCACCATGCCCGCCCCCAGCCCCTGCTCGCGCAGCAAGGTGATGATGAAGGTCATGTAGCCGATGTAGCCGATGCCGAACATGCCGTAGCCGGCCAGGCCGAAGGCGAACGGCCGCCAGGCAAATGGCGCGCGCCGCGCGCCCGGGGCAGGTGGGGCGGCCAGCGAACCCGTGGCCGCAGCCGTGGCCGCCGTCAAGGCCAGCGCCAGCGCACCGAGCGCGGCCCAGGCGGCGGGCCAGCCCAGACCAGCTGCTTCCAGCAGCGGGGGCACGCCCAGGGCCGAGGCGACGATGCCCAGACCCACCCCGCCGTAGTACACGCCCAGCAGCAGGCCGGAGCGCTGCGGCGCGCGCTGCGCCAGCCGCGCCGCCAGCAAGCCGCCGCCCACGAAGCTGGCCGCACTGGCCGCGCCGCAGCCCAGGCGCAAGGCGTAGAGCACCGCGTCATGGCGCGTGAGCGCGTGCGGGGCCAGCAGCACCGCGGCCACCACGCCGCCGGCCAGCATGAAGTGCCGCGCATCGAAGCGCCGCAGCAGGCGCGGCGCCAGCAAGGCCCCGAGCAGGTAGCCCGCGGCGTTGACGGTGTTCATCGCCCCTGCCGTGAAGTAGCTCCAGCCCAGGTCGGCCCGCATGGCAGGCAGCAGCAGCGCGTAGGAAAACCGCGCCAGCCCCAGCGACACCGCGGCCGCCAAGGCCAGCGCGGCGGCGATGGCCAGCTCGCCCCCCGGGCGCCGGGAGGGGCCTGCGTCCACGGGCGCCGTGGGCGCACGGGCGGTCGCGGCTGGGTCGGGGCGATTCACGGGCAGTGTCCGTGGGCATCGAGCAACGCGCCGGCCAGCTCGGCAAAGCCCTGGCCGCGCTCGGCTTGCGTGATCCAGGCCGGCCAATGCACCAGCTCGTCGGCGAAGCGCCTGAGATTGGCCACGCCCACACTGAAGGGAAACTGCTGGAACATCACCTGATCATTCGTGGAGTCGCCCACATAGGCCCAGTGCGCCAGTTCCGGCGCCAGCTCGCGGCCGAACAGGCGGCGCAGCATCCACTGCGCACCGGTCCATTTGCTGTGTGTGCCGAACCAACCGTTGATGTGGATGGAGCTCACCGTGGCGGTCATGCCCTCCTGGCGCATCAGCTCCACCACCGCGGCTACGGCCGCCGGTGGCAGGTGGGTGAACTCGCTGTGGTCGACGGCAATGTCGGTCACGCGCCCGACGCTGTCGCGCGCCAGCATCGCCCCGGGCACCTCGCGCAGGATGCGCTGAGCAGCGGCCTGCAGGCGGCGGGCGTGGTGCGCGCGGGTGGGCGCGTCCTGCACGAACTCGGTATGCACCTCGCCGCCCTCGCGCACCAGCGCCACGGCGCCGTTCTCGGCCACCAAGGCGGCCAGCGGCCATTCGTGCGCAAACGGGTGGCTCCAACCCAGCGGTCGGCCGGTGATGGCGATGACGGGCAGACCCGCAGCCTGCAGCGCGTGCAGAGCGCTGAGCGCTGCCGGCTCGATCTGGCCGTCGCGTGTGAGGGTGTCGTCGATGTCCGTCATCACCCCGCGCAGGTTCTGCAGCGCGGCCGCCGCAGCCGCCTGCAAGGGGCGCGGCCGGGCCGGGCCGGCGGGCTCAGAGGGTGCGGGCAGACGGCTCATACCGCCGGATTGTCACGCCCGCAGGTCAACGGGCCGCGGGCGCGTCAGGCGGCCTGTTTTGCGCCAAGGGCCCCGAATCGCCCTGCATTTCACTGCACTGCGCTTGGGTATCCCAAAGCTCGCTCGCGCGCCAACGCGACTATACTCTTGATTGTTTCGAGGAGCGTTGCAACTCCCTCCCGTGCCGCACAGGGCACGCGCGCAGAGAGCCAGGCTCGAAACCTTCCCTTGCAACCGCGCTCACCCGCACGTTCGATCCGTGGGTGAGTGAAGCAGACATCCTGACTTCGTTTTCCAGGCTTGAGCGGCGGGTTCATCACCGTTGACAGGAGCCTGACCATGAATGCTGTTCTGAAGCCGCTGCACACCAGCGACTACGCCGTTGCCGACCTCTCGCTGGCCGAGTGGGGCCGCAAGGAAATCAAGATCGCCGAGACCGAGATGCCCGGTCTGATGGCCATCCGCGAGGAGTTCGTGCCCAAGCAGCCGCTCAAGGGTGCGCGCATCACCGGCAGCCTGCACATGACCATCCAGACCGCCGTGCTGGTGGAAACGCTGCAGGCCCTGGGTGCCGATGTGCGCTGGGCCTCCTGCAACATCTTCTCCACGCAAGACCATGCCGCCGCCGCGCTGGTGGTGCAGGGCACGCCGGTTTTCGCCTACAAGGGCGAGACGCTGGAAGACTACTGGGATTACACCCACCGCATCTTCGAATTCGGCGCGGCCGGTACTGCGGGTGAAGGCCCCAACATGATCCTGGACGACGGCGGCGATGCCACGTTGCTGATGCACCTGGGCAAGCGCGCCGAGAAGGACGCGTCGGTGCTGAACCATCCCACCAGCGAAGAAGAAACCTGCCTGTACGCCGCCATCAAGGCCAAGCTCGCGCAGGACGCCACCTGGTACAGCCGCAAGAGCGCGCAGATCATCGGTGTGACCGAGGAAACCACCACCGGCGTGCACCGCCTGAAGGAGATGAGCGCTGCCGGCACGCTGATGTTCCGCGCCATCAACGTGAACGACTCGGTCACCAAGAGCAAGTTCGACAACCTGTACGGCTGCCGCGAGAGCCTGGTGGACTCCATCAAGCGCGCCACTGACGTGATGATCGCCGGCAAGGTGGCCGTGGTGGCCGGCTACGGCGACGTGGGCAAGGGCAGCGCCCAGGCGCTACGCGCGCTGTCGGCCCAGGTGTGGGTGACCGAGATCGACCCCATCAACGCCCTGCAGGCGGCGATGGAAGGCTACAAGGTCGTGACGATGGAATATGCCGCCGACAAGGCCGACATCTTCGTGTCGGCCACCGGCAACAAGAATGTCATCCGCTACGAGCACATGGCCGCGATGAAGGATCAGGCCATCGTCTGCAACATCGGCCACTTCGACAACGAGATCGACGTGGCCGCGCTGGAAAAGTGCCAGTGGGACGAGATCAAGCCGCAGGTCGACCATGTCATCTTCCCCGACGGCAAGAAGATCATCCTGCTGGCCAAGGGCCGCCTGGTGAACCTGGGCTGCGCCACCGGCCACCCCAGCTTCGTGATGAGCTCCAGCTTCGCCAACCAGACCATCGCCCAGATCGAGCTGTTCACGCACAGCGATTACTACGAGAACGGCAAGGTCTACGTGCTGCCCAAGCACCTGGACGAGAAGGTGGCGCGCCTACACCTGAAGAAGGTGGGCGCGATGCTGACCGAGCTGAGCGACGAGCAGGCCGCCTACATCGGCGTGCCCAAGCAGGGGCCGTACAAGGCGGACACCTACCGCTATTGATATCGGCCCCCATCCCCACCGGGTTGGGCCCGCGCGGGTGCACGACGTGCGGCCAGCGTCCACGGCTTGTCGGCTGACAGGTCGTGGGCGGGGCCATGCGACGGGCCCACGCCGGCACCACCGGATGACCGCACCCTGACCTGGGCTGCCAGGCCTGACGACCATGTCAACGAACCCTTCGACCCCTGTCAGTTTCGAGTTCTTCCCCCCGAACACGCCCGTGGGCGACGCCAAGCTCAAGGACGTGGTGCAACGCCTGGGCGAGGTGAAGCCCGAGTTCTTCAGCGTCACCTATGGCGCTGGGGGGGCCACGCGTGACAAGACGCTGGCCACCGTCAGCGCCATCGCCGCAGCCGGCTTCGAGGCCGCGCCGCACCTGTCGTGCGTGGGCTCCACGCGTGAGGGCATCGCCGAGATCCTGGCCACCTACCGCACGCAGGGCATCCGCCGCCTCGTCGCCCTGCGCGGCGACCTGCCCAGCGGCACGGCCACGGCCGGCGAGTTCCGCTATGCGTCGGAGCTGGTGTCCTTCGTCCGCGAAACGCAGGGGCCCGACTGGCACATCGAGGTGGCGGCCTACCCCGAGTACCACCCGCAGCAGCGCTACGCCGCGCGCGACCTGCAGCACTACGTGCACAAAGTCAAGGCCGGAGCCAGCTCGGCCATCACGCAGTTCTTCTTCAACCCCGACGCCTATTTCCACTTCGTGGAGGAGACGCAGCGCCAGGGCGCCGAGGTGCCGGTGGTGCCCGGCATCATGCCCTTCCACAACTTCGGCCGCATCGCCCAGTTCGCCGCGCGCGACGGCATCGAGATCCCGCGCTGGGTGACGCTGAAGATGGAAGGCTTCCACGACGACGCCGCCTCAATCCGGGCCTTCGGCCTGGACGTGGTGACCAAGCTGTGCGAACGCCTGATTTCAGGCGGCGCGCCCGGGATCCACTTCTACACCATGAACCAGAGCGAGCTCACGCTGGAGTTGTGCCGGCGCTTGAAGCTGGGGTGAAGTCCGCGCGGGGCTCTCAGCGTCTGTCAGATCACTCCGCCTGCCAAGCCACCCCATCCTCATTCAGGATGACGTCCAGCGGCACGTCGTGCGCCTCGCCTGCCAACCAGGGCAGGAAGCCGTGGCTGTAGGCCAGGCCGACGGTGAAGG
The DNA here is from genome assembly GCA_037127635.1 of Betaproteobacteria bacterium. Classification (GTDB taxonomy): domain Bacteria; phylum Pseudomonadota; class Gammaproteobacteria; order Burkholderiales; family Burkholderiaceae_C; genus Rubrivivax. The sequence continues at coordinate 13,677 of JBAXYD010000045.1, read as the reverse complement.
GGCGGGGTGACAGTTCGGCCAGGGTGCGGTCGTAGAAGCCGCCGCCGTAGCCCAGGCGGATGCCGCGCGGCCCGTAGCCCACGCAGGGCACCAGCAGCAGCGAGGGCTCGAAGGCCGGGGTCTCCTTGGGCTTGGGGATGCCGTAGGCGTCTTCCTCCATCGCGCAGCCGGGGTACCAGACATGAAAGCGCAGTTGCTTGGTGTCCTTGTGCACCACGGGCAGCCCGATGCGGCGCCTGTCTTCGGCTTCGCTCCAGCGGTACAGGGCGGGCAAGGCGTCGAACTCGCCCTTGATGGGCCAGTAGGCGCCGATGGCCCGGTCTTGCCGCGTAGCCAGGAACACGCGCAGCACCTGCTGCAGGTGCATGGCGCGCTCATACCGGTCCACCAGGGTCTGGCGCTCGGCCTGCAACTGGCGGCGCAGTGTCTTCTTGTCGCGCGAGGGCTCCAAAGGCGGCAACTGGAAGGAGGACGTCATCGCATGCACCCAGGTCCCGAGGGACCTTGACCGAAACAAGCCCCATTGTGGGGGCTGCCTGCCAGAATCGGGGCATGACCCTGAACCTGATCACGCTCGTGGTCGCAGCCGCCGCAGCCTTCACGTCCGTGAGGGCTGCGGCACAGACACCTGCCGTACCCGCCGCTGACACTCCCATCGTCGAAGCCCGCGAAGCCCAGCGCAAGAACGACCGTGCACGCCTGGCGGCTCTGAAGGCCAGCACGGCGGCCGCCCGCCACCCCCTGGCTTCCTGGGTGGACTACTGGGAACTCGGCACACGTTTGAACACGGTCAGCGTGGTGGAGGTGGACGGTTTTCTCACCCGCTGGGCGGGCACTTACGTCGAAGACCGCCTGCGCAACGACTGGCTGCTGGAGCTGGGGCGCCGGCGCGACTGGGCCACCTTCGCCCGCGAGCTCCCACGCTTCAAGATGAACGACGACCGCGAGGTCACCTGCTACGCGCTGCTGACGCAGCACCAGGCGGGATCGGACGTGCGCCGGGCTGCGCGCGAGGCCTGGTACGCACAGCGTGACGCTGACGAGGGCTGCCAGCTGCTGGCCCGCACCCTTTTCGAGGACAAGCAGCTCACGGCGGCGGAGGTCTGGCAGGAGGTACGGCTGTCGGCCGAGAACAACCGCCCCCGCGCCGCGCGTGCGGCGGCGGCCTTGCTGGGGGACGAGCCTGCCAAGGCTGTGGGGCAGATCTTCGACAACCCGGCCCGCTGGCTGGCGCAGCGCAAGCCCACAGCCCAGCCCGAGGACCGCCAGTTGCGCACGGTGGCCGTCATCCGCATGGCCGCCAGCGACCCCGAGGCCGCCGCCGGCCAATTGGCACAGCCCTGGGCGTCCGCCCTGCCGGCGCCGCTCAAGGCCGCGGCCTGGGGCGTGGTGGCCAAGCAGGCGGCGCTGAAGCTGCAGCCCGAGGCGGCCGGCTGGTACCGCAGGGCCTTCGACCAGCAACGCGCGTCGCAGGAGCCGGCGCCCTGGTCGGACGACACCCTGGCCTGGGGCGTGCGCGCGGCCCTGCGCTCCACTGCGCCGGAGGCGCAGCGCTGGGCGCTGGTGCTGGAAGCCGTGGGCGCCATGTCCGCGCAGGAGCAGAAAGACGCCGCCTGGGTCTACTGGCGGGCCCGGGCGCTGCAGGCCCAGGCGCCCCGGGACGCGGCCGGTGATGAAGCCCGCGCCGGCGCCCGCCAGCTCATGCAGACCATCGCCTCGCCGCTGAGCTTCTACGGCAAGCTGGCCAGCGAAGACTTGGGGCTGCGCCCCAGCCTGCCGTCCACCCCGGCGCCGCCCAGCCCCGCCGAGCGAGAGGCGGCCGCGGGCGTACCCGGCCTGCAGCGTGGCCTGCACATGATCAGTCTGGGCCTGCGCAGCGAGGGCGTGCGCGAGTGGAACTTCACGCTGCGGGGCATGAACGACCGCGAACTGCTGGCTGCCGCGCAGGTCGCCTGCGAGCGCGAGGTGTGGGACCGCTGCATCAACACCAGCGACCGCACCAAGGCTGAGATCAGCGTGGCGCAGCGCTTCCCCACGCCCTTCCGCCAGGACGTGGTGGCCGCGGCCCGGCGCATCGGGCTGGATCCGGCCTATGTCTACGGCCTGATCCGCCAGGAGTCGCGCTTCATCATGGATGCGCGCTCTCATGTGGGGGCCTCGGGCCTGATGCAGCTGATGCCGGCCACGGCGCGCTGGACGGCCAAGAAGATCGGCCTGGACTTCAAGCCCGAGATGATCACCGACCGCGAGGTCAACCTCAAGCTCGGCACCGCCTACCTGAAGCTGGTGCTGGACGACTTCGGCGGCTCGGCCGCCATGGCCGCGGCGGCCTACAACGCCGGCCCGAGCCGGCCGCGCCGCTGGCGTGAGGGCCCGCAGATGGAGGTGGCGGCCTGGGCCGAGAACATCCCGTTCAACGAGACGCGGGACTATGTGAAGAAAGTGCTGTCCAACGCCACGGTCTATGCCGCCCTGCTGGAGGGTGCGCCCACGCTGGCGCTGAAGGTGCGCTTGGGTGCACCGATCGGCCCGCGCGACAGCGGCGCCCCCAACCCTGACAAGGAGCGGCCATGAGCGCTCACGCACGGCCGCTCCAAAGGGAGCGCGTTCCTCCCTCGGGGAAGTGGTCACGCAGTGACCGGAGGACAGATCAATGAACGGGCACATCGCCGTCCTGGGCGGCACCGGCTTCGTCGGCCACGCCGTGTGCGAACACCTGGTGGAGCACAGCGGCGGGGCGGGCCGGCGCATCGTGGTGCCCACACGCCGTCTGCGCCACGGCCTGGCCATCCAGTCGCTGCCCACCGTGCAACTCATGCAGGCCAACATCCACGACGACCAGGACCTGGCGCGCGTGCTGGCCGGCTGCGACACGCTGGTGCACCTGGTGGCCATCCTGCACGGCAGCGCGGCGGAGTTCGACCGCGTGCATGTGCAGCTGCCCCAGCGCGTGGCTGCGGCCTGCCAGGCCGCCGGGGTGCGCCGCGTCATCCATGTCAGCGCCCTGGGCGTGGCGCCGGATGCCCCTTCCCGCTACCTGCGCAGCAAGGCCGCGGGCGAGCAGGTCTGGCGCGCCTCGGGCCTGGACGTCACCGTGCTGCGCCCCAGTGTGATCTTCGGGGCGCGCGACCGCTTCCTCAACGTGTTCGCGCAGCTGCAGACCCTGGCCCCCTTTGTGCCGTTGGGCGGCGCCCACGCGCGCTTCCAGCCGGTGTGGGTGGAAGACGTGGGCGAGGCCGTGGTGCGCTGCCTGGAGCGGCCGTCCAGCATCGGGCAGGTCTACGAATGCGCCGGGCCGCAGCCATACACCCTGGCCGAGCTGGTGCAGCTGGCCGGACGGCTGAGCGGGCATCCGCGCCCGGTGCTGCCGCTGCCCGGGGCGCTGGCGCGCCTGCAAGCCCTGGTGATGGAGTGCCTGCCCGGTGAGCCGCTGATGTCGCGCGACAACGTCGATTCGATGCAGGTGCCGAATGTGGCAACGGCGGGCCAGCCCGGCTTGGCCGCGCTGGGCATCGAGGCCTCGGCCGTGGAGGGTGTGGCCGCCGGCTACCTGGGCGGCAGCGACGGGCCGGGACGCTTCATGCCGTGGCGGTCCAGGCACCGATGACGGCGCCAAGGGCAACCGTCTACGCCAGCTTTGCACTCGCCGGGTCTGCCACACAAGCCGTTCGACCTGAGCTTGTCGAAGGGCCGCAGCAGCCTTGTCAAGACTCAAGTCCAAACCTGGACGGATCCACCGCCATGCACAAGCCCACGGACGCGCTGACCGGACGTTCTTTCGAGAGCCAGCCGTTCGCCCTGAGCTTGTCGAAGGGCGGCAGCGGCCTTGTCACGACTCAAGTCAAGACCTGGGCGGATCCACCGCCATGGACGAGCCCATGGATGCGCTGACCGGCCGCTGCTTCGAGGTGGGCGGCTGCGTGCGCGACGCCCTGTTGGGCCGCCCCTCGGCAGACCGCGACTGGGTGGTGGTCGGCGCCACGCCGCAAGAGCTGCTGGACGCGGGCTTCCGCCCCGTGGGCAAGGACTTTCCCGTCTTCCTGCACCCAGTCACCCACGAGGAATACGCGCTGGCGCGCACCGAACGCAAGTCCGGCCGCGGCTACCACGGCTTCACCTTCCATGCCGCCCCCGGCGTGACCCTGGAGCAGGACTTGGCGCGGCGCGACCTGACCATCAACGCGATGGCCCGGGGAAGGGACGGCGTGCTGATCGACCCCTACGGCGGGCAGCAGGACCTGCGCGAGCGCCGCCTGCGGCATGTCAGCGAGGCCTTTGCCGAAGACCCGGTGCGCCTGCTGCGCACGGCCCGCTTCGCCGCCCGGTTCGGCGACTTCGAGGTCGCCCCCGACACCCTGGCCCTGATGCGGCGTCTGGTCGACGACGGCGAGGTCGACGCCCTGGTGCCCGAGCGGGTATGGCAGGAACTCGCCAAGGGCCTCATGGAGCCCTGGCCGCGGCGCATGTTCGAGGTGCTGCGGGCCTGCGGAGCCCTGGCTCGCCTGTTGCCGGAGGTGGACGCGCTGTGGGGCGTGCCGCAGCCCCTGGCCCACCACCCCGAGGGCGACACAGGCGAGCACCTGATGCTGGTGCTGCAGCAGTGCGCGCAGGCACAGGTGCCACTGGCCGTGCGCTGGGCCTGCCTGATGCACGACTTGGGCAAGGGCAGCACGCCGCGAGACGAGTGGCCCCGCCACATCGGCCACGAGCAGCGCAGCGCCCGCCTGGCGCAGCGCGTGGCCCAGCGGCTGAAGGTACCCACCGAATGCCGCGAGCTGGCCGACGTCGTGGCACGCGAACACGGCCATGTGCACGCCAGCGCCGCCCTGGGGCCCGAAGCCACGATGCGCCTGCTGGAACGCTGCGACGCCTTGCGCCGGCCGGAGCGGTTTGTGCAGACGGTGCTGGCTTGCGAATGCGACGCCCGCGGCCGCACTGGGCTGGAGGACCGCCCCTACCCGCAGGGCCCGCGCCTGCAGGCAGCGTTGGAGAAGGTACTGGCGGTGGAAACGGGTGACGTTGCCATGCAGGCGCAGATGCAAGGGCTCACCGGCCCCGCCATCGGCCAGGCCGTGCGGCGCGCGCGGCTGCAGGCGTTGACGCCGCGGGATCCGGCGGCAGCCTCCGCCGTGCGGCCGGGCACATTGACCGCGCCTTGAGCAGACGCAGCCGCACACCACCCCCTGCGCTTCAGCATCGCGTCTGAAAGGCCGGCCCTGGGCAAGGGGCGCGGGCAGAGCAGGCATGCGGATGACTCTCAGAGCAGGGACAGGCGGGGGAAGCCAGAAGGGGCTTGGCAACAGGTGCAAGGCCCTGCTCTTCTGCTGGGCGGTGTGGGGATGGTTGGCGGGGGCGGGGGCCCAGGGCCCGGACCGTCCGCCGGCCCAAGACATGCCGAACCCGCTGGCCGAGGAGTTGCCCGCCCGCTTCGAGCAGATGCGGCGGGCCGGGGCCGTGCAGCTCGGCCAGCGGCCGGTGTACCTGCAGTCGACCGAGACCGCGCAGCGCCTGGAAGGCGAGGTGCTGGCCCTGATCGAGCACCCGCTTCAAACGGTGCGGACTGCCCTGGCGCAGGCGCCGGCCTGGTGCGACATCCTCATCCTGCACTTGAACGTGAAGTACTGCCGGGTGGTGCGTGAGGCCGGCGCTGCCGCCACGCCCCAGACGCTGGAGGTGGGCCTGGGCCGCAAGTTCGACGAGCCGCTGTCCAGCGCGCACTGGCTGCACTTCGTCTTCCGCGCCAGCGCCCCCCCAGGCGAGGCGGGGCTGCGGGGGTCAGGCGTGGAGCTGCACGCGGCCGAGGGCCCGCTGGACACCCGCGACATCCGCATCCACGTGAACACGGCGGCCGCGGGCGACGGCCGCACCCTGCTGCAGTTGCGCTACACCTACGCCCAGGGCCCGGCAGCGCGCTGGGCGTTGCAGGTGTACCTGGGCACTCTGGGCCGGCACAAGGTCGGCTTCAGCCTGGTCCCGGAACGCGCCGACAGCCCCGGCGGTCCTCTCCAGCCCGTGACGGGCGTGAGGGCCTTGCTGGAGCGCAACACCGTGCGCTACTACTTGGCCATCGACGCCTACCTGGACGCGCTGGCGCTGCCACCAGCGCAGCAGTTGGAGCGGCGCCTGCTGAACTGGTTCGCCGCCACGGAGCGCCACCCGGTGCAACTGCGTGAGTTGGACTGGGAAACCTACCTGCAGATGAAGCGACTGGAGGTGCGAAGGCAGCAGAGTCCGGCGCCGGGACGGTCCTGACGCACCCTTCACACGCAAACGTCACACGCACCCGCCGCGGGCGCAAGACGCCAGCGAGGGCCGACCCGGCCAAAGGCCGGATCACCGCACGGGCTCACCATGTGCGAGGATCAGGCGGCGGCCGGCCGCTCAGGCTTCCAGCGCTTGCGCGAGAAGACTGAGCCCGAAGGCTGCGCAACTTCGCAAAGGGGCGATCATGGAGCTGGCCGAGGGCATCCGCAGGCATGGGTTCAGGAAGTGGTACGAGCGCGAGTTGCTGCGCAGTCATGCCCATCTGGCCGCTGTGATCGTCTGCACACTGGGTCTGATGATGGCCCTGGAGGCCAGCACCCGCTTCCGCTCGATCGCCGACCAGCTGACCGACTTGGTCGCCATCGCGGTTTGCGCCGGCGCTGGCCTGTGGGCCTTGCGCCGGTACCTCTACCTGTTGATGCGGGCCGAAGCCATCGCACACCAGGCCGACTGCCCGCGCTGCCAGACCTATGGACGGCTGGACCTGGTCAACCCGCCGTCATCTGGAGGCACGTTACCAGCCGAAACGGCAGCTGGCCTGACGGTGCGCTGCCGTGCCTGCAAGCAAGTCTGGCAGATCCATTCCTGAACAGCGCCGACCGGCGGAAGGCTCAAGCCCAGGCACCACTTGGAGGGCACAGGGGCCTGCGGCGCTGGCGCTCAAATCCACATCCCGATCAGCATGGCCAGTACGCTGAGCACCACGCTGCTGGCCAGCGGCACGTGATGCTCACGTCCGCGCCAGCGGAAGCTGAAGTCCCCGGGCAGGCGACCCAGGCCGATTTTGCGCAGCCAGGCCGTCAGGCCGTTGAACAGCAGGAAGGCCAGGAGGAAGACGAGCAGCCAGCGCATGGGGGAAACGGCGTCACAACCGGTGCGTGCGGTCGCCCGCGGTGAAGCCCAGGGGCTCGAGGGCCAGGCCGCGGGTGAGCGCGATGACCTTGAAGAGTTCGCCCATCTCGTGTTCGGTGAGCAGCTTCTGCGCCGCCGCGCGCTCAGGCAGCGTGGCGTGTTCCAGCAGGCCGGCAATGCCGCAGTTCAGCAGGAATCGGGCCTGGCTGGTGTAGCCGGCCACGGCCAGACCGGCCTCTTGCGCCGCCAGCGCCACGGCGGTGAAGTCCACATGCACGGTGATGTCCTTCAGGCCCACGTCGGCCAGCGGGTTGCCGTCGGCGCGGTGCGCCCGGTGGCACATCAGTGTGCCGCCGGTGCGCTGCGGGTGGTAGAGCTCGGCCTCGGGAAAGCCGTAGTCGATGAACAAGGCCAGGCCACGCTCGAGGTGCTCGGCCAGCGTGGCCACGAAGGCCTGCACCTGGGGCTGGATCTCCAGCACCGTGCCGGGCCCGAACGGCCCCGCCACGGGCGGGCGCGCCTCGGTGGGCCGGTCGGCAAAGCACAGGGCCTCGGCGTGCCACGCCACGCCACGCTCGCACCAGGCCTGGCCGTCAAAGGCCAGCAGGCGCGCCGGCATCGCGTCCAGCACCTCGTTGCCCAGCACCACGCCGCGCATGGCCAGCGGCATCTGCTCGGCCCACTGCACGCGCTCGCCATAACCCGCGAGCCGCTGGCGCTGCTGCGCGCGCAGGCCGCCCGAGACCTCCACGATGGTGTAACGCCGCACCTGTTCACCCAGTGTCTGCAACACCTGCTGCGCCAGCGCGCCGGTGCCGGCGCCAAACTCGAAGACCTCGTCAGCCTGCGCGGCCTGCAGGCCCTGCGCCACCTGCGCCGCCAGCGCCCGGCCGAAGAAGGGCGAGAGCACCGGCGCGGTGACAAAGTCGCTGCCCACGCCGAAGCCGCCGGCACTGCCGGGCCGGCCCGGCATCAGCCCGATGGGGGAATCGCCACGCGCGTAGTAGCCCAGGCCTGGCGTGTACAGGGCGCTGTGCATGAAGCGGTCGAACGGGATCCAGCCGCCGGCCGCCGCGATGTCCTGCCGCAGGTGGGCGAGCAGGGCCGCCGATACACTGCCGGGCTCCGTTTCACGCATCGTCGTCATTGTAGGAAGCATGTCTGCGCGCCCCGTCGTCCTCGTCACTGGCAGCGCCCGCCGCGTGGGCCGCGCCATCGCCCTGGATCTGGCCGGCCACGGCTTCGATGTGGCCGTGCACTACCGCGGCTCGGCCGCCGAGGCCCAGGCCACGGCCGCAGACTGCTCCGCGCTGGGCGCTCGATCGCAGGCCTTCCAGGCCGATCTGTCCGATGAGGCCGCAGCGCGTGCGTTGCTGCCCGCCGTGGTGCGGGCTTTCGGCCAGGTGGACGCTGTGGTGAACAACGCCTCGGACTTCGAGTACGACAACCCGGCCCAGTTCAGCTACGCCCTGATGGAGCGGCAGTGGCGCGCCAACACCGCCCCGGCCATCGTGCTGGCGCAGGCGCTGCACGCGCATGTGGGCACGCGCGCGGCCACCGGCTGCGTGGTCAACCTGCTGGACCAGAAGCTCTGGAACCAGAACCCCGACTACCTGTCGCATACCCTGTCCAAGGCCGCGCTGGAGGCCGCCACCACCATGCTGGCCATGGGCCTGGCCCCGGCAGTGCGGGTGTGCGGTGTGGCCCCGGGCGTGACGCTGCTGTCAGGCGCGATGGCCGACGGCGAGTTCGAGCGCGCGCACCAGATGACCCCGCTGCGCCGCTCGTCCACGCCCGAGGACATCGCCCGCGCGGTACGCTTCCTGATCGAATCTCCCGCCATCACCGGCACCACGCTGCTGGTGGACGGCGGCCAGCACCTGGCCGGCCAGCCGCGCGACGTGATGTTCCTGGCGCGCCAGAACACCGAAGACGTCACGAGACCCGGCGCCGCAGAAAGCCCTTGATGAGCGCCCTGATCACCCACCCGGACCTGGCCGGCTGCCGCCGCCTGTTCCTGCGCAACCACGAGCTGGCGGTGCACATCGGCGTGCACGACTTCGAGCACGGTGCGCCGCAGCGCATCTGCTTCAACGTGGACCTGTACGTGCCGCTGGCGCTGTCCACCCCCAGCAGCGACCTGCTGGACGAGGTGGTGGACTACGACTTCATCCGCCAGACCATCGCCCAGCGCGTGGCGCGCGGGCACATCGAGCTGCAGGAGACGTTGGCCGACGACCTGCTGCGCGCGATGCTGGCCCACCCCAAGGTGCGCGCCGCGCGCGTGTCCACGGAAAAGCCCGATGTCTACCCCGACTGCGAGGCGGTGGGGGTGGAGGTCTTCGGCGTGAAGCCGCAGAAGTCCGGTCCGGCACCGGGCTGAGGGAGGCCGTCGCATGAACACCGTCACCGAACCAGCCTTCACCACGGCGGCTGCAACCCACGCCGGCGCCGGGCTGGAACGCAAGGCCAAGGCCCCGGTCGAGATCCGCAAGCTGGCCAAGCGGCTGCACCGCCAGGTGGGCCAGGCCATCGGCGACTTCAACATGATCGAGGCCGGTGACAAGGTCATGGTGTGCCTGTCCGGCGGCAAGGACAGCTACGGCCTGCTGGACATCCTGCTGAGTCTGCGCCAGCGCGCGCCCGTGCCCTTCGACATCGTCGCGGTCAACCTGGACCAGAAGCAGCCGGGCTTTCCGGAAGACGTGCTGCCGGCCTACCTGCGCAGCCGCGACGTGCCCTTCCACATCGCGGCGCAGGACACCTACTCCATCGTCAAGCGCCTGGTGCCCGAGGGCAAGACCATGTGCAGCCTGTGCTCGCGCCTGCGCCGCGGCATCCTGTACCGCGTGGCCAGCGAGCTGGGCGCCACCAAGATCGCGCTGGGCCACCACCGCGACGACATGGTGGTCACGTTGCTGATGAACATGTTCTTCGGCAGCCGCCTGAAGGGCATGCCGCCGAAGCTGGTGAGCGACAACGGCCAGCATGTGGTGATCCGCCCGCTGGCCTATGTGGCCGAGACCGACCTGGCGCGCTGGGCCGCGCACCGCGAGTTCCCCATCATCCCGTGCACGCTGTGCGGCAGCCAGGACAACCTGCAGCGCGTGCAGGTGAAGAAGATGATCCATGAGTGGGAGCGCCAGTACCCCGGGCGCATCGACAGCATGTTCTCGGCCATGGGCAATATCGTGCCCTCGCACCTGATGGATCGCAAGCTCTACCCCTTCGAGACGCTGCACGCTACGGGCGTGGCCGACCGCCAAGGCGACCGCGCCTTCGACGACGACGAGGACGAGGCCTGTGCACCGCCCGCCGGGGGGGCGCAGGCCATCCGCATCGACGCCATCGGGCGGACCGGGCCGGCCGGTGAGGGCCACGAAAGGAGCAACCCATGGTCGCAAGAGGATTCTTCCGAAGCCTGAGCACGGGCCGCGCCGGGGCCCGCAGGTCTGCGCGGACCGCCTTGGTCACGTTCGCCGCGTTCGCCACGCTCACCCTCGGCGGCTGCGCCGGCCTGGCCACGCTCAGCAGCGAGGTGGCCAGCTATGGCGAGTGGCCCACAGGCCAGGCACCGGGCAGCTACACCTTCGAGCGCCTGCCCTCGCAGCAGGTGCGGGCCCAAGAGCAGGACGCGCTGGAGGCCGCCGCGCGCCCGGCGTTGGAAGCGGCGGGCTTCAAGCCGGCCGCGGCCGGTACCGAACCGCAGGTGCTGGTGCAGGTGGGTGCCCGCGTCACCCGCACCGACCGCTCGCCCTGGGACGACCCGCTGTGGTGGCGCGGCAGCTTCGGCTACTGGCGCTACGGCCCCTGGCCCGGGCCGTCGTGGCGCCTGGGCATGCGCATGGACTCGACGCGCTATGACCGCGAGGTGGCGCTGCTGCTGCGCGACCGGGCCAGCGGCAAGCCGATCTACGAAGCACGGGCCAGCAACGACGGCTACTCGACGGGCAACGCGCAACTCATGGCGGCCATGTTCGCCGCCGCGCTCAAGGACTTCCCCGCCGTGGGCCTGAACCCCCGAACGGTGGTGGTGCCCCTGGCGCCGTGAAAGCCCCCAAGGTCCGGGCGGCGCCTGGCCCGAACCCCAAAAGGGGCGCAATAAAATTTGGCGCGGCCCGCCGTTTTCTTGAGCTTCTCCTGAGGTCTTTGAACGCGAATCAGCATCAGGGCCGCGCCGCCACCTGTGCCGGCGCACGGGCGGCCAGCGCGCGCATGTCGGCCTCCCAGCCCTGCAGCTTCTCGGCCAGATGGCGGCGCTGCGCAGACGTGGTCGCGTTGTGCACGGCGGCGGCGAGCTCGCACTGGTGCAGGGCCAGCCGCTCGCGGTAGCCAGAGGCGTCTGGTGGCGCCGTCAGCCACCGCCGCTCCATCGCCTGGCGCAGGTCGGCGGCCACCTGCTCGCGCGGGCGGCGGTCGCCCGAGAGCTTGCGCAGCGTGGCCATCATCTCGGTCTGGCTGGCCTGGCGATCGGCCCACCAGCGGGCCGTGTCGAAAGGCGAGGCCCGCACGCTGGTCGCCACCAGAGCCCGCTGCGCGGCCTCCAGCGTGCCATAGAAGGTTTCGAAGCGCTCGATGGTCCGCTCGGTGGAAGCCTCCCAGCGCTGCTCGTTGCGCGGCTGCAGGAAGTCCTTGCGTCGCTTGACCTCGTCCTCCTCCAGGCGGCGCTCCAACCGGGCCAGTTGCTCTGGGCTCAAGGTGGGCACCACCTCGGCGGCCGTGGGCAGCACGCGCTCCATCAGGGGGTCAAGGCGCCGCCGCAGCTCATCGGACCAGCGGCACACCTGTTGCGGCGTCACCGCAACGGCCGACTCGGCACGGGCGCGCGACAACCAGCCGGCGTAGTCCGTCAGCTGCGTTGCGCGATGCCACGCAAACCACTGCGCCAGTGCATCCTTGGTGCGGGCCGATTGTTCGGTGGTGAAGGCCAGCCGGGAGTCCAGCCACCAGTGAGCCAGAAACGGCCCCTGGTCGTAACCCAGGCGCACCGCGCTGCAGGCGGCCAAGCCCACGAGCAAGCCCAGGGCGAGGCCGATAATCGATCCCCTCCTGACAAGCGTCGAAAAGGTCCTGCGCATGACTTCGAACGTGGCGTTGAACGTGGTGGTGATGGCGGCCGGCAAGGGCACGCGCATGAAGTCTTCGCTGCCCAAGGTGCTTCACAAGCTGGCGGGCCAGCCCTTATTGCAGCATGTCCTGGACGCAGCCGCTCCCCTGGGGGCTCAGCGCACCGTCGTCATCACGGGGCATGGGGCCAACGAGGTAGAGGCCGCGGTAGCGGCCAGCGGCGCGGTGTTCGCGCGCCAGATGCCGCAACTGGGCACCGGCCACGCGGTGCAGCAGGCGGTACCCGTCCTGTCCGGCGAGGCTGGCACCACCCTGGTGCTGAATGGCGACGTGCCATTGATCCGCACCGACACCGCGGGCGCCCTGGTGCAGGCCTGCGCGGGCACGCGACTGGCGCTGCTGACCGTGACGCTGGACGATGCCACCGGCTACGGCCGCATCGTGCGCAGTCCGCAGGGCCCCGTGCTGGGCATCGTGGAGCACAAGGACGCCAGCCCCGAGCAGCGCGCCATCCGCGAGATCTACACCGGCATCCTGGCCGCCCCCACCGCTGCGCTCAAGCGCTGGGTGGCGGCGCTGAAGAACGACAACGCCCAGCGCGAGTACTACCTGACCGACATCGTGGCCATGGCCGTGGCCGAGGGCTGCGAGGTGGTGGCCGCCCAACCGGCCAGCGACACCGAGGTACTGGGCGTGAACAGCCCCGTGCAGCTGGCCGACCTGGAGCGACGCCTGCAGCGCCTGCGCGCCGAGGTCTTGATGGAAGATGGCGTGCGCCTGGCCGACCCGGCACGCTTTGACCTGCGCGGCACGCTGCGCTGCGGCAGCGACGTGGAGATCGACGTCAACTGCGTGTTCGAAGGCGAGGTGGTGCTGGGCGACGGCGCGCGCATTGGCGCGAACTGCGTCATCCGCAATGCACGCATCGACGCTGGCGCGGTGATCCATCCCTTCACCCACATAGACGGCGAGACAGCGGGCGTGAAAGTCGGCAGCGACGCCCTCATCGGCCCCTTCGCGCGGCTGCGCCCGGGCGCGGATCTCGGGCCCGAGGTGCACATCGGCAACTTCGTGGAGGTGAAGAACTCCACGCTTGCGCGCGGCGCCAAGGCCAACCACCTGGCCTACCTGGGCGACGCCACCGTGGGCGAGCGCGTGAACTACGGCGCGGGCAGCATCACCGCCAACTACGACGGCGCGAACAAGCACCGCACCGTGATCGAAGCCGACGCCCACATCGGCAGCAACTGCGTGCTGGTGGCGCCCGTCACCATCGGCGCTGGCGCCACCATCGGCGGGGGCTCCACCATCGCCAAAGATGCCCCGGCGGGCCAGCTCACCGTGGCGCGCGCCAAGCAACTCACTGTGCCAGGGTGGCAAAGGCCGAAGAAGACGCCCAAGGGCTGACAGGCGTCCGGCAACCCTGTTGTGAAGCGCCCGTTCGGGCTGAGCCCTTCGACTCCGCTCAGGACAGGCTTGTCGAAGCCCTTCGAC
>JBAXYD010000044.1:0-34205 GCA_037127635.1 Betaproteobacteria bacterium | reverse complement strand
AAATCGATGCCGATGCGGGGACGTTGCGGCTGCTGGAACCCGCCGTGCAATAGAGCAACCCTTCAGGAAACCACGCCATGCTGCAACTCGTCATCGCCAACAAGAACTACTCGTCCTGGTCCATGCGGCCCTGGGTGCTGATGCGCCAGGCGGGCATCGCTTTCGAAGAGGTGATGCTGCCCTTTGACGACTTCGAGCCGGCATCGCCTTTCAAGACGGGCGTGCGCGCCCTCAGCCCGGCGGGCAAGGTGCCCATCCTGCGCGACGGCGAGCTGGCCGTATGGGACTCACTGGCGATTGCCGAGACCCTGGCCGAGCGCTTCCCCGACAAACAACTGTGGCCGGCCGACCCAGCGGCGCGCGCCCGGGCGCGCAGCATCTGCGCGGAGATGCACGCGGGCTTCAGCAGCCTGCGCAGCCACTGCCCGATGAACATCGAGGCCTCGCTGCCCGAGATCGGCGCCCTGGTCTGGCGCGACAAACCGGGCATTCGCGCCGAAGTAGCCCGGCTTCACAGCATGTGGGAAGGCTTGCTGCTGCAGCACGGCGGGCCCATGCTCTTTGGCCAGTTCTCCATCGCCGATGCCTACTACGCCCCGGTGTGCATGCGGCTACGCACCTACGCGCTGCCCGTGTCGGCCGCCGTGCGCAGCTATGTCGAACGCGTCACCGCCCTGCCAGCGGTGGCCGAGTGGATCGAGGGGGCGCTGGCCGAGCAGCGGTTTGTGATCGAGGACGAGCCCTACAGGCTGGGGCGCTGAACCAGGCCGCACCCTCACCACTGCCCGTAGAACACCCCTGCCTTCTTGTGCGCACCAGTACTGCGCTCCACCGCCTCGTCGCTGAGGGTGGTGCGGTGCTTGCGCCGTGCCAGGAAGTCGAGCAGTTGCCCACGCAGTTGCTGGCGCTGGCCTTCGGTGGAGGCCTCGCGGCCCAGATCGTCGAACTGGTCCGGATCTGCCCTCAGGTCCCACAGTTGCTCGGGCAGGTCCAGCCAGTTGACATAGCGGTGCGTGGCCGTGCGGATGGAGAAGGCGCGTGACTGCTGCGGCGTGCGTCCCAGCGCCAGGCGCGCACCCTTGAAGGCGTAGTCCAGCTCGCTGTAGACGAACTCGCGCCAGGCGGGCTGCTGGCCGTGCAGCAGCGGCAAGAGGCTGTGCCCTTCCACTCGGTGGCCGGGTAACGGGATACCCAGCGTTTCCAGGATGGTGGGCACCACGTCCACGCACTCGACGAAGCGCTCGTCCACGCGGCCACGCGTGGCGTCGGCCTCGCGCCGGGGGTCGGCCACGATGAAGGGCACGCGCTGCACGGTGTCGAAGAACTGCTCCTTCTCGCCCAGCCAGTGGTCGCCCAGGAAGTCACCATGGTCGGCGCAGAAGATCACCAGGGTGTCGTCAAGGCGGCCCATGCCCGCCATCTCGTTGAACAGGCGCCCCAGGTGGTCGTCCAGCTGCTTGATGAGGCCCTGGTAGGCCGGGCGCACGTGACGCACCACCTCGTCGCGCGCGAAAGTGGCGCTTTCCTCGTGCTGCCGATACGCCGCCAACACGGGGTGGGCGTTGTCCAGTTCCGAGGCGCGCTTGACCGTGGGCAGGCAGTGCTCGTAGCGGTACATCGCGTGGTAGGGCGCCGGCGCCATGTAGGGCCAATGCGGCTTCACGTAGCTCAGGTGCAGCACCCACGGGCGGCTGCCCTGCTCGCGCATGAAGCCGATGGCCTGGTCGGTCATGTAGGCCGTCTCGGAATGCGCCTCCTGCACGCGGGCGGGCAGGTGCACGTTGCGCATGTGCCAGCCACTGACCACCTGGCCGCCCTCGTCGATGGCCGAGATGACGTGGTCGCTCCAGGGATTGGCGCTATCGTAGCCCTGCGCGCGCAGCCAGGCGCCGTAGCCGTCGGCATCGCCAGTCTCATGGTGGCCGTCGTGGCGGTCGATCTCGCGAAAGCCGCCGCGGCTGAGCAGGTGACCAAGTTCGCTCTGGCCCTCGATGGACAGCCGCTTCAGGCCCTCCACATCCGGCATCACGTGCGTCTTGCCCGCCAGCCACAGGTCCGGGCCCTCGTCACCCCGCTCGCTGGCGTGCGCGCGGATCATCTCGCCCAGCGTCACCTCGCCCAGCGGCAGCGGCACGCGGTTCCAGGTGGCGCCGTGGCTGGTGGGATAACGGCCGGTGTAGTAGCTCATGCGGCTGGGGCCGCACACGCCACTCGTCACATAGGCCTGCGAGAAGCGCACGCCGCGCGCGGCCAGGGCGTCGATGTTGGGTGTGTGCAGATGCGGGTGGCCGGCGCAGGACAGGTGGTCCCAGCGCAGCTGGTCGGCCATGATGAAGAGGACGTTCATAGGGGAAGACTCGTCAGGGGTTCACAAGAGGCGATCAGGTCATCCAGGGCGTTGAAGGTAGTGCGGGCGGTCCGGGCAGTGACGGACCTCAGGCGTGGTTCGCCAGGATCATCTCGGCCGCCTTCTCGGCGATCATCATGGTGGGGGCGTTGGTGTTGCCGGACACGATTTGCGGCATGACCGAGGCGTCCACCACGCGCAGGCCGGCCGCGCCGCGCACGCGCAGCGCCGGGTCCAGCACGGCGCGGTCGTCGCCGCCCATGCGGCAGGTGCCCACCGGGTGGTAGACCGTGACCGCCGTGGCGCGAACCCAGTCGGCCAGCGCCTCGTCACGCTGCGCGCCCGGGCCGGGGTCGGTCTCGGCGACGATCAGGGCCTGCAGCGCCGGCTGGGCAGCCAACTGGCGCATCCAGCGCACGCCGCGCACCGTACGCTGCACATCGTCGGGTTCTGATAAGAATTGCCCGCACACCGCCGGCGGAACGGCCATGTCGGATGAGGTGGCCTGCACCGTGCCGCGGCTTTGCGGGCGCAGCACGCACACTGAGAGCTGGAAGCCCGGCGCGCGGTAGGGCGGGCGGCCCATGCCGTCGGCGGTGAACTCCACCACGTGCACCTGCAGGTCGGGCCGGTCCAGCCGCGGCTCGCTCATCAGGAAGGCACCGGCGCGGATGGGCGCCTGCGCCAAGCGTCCTTGCCGCAGGGCCAGGTACTTCAGACCCTCGGCCAGCAAGCGGCCCTTGCGGTGGTACAGGTCGTTCAGGCTGACGGGCTCGCGCAGCCGGTAGCGCAGCTTGGCCTGCAAGTGGTCCTGCAAGCCCTGGCCCACCTCCGGAACATGTACGCGCACCGGCACGCCCAGGCGCTGGAGCAGGTCCGCCGGGCCGATGCCCGACACCTGCAGCAGCTGCGGGCTGTGGAGGGTGCCGGCACACACCAGCACCTCACGGGCAGCCCGCACTGCGTGTGACGGCCCGTCGCCACGGCGGACCTCCACGCCGCTGACGCGCGTGCCGTCAAAGAGCAGGCGCTGGGCGGCGGTGCCGGTCCACACCGTCAGATTGCGGCGGCCACGTGCGCGGGACAGGTAGGTGCGTGCCGCGCTGGCACGGCGGCCGGCCTGCAACGTGTGCTGGAAATAGCCGGCTCCCCACTGCGAGGAGCCGTTGAAGTCGGTGTTGCGGGGCAGCCCCAACTGCTGCGCGGCAGCCACCACGGCGTCACACAAGGGGTCGCCGCCTGGCGGCGTGGTCACGGGCAGCGGCCCGTCGGTGGCATGCAGCAGCCCGGCCGGCAGGCCCCGGTTGCCCTCACTGCGCAGAAAGAAAGGCAGCACCTCGCGCCAGCTCCAGCCTGTGCAGCCCTGGGCCGCCCAGTCGTCGTAGTCCTGCGCCTGGCCGCGGATGTAGATCATGCCGTTGAGTGAGCTGGTGCCGCCCAGGGTGCGGCCCCGCGGGCAGGGGATGCGGCGCCCTCCCATGGCGGGCTCGGGCTCGGTGGGCAGCCGCCACTCGATGCGCGCGTCGCGCAAGGCGAACTGCAGGCCCAGGGGCATGTGGATCCACGGCGAGCGGTCTTCCGGCCCCGCCTCCAGCAGCAGAACCTGGTGGCGCCCGTCAGCGCTCAAGCGATCAGCCAACACACAGCCGGCCGAGCCCGCGCCGACGATCACGAAGTCCCAGTGCGGGGAAGGCTCCACGGGGGCTGCAATCAATCCAACCCCAGCTGGATGCGACGCACCACCTCGCCCCACTTGCTGCCGTCGGCGGCCATCATGGCCGCAGCCTCGGCCGGCGTGTTGACCACGACGATCTGGTCGCCGGCACGCAGCTTCTCGGTGACGTCGGGCGTCTTCAGCGCATCAGCCAACACCTGCCGCATCCGCGCCACGATGGGCTCGGGCGTGCCGCGCGGGGCCATCAACACCAGCGTGAAGTCCGCCACGTAGGCGGGATACCCGGCTTCGGCCACCGTGGGCACCTCGGGCAAGGCGGGTGAGCGCCGGCTGCCCGAAACGGCCAGGGCCACCAGCTTGCCGGCCCGCACCTGGGGCAGCACCGTCGGGCCGGCCAGGAAGCCACAGGCCACCTGTCCGCCGATGACGTCCTGCATGGCCGGCGCAGGCCCCTTGTAGGGCACATGCGTCATGTCGAACCCGGCCATGGACTGCAGCAACTCCATCGCCAGGTGCCCCGGGACGCCCGCCCCACCCGAGGCATAGGCCAGCTTGGTGGCATTGGCCTTGGCCACCAGTTCGGCCAGCGTCTTCACGCCCACTGACGGGTTGCACACCAGGGTCTGGTTGAAGGCCGTGCCCACGGTCACCGGCACCAGCGCGTCGGGCTTGAAGCCCAGGTTCTTGTAGACGTGAGGGTTGACCGTCATGACCGTGTCGGTGATCCACAGCCAGGTGTGGCCGTCGGGCGCAGCGCGCGCCACCTCGGCCGTGCCCAGGTTGCCGCCCGCGCCCGGCTTGTTCTCGATGACGATGGGCTGCTTGAGCGCTGTCTGCATCTTCTCGGCCGCCAGGCGCATGACGATGTCGCTGGGCCCGCCTGGCGGAAAGGGCAGCACCACTTTGATGGGCTTGTCGGGCCAGGCCGGCTGCGCCGTGGCCGGGGCCGTGAAGCCCAGGCATAACGGCAAAGCCAGGGCCATGAGATGTCTGCGGGTCCACATCGTCGTCATCGTGCATCTCCAGGGTTTCGGTCTCCACCGCGCCACGAGGCGCCATGGATCATGAATTCAGGGCTTACATCGGGCCCATCGTCAGCCGGGCTCGGCCACGGCCAGACAGCAGCGCATGGTCCGGGTGGCATCAGATGTTGCGCCCACCGTCCACGTCCAGGCACACACCAGTGAGAAAGCCCGCCTCGTCGCTCGCCAGGTACACCGCAGCACCCGCCACATCCGCCGGCTGGGTGAAGCGACCCAGCGGAATACGGGCGAGGAAGCGCTGGCGGTTCTCAGGCGTGTCGGGCATGCCCATGAACTGCTCCAGCATGGCCGTCTCGCCGATCATGGGGTTGACCACGCACACGCGGATGTTCTCGCGCGCCAACTCCAGCGCCAGGCCCTTGCTGGTGGTGATGACCGCGCCCTTGCTGCCGGAGTACCAGCACAGCCCCGGGCCCGGGCGCACGCCCGTGGTGGAGGCCACGTTGATGAACACGCCCGAAGACCCGCCGGGGTTGGCGCGCATGGCTGGCACGGCCGCCCGATTCATGTGGAACAGGCTCTTGACGTTGATGCGGTAGAGGCGATCGAACTCGTCCTCGGTCACCTCCAGGTGCGGCTTGTTGACATGCGTCACGCCCGCGTTGTTCACCACGATGTCCAGGCGCCCGTGGGCCTGGACGGCGGTCTGCACCAGGGCCTGCACTTCCTCCGCGCGCGAGACATCGCAGCGCGTAAACACCCCGCCGATGCGCTGGGCCACGGCCTTGCCCTGGGCCTCGTTCAGGTCGGCCACGACCACGCGTGCGCCCTCGGCCGCAAAGCGCTCGGCAATCGCAGCCCCGAAGCCCGAGGCTGCCCCGGTGACGATGGCGGACTTGTCCTGCAACCTCATGACGCCACTCCCACGGCAGCTGCCGGCATGATGGGAACCAGGCTTGGTGAGACGGGCCCTGCAAAGGCTCTCCCCTGCGCCTCCACCTCCAGCCGCTTGCGCACCAGATGGCGTGCCATGTTGAGCGCCTGGTCGTGCACGGTGGCCACTGGGCGGAAGCCTGGCGTGGCGTCCAGGATCTTCTGCTGCGCCTCGATCATGGTGCGGTCCTCTGCGAAGGCAGTGCTGACATCCTGGAAGATGGCCTCGGTCATGGCCGGGTTGTCGAGTTCGAAGTTGCGCGCCTGGCAGAAGAAGTAGTGCGCGGTGCGCGTGGTCTCGGGCGTCTGCACCGAGGTGTGGCGGAACTTCATCGCCACCTCGGCAATGCGGCCTTCGGGCGCGCCGGTGCCGGCCGGGGCCGAGCCCGCGTCCATGCGCATGAAGGCCGGGGGGTGCCACTCGTAGATCTGCCAGCGGTCCACCCGCCCTTCAAAACGCGCCACGCGCTTGTGGTTGGGCGGCATCTCATCCTCCAGCGCCCAGCGTGTGATGCGCAGCCCGCCGTCGATGGCCTCCACCTGGGCCTTGACCTGCGCGTTGCGCGCGGTGCCCAGCGTGGTGGGGTGCACGTAGGACAGATGAGCAAAGTCCAGCAGGTTGTCCACGATGAGTTGCACGTGCGCCTGGTAGTGGATGTAGCCCGGCTTCATCGCCCACTCGGGGCTGGCATGCCAGAAGAAGCTGAGGATCGTGGACGGGTCGCCCAGCTCGGGCGCGCCCATCCAGACCCACACGAAGCGGTCGCGCTCCACCACGGGGTAGGCGCGCACGCGTGCCATGGGCGGAATGCGCTCCTGGCCCGGCATCTCCACGCACACGCCCTGGAAGTCGAACTTCAGGCCGTGGTACAGGCAGCGCACGCAGTCGCCCTCCTTGCGGCCGATGGACAGCGGCGCCGCCCGGTGGCAGCACCGGTCGTCCATCGCCACGACTCCGCCATCTTCGCGGCGGTAGAACAGCAAGGGCTTGCCCAGCAGCGTGCGCGCGAACAGCGCGTCCGGCCCGATCTCATGGTCCCAGGCGGCGACGTACCAGGCGTTCTCGATGAATGTGTCGGGAAGGTAGTTCTCGGTCAATTGCTTGCCTTTCGTCGTCCACTGGATCGCGTCATCGCGTCACGAGGGCACGCGGCATCCCCCTCCGCTCATGTCCTCCGGCCTCGGCCTACCGGCCGAGCCCTCCCCCTTTACTTCGCTGCGGGGGACGCCACGCACCCTCGTTCAGCCAGCCGAACCGGTATGGGAAGGAGAAGGCGACGCCGCTCGGTGGCTTGGTGCCCTGTGCGCAGTGAAGTAAAGGGGGAGGCGTCGGCTTTAGCCGACGACGGAGGACATGAACGGAGCATAGGGCGCCGAGCCACCGAGCCCGCGAGGTGCTCTGCCGCTTCGCATGAACGGAGCACAGGGCGCCGCGCAAGCGAGCTCGCGAGGTGCAACGCCGGAAAATCAATCCGCCCTGAACCCTGTCGCCTTCACCACCGGGGCCCAGCGGGCTGTGGAGGATTGCTCGAGCCTGGTCAGGTCGGCCGCGCTGCCCCCACCGGCTTCCAGCGCCAGCTTGCCAAAGCGGTCCAGCACCTCGGGATGGGTCAGCGCCTTGTTCAGCGCACGGTTGATGGCTTCGATCGAGGCTGCAGGCGTCTTGGCCGGTGCGTACATCGCAAACCATCCAGAAGCCACGATGTTCGGGAACCCGGACTCCTTGAACGTCGGCACGTCCGGCAGCACCGCGCTGCGCTTGTCGCCCGAGATGGCCAGGATGCGCACCTTGCCCGACTTGTGCGCCTCCAGCGCCTCCAGCAGCACGTCGATGCCTGCCGAGACCTGGCCGCCCATCAGCGCGTTCATCAGGGCCGACCCGCCCGCAAAGGGCACATGCACCATGTCAGCCTTGGCGTCGCGCGACAGCATCTCGCCGAAGAAGTGCGGCAGGCTGCCGGGTGCGGGCGAGCCGAAGTTCGCCTTCTGCGGGTTGGCCTTCAACCAGGTCACGAACTCGGCGACGTTCTTCACCGGCAGGCTGGCCGGCACCGACAGCGCAAAGTTGAAATTGCAGACGTGGCCCACGGGGGCGAAGTCGGTGGCCGGGTTGTAGTTGAGCTTGGAAAACACCAGCGGGGCGAGCACCGGCACCACGATGGGCGTGATCATCACCACGCTGCCATCGGCCGGTGAGGCCTTCAGCAGATCGGCCGCCACGCGCCCACCCGCGCCGGCCCGGTTCTCGATCACGATGTTGACCTTGAGGTCGTCCTTCATCTTCTCGGCCAGCACGCGCGAGACGATGTCGATCGAGCCCCCCGGCGGAAAGCCCACCAGCACCTTGATCGTCCGTTCGGCCTGGGCATGCGCCAGGGGCATCAGGCTGGCCGCAGCGGCCAGGGCGGTGAAATCGCGGCGCTTCATCAGGTGTCTCCTTGACGACAAAAGTCATGCCCCCAGGTTGCACCGGGGTTGTGCAACGCAATCTAGCCGTCCAGAATCGATTGATCAAATCAACCATCCCCAGGGTTTACGCCAGTGGCCCACACACCTGAACACCCGGCCGCTTCCGACCAACCCCTCAACCGCGCCAAAGGCGGGACCCTGCCTGCACTGCCCCGCATGGCCCAGCCCCGGGCGCTGGGTGACCTCTTGCTCTACCGGCTGAGCCGGTTGTCGGGCGCGGCCAGCCTGCCGGCGGTTCGGCTTTGCGAAGGACGCTACGGCATCACCCGGCGCGAGTGGCGCATGCTGGCGCTCTTGGCCGAAGGCGGGAGCATGCACCCCTCGGACCTGGCCGTGCAGGCACAGCTGGACCGAGCCCGCACCTCACGCGCGCTGTCAGCGCTGGTGGTCAAGGGCTGGGTACGCCGCACCGTGCAGGCCAGTGACCAGCGCTATGCCCATGTGGATCTGACTGACGCCGGGCAACGCCTGCACGCGCAACTCTTCCCCGAGATCGCGGGGCTGAACCGCGAGGTACTCAGCGTGCTGTCGGAGAAAGACATTTCCGCGCTGGACGCCATGCTGCAGCGACTGCAGGCGCAAGCCGAGCACCTGGCCGCTACTTGCTCACTGCCCAAGGCAGGTCGTCAGCGGGGCCGGTCCCGGGCCTGAAGACTCAATGATCTGGCATCACGGCTCTGGGGTCTCCTTCGCGGCCTTCAACCCCGCCGTCCGCTCCAGCGGCACCACGGTCGCCAGCGTCGTGCCACCTCGCGGCTGCAGGTGCGGAGGGAACACGGCAATCTTCTGCGCCGCCGCCAGGCGCTCGTCGCGCCCGGGCGACAGATTGCGCTCGTTCACCCCGGCCACCGGGGCGATCGCCACGCCGTCGACGATCTCCAGGTCCCACCACCAGCGCTTGACCGGGTTGCGCTCCCCGCCGCCCATGCGGTCGTCGTGCTCGATGAGGTGGCGCCGGCTCTCGGGCTGCTCGATGGCCTGCCACAGCCGCTGCTCGTGCTCCACCAGGTCCTCGCTGTTGAAGGGACAGGTCTTCATGCAGCGGCCGCAGGCCGAGCCCTTCATGTTGGTCAGGCGGTACTTGCCGCACTTCTCCACGTCGGGCTTCCAGATCTCGTAGCCGTTGAAGACGGTCTTGGGGCCGTAGGGGATGGCGTTGCAGGGGCACTCGCGCGCGCACTTCAGGCATTGCGCGCAGGTGTCCTGCAGGCCGAAGTCGATGGGCTGGTCCACCGCCAGGGGCAGGTCGGTGGTGAAGACCACCGACTTCGAGCGCGGACCGATGAAGGGGTTGAGCACCAGCTCGCCAATGCGTGACAACTCGCCCAGCCCGGCCATCAGCACGGCCGGCAGGTGCAGCACTTCGGAGTGGGCGTTGGAGTGGGCGCGGGCGCCAAAGCCCATGCGCCGCACATGCGCGGCCATCAGCCCGGCGATCAATGCGCCGCGCAGGTAGGCGCGCATGGACTGCGCGCCGGAAATCCAGTCATCGCCCGAGGCACCCTCCATGGTCTCGAAGCCCTGGTCGATCAGCATCACCACGGCAAACCGGTGGTAGGGCTCGATGGGCCGGCCTTCCACCTCGTCATGGGAGTACCACATCCACGGCTCGGCCTCGCAGATGCCCACGAAGTCCGCCCCGAGGAAGTGCCCCAGCGCCTTGATCGATTGCGCATTGCGCTGGGCGTTCGACAAGTCCCCGCCCCAGCCGGTGGGCTGCAGCTTCTCACGCTGGCCCTGCAGCGGGACGAGCGCGCGGATCAGCGGCGTCATCGCAAACGCCAGCGGGTGCTTGACGGCAAAGCGCGTGCGCTCCTGCTGGGCACGCGGGCCCAGGTCACCGGCCAGGGCGCGGGTGAAGAGGTCGGCCCGCTTGGGCACGCGCTGGATGCGGGCGTGGTCGATCATCGTGGTGGGCTGCGCCACGCGCCGGATACGCTCCATCGGCCAGCGCCCCAGATGCACCGGGCGGCGCGCCAACTCCTCGTCTTCGAAACCCGGCCGCGTGCCACCCACGCCCTGCCAGGCATCGGCGTCGGGCCAGTCCAGACTCTCATCCGCGGCAATCGGCTCGTCGCAGGCGATGTCCAGGTCGGTGGTGACCACACCAATGCGAAAACCCCGCTGCGAGAACGGCATGTGCAGCACGCCGTCCACCGCCTGGGCCACGCCAGCGCGCTGTGCCAGGGTAGCAAGATCGAGTGCGGTGTCGCCGTCCACATGGCCGCGCGCGTGCCAGCCCAGCGACCGCAGATAGCCTGCCAGCACAGCGGCCACCTCGGCGCAGCGCAAATCGGTGCGCTCGGCGTTGCAGCCGCGGATCCAGGCATCGCCGGGCTCGCCTTCGGCGGGCTCGCGGCCGAACTCGATGAGGAAGACCAGGGCGTGGGTGGGCCCCGCAACGGGGGCGCCGCCCTGCGTGCCCGCTCCTGCCGCCTCATCAGGCCGCAGCCGGCACACCCCCGCCAACGTTGCATCCAGGAAGTAGGCTGCGGCCTTGTGGTGGCGCTGGCGGGTGAGCAGGTCGTCGGGAATCGGTGCGTGCGCCGCAGCCACCGGCCCGTCCAGCAAAGGGGCGATCAAGCGTCGGTACTCGGGTACCGATTCCGATAGCGAATGCGGGCCGTGCGCGTGCGGGTCTTCAGGCTGCGCTGCCTCCACTGCAGCGGCCAGACGGTCGCGCCGCAGCCTTTCGGTGGGCAGCACACCCTGGTGGACCGGGCGAAGCCGGTGGGAATGCAAGCGGTACATGGGCGATGTGGAGGGCTCGGGCACATGATCGGCCCTGCCCTGACGCGCCACCATCAGGGTTTTCAGGGCCTCATGCCGCGTGCCGCCCCAGGGGTGCGGACATGCGTCGCGCGCTCGATGCCGTATATCATGGTCATACACACATGATCGACCTCAACCGCATCACCGGCTTTGATTGGGACGATGGCAACGCGCGCAAGAACGACAAGCACGGGGTGTCGCAGTCAGAGGCGGAAGAGGTCTTCTTCCGGCAACCGTTGCTTCTCTTGGTGGACCACCAGCATGCGCAGCAAGAGCCCCGGTTTCACGCCCTGGGCCAGACCCGTGAGGGACGCCGCCTGCACATCACCTTCACCCTGCGCGGCGGCGAAGCCCTGATCCGGGTGATCTCGGCTCGGGACATGCACCGCAAGGAGAGAACCGTCTATGAGCAAAGCCCGTAAACCCATTCCAACCTTTGAGACGGAGGCGCAGGAGCGCGCTTTCTGGGAAACGTCAAGCCGCGACTCCAGCGCTTTTGTCGACTGGTCACACGCCCAGCGCGTGACGCTGCCCAAGCTCAAGCCCTCGACCAAGACCATCTCGCTGCGCCTGCCGCAGCACCTGCTGGACGCGGTGAAGGCGGCAGCCAATGCGCGCGACGTACCGTATCAATCCCTCATCAAGGTGTGGCTGCAGGAGAAGGTGGAGTCGTAGACGCATGGCGGCTCCAAGCGTCAGGGCCTCCTCCATCCGGAGCTTGTCAAATGCTGCGCCGTGAGCAGGCTCGCCAGGAGCACCCTCACAGCGGCTCGCAGCGCAGCGTGCGCCGCGCGGCCTCCACGACGTCTTTCTGCGCCCCGTAATCGGCCACCAGCACCCGCATGAGCAGCAGGCCCTTGTGGCTGGGCGCGGTGACCGTCCGCGCGCCAGGCGGGATCGCAGGCGCCTGCGCGTAGGCCTTCGGACCGATGAGCACCAGGTCCGCTGGGGCTTCACCCGCCTGGCGGTCGTTGAGGACGAAGAAGTTGTCGGAGTTCGACGCGTACAGCGCCACCGAGCTGTAGCCCGGCGTGCGCAGATCGACGCGGATGCGCATCGGACGCTCGGCCACGTCCAGCGCGCAGGTGGCGTACAGCAGGTCGGGGCTGGGCATGACGACGCGGCGCTGCGTGTGGTCGGTCATCGGCGGCAGGTAGACGCCGGCACGCTCCTGCGGCGAGGCCACCGCCGACAGCCGGGCCATGATGACGCGGGGCAGCGCCCACACCGCCAGCAGGTGCACGGTAGCAGCCACCAGCAACCAGGGAAGCAGACGGCGCAACAGATGACGTGGCGGCCTGCTCACGGGCAGCCCCCCAGCAACTCGATGGCTGGCGCGGTCAGCGTGCCCGGGGCGGCCGACAGCGCCGCCTCAGGGTTGTAGACGCGCAGGGTGAAGTACAGACCACCTTCACCGGGTGTGGGAATCCAGGGCAAGGCCGCCAGCCCCGTGGGCGCCACCGGCCCGCTCACGAAGGCAAAGCGCCCCTGAGCGTCCAGGGCAGTCGTCTTGCCGTTGACGCTGTAGCGGCGCTGCGCGTTCGGGAACAGAAAGAGGTCGTCGGCGTAGGCGGTGACGCTCCACCAACGCGCCTTGGGCGGCACCCCCGAGACGCGGTAGCTGCAGCGGGCGCGCAGCGGCCGGCCCGCGGTGTCGGTGGTGGCGACGAAGTACATGGTCTCCTCGCGGTTGAGCGCGAGCAACCCGCCCAAGGCGACGCGCGCCCGGGTGTAGAGATCCGCATCGGGGCTGCCCGCCAGCGTGCTGGCACGCCAGGGCCCGGCAGCGGCGCCGTAGTGGGACACACTGCGCAGCACGGCCCAGGCGCTGCCCAGGCCCAAGGCCACGGCAGCCAGCCCCCACAGCAGGTGGCGCAGGAGTCGCTTCACCTCAATGCCCGTCGCTGGTGTACGCCGGCGCGGGCTGCGTGAAGTAGGCGTGCAGAATCTGGTAGACCATCTGGTAGTTCTTCTGCTGGAAGCTCGCGTGCGAGATGCCGTTCATCACCGTGAACTGCTTGTCGGGCGAGGGCAGGCGCTTGAAGAACTCGATCAGGTCGTCCATCGCGGCGATGCCGTCGAACTGGCCGCGCAGCACCAGCGTGGGCACGGTGATCTTCGCCGGGTCCACCACCGGCAACTTGGAGCACATGTCGATGTAGGTGCCGTTGGGCATGGAGTCGTCCAGCGCCAGGATGGCGTCGGCGAAGGCGTCCACCACGCGCTTCTCGGCGCAGTCCGGGTGGTCGCGCTCGAAGATCGAGTAGACGAAGGCGCGGTCGATGGGCCGGCGCTTGTTCGCCGTGAACTCGGGCAGCTTCTTGCGCCGCTGCGCCAACGTGGGCGCGCCCTCACCGGTCCAGACGAAGGCATCCAGCGCCAGGCGGCTCACGCGCTGCGGGTAGCGCTGCGCGAACAGCGCGGCGCGCAGCGCACCCGAAGAGATGCCGTAGGTCAGGAAGCTCTCGATGCCGCGCGTGGCGCGGATGTAGTCGGTGGCCGCGGCCAGGTCGTCGGCGCCGTTGGAGATGTCGCAGAAGATGTCGCGGTGCTTGCTGCTGCGGCCGTAGCCTTCCATGTCCACGCACCAGCACACAAAGCCGCGCTCGGCGAACCAGTCCATCACCGAGGAGTCAGGCCTGCCCGGCACGGTCAGGTCAAACGTGGGCGTGGAGGCCATGGACGAGCCGTGCACCCACAGCACCGCCGGCTTGCCCTCGGGGCTGCCGACGTACTTTTCCCACAGGAACAGCTTCACGTCGCCATCGGCGGTCTTCTTGGTGGTCCAGTGTTCCTGGCCGGTGACTTGGGTCATGGTGTTTCCTTTGTGTGTGTCAATCGACCTTCGCGCCCGTCTCCTTGACGATGCGCGCCCAGCGGTCACGCTCCTCGCGGAAGTAGGCGTCCATCTCGGCCGGGCTGGAGGCCACGGTCTCGATGCCGGCCTCGCTCATGAAGGCCACCACCTCGGGCGCGGCGAGCGAGGCCTTGAACTCGCGCTGCAGCCGCTCGACGATGACGGCGGGCGTGCCCTTGGGCGCCAGCAGGCCCATCCAGACGTAGGCCGAGTAGCCCTTCAGGCCGGCTTCGTCCAGCGTGGGCACATCGGGCAGTTGCGGCGAGCGCTTGACGCCCGAGGTGGCCAGCACCTTGAGCTTGCCGCCCTTGATGTGCTTGATCATGCCGTTGGTGCCGGGGAAGGACAGCGGCACCGTGCCGCCCAGCAGGTCGGTGGTGGCCTGGCCGCTGCCTTTGTAGGGCACATGCGTGAGCTTGATGCCCGCCATGGAGGCGAACATGGCCATGAACAGGTGCTGCCCGCTGCCGTTGCCCGAGGAGGCGTAGTTCAGCAGCCCCGGTTTGTCCTTGGCCAGCGCGATCAACTCCGCCACGTTCTTCACCGGCAGCGAAGGGTGCACCACCAGTGCGCCCGGCTCGCGCCCGAGCAGCGAGATGCCGACGAAGTCGTCGATCGGGCTGAAGTTCAGCTTGGGGTACAGGCTGGCGCTGATGGCGTTGGTCTGCGAGGCCAGCAGCAGCGTGTAGCCGTCGGGCGGCGCCTTGGCCACGGACTCGGAGCCGATGGTGGCCCCGGCGCCCGGGCGGTTCTCGATGAGCACTTGCTGCTTCAGGCGCTTGGACAAGTCGCCGGCGATCGCGCGGATCGGCCCGTCCACCGCCCCGCCGGGCGAGAAGGGCACGATGATCTTGATGGGCTTGCTGGGGTAGTCCTGCGCGAGGGCCGCGCCCGGCAGACAGAAGGAGAAGGCGGCCCCTGCCGCCGCAGCGGCCCACCGGGCCCGGGTCCACAGCATTCGCCAGTTGAAGTACTTCATGCTTGGCCCCTGTCCACCACGGTGCGCAGATCTGGCGCCGCACCCACACCCCAGCAGGCTTCGATCAGCGCCTTCACGCGCTCCGCGCCCAGCACCTCATTGGCCTGGCCCTGAAACTTCGCTTCCAGATCGGCGTCGCTCATGGGCCGCTGCAGCGAGCCGAAGGCGTGCTCGATGAAGACGTGCTCGCGCCGGCCATCGCGCAGCACGGCGGTCACGTCCACCTGCGCCTCGTCGATGGCATCGTCCACCGTGGCCACCACCTTGCGGCGCAGCGCCACCATGGGCTCACTGCTCACCACCGCGTCGGAGAATTCGCCCTCGCCCGCACGGCCGAACATCAGGCCTGCGGCGCAGCCGTGATAGATGCTGAACTTGGCTTGCAGGCCGTCGGCCGGCTCCTTCTTGCCGCACAGCTCCAGCACCAGCGAATGCACCTTGAGCTCGATGCGCTCGACGTCCTCAGGCTTGACGCCACGCGCGCGCAGTTGGGCACAGGCGTCGATGCCCGGGTGCACCACGATGCCGCAGGCAAAGGGCTTGTAGGTGTTGAAGGAGATCTCGAAGCGCTGGCCCAGCTCGTCGGTGATCTCGCGCCAATCGTGCTTGGTGGACACCACCTGCATCAGGCCGCGCGGGGCTTCCAGCGCGCGCGGGCTGGCGGTGTAGCCATGGCGCGCCATCAGCGCCGACATCATGCCGGCGCGCGCGGCTGCACCGGGATGCAGCGGCTTGGTCATGGAGCCGAACTGTTCGCGCAGGCCCACGGGCTGCGAGGCGGCGATGCCCAGCGCCATCTGGGTGCGGTCGGCGTCCAGGCCCAGCAGCCGGGCACAGCCAGCTGCGGCGCCCAAGGTGCCGGTGGAGCCGGTGATGTGCCAGCCGCGGTCGTAGTGCTCGGGGTACAGGGCGTTGCCCACGCGGCAGGAGACGTCAATGCCCAGCACCAGGGCGTCGATCAGCGTGCGGCCGCTGGCCCCCGTCACCTCCGCCAGCGCCAGCAGCGCCGAAGCGACGGGGCCGGCAGGGTGGATGATGGTCTTGAGGTGCGTGTCGTCGAAATCGAAGGTATGCGAGGAGATCCCGTTGACCAGGGCGGCGCTGGCCATGTCCACGCGCTCGGCACGGCCCAGCACTGCGGCCTGTGGCGCGGGCTGCAGCATCTGCACCGCGGCCAGCGCGGCCACCACGGATTCATGCTGCGAGGCGCCCACGGCGCAGCCCAGCCAGTTCAGGAAGGTGCGGTGCGCCTCATGGTCGACCGCATCGCTCCAGCCCCGGGAGGGATGGTTCGCCACGAACTCGGCCAGGATGCGTGTGACGGGCGGGGCGTGGTGGTCGGCGGCGACCTGGGTGTTGCGGGCCATGGGGGACGGTCTCGGTCAGTCGTGGTTCAGGAGCGGGACGCCACGCCCGCGAAGGCTATCGGCGCGCCCGCGGGATCTCTGCGGTGTTGCGGCTCTCAGGCGTCCAGGTCGATCTTGCGGTCCTTGGCCACCTTGGTCCAGCGCGCGATGTCCTCGCGGATGAACTGGCCAAAAGCGTCGGGCTTCATGGGCCAGGGCTCCACCGCCTCGGCGGCCAGCTTGTCCTTGAGATCACCACCGGTGAGCACCGAGGCCAGGGTCTCGTTCAGGCGCGCCACCACGGCCGCGGGCATGCCTGCGGGGCCGACCACCCCGTACCACTGCAGCGCATCAAAACCCTTGAAGCCGGCCTCCACCATGGTGGGCACGTCCTTCAGCGCCGGGTGGCGGGTGCTGCCCGTCACCGCCAGCGGCCGCACGCGGCCACTGCGGATGTGCGGCAGGCCTGCAGCCAGCCCCGGGAACATGGCCTGCGTCTGGCCCGCCAGCAGATCGGTGAAAGCCGGGGCGATGCCCCGGTAGGGAATGTGCACGGCGAAGGTGTCCGTGGCCTGCTTGTACAGCTCCATCGTCAGGTGGGTAAGCGAGCCCTGCCCGGCCGAGCCGTAGCTGGCGCGGCCCGGGTTCTTCTTCAGCCACTGCGTGAATTCGGCGATGCTGGAAACCGGCAGGCTGGCGTTGACCACCAGCACGTTGGGCGTGGCGCCGATCATGGCCACGGGCGTGAAATCCTTGATCGGGTCGTAGGGCAGCTTGCTGCGGGTGGCCGGGCTGGTGCCATGCGTGGCCACATAGCCCTGCAGCAGGGTGTAGCCGTCGGGCGCAGCCTTGGCCGTGGTCTGG
Organism: Betaproteobacteria bacterium; assembly: GCA_037127635.1. Taxonomy (GTDB): domain Bacteria; phylum Pseudomonadota; class Gammaproteobacteria; order Burkholderiales; family Burkholderiaceae_C; genus Rubrivivax. The sequence continues at coordinate 16,980 of JBAXYD010000044.1, read as the reverse complement.
CAGGCAATCGCCCCGCCGCCGCCACCGATGTTCTCGACGACGAAGTTCTGGCCCAGGGCCCGGCCCCAACGCTCGGTGACGGTGCGGCCGACCAGGTCGCTGCCGCCACCGGCGGCCACGGGCACGATGTACTTGATGGAGCGGCTGGGAAAGGCCTGCGCCAGCGCAGCCGTCCACGGCGCGCCCACAGCACAGGCGCCCAGGGCGGGCAAGGCGGTAAGGAGTCTTCGGCGTTGCATGGGGTGTTTCGTGGGTTACGGTCCAGCCAAGGCGGTCAAGCCTCGAAGCCGCAGCGCTGGCGCAGCTCGGCCGTGTCGGGCGCGGTCATCATCTCGATGAAGCGGGTGGCCAGCGCGGGGTGGGCGGCGCGGGCGGACACGGCGGCGGTGTACATGGTGGCCAGCTCGAACTGGGGCGGCAGCAGGCCCACGAGGTCCACGCCCGGCGTGAACAGGATCTCGGTCACCTGGGTGCAGCCGAGGGGGCTCAGCGCCGGCGAAGCCGCCAGCTCGCGCATGGCGGTGGCGCCGTTGGGGAAGGTGCGCAGCCGCGCCTGCAGTTCGTCCTCCAACCCCAGCGCACGCAGCACCTTGGCAAAGTGGATGCCGGCGGTGGCGCGCAGCGGGTCGGGGAAGTGCACCACGTCGGCTGCGCGCAGCGCGGCAGCCAGCGCCTGCGGCGTGGCAACGTCCGGATGCGCCGTCCCCGAGCGCACCGCCACCCCCGTGCGCACCCGCCCCAGCGGCGCGCGTCCCTCGGCCTGCAGGGCGCCTTCAGCGACGAGTGCCGAGACGATGGCGTCGCTGGAGACGAACAGATCGCAAGGCTCGCCTGCGGCAAAGGCGTCCTTCATCACGCCCACAGCGCCAAAGCGCCCGCCGGTCTGCGCAGCCAGATCGGCGAGCAGGCGGGGCTGCAGCGCGGTCACCAGGCCCTGCGCAGCGCCGGCACACAGCAGATGAAGAGTGGTGGTCATGACGTCAATTCCTTGCGGGATACGCGCGCCGGGCAGCCTCAATCCACCTTGATGCCGGCGGTCTTGACGAGGTTGGACCACTTGGCGATGTCGTCGTTGAGGTACTTGGTGAACTCCTCCACGCCCATGGTCATTGCCGCCGACCCCTGCATACCCCACTGGCGACGCAATTCCGGATTGGCGGTGATCTTGGAGATCTCGGCATTGAGCCGGTTGATCACGGCCGCGGGCGTGCCCTTGGGCGCCATGACTCCTAGCCAAATGGTGGCCTCGTAGCCGGGCACGCCTGCTTCCGACAGCGTGGGCACATCCGGCAGGATGGCCGAGCGGGCCCGGCCGGTGGTGGCCACGGCCTTGACCTTGCCGGCCTTGACCTGCTCCACCATGGTGGGAATGGCATCGAACATCAGGTCGACCTGGCCGCCCAGCACATCGGTGCGAGCCTGCGCGCTGCCCTTGTAGGGCACATGCACGATCTTCACGCCGGCCATGGCCTTGAGCAATTCGCCGGCCATGTGGTACGGCGTGCCCGGCCCGGAGGAGGCATAAGTCATGCCGTCAGGCTTGGCCTTGGCCGCGCGCAGCAGGTCGCCCACCTGCGCCGAGGGCAGACCGGCGCGGGCCACCAGCACCAGATCAGAGGCGTTGATCGGGGCGATGCCGACGAAGTCACGCATCAGCTGAAACGGCTTGTTGGGGATCAGCGACTCGTTGACGGTGTGGGTGTTGGACATCACCAGCAACGTGTAGCCGTCAGGCGCGCTCTTGGCCACGGCGTCGGTGCCGATGATGGAGCCGGCACCAGGCCGGTTCTCGACGACGAAACTCTGGCCCAGGGCTTCCTGCAGGCGCTGCGCCACGATGCGGCCGAAGACGTCGGCTGAGCCGCCGGTGGCAAAGGGCACGATCACGCGCACGGGCTTGGCACTGGGCCACTCCTGGGCCAGCGCCGAGCCCGCCGACCAGCACAACGCCGCGGTTGCCAGGGCGGTGAGCGCCTTTGAAGTTTTCTGAAGGAACAGTTCACAAGCTACTGGTCGGCGAGTCAAGTCGGTGCGGTGCATGAGTGTGTCCTTGGAGGGCTGGGGTGACACTGGTTGATCCAGCATCTCTGTTCTTGGCATTCCGTTCGGGCTGAGCCTGTCGAAGCCCTTCGACAAGCACTGGACAACGACTTCAATGTGAAGGCTGACAGCTCCATTCGGCTGCCGATTGTGCGGGCGCTGCGCCGGCACCCCATGCGCGCGCCAAATTAGTCAAAGGTCAGAGTCGGTCATTGCCCCAGGGTTAGCATCCGCCCCTTCCTTCATCGACCAACCGGCTCCCGCTGCAGCGGGAGCCGCCCAGCACGCCTTCACCCCATGCGCATCGCCACCTTCCTTCATCAAGGCCAACGCCAAGTCGGCCTCGTGGACGTCGATACCCGCACCGTCACGCCCCTGGCCCTCTCGGCAGCCGAGGCCGCGCGCGGCGCGCTGCCGCTCGTGGAGCGGGCTGCGCGTGGTGAGCCGCTGCCGGCAGCCAGCGGGCCTGCCATGCCGCTGGACACGGTGCAACTGGAGGCGCCCATTCCGCTGCCGCGCCGCAATATCTGGTGCGTGGGGCGCAACTACCACGCCCACGCCAAGGAACTGCGCGAGACCGTCTTCAAGAACAGCAACGCCGACCCGCAGGCCTGGCCCATCGTCTTTACCAAGGTGCCCGAGTGCGTGGTGGCCACGGGCACTGACGTGCGGCTGCCGGGCGCGGCGGTGTCCAGCCAGATCGACTACGAAGCCGAGCTGGCCGTCATCATCGGCAAGGGGGGCCGCAACATCAGCAAGGCCGAGGCGATGTCGCACGTCTTCGGCTACACCATCGTCAACGACGTGACCGCACGCGACGTGCAGATGCGCCACCAGCAGTGGGACCTGGGCAAGAGCTTCGACACCTTCTGCCCCATGGGCCCGTGGATCGTGACCGCTGACGAGCTCGATGGCACCGACACCCGGGTGCGCTGCTGGGTCAATGGCAACCTGCGCCAGGATGCGCGCACGCCAGACCTGATCTTCGACCTTCCCACGCTCATCGAGACCTGCTCGCGGGGCATCACCCTGCTGCCGGGCGACATCATCGCCACGGGCACGCCAGCGGGCGTGGGCATGGGCCTGAACCCGCCTTCGTGGCTCAAGCATGGCGACACCGTGGTCATCGAGATTGATGGCATCGGCATGCTGAGCAACCGCTTCGCGGACGCCTGAGCGGCCCGAAGCTCGCACCAAAGGAGAACCCACCATGCAACGCCGTCACCTGATCGCTGCCGCCCTGGCCGCATTGGCCGCCACCCTGGGGGCTGGCCCTGCGGCCGCCCAGAGCGCCTGGCCCGAGGGCCGCAACATCACCATGATCGTGCCGTTCCCGCCAGGCGGCGTGGCCGACACCGTGGCCCGGCCTGTGGCCGAGGCGCTTGCGCGTGAGCTCAAGGCCACCATCGTGGTGGAGAACCGGGCCGGCGCTGGCGGCGGCCTGGGCATTGCTGCGGCTTCCCGCGCGGCGGCCGACGGCTACACCTTGTTGATGAGCCTGTCGTCCATCTCCATCCTGCCCGAGGCCGACCTGCTGTTCGGCAAGAAGCCTGCGTTCACGCTCAACCAGTTCCGGCCGATTGCCCGCTTCACGGCAGATCCCACCGTACTGGTGGTACGTGCCGAAGCACCGTGGAAGACGCTTGCGGAGTTTGTGGCCGACTCGAAGAAGAAGCCGGGCGGCTACAACTACGGCAGTTCCGGCAACTACGGCACCATGCACGTGCCCATGGAGATGCTCAAGGCCAGTGCCGGATTCCCTGCCAACCATGTGCCCTTCACGGGCGCAGGGCCGGCGGTGCTGGCCCTGCTGGGCGGCCAGATCGACGCCGCGGCCAGCGGCCCGTCCACCGTGGCCCAGCACATCAAGGCCGGCAAGCTGCGCGCCCTGGGCCACTGGGGCGACAAGCCGCTGCAGTCGCTGCCCGACGTGCCGAGCCTGACGCAACTCGGCCAGCCCGTGAAGTTCGCGCAGTGGGCCGGCCTGTTCGTGCCCGCGGGCACACCCGAGGACATCATCCAGAAGCTGCGCGTGGCCTCCCGCAAGGCCGCGACGGACCCAGCGGTCGTCGCCACCATCGGCAAGGCAGGCAGCCCGATCGAGTACCTGGACGCGCCGGAGTTTCAGGCCTACTGGGACGCCGATGCGAAGGTGATGGCTGAGGCAGTCAAGCGCATCGGCAAAGTGGAGTAGCGCATCAGGCTGGGCGCTCGGCAAACGGGTCAGGCTCTTCCAGCGCCTCGGCGCACAGGCATTCGGTCAGCTCTTACTTCAGCGCGGCAATGGCGGGGGTGGTCTTGATCAAGGGCTCCATGACGCGGGCGCCGCAGCGCCACAGCACGGGCATTTCGAATTTCTACTTCTCGCACAGTTTCTTGAACTTCTTGATGGCTTGCTGAAGCGCATCTCCACTCAGCGCACCGCCCATTTGACATTCACCCAATCCTACAGAGCATTGATTCTGAGTGGGTTGAGGATTTGAAGACTTTTTCGCGGTTTCTGAACATTGCTGATAGATGGCCAGGCACAGACTTGGGCCACTGGAATTTCCAGATATTCGCTCCTGCATCAGCTTGCATTCAATGGATTGCTGAGCAAACGATGTTGTAGCCATGAATGTCAGCCCCAAGATCACCATCCAAGGCATGTACATCGAAAGTATCGGACGTTCAAAACCAGAAGCTTTATTAAGATGTGAACAGTCCACGCAGGAATGATCAGGCGTGAGTGAGCACATCATCAATCTTGGCATTTGACACCAGGACTACATTGAGTCCGAAATCATTTGAGAGACAAAATATACTTGGCCAGAGTCTGCGCATCCTTTTCAGATAGTTGAGGCTGAGGTGGCATGACGTCTTCACCCCAAACTCCAGATCCTCCCTTTCTGATCTTGGTGGTCAACTTCTTGACTGCGTTGCTGTCATTGGCATATTTGGCACCCACCTCATTCAACTTGGGACCGTACTTTCGCTTGTCGATGTAATGGCAAGCCAGACAGTTGCTCTTCACAAGCAAGTCGTAATCCGCGTATGCAACATTCATGGTGCTCGACAGAAGCACCAGAGAAGATATGAAGACCAGTTTCTTCATTCAAACAACCTCAGAGGACATCAAAAACAAAGGCGCGCTGCCACCAAACGGGGCAGCGCGCCATGGGGTTGAAATTATTGTGGCTTCACACGGTAAATCACACCCTGATCTTCAAGGGCAACGTAGAGGTTGCCATCAGGGCCTTGCACGGCGGCACGGAAACGCCCTGTGGCCGTGGGCCATGAGACCTGGGTGGCCTTGGCGGAAAGGCCATCCGCACTGATCTTCAGCACTTCCAGCCGGTTGCCCACTGGCGTGCCGTGGATCCCGATGCCGGCATAGCCCACCACCATCTGACCATTCCAGTCTTTCCACTGGGCGCCCTTCAGGAAGTCGTTACAGAACATGCCTTGCGACAGTCCGTTGTTATTCCAGGCGGGCTTCATGGCATTGGGATAGGTCTTGAGGTCCGTCATGGGCATGAAGGCTGCACGATCCTTCGGGTTCATGGGACCCATCTGGTTCGGCGAATATCCGCAGTAGTCATCCGGGCAATCCTTCCGGCCACCGACGTTGGGGCGCGGGTCCCACCCGGCGTTTCCACCGTTGGACAAGGCAGTCACTTCATCGCTGTGCCATGGGCCGTTTTCTGCAGTGAACGGCCGGTTGTCGCCAGGGCGGAAAGCGATACCCTGAGGGTTGCGGAATCCGTAGGCATAAATACGAGGATCGAATCCAGCTGGCGCCTTGTTGCCGGCCGCAGGCTTTCCGTCCTTGTCAATACGAAGCACCTTGCCGCCTATGTATGTGGGGCTCTGCGGCCCGATACCAAGGTGGTTGTCACCGGTGGTCACGTACAGGAAACCATCCCCAGGGCTGAAGCGGATACGACCCCCATTGTGCGCACCTGGACCACCAAAGGGATGCTTCGTGGCCTTGGGCTTGTAGCCGATGTCCCCCACGATATCTGTTCGATCAGAAACGCTGCTCAGCGATTCATCAATCTTGAATCGCATGACACGGTTGACCAGTTTGTCGTTCAGCTTCGAGCTTGAGTAAACATAGATCAGGCGGTTCTTGTCAAAATCAGGATCAATCGCCACTCCCATCATGCCGGCTTGTCCATCACAGAACAGGTCGGCACTGCTGGAAGAATATCCACTAACGCCACCAATGGCATGCAACTTGTTAATGGTGCCTGAGGGAAGCTGGACCGATAACCCTTTGCACTTTTCAGTGAAGAACATCGTGCCGTTCGGCAGAAATGCCATATCCCATGGCAACTCCAATTTTCCGACTGCAACTTCAGTCGAAATGCTAGGTGCTGCAGCCAGCAGACTGCCAGACAGGGAAAGAGCAGTTGCGGCAAATGCAACTTTAGCCGCGATGGAAATTCTCATTTTGTCTCCTTTGTTTTTCAGTGACTCTGACCAAGAATGCGCTTGATGGCAGGCATCAAGCCCAACCAAACCTACTGTATTGCACGACCACCTGAACACCCTGATTTAGATCAAAAACCAGTTCATGCGACCACGCAACACAGCACAGTCTGATCGGATACCTTTCAAATTGAATCGGTGAAAACCATTAGATCGAAAGGGCTATCGATGGGCACTTTGTTGTTGAAGGTCGGTTCCTCACCGAGCCAGCTTGGGCGCGGGACCCCTCCTGTTGCGATGCATCAGGACACGCAGCGATTCGAGGGCGCGTGCGCCCTCAGCCATGCCATCAGTGCAAGCACTTTCGCAGGCACTCAGACGATGCGCGATTTGTGGCCGGCCCAGTACTTCTCGCGCAGCGGCTTCTTGTACAGCTTGCCGGTGGGCAAGCGCGGCAGCGCGTCCATGAAGTCCACGCTCCTGGGGCACTTCAGCTTGGCCAGGTGGGTCTGGCAGAACTCGATCAGTTCAGCCTCCAGCGCCGCACCCGGGGCCACACCGGGCACCGGCTGCACCACCGCCTTGACCTGCTCGCCCATCTCCTCATCGGGCACGCCAAACACCGCCGCGTCGGCCACCTTGGGGTGGGTGATCAACAGGTTCTCGCACTCCTGCGGATAGATGTTGACGCCGCCACTGATGATCATGAAGGTGCTGCGGTCGGTCAGGTACAAGTAGCCGTCGTCGTCGACGTAACCGACGTCGCCCACCGTGCTCATCGTGCCGTCGGCAGAGCGAGTCTCCTGTGTGCGTTGCGGGTCGTTGAAGTACTCGAAGGGCGTGGCCGTCTTGAACCAGATCTCGCCCGGCGTGCCCTTGGGCAGCGGCTGCATGTTCTCGTCCAGGATGTGCAGGTCGCCGATCATCACCTTGCCCACGCTGCCCTTGTGGGCCAGCCACTGCGCACTGTCGCAGGCGCTGAAGCCCAGGCCCTCGGTGGCGCCGTAGTACTCGTGGATGATCGGGCCCCACCACTGGATCATCTGCTCCTTGACTGGCACCGGGCAGGGCGCGGCCGCGTGGATGGCGATCTCCAGCGTCGAGAGATCGTGCTGGTGACGCACCTCGGGCGGCAGCTTCAGCATGCGGCTGAACATCGTGGGCACCAACTGGCTGTGCGTGACCTTGTACCTCGGGATCAGGCTCAGGTACTGCTCGGGGTCGAAGTGCTCCATGACGATGACCGTACCGCCCACACCCAGCGTCAGGCCCACCGCGGCATTGGGCGCCGAGTGGTACAGGGGCGCCGGTGACAGGTAGACCATGTCCTCGCGGTAGCGCCAGAGCTGATGCAGGAACTTGAACAGCGGCAGTTGCTCAGACGGCGTCTGCTCGGGCAGAGGCCGCACGATGCCCTTGGGCCGCCCAGTGGTGCCCGATGAGTACAGCATCGCCGTACCCAGGCACTCGTCGGCGAGAGGCGTGGCTGGCCAAGGGGCCGTGGCTGCGGCGTAGTCCTGGCAGGGCGGCTGCAGTTCAGCCCCGCCGTCCACCACCAGGCACAGCTTCACCTGAGGGCAGCTGCGCAGCGCCTCGACGGCCACCGCCAGCTTGGCCTGGGAGGTAACCAGCAACTGCGACTGGCTGTTGTTGATGATGTAGGCCAGCTCCTCGGCCGTGAGAAAGCTGTTGATGCACGTGAAGTAGAGCCCCGCGCGCTGGCCGGCCGAGCAGGCCTCCAGGTAACGGTGGTTGTTCTCCATGAAGATGGCGTAGTGGTCCAGCCGCTTCAGCCCCTGCGCGCGCAGCAGGTGGGCCAGCCGGTTGCTGCGCGATTCGAACTCGCGGTAGCTCACGGCCTCGCCGGTGCCGGCCATGATGAAGGCCGGGCGCTCGGGGTGCATCTGGGCATATTTGCCTGGGTACATCGTCGCGTCTCCTGCGTTCAGTTTGTAGCGCTTGATCCATGAGCTGCGTCAGGCGGCGTGCGACACCTGGGATTCGGTCAGCAGCGCCAGCACACGCTGCGCAGCACGCACCGGGTCTTCTTCGTGCACCAGGTGCCCTCCGGGCCACGCCTGCGCGTCAGCCCCAGGGTACCAACGCTGCAGCACAGGGCGCAGCGCGCATTCCGGAATCCAGCGGTCGCCCTGGCCCATGACAAAGACCAGACGGCTGCGCAAGGTGCCAGCCTCGGCGTTCAGGCTCGGCAGGTCCGCAGCCGCCATGAAGCCGACCGAGCCGCGCACATGGCTGCGGTCGCTGAACAGCCGCTTGTAGGGCTGCCGTTGCTGCGCGGTCAGGCGCGAGCCGGTGCTGTCCAGCAGCAGGTCGATGAGGCCCATCGGCCCCGCCACGCCCGCCATCAGACGCGCCACCGGGCTGGAGGTGGCCACCGGGTTGACCAGCGGCGCCATCCAGCGCGTGTAGACCTCGGGCGGGGCCACCAGCGACGGGGCAAAGCCCAGCACCGCAGCTGGTGGCTGGTCGGCCAGCAAGGCCAGCCGCAAGGCCAGCGCCGCGCCAGCCGAATGCCCCACCACCAGCTGCGCTGGCGGCAGCTGCAGCGCCTGCAGCAAGGCGGCCAGCGCTGCGGCCATGCGCGGCAAGGTCAGCTGCGCCAAAGTGGCGCCGCGGGTGAAGCCATGGCCGGGCAAGTCGGGCACCACCACCGTGGCGGCGTCCTGCAGCAGCGGCAACAGGTCGGCCCAGGAATGCGCCGACGCACCCGTGCCGTGCAGCAGCAATACCGTGGGGCCCTGGCCGGCCACCTGCACGTGCCAGTCCAGCCCGGCCGCGGCCACGCGGCGGCTGTGCAAGCGCTGTGGCCAGTCGGCAGGCAGGCCCGCAGGCAGACTCACTTGGCGAACAGCTGGCCGATGTCGCGAAAGGCCTTGAATTCCAGCGCGTTACCAGCAGGGTCGCGGAAGAACATGGTGGCTTGCTCGCCCACCAGGCCGGCAAAGCGGACGTAAGGCTCGATGACGAATCGCATCCCGTGTTCGCGCAGCCGAGCGGCCAGCGCGTGGAACTCGTCCCAGGGCAGCACCACACCGAAATGCGGCACCGGCACGTCGTGGCCATCGACAGCGTTGTGGTGGTCACCAGCACCGGGTTCGGGCGGACGCGCCGGCGCCAGGTGCGCCACGATCTGGTGACCGAAAAAATCGAAGTCAATCCACTCGCTGCTGCTGCGGCCTTCAGGGCAGCCCAGCATGCGACCGTAGAAGTCGCGCGCGCGGGGCAGGTCGTCGACCGGAAAGGCCAGGTGGAACGGGGCAATGGCGGGCATGGCGACAGGTGCAGTAAAACGAAGACCGCATTGTGCAGGCCCGCCAGCGAGCCTCAGTGCTTGTGCTCTGCGGCCGGCGGGCCGGGCTGCACGGCCACATTCACCTTCACGTCGCCAGCCTTCTCGAACTTCAGCGTCAGCGGAAAACTGGCACCGGTCTTCAGCGGCGTCTTGATGTCCATGAACATCACGTGCAGGCCACCAGGCTTGAGCTCCACCGTCTTGCCGGCAGGAATGTCGATGCTGTCGACCTGGCGCATGCGCATGACGTTGCCGTCCATGGACATGGTGTGCAACTCCACACGGCCGGCGATGTCGGCGCTGGCCGACACCAGCTTGTCGCTGGTGGGGCCGCCAACAATGCGCAGGAAGCCGCCGCCGGCGGCCTGTCCCTGCACCGTGGGGCGAGCCCAGGGGCTTTCGACCTTGACGGCGGTCTGGGCATGGCTGCCAGCTGCGGCCAGGGCCAGGGCAGAGGCGAACAAGGCGTGCTTGAACTTCATGGTGCGTTCCTTCGCTGTGGGTTGGGGGTGATCAATGGCGGTGCTCGTTGCTGCCCATGCCGGGCAGCACCTCGAGGAGCGCGGCAGGCGCTTTCAGGCCGGCGCGGCTGGTGCTCTTGCCGTCAGCGGGCGTGTCGAACCAGTCCCACTGGCCTGTGTCGCACAACTGCTGTACCTTGAACCACAGCGGCCCGGGCCTGGCCGGCAACTGCCCGCGCAGCACGAATTCATCGTACTGCGCATCGGGCAATGCGGCCTCGCGGGTGGCGGCCTTCCAACTGATCTGAACCACGTCGTGGTCGATCTTGCGGCCGTGGCTCTCGAGGGGCGTGGGAAGTGGGGCGCGCTGGATGTCCAGCACCCAGCCCGGCTTGGGCATGGGCTTGGCACCTTGGAAGCCGGCCGGAATGCGCACTGTGACGGTGTGCGTGGCCGTACCCTCGCAACCGTGGCCCACGCGCAGCACCGCCTTGTAGCCGGTGCCGGCAATAGCGGCGGGTTCTTCCAGCGTCACGTGGGCTTGGGCCAAGCTGCCGGCGGCCAGACTGGCGACCAGGGCGGCCGTCTTGAGGATGTGAGGGATCATGGGATGTTTCATAGGTCGAAGCGCAGTTCGGCGCTGTAGGTGCGTTGCGGGTAGGGGTGAAAGTTCCAGTAGGTCTGGTTGTTCAGGTTGTCGATGCCCAGCGCTGCGCTCCACTGGTTGCCGATCTTCCAGCGCAAGCGCAGATCCGCGGTGAAGTAGCTGCTGAAGCCCTGGTAGGCAAAGCCATTGGTATCAGCGTTGTTCAGGTTGCCGAACTGCCGGCTGCCGTAGCGCGCGCCAATGCTGCCGGTGAGGCTGTCGGTGAGTTTGTAGCTGGCCAGCAGGCTGGCACGCCACTTGGGTACGCGCGGCTGCTGCTTGCCGATGGTGTCGCCCAGTGTGGCCACATAGCTGCCGTTGGCCCGGATGCTGCTATCGGCATAGGTCAGGCTGGATTGCAGGTCCAGGCCTTTGACAAACACGTCGGACGCATCAAACGCGGTTTCCATGCCAATGGTGCGGATGCGGTCGACGTTCTGCACGCTGTTGACGATGGGCGTGGTGCCTGGGATGGCTTGCGAGTACAGAGCGTCAGTGGTGTTCTCGTGGAACAGCGTGGTGCGCAAGCGTTGCATCCCAGCCAAGATCCACTCCGAGCTGAATTCGCTGGTCCAGCTCTTCTCGGGCTTGAGGCCCGGGTTGGTGACAGCATCCATACCCGCGTTCCCCTGGAACAGCTCGCCCACTGTGGGCACGCGGATGGCGCGGCCCGTGGAGAGTTTCAACGACCAACTGCCGCTGGCCTGCCAGCCTAAAGCGGCCTTGGGGCTGACCCAGCTCTCACTGCGGTCGAAGAAGGCCGACGGTGTGGCCACACCCGTGGCTTGGTTGTAGGCCACCTTGCCACCTTGCGTGGCCGTCCAGCGTTCGTAGCGCGCGCCCAGCACCGCCTTCAGCCCGAGCGCGAAGCTCCAGGCGTCCTGCGCGTACAGGCTGCGCAACTGCGTGTTGCCCTGGAAGCTGTTGACGGGCGTGGTGCGGTCGCCGTCAACCCAGTCGGCCGCGTTGTCGATGCGCTGTCGCCAGATAAAGCTTTCCTGCTGCACGCCGAAGTCGACCCTGTGTTCAGCGTTCGGTCGTAGCACGCCCTTCAGCGCCAGCGTGTTCCAGCCGGTGCCGCCCAGGTTGGTGATTCGCCCGGCTCCGCCCACATCGGCCGCAGGCTTGGCCAAGGTGGCTGCGCGCGCGGTGTCCCTGTTGTAGTCGTAGAGGCTGGCTGCGAACTCCCAGTCGAACACGCCGCGCGTGCGGCTGGCGATCGACAGACCCTGCATCAGGTGCGCGATGGCGTCGCGGTTCTGCGGGAAGTCGGTGACCGCGATGTTGTAGTTCTTGCCGTCGATGGTGGCCACGCCGCTGTAGAACGGCGCGCCGTCGCTGCTGCGCTTGATGTAGGACACCGACTGGCCCACCGTGCTGTTCTGCCACCAGCCCAGCGTGTACTGCGCACGCACGCCGCCGCCGCCGAAGTCATACCCCAGCTTGGCCTTGACGTGGTCCTGCGTGGTCTCGTAACGGGTGGCGTCACCGATCAGGTTCCACGGCACGTTGAAGCGGTCCTTGTCGAGCACCGCGCCCGTCACCGGCGTGCCCGTGGCTGCAGTGGTAGCGGTGACGGCCTTGGTCGTGAAGGTCAGCGGCTGGCCGGCGTTCTTCAGGTGGTTGACGTTGATCCACCACGAAAACGCGCCGGCCCGGTCGCCCAGCGAAGCGCTGGTCTGCCCGCCCTTGAACCTGTCGTTGGTGTTGTAAAGCTGAAAGTGTTGGCCGAAGACGCCCACCTTCACATGCGCCTCGAACTTCTGCGGCATGCGCGTCACGTAGTCCACCACCGCGCCCACGCTGTTGCCCGGGTAGGCGGCCGAAAAGGGGCCGTAGAGCACGTCAACGCGTTCGATCTCCTCGGGCGTCACCAAGCCCCAGCGCGGCGTGAAGGCTGCCCCATTGCCCAGGTAGTTGCTCAGCAGAATACCGTCGGCATAGACCATGCTGCGCGCGCTGTTGCCGGTGCCGCTGGCCCGGCTTGAAAGAACCGCGTGGTTGTAGTCGCCGATGTAGCGCTTGCGCACCAGGAGGCTGGGAAAGTAGCGCAGCGCGTCTTCGCTTTCGGTGGCGTTGATCTTGGTTTCGACCTCGCTGCCCAGGATGCTCTCGATGGTGGTGGGAATCTGGGTGGGCAGCGAACTGGGGCGGCCACCGATGATGGTGACGATGCCGGCGTTGCGGGTGCTGGTTTCAGCGGTGGCGGGGGCCGGGTTGCTTGTCTGGGCCTGGCAGGCGCAGCTGAAATTGGCCGAGGCATAGGTCAAGGGCGTCATGACGCACATGACGCGGATGGAACGGTTCACGAGGTGTCTCCTGACAGCCCTGCGGGCCGCAACGGCGGCAATGACGCAGGGCAATGCTGGCGTACCCGAAGGGCAGCGCGTGGCTGCCGCAGCGGGCGGGCTTGGGCGGGGTCAGGAAACGGAAGGCGGGCCGCGCGGCTGTGCGCTGCGCCAGGCGTGCAGGGTGCGCGGCGCGTGCAGGAACAGCCAGGGCAGGATGTGGCTGCCGGTAAGCAGCCGCAGCGCTGCGGTCTCGGAAGCCGGCAACGCCGGTGCGCCGCCGCCCAGCGCGCAAAGCGCGCAATGCTCCAGCATGGCAGCGGCTTGCATCGGCGCGCCGCTGTCGGTCTGGCGCCCAGCGTCAACAGCCACCATGCGCATGCCTTGCGGCGTGCAGACCTCGGCCCAGGCGCTCGAGCCGCCACGTGCAAAGGCCAGTGCGTGGGACACGCTGGGCAGCACGGCCAGCGCCAGCATCGCCATCAAGGCGAGCCAGACAAAGGGGCGTTGAGCGAAACGCGACATCGTGTACGAAGTTTAGTGCTCGTCATGATCGAATGCTCGCGGGATGGCCCTACAGACCCAGCCACTGGCCGGGTGATGTCGCGACAAAGCCGTTGCAGTCTCTTGCGGTCACCTGCTTGCACTCGAGCTGCTGCGTGCCGCCTGAACCATCGACAGCTGGCAATCCATCGCGTCAAGGCAGGTCTCAACAGCCCCGGCTGCGTGGGCCGCCTTGGCCACCGCAGCCCTCTCAACGGCCTGATGTCGCAGCCGGCAAGCGCACCACCAGGTTGCCCACCAGCTGGCCGGATTCCACCGCCTCGTGGGCGGCCACGATATCGCCCAGATCCACGCAGCGGGCGATCTGGTGCTGCAGCAACCCGTCGTCGAGCATCCCGCGCAGCGCGGTCTCGGCGGCCGCGCGGTCGGCCGGGCTGAGCGCGTAGACGATGAAGAAGTGCCAGGACAGGTTCTTTGCGATCAGCGGGAAGAACGGCAGCTCGAAAGAGCCCTTGCCGCCGCCGTAGACCACGGCGCAGCCGCCGGGCTTGAGCATCTCAGCGTCGAGCGCACCGTTGGCAGCGATGTCGACCTCGATGACGCGATCCAGGCCTTCGCCGGCCGTCAGCTCGGCCACGCGGGCGGCCATGGGCTCTTCTCGGTAATGGACTAAGGCATGCGCACCGGCAGCCAGGGCCACTTGGGCCTTGTGCGCCGAGCTGACGCTGGCGATCACCTGGCGTGCGCCCAGCAGACGCGCGAACTGCACCGCGTAATGCCCGACCGCCCCTGCGCCACCGGCCACCAGCACGCGCTGGCCGGCCACGCCGCCGTAGCCGCGCACGGCGTGCAACGCCGTCAGCGCCGGGATGCCAAAGCAGGCGCCCGCCTCCATCGGTACACCGTCGGGCAGGTCCACGGCTTGCGCGCAGGGCAGCACGGCACATTCGGCGGCCGTACCGTCCGGACGACCCCAGGCGGCGTTCCAGACCCAGACGCGGCGGCCCAGGCGCGAGGCCGGCACACTGGCGCCCACGGCCTCGATCACACCGGAGCCGTCACTGTGCGGCGTGAGGCGCAGAAAAGGCATGCCGCGGCCGCGAAGGTCCACCCGTGACTTCACATCCGAGGGGTTGACGCCTGACCAATGCAGGCGCACCTTGACCTCACCCGGCCCCGGCATGGGTTCGGGCAGGTCGCCCAGTTGCAGTACATCGCGCGCGGCGCCGGTGCGGGTGTAGAAGGCGGCTTTCATGAACGGCTCCCGGGTCAACGAGTGGGGCCGCTGTTGTATCAGCTGCGCGGAGAGGCTACTGACGGGCGACGGCTGCTCCCTTGGCTTGCGGGCGCTGCGGCGCCAGCGCCCCTGCCCCCACGCCACCCCTGGCAGCTTGAGCTTTATAGTCTAGCCATCACTTCATAAAGCCTAGCCATGATCAACGTTCCTCTCGCTCAAGCCAAGAACCAACTTTCGGAACTGATCAGCCGAGTGGAGGCGGGGGAGACCGTGGCCGTCACGCGCCGGGGCAAGCCAGTGGCTCGTCTGGTCCAGTGCGCCGACGAGGGTCCTTCGATGCAAAAAGTGCAGGTGGCGCAGGCCTTCTCCCGGCTGGCCCAGTTGCGCCGAGGCGTTTTGCTCGAAGGCGACCTCAAGGCCCTGGCCCGCGAGGGCCTTTCGTGAAAGTCTTTGTCATTGACAACTCGGTGGTCAGCGGCTGGCTGCTCCAGAACCAAGCCACAGCCTACAGCGATGCTGTGGCCACGCTGCTTCAGACGCAGCGTGCTGTCGCTCCGCCTTTGCTGAGGCTGGAGTACACCAATGTCCTGCGTACGGCCTGCAAGCGGCAGAAACTCATTGCCGAGCAGGCCTACGAGATGCTGGCGATGCTCGGCGAGTTACCGATCGACGTTGACACGGCGGTCAGTGCCGCACCACAGTTGTTGGACTTGGCATTGCGCCATGACCTCACCGCTTACGATGCCGTGTACCTGGATGTGGCCTTGCGCAGAGGCGCGCCCATCGCCACGCAGGACGCGGCGCTAGCCAACGCAGCCCGGGCTGCCGGCTTGGGTGTCGTGACGCCGTGAAGTCAGGTTTCCTGCATCAGCCCACGCCCATGCGGGAGCCCAATCGCAGGGGCGCGATCCCGACGCCGTCGGTCCAGCCTACCGCTGCTGCTGCGCCCGCTGCGCGGCCAGCACCTCGGCGCGCACGCACTCGGTGAGCTCTTCCTTGAGCGCGGCGAAGGCCGGGGTGGTCTTCATCGAGTAGTGCCGTGGGTGCGGCAGGTCCACGGGGCGGTCGAGCTTGATGCGGCCCGGGCGCGCGCTCATCACCACCGTGCGGCTGGCCATGAACACGGACTCGTCGATGTCATGGGTGACGAACAGCACGGTCTTGCGCTCGGCCTCCCAAATCTCCAGCAGCAATTCCTGCATCAGCTCTCGCGTCTGGTGGTCCAGCGCGCCGAAGGGCTCGTCCATCAGCAGGATGCGCGGCCCGTTGGCCAGCGCCCGGGCAATCGCCGTGCGCTGCTGCATGCCGCCCGAGAGTTGCTTGGGGTAGTGCTGCTCAAAGCCCGTCAAGCCCACCTTCGCGATAAAGCCGTGCGCGATCTCGAGTTGCTGCGCGCGCGGCATGCCGCGTTCGCGCAGGCCGAAGCACACGTTGTCCAGCACGTTCAGCCAGGGGAACAGCGTGTAGCTCTGGAACACCATGCCGCGGTCGGCGCCGGGGCCTTCGATGCGCTGGCCGTCCAGCTGCACCTCACCGGCCGTGGGGTGGTCCAGCCCGGCCACGATGCGCAGCAGCGTGCTCTTGCCGCAGCCGCTGGGCCCGAGGATGGTGACGAAGTCGTTCTCGGCCACGTCCAGGTCGGTGGACTGCAGGGCCAGCGTGCCACCCCCGGCGCCGTCGAAGCGGCGCTCGACGCCGCGGATCTCCAAGATGGTCAACGGACACACTCCAGCCAAGCCAGAGTCACGGAACCGGCTCTGCCGGGCCGTCGGCGAACGGCCCCCTCGGGGGGTAGCGAGCGAACGCGAGCTTGGGGGCTCATAGCCTTGCCCAGGGAAAAAGCCGGCGGTTCACGGCCTTGAAAAACAGGTCGCTGGCCAGACCGATGACGCCGATGACGATGATGCCGAAGATGATCTGGTCGGTGGCCAGCAGCGCCTGGCTGTCGGTGATCATGTGGCCGATGCCGCTGGACGCGCCTATCAGCTCGGCCACGATCACGTAGGTCCAGGCCCAGCCCAGCACCATGCGCAGCGTCTCGGCGATCTCGGGCGCGGCGCCCGGGATCAGCACACGCC
>JBAXYD010000043.1:0-34436 GCA_037127635.1 Betaproteobacteria bacterium | reverse complement strand
CGAAGTTCAGCACCACCACATGGTGCGAGATGTCCATCACCAGGCCCATGTCGTGCTCGATCAGCAGCACGGTGATGCCACGCTCTTCCTGGATGTCCAGGATGAAGCGCGCCATGTCCTCGGTTTCCTCGCGGTTCATGCCGGCCACGGGTTCGTCCAGCATCAGCACCTTGGGGCGCATGGCCAGGGCGCGGGCCAGTTCCACGCGCTTTTGCAATCCGTAGGCCAGGCCGGCCACCGGCAGGTGGCGGATGTGGTCGATCTCGAGGAAATCGATCACGTCGCGCTCGATCTCGCGGCGTAATGCCATCTCCTCGCGCTGCGCCGGGCCGCGGTACCACAGCGCAGTCAGCGGGTTGGCATGCAGCCGGGTGTGGCCGCCGAGCTTGATGTTGTCCAGCACCGACATGCCGCGAAACAGCGCCACGTTCTGGAAGGTGCGCGCCAGGCCCAGGGCGGCACGACGGTCGGCACTGATGCCAGTGAGGTCACGCCCTTCCAGCAGCACGCGCCCGCGCTGCGGCCGGTAGAAGCCCGACAGGGTGTTGAACAGGCTGGTCTTGCCCGCGCCGTTGGGCCCGATCACGGCCGTGATCTCGCCCGGACGCACGTCCAGAGATACCCCGGCGAGCGCCTGGATGCCGCCAAAGCCCAGGTACACCCTTTCGGCGCGCAGCAGCGGTGCAGGCGCGGCAGCCGGCGAACCGGCGCTGGGCGTCAGGGCATGAGGGGCGAGGGCGGCGGCGGCGGTCATCTCGAAGGGTCTGGACGCGGGCAATGCGGGCGGGCGGCAGATGGGCTCAGCAGGGTACAAGGATATGCACGCATTCAAGCGTGGCGCACGCGCACCGGCAATGAGGTCATTCCCCGAAACACCAGCGAATTGATCCACGGCGGTGATGCGGTCATGGGTTCGATCGTGCGGTACCGGCGCAGCAGGGCTGGAAACGCCACCTGCCCCTCGGTGCGCGCCAGCGGGAAGCCCAGGCAGATGTGGATGCCGAAGCCGAAGGTGAGATGCGGCGGGCCGTCGCGCTCCAGGTCCACGCGGTCGGGGTCGGGGTAGGCGCGCGGGTCGCGGTTGGCCGCGTTGAGCATGATGAACACGCGCTGGCCGGCTTCCAGCGTCTTGCCGTGCAGCTCGTGCGTCTGGCTGACGACACGCACCTGCGCGCCCGAGGGGCCGTCGTAACGCAGCAGTTCCTCCACCGCGTCATTGGCCAGAGCAGGGTCGGCCTGAAGCCGCGCCATCTGGTCGGGGAAGCGCATCAGCGCCAGCATGCCGTTGGCGATGTGGTTGGTGGTGGTCTCGTGCCCGGCAAACAGCAGCAGGATGCAGGTGGCCACGAGCTCGTCCTCGGTGAGGCGGTCGCCATCGTCGTCCTGCAGGTGCACCAGCTCGCTCATCAGGTCGGCACGCGGCGTGCGCCGGCGGTCCTCGATCAGTTCGCGGAAGAAACCGGCCATCTCGTGCGTGGCGGCCTCGGCGGTGTCGTACTTCTCGGGCGAGGTTCGCGACGAGCCGATGAACAAGGCCATGTCGTCGCTCATGCGCTTGACGCGGGCCAGTTCCTGGCGCTCCACGCCCAGCAGGGCCATGATCACCAGGCAGGGCAGCGGGCCGGCGAAGTCGGTGATGAAGTCGAACTCGGTGCGCGCGCCAATGCCGTCCATCAACCAAGTGGCGATGTCCTCCACCTGCGGCCGCATCGCCTGCATGGACTTGGCGTGGAAAACGCGGCTGGTCAGGCGGCGCAGCCGGGTGTGGTCTGGCGGATCCTTGAACACCATCCACTGCGAGAGATATCGGATGATCTGCGCGATCTGCTCGGCCTGCGGCGGCGGCAGTGAGGCGAAGAAGGGGCGCAGCCGGTCCGACGACAGACGCTCCTTGTCCAGGCACACGGCCTTGACGTCGTCGTAGCGCGTCAACACCCAGCTCTTCAGGCGCGGACTCCAGTGGCACGGGTCCTCGTCGCGCAGTCGCGTGAAGACGGGATAGGGGTCTGCCAACGTGGCCGGGTCTTCGGGGTGCCAGTCGATGGTGCTCATGTGCGCGGGGGACCTCTCAAGAAAACGCCGGGCCGCTCCCAAGTTTTCTTGCGCCCCCGAGGGAGGCCGGGACGGGCAAGGCCCGGCCGTTGGGGGTGCTCTCACTACCCAAACGATTGTTTTGTTTTCTGGGCCGGCTGCCTATACTGGTAAGCCCCAGTAGGTGCAGGCGCCCTAACCGCATCCGTTCGCCCTGAGCCTGTCGAAGGGCCTGTCCTGAGCCTGTCGAAGGGCCTGTCCTGAGCCTGTCGAAGGGGCCTCACCCACACCGAAACCTCGAACCCTCAAGACCGCCCCAAAGAAAGACCCCGACCGTGACAGACCACGACATCATCCTCAGCTCGGGCGCCCGCACGCCCTTTGGCGACTTCGGAAAGTCCTTTCGCGATGTGCCCCTGCACCAGATGGGCGTGCACGTGGTCCAGGCCTGCCTGTCGCGCGCGGGGCTGGACGCTGCGAAGGTGGACCATCTGGTGTTCGGCAACACCGCGCCCGTGGACCACGACGGCCTGTTCGTCAGCCGCAAGATCGCCCTGCTGGCCGGCCTGCCCGAAGACAGTTCCGCACTCGGCGTGGTGCGCGCCTGCGGCACGGGCTCGCAGGCCATCGTCAGCGCGGCGCAGCAAATCATGTCGGACCACAGTCAGATCGCGGTGGCCGCCGGCGGCGAGAACTACTCGCGCGTGCCCTACCTCTCGCACAGCACGCGCTGGGGCGCTGGCCGCGGCCCCACCACGCTGGTGGACGGGCTGGACTACATCTACCGCTGCCCCTTCACCAAGGAACTGATGGGCGACACCGCCGAGAACCTGACCGCGCGCTTCGGCTACCGGCGCGAGGACATGGACGCCTGGGGCCTGATGAGCCAGCAACGCGCCGGCGCCGGCCGTACCAGCGGCTTCCTCTCACGGCAGATCGCACCCCTCGCGGTGCCGGACCCTGGCGCTCGCAAGGGCGCCGATGGCCAGCCCGCCACGCGTCTGTTCGAGCACGACGAGTTCCCCCGCCCGCAGATCACGGCCGAGAAGCTGGCCTCGCTCAAGCCCGCCTTCCGCCACGACGGCCAAGGCCAGGTGACCGCAGGCAACTCCAGCGGCGTGACCGACGGCGCCGCGGCCTTGCTGGTGGCCAGCCGCCGCGCGGCGCTGGACCACGGCATCCCGGTGCAGGCGCGTCTGGTGGACTGGGCCGTGGTGGGCGTGGCCCCGGAGATCATGGGCGCGGGGCCGGTACCGGCCATCGCCAGGCTGCTGCAGCGCACCGGCCTGAAGGTGGCCGACATCGACTACTGGGAGATCAACGAGGCCTTCGCCGTGGTGAACCTGCACGCCGAGCGCGAAATGGGCATCTCCCGCGAACGCACCAACCTCTACGGCGGCGGCATCAGCATCGGCCACCCCCCCGGCGCCACCGGCCTGCGCATGACCATGACCGCCATGCACCACCTGGCCGACACGGGCGGGCGCTACGCCGTCATCAGCATGTGCCTGGGCTCGGGGATGGGGATGGCGACGTTGATTGAGAACGTGGCGGGGTGAGCGGAGGCGCTCCGGTGACCGTCCACCGTGACGTATGCGGCACGACCCTAAGAAGCCGTTCGCACTGAGCCCGTCGAAGTGCGCGCGAGGGCTTCGACGAGCTCAGCCCGAACGGTTTCTTCGCGAACGCCGGGCTCGAGCATAGGCCTGGGATGCTCATAAGGCCTCACCGTGCGCAACCGATGCTTGTGGTCGTGCCCCGTTCCCCTGTGCTGCCCCGCCACCGGATGGGCGTTGTCAAAACCCACCAAGTGATCACCTTCCACCCCATGCAGGGTGAGCGAGTAGTCCAGGCCGTGAGGCTTGCTGGCGCTTGCCGGCACCTCGTGCATCACGAACTTCATCCAGTACCCCGCTTCGTCAATCACCAGCACCTGACCGTTCAAGTCCAGCAGGGTGTCGATAGATGAGTCTCGCTGCGTCATGTCTCCTCATCACAAACTGATAACAGAACGGCTCCGCCCAGGGTCGGTCTGGAAGCAGGGACGGGCGGCACAGGTGAGGCCGAGACCATCCCGCCCGATGGGCCTGCCGAGAGATGCTTCAATCCGCGGCATGTTCCGCATCCCTGCACGACTGCACCGCCGCACCCTGCTGCTGAGCGCCGCCGCCGCCGTGGCTGCCCCGAGCGTGGCACGGGCTGCCGGCAACGCCACCCCCTTGCCGCCCATGACCGAAGGGCCGTTCTATCCGCCGCCGGCCTGGCGTGCACGCGGGCCATTTGCGGGTGACTGGGACGCCGACCTGACGCGTGTGACGCGTGGCGGGCGTGAGCGCGTGGCCGAAGGCGAGCCGCTGGGCCTGGAACTGCAGGTGCGCGACACACGAGGCCGCGCGCTGGACGGCGCCGTGGTGGAGATCTGGCAATGCGACACCTGGGGCCGCTACCGGCACCCGCGCGACGGCGCCCAACCGGCTGAGGTGGACGAGGGCTTCCAGGGCTATGGCGAGGCGCGCGCTGGGGCCCAAGGCGCGGTGAGCTTTCGCACCATCCGCCCCGCGCTTTACGCCGGTCGCACGCCGCACATCCACGTCAAGCTGCGCCATCCGAGCTTCGGCGAGATCACTTCGCAGTTGTTCGTCGACGGCGATCCGGGCAACGCCGGTGACTTCCTCTGGCGCCGGCTGTCCGCCGCTGAGCGGGCGGCGCTGGCGATGAAGCTGCAGCCCGTGCCAGCCCAGCAGCGGGCCCGCGACGGGGGCCTGCGTTGGCAGTCCCGCCACGTGCTGGTGGTGCCGGCTTGAGGGTCAGCGTCCGCTGCCGCCGTGCGGCGGCCGCAACGGCCTCTTCGGCGGGCAGAACGACCCTGTGGGCTCTGGGGGGCTTGTGCGGGCTGGTGGCAGCGCTGCTGGCCGGCCCGTTGTCGGTGATGGCCTCTGGCGAGGTGGACCTGAGCACGCCGTGGTACGCCAAGCGACAGGACCGCACAGGCCTCGCGCCCGATCCGGCCACCGAGCATGGCGCGGTGGTGCAGGTCTACGGGGCACGGGCCGCGCGCTGGCGCGGTGCTTTCGCCATCCACCCCTGGATTGCGGTCAAGCCCGAAGGTGCTTCGTCTTACACCACGTACCAGGTGATCGGCTGGCGCGCCATGCGCGGCGGCACCGCCCTGGTGACCACCGATGGCGCCGAGCCCGACCGGCACTGGTACGGCGCCGTGCCGCAACTGCTGGCCGAGCACCGGGGGCCGGCGGCGCAGGCCATGATCGAGCGCATCGCTGCGGCCGTGCAGCGCTACCCCTGGCCCAACGAGTACCGCGCCTGGCCCGGGCCGAACAGCAACACCTTCGTGGCCTGGGTGGCGCGCGAGGTGCCCGAACTCAGGCTGGACCTGCCGCCCACGGCCATCGGCAAGGACTGGCTGGGCCCCACCACGCTGCTGGCCCGCGCGCCCAGCGGCACCGGCTGGCAGGTGTCGCTGTGGGGCCTGGCCGGTGCCACCCTGGCCCGGGAGGAAGGACTGGAGCTGCAGCTGCTGGGCCTGGGCTTCGGCGTCGACGTGAACGATGCGCGGCTGCGTCTGCCGGGGTGGGGGTGGTAGCGACACGGTGGGCACCAGCGCACCCCGTACTGCGGCAGGTACAAGCTTGGGTTCTCACACACACCACACACACCATCGGCCTTGGAGCAATGTTAGTATTACCTAGGTATTACCAAATCCTGCAGTCATGGACATCACCTCGGTTACCAGCAAGGGACAGGTCACCATCCCCAAGGCACTCCGGCAGCAACTGGGCATCCGTCAGGGCAGCCGCATCCGCTTCGAGCTCGTCGGCGATCACGTCGAGATGCGTTTGAGCGGTTCGCCCGTGGAGCCGGCGGCAGCGCCAGGGTCGGGATTCGGCATGCTCAAGAGCCGCCGCAAGGCCGTGCCAGCCGACTTCGATGCGGCTTCTCTCCTGCGAACGTGATCGGCCTGGATACCAACGTCCTGGCTCGGTACTACGTCGAGGACGCGGCAGACCCGCAGGCCGGAAAGCAGCGGCTCGCCGCGCGGCGCCTGATCGAGTCTGGACAGACCCTGATGGTCTGCAAGACCGTGGTGCTGGAGTTGGAGTGGGTGCTCAGGGGTTACTACGGTTTCGAGCCCGCAGAGGTGGCCTCAGTACTGAGCCACTTGTTGAGCCTTGCGCAGATCACGGTCGAGGACCGTCCAGCCGTGGAGCGGGCCTTGCGGAATATGGAAGCGGGGCTGGACTTCGCCGACGCACTCCACCACGCCAGCTACGTGGCGTGCAGCCACATGGCCAGCTTCGACGACCGCCGGTTTGCACGCCGCGCGGACAAGCTCGGGCTGTTGCCCCGCGTGAACCTGCCCAGCTGAACAGGCTCCAAAGACTGCACTCATGACATCGCCCTCATCCTCACCCCTGCAAGAGGCCATCACTTTCGCCTGCGCCCACGAGACCCCCTGGGCGCGCGACCCGATCGCCGAGCCGCAGCGCTTTGGCGTCCACATCGAGGACCCGCCGCCGTGGAACCGGCTGCTGGGCCCGGTGTACCCGCGCGGCCCGGTGGGTGGCGTGGTGTGGCAACACGGCCAGGAACTGGCGGCCTGGGGCGAGCCTGCCCGCTCCGACCAGACCTTTAGCGTGGCCAAGACCTATCTGTGCCTGCTGGCGGGCGTGGCCCATGGGCGCGGTCTGCTGCCGGACGTGGACGCCACAGTCGCGTCCCAGCTGCCAGGCATCGGCTTTGACAGCCCGCACAACGCCGCCATCACCTGGCGCCACCTGCTGGAGCAGACCAGCGAGTGGGAAGGCTCGTGCTTCGGACTGTCCGAGCAGGCCGACCGCTGGCGCAAGGTGGGGCAGGACCCGCGCCCCGCCGCCGGCCCCAAGGGCGGCGCCCGCCCATTGCAGGCACCGGGCACCTACTGGGAATACAACGATGTGCGCATCAACCAGTTGTCGCTGGCGTTGCTGTACCTGTTCCGCCGCCCGCTGGAGACGGTGTTCCGCGAGGAGATCCTGCAGCCCCTGGGCGCGCAGGACGCCTTCCGCTGGGAGGGCTATGACGACGTCTTCGTCACCCTGGACGGCCAGCGTCTGCCCAGCGTGCCCGGTGGCACGCACTGGGGCGGCGGCGTGTCCATCAGCGCGCGCGACCAGGCCCGCGTGGGGCAACTGCTGCTGGCAGACGGCCGCCACCAGGGCCGCGAGTTGCTGCCCGCCGGCTGGATGCAGCGCATGGGCACACCCTGTGAGCTGGCGCCCTTCTACGGCTGGCTGGTGTGGCTGAACCGGGACGGTCTTGCGTACCCTGGAGCCTCCAACCGCGCGATCTTCATGCTGGGGGCGGGCGGCCACCTGGTGTGGATGGACCCGGACCTGGGCGCCGTGGTGGTCACGCGCTGGCTGGACCCGGCGCATACCGGCAAGTTCGTGGAGATGACCGCTGACGCGCTGCGCCGGGCCTGAGCGCCTGGCAACCGCAGATGCCCCTCCTCGACCCTGCCGCGCTGACCCGCTCGCGCGGGGCCACTCGGCTGCAATTCCTGGTACTGGGCGTGCTGATGGGCGCCTGGGGTGCGCACATCCCCGCCATCAAGGCGCACCATGACCTGAGCGACGGCAGCCTGTCCGCGGTGCTGCTGGCCGCGGCGCTGGGGGCCGTGTCCTCGCTGTTCACGGCCGGCCGCGTGGTGGCTCGGCTGGGCGCGCGACGCACCGCTGCGGGGGCCGCCGTCCTGGGTGGGTGCCTGCTGGGCAGCGTGCTGGCCTTTCAGGGGCTGCCCCTGCTGTTGCTGCAAGTCCTGGTGCTGGGCGCCTGCATGAGCCTGTTCGACGTGGCCCTCAACACCGAGGGCACGATGCTGGAGCGCCTGGGCGGGCGGCCGGTCATGAGCCAGCTTCACGGCATGTTCAGCGTGGGCGGCATGCTGGGCGCCGGCGCCGTGGCCGCCTTGCTGGGGGTGGGCATCGCCCCCGCAGTGCAGCTGTGGGGGCTGGGCCTGGGGGTGGGGCTGGTGGCGCTGGTGGCCGCGCGCGGGATGTTGCCGGGCCAGGGGCATGACCAGGGGCATGAGCCGGGGCAGGAGCGGGAGCTGAGGCAGGACCATGCGCAAGGCGAAGGGCAGCCCGGCGTGCTGCGGCCGGCCCAGCAGGCGCACTTCGCCTGGCCGCGCGGCCCGCTGCTGGTGATCGGCCTGTTGATCCTGGCCGGCATGACGGCCGAGGGAGCGATGTACGACTGGTGCGTTCTGTACCTGCAGCAGGAGCTGGGCCAGCCGCAGTCGCAGGCAGCGCTGGGCTATGCAGTGTTTTCGGCGTCCATGGCGCTGTCGCGCTTCGGGGGAGATGCCCTTCGCTCACGTTTCGAGGAAGCCACCCTGCTGCGCTGGGGCGCCACGCTCGCGGCCGCGGCCATGGCCGTGGTTCTGCTCAGCGCCCACCCCGTGGTGGCCTGGGTGGGTTTTGCGGTCGTGGGTGCCGGGCTGGCGCCAGTGGCGCCCATCCTCTTCAGCGCCGCCACGCGCGTGCCCGGCGTGAGCCCCGCCGCGGCCATTGCCTCGGTCACCTCGGTGGGCTACAGCGGCTTCATGCTCGGGCCCCCGCTCATCGGCGCCATTGCCACCGGCAGCTCCCTCACCTGGGCGCTGGGCGTGGTGGTGCTGGCCTGTGCGTTGCTGGCATGGGGCTCGCGGATGGTGAGGTCCAAGGCCTGACCTCGATCGTGAGCCGCCTCCCTCGGGCCATCAGGTGGTTCGGGGGCCGTTCGCCCCGTCCACCCGCTGCCCCCGCTCACATCGCAATCGGCAGCTTGCCCGAGCTCTTCACCTCTTCCATGACAGCGTAGGTGCGGGTCTCGCGCACGCCGGGCAACTGCCACAGCACGCTGCCGGCAAAGAGGCGGTAGGCCTGCATGTCGGCCACGCGGATCTTGAGCAGGTAGTCAAAGCCCCCGGCCACCATGTGGCACTCCAGGATGGGGGGGTGCACCTGCGCCGCCGCGCGGAATTGCTCGAAGACGTTGGGGGTGGTGCGGTCGAGCAGCACCTCGACGAACACCAGCATGCCGGCACCCAGACGCCGGGGGTCGAGGATGGCCTGGTAGCCCTGGATGAAACCCTCACGGGTGAGCCGCTGCACCCGCGCCAGCACGGCGGTGGGCGACAGCGATACCACCTCGGCCAGCTTGAGGTTGGAGATGCGGCCATCGTCCTGCAGCTGCGCCAGGATGCGCCGGTCGATGCGATCGAGTTCGGGTGCGTCGTCCATAGGCTAAATTTTTTCTCCAAGATCTTCTGTCAATACAGAGTAATTCTCTATGGAGATTCAGGATCATCGAGTCCTTCACGCTGATGAGGGTCTTCCATGCTCCCCAATGTGCCTCTGCCTTTCTGCGAACCCTCGGCCCTGGCACAGACCCCGCTGCGGCGCGCGATCACGGCGGCCACGCGTCGGCCCGAGCACCTGGCGGTGGCGGCCTTGCTGCCTGACGCCCGGCTGCCGCCCGAGGTGGCGCAGCGCACCCAGGCCCTGGCCCTGCGCCTGGCCCAGGGGCTGCGCGCGCGCCACGCCACGCCCGGCCGTGCGGGACGGGTGCAGAGCCTGCTGCAGGCCTACGACCTGTCCTCGCAGGAAGGGGTGGCGCTCATGTGCCTGGCCGAGGCGCTGCTGCGCATCCCCGACGCGGCCACCCGCGACCGCCTGATCCGCGACAAGATCGCGCCGGGCCGCTGGTCAGAGCACCTGGGCAAGAGCGGCTCGCTGTTCGTGAATGCGGCCACCTGGGGCTTGCTGATCACCGGCAAACTGGTGGCCACCAAACCCGCCCCCCAAAGCGCGCCGGGCCTGTCGGCCGCCCTCGGCCGCCTGATGCAGCGGGCCGGTGAGCCGCTGATCCGCCAGGCTGTGGACCTGGCGATGCGGATGATGGGCGAGCAATTCGTCTGCGGCCGCGACATCGGCGAGGCCTTGCGCCATGCAAAGGCGCAGGAGCGCCAAGGCTTCAGACACTCCTTCGACATGCTGGGCGAGGCGGCCATGACCGCGGCCGATGCGCAGCGCTACCTGCAGGACTACGAGACCGCCATCCACGCCATCGGCCTGGCCAGCGCGGGCCGTGGCGTCTGCGGCGGGCCGGGCATCTCCATCAAACTCTCGGCCCTGCACCCACGCTACAGCCGCGCGCAGCACGACCGCGCCATGGCCGAGCTCTACCCCGCGCTGCTGCACCTGTGCGCCCAAGCACAGCGGCACGACATCGGCCTGAACATCGACGCCGAGGAGGCCGACCGACTGGAGATCTCGCTCGACCTGCTGGACCGTCTGGCACTGGCGCCCGAGTTGCGGGGCTGGCAGGGCCTGGGCTTCGTGGTCCAGGCCTACCAGAAGCGCTGCCCGCAGGTCATCGACCACCTGATCGACCTGGCACGCCGCAGCCAGCGCCGGCTGATGGTGCGCCTGGTCAAGGGCGCCTACTGGGACAGCGAGATCAAGCGCGCGCAGGTGGACGGCCTGGCTGACTACCCCGTCTACACCCGCAAGCCCCACACCGACGCCGCCTACCTGGCCTGTGCACGCCGGCTGCTGGCCGCGCCCGATGCGGTGTACCCGCAGTTCGCCACCCACAACGCGCACACCCTGGCAGCCATCCACGAGATGGCCGACCCGCAGCGCTACACCGAGCAGCAGTACGAATTCCAATGCCTGCACGGCATGGGCGAGCCGCTGTACGAGCAGGTGGTGGGCCCGGTGGCGCAGGGCGGGCTCGGTCGCCCCTGCCGCATCTATGCGCCCGTGGGCACGCACGAGACGCTGCTGGCCTACCTGGTGCGCCGGCTGCTGGAAAACGGCGCCAACACCTCCTTCGTCCACCGCGTGGCCGACCCCGGGCTGGCCCTGCACACCCTGGTGCGCGACCCGGTGGCGCTGATCGACGAGACGGCGCGCGCCGAGGGCGCCACCGCGCTTCCGCACCCGGCCCTGCCGCTGCCCGGGGCGCTGTACGGCCCGGGGCGGCGCAACTCGCAAGGGCTGGACCTGGCCGACGAGCAGCAGCTCCTGGCGCTGGCGCAGGTGCTCCATGCCCAGGCCCTGGTGCCCCCCCAGGACAGGCCACAGGGCGGGCCCTTGCTGGCCTTCGACACCCCGCCAGGCGATCTCGAGCCGATCACCAACCCCGCCGACCACCGCGACACGGTGGGTTACAGCCGCGCCTGCACCTCCGGGGAAATCGAGGCGGCGCTGGTGCAGGCGCAGTGCAGCGCCGAGCCCTGGGCCCTGACCCCGCCCGAAGCGCGGGCGCGCATCCTGGACGCTGCGGCGGACCTGCTGCAGGCCGACATGCCCGGCCTCATGGCGCTGCTGATGCGCGAGGCCGGCAAGACCGTCGCCAATGCCGTGAGCGAGGTGCGCGAGGCGGTGGACTTCCTGCGCTACGACGCGCAGCAACTGCGTGCGGGCTTCGACCCCGCCACGCACCGGCCGCTGGGCCCGGTGGCCTGCATCAGCCCCTGGAACTTTCCGCTGGCCATCTTCGTCGGGCAGGTGGCTGCGGCGCTGGCCGCCGGCAACGTGGTGCTGGCCAAACCCGCCGAGCAGACCCCCCTGGTGGCGGCGCAGGCCGTGCGCGCCCTGTGGGCAGCGGGTGTGCCGCGCGGCGCGCTGCAGTTGCTGCCGGGGCGGGGCGAGGTGGTGGGCGCCCTGCTGGTGGCGGACGCGCGCATCCAGGGCGTGCTGTTCACCGGCTCCACCGAGGTGGCGCGTACGCT
The DNA here is from genome assembly GCA_037127635.1 of Betaproteobacteria bacterium. Taxonomy (GTDB): domain Bacteria; phylum Pseudomonadota; class Gammaproteobacteria; order Burkholderiales; family Burkholderiaceae_C; genus Rubrivivax. The sequence continues at coordinate 22,627 of JBAXYD010000043.1, read as the reverse complement.
GCAGCGCGCCCTGGCCGGCCGGGTGGGCGCCACGGGCCGGGCCATTGCGCTGGTGGCCGAGACCGGCGGCCAGAACGCGATGATCGTGGACTCATCCGCGCTGGCCGAGCAGGTGGTGGCCGATGTGCTGACCTCGGCCTTCGACAGCGCCGGCCAGCGGTGCTCGGCGCTGCGGGTGCTGTGCGTGCAAGAAGAGGCGGCCGATCGGGTGCTGCAGGTGCTGCTGGGCGCGACGGCGCAGCTGCGCGTGGGCTGCCCGCAGCGCTTGAGCACGGACGTGGGCCCGGTCATCGACGGCCAGGCGCAGGCCGTGATCGAAGCCCATGTCGAGGCGATGCGCGCCCGGGGCCGCCGCGTCCACCAGATCTGCGCGCCGTCTGAGCAGCCGCTGGCGCAAGGCCACTTCGTGCTGCCCACGGTGATCGAGATCGACGCCATGGACGAACTCCAGCGCGAGGTCTTCGGCCCGGTGCTGCACGTCCTGCGTTACCCGGGTGACGACCTGCCCGGGCTGCTTCGGCAGATCAACGCCACAGGCTACGGGCTCACCCTGGGCCTGCACACCCGCATCGACGAGACCATCGCCCAGGTAGCCGACGCGGCACACGTGGGCAACCTCTACGTCAACCGCTCCATGGTGGGCGCCGTGGTGGGCGTGCAGCCCTTTGGCGGCGAGGGTCTGTCGGGCACCGGCCCCAAGGCCGGCGGCCCGCTGTACCTGTACCGGCTGCTCTCGCAGGCGCCGCCGGACGTGCTGAGCCGTGTGCGACGCGTGGCGAGCGCGCCCCTGCCCGGCCCGACGGGCGAGCGCAACCTGTACCGCCTGGTGCCCCGCGCCGGCGTGCTGTGCCTGGCCGCCGATGACGAAGACCGCCAGCGGCAGCTGGACGCGGTGCTCTTGGTGGGCAGCCGCGCGGTCTGGCCCGTCCAGGCCCAGGCGCATTGGCGACGCCTGCCGCCCGAGGTTCAGGCCCGGGTGAGCCTGGTGGACGACTGGGCCGCTGAGGGCACGCCCTTTGACGCCGTCCTGCTGCATGGCTCGCCCGAAGAGCTCATCGCCGCGCAGCAGGTGCTCTCCCGGCGCGAGGGGCCGGTGGTCGGCGTGGAGCGCCTGGCCCCCGGCGACCCGGCCGTGCCCCTGGAGCGCCTGGTGGTGGAACGTTCGGTCAGCATCAACACGGCTGCGGCCGGGGGCAATCCCAGCCTGATGGCGATGGCCTGAAACTCGTCCCTGGCCACGACTGCGATCAACCGGATGACAACACCCACCCTCACCCTGCAGGATGTGCAGGCCGCCGCAGAGCTTCTGGCGGGCCAGGTGCTGGACACCCCATGCCTGGAAAGCCGCACCCTGGGCCAGATCCTGGGCGCGCGTGTCTTCCTGAAGTTCGAGAACCTGCAGTTCACCGCCTCCTTCAAGGAGCGCGGCGCGCTGAACAAGCTGGCGCGCCTGATGGCTTCCGGCCAGCCGGTCCGCGGCGTGATCGCGGCTTCGGCCGGCAACCACGCCCAGGGGCTGGCCCACCATGCGCAGCGCCTGGGGCTGCGCGCGGTGATCGTCATGCCCGAACTCACCCCTACCGTGAAGGTGGAGCGCACACGCGGGTTCGGGGCCGAAGTGCTGCTGCACGGACGGACCTTCGACGAGGCCCACGAGCGCGCGATGGAGGTGGCTGCGGACCAGGGCCTGGTCTTCGTCCACCCCTTCGATGACGCAGATGTCATGGCCGGGCAGGGCACCGTGGCGCTTGAGATGTTGCAGGCGCAGCCGGACATCGACACCCTGGTGGTGGCGGTGGGCGGCGGCGGTTTGCTGTCGGGCATGGCCACCGTGGCGCGGGCCTTGCGGCCGGACATCCGCATCGTGGGCGTGCAAAGCGCACGCTTCGCCTCCATGGTCAACGCCGTCACCGGCAGCGCGCACCCCATCGGCACGAGCTCCATCGCCGAAGGCATTGCCGTGGGCCGTGCGGGCCGGCTCACGCGCGCCATCGCCGCGGCGCTGGTGGACGAGTGGATGCTCGTGGACGAGGGGGATATCGAGCAGGCCATCCTGATGCTGCTGGAGATCGAGAAGACGGTCGTCGAAGGCGCGGGCGCCGCCGGCCTGGCGGCGCTCTTGAAGGCGCCCGCCTCGATGGCGGGCAGAAATGTCGGGCTGGTGCTGTGCGGCGGCAACATCGACCCGCTGCGCCTGCAGGCCCTCATCGGCCGCGGCATGGTGCGCGCAGGGCGGCTGGCGCGCGTGCGGGTGGAAGGGCGCGACGCGCCCGGGGTGCTCGCAGAGTTGACCGCTGCGGTGGCGCGCTGTGGTGCCAACATCGAGGAAGTCCACCACCAGCGCGCCTTCTCGGCGCTGCCTCTTCAGCAGGTGGAGATCGAACTCGTGCTGCAGACGCGCAACCACGCGCACGTGCAGGCCGTGATCGAGGCGCTGAGTGCGCAGGGCTTCAACGCGGTGGCCTGCTGAGCGCCTGTGCGGGACCGGCTGGGTGGTTCGTTGGCCCCATGGCTCCGGTGGCTGCGTCTCAGGATCCCAGACCCAGCCAGGTGCGAACGGTCAGGAAGGCTTCCCACACCAGGGGCCTGTGCGCAGATGGCACAGCCCCGTCCAGCGGACGCGCAGGCAACGGCCGGCGGTGGTGTACAGCCAGGCCGGCCCGTGCAGGCAGCGGCGCGGCCAGGTCTCGTCCAGGCGCAGGCGGCCCAGGCGCTCGGGCAGCGCCGGCCCTTGCCCGGCGCAAGCGTCCGTGCCCGTCATGCGGCTCCAGTGCCAGGCCATCAGCAGGATGGCCGAGGTCAGGGCTCTGCGGCCTGGGGCCGGCGGGGCTTGAAGCCTGGTCCGGCCCGGGGGCCTGGGGGTGGCCGCATACTGAGCACTTGGCAGCGTGACTTGGCAGCGTGACTTGGCAGCGTGACTCGGCAGCGTGGCCGGCGCCTGAGCGTTCTGCCAAGCCCAAACGGAGTCAGACAGGTGACCTCTTGAGCAAGGCTTGGAACCAGATGAACGCAGAGCCGTCCCAGGGCCTGGGGGTCGCGGGGCCGCCGGAGTACCGGGCCGCGCGCCCCGAAGACGCCGCGCAATGCGTGGCCCTGCGCGGGCAGACCCGGGAGAACGCGGTGTCACCCGAACGCCTGCAGGCCTTGGGCATCACCGAGCAGACCTGGGGCGAGGACATCCGGCGCGGGGAACTGCCGGGCCACATCTGCAGCAGCGAGGGGCGAATGGTGGGCTACTGCTTCGGGTCGCGCAGCGAAGGCGAAATCGTCGTGCTGGCCCTGTTGCCGGCTTTCGAGGGGCGGGGCATCGGCAAGGAGTTGCTGGGCCGCATGTCGCGGGATCTGGCCGCCCTGGGCCACAAGCGTCTGTTCCTCGGGTGCTCAGATGACCCGACGAGCCGCTCCTGGGGCTTTTACCGGTACCTGGGCTGGCGCTCCACGGGCCGGTTTGATGGGCACGGCGACGAGATCCTCGAGCACTTTCCTGAGCCCTGCGATCAATCCCCGACGCCCCCCGTACTGCCGAGCGCCGCATGAACCACGACCTGCATGAGCGCATTCAGCGCAGTTTCGACGCGCAAGGCCTGATGACCACCGTGGGCGCCCGGCTTGCCCTCGTGCAGGCCGGCGAGGTCCACATCGCGCTGCCCTTTTCCAGGCACCTGTCGCAGCAACTGGGCTACCTGCACGCCGGTGCCATCACCAGCATCGTGGACAGTGCCTGCGGGTACGCGGCGCTGACGCAGGCACCGGCCGGCATGGAGGTGGTGACCGCCGAGTTCAAGATCAACCTGATGCGCCCGGGCATCGGCGAGCACTTCCTGGCCATTGGCAAGGTGCAGAACGCAGGGCGGCTGCTGACCGTATGCACGGGCGAGGTTCGCGCCTTCCGCAGCGGGCTTGCGGGCGCACACAAGGTCATCGCCCTGATGCAAGCCACGATCGTGAATGTGGCCGCTTGAGATAGGACGCGGAAAGGACGCGACATGTTCCCCACCTTTGCTGCTCTGTTCTTCACCGTGGTTCTGATGGTGACCACGGCCTATTTCCTGATGGGGGGCTTGCCGCTGCTGGTCCTCAAGCACGACACGGCCCTGGATGCCCGCTTCGTGCGCAGCTTCTTCGACATCTACTACAAGGCGGCATTCTTCGCAGCCACCGGCGCGGCCATCAGCTACGCGTTGTCAAGCCGCCCCGCTTTCGCAATGGGTAATGCGGGGGTGGCGGTGATGGTCATGCTGCTTCGAACCAAGCTGATAGCCGCGATGGCCCAGCTGGACGACTTGATCCAACAGGGCGAGATGCAGGCCATCCGGCGATTCAAGAAGGTGCACTGCGCAGCGCTGGCGATGAACCTGGCCCAACTCATCGGGCTGGTGTGGGGACTGACCCAGATCTCGCTTTAGCCTGCGGCTGGCGCGCCCCGCACGACGCACCTTTGTCGTCAAGGGGGCCGCCCACCATGCATTGCCCGGGCCAGACCGCCCCGCCGTGCGTGCGCCGGTCTGTGCAGCAACACGGGAGCAATCCCGGCGGGCGATGCTCCGGGGCAAACCCGACACAATGCCTCCTCTATGCAAACCACCCCTCGCCCGCGCCCCGTCGCCACCCGGCACCCCCGTGTGCGGGCGCTGGGTCTGTTGTTCAGCGCCCTGGCCACCGGCGGCGCGGCCCAGGCGCAAGTGGTGGTGCCGGCGCCCGCACCGCCCTCTGCGCCGGCTCAGCCTGAGGGTGCAGGCGAAGCCAGGCCGGCCACCCCCGAGACTGCCGTTGCACCCGCCAGCCCCGCCAGCCCCGCCCAGCAGCGCATCGAGGTCACGGGCGGGCGCGCGGACGACACCGCCGAGCGGCGGCGCTCCACCGCGGCCAAGATCGTGATCGGGCGCGAGGAGATCGACAAGTTCGGCGACGCCACACTGGGCGAGGTGCTGCGCCGCCTGCCGGGCGTCACCACGCCTGGCGCGCCGGGGCGCGGCGGGCCGCCGCGCCTGCGCGGCCTGGGCGGGGGCTACACGCAGATCCTGATCGATGGCCAGCGTATCCCCCCGGGCTTCTCGGTGGAGTCGCTCACGCCCGAGCAGATCGAGCGCATCGAGATCCTGCGCGCGCCCACGGCCGAGACCGGGGCACGGGCGATTGCCGGCACCATCAACATCATCACGCGCGAGGGCTTTCGCCGCCGCCTGAACGACCTGCGGGTGGGATTCGGTGCGGAGAACGGCACCTTTTCGCCGGGCGTGAACTGGACGCACAACGACAGCAAGGGCCCGCTGACCTACAACGTCTCGGGCTCGGTCTTCCGTGGCCACCGCAAGGACAGCAGCGTCAGCGACACGCGCGACGAGGACGTCGCCACGGGCGCCACGCTGCGCGAGCAGATCGAGCGTGCGGCCAGCGAAAGCCACCGTACGGGCGTGAACCTGTCAGGCCGCCTGGCCTGGCGGCTGGGAGAGACGGGGGACACCCTCGCGCTGATGCCCACCCTCTTCCACACCATGTCCGACAGCCGTCGAGACTTCTCGCTGACCCAACCCATCGGCAGCCTGCCGCCGTTGTACGACAGCGGCGATTCGCACACCGAGAGCGGCTTCACCACCGGACGGCTGAACCTGATGTGGCGCCAGCGCCTGGGGGGCTCGCGCCTGGAACTCAATGGCGGGTTGGGCGGCTGGCGCGCGCGCAGCGAAGCGCTGCGCGAGGAGTTCACGGCTGCCGGTGGCAGCACGCCCTTGCGCACCATCGTCGACAGCTCCCGCACCCGCCAGCAGTCAGTCAACCTCAATGGCAAGCTGTCCGGCCTGCTGGGCGGAACGCCGGCCAACGGGGCCCCTGCTGCCGCAGGGCCGGGCGGATCCGCACTGGGTGAGCACAGCCTGGTCACGGGAATGGAACTGGAGGCCCAGCGCCGCACCGAGACCCGCACCACCTTGCAGAACGGCAGTCCGCTGTTGACTGACTTCGGGGACAACCTTCAGGCCTCCTCGGCGCGGCTGGCGGTGTACGCCCAGGACGAATGGGCGATCAACCCGAACTGGGCGGCCCACGCGGGCCTGCGCTGGGAAGGCATTGCCACGCGCGGCGACGCCGCAGACGGTTCCGCCCGGCCGGAAAACCGCAGCAGCGTAGCAACCCCCCTGCTGCATGCCGTGTGGAAACCCGACCCGAAGGGGCGCGACCAGGTTCGCATGAGCCTGACGCGCAGCTACAAGTCGCCCGACCTGGGCAACCTGATCGCGCGGCCCTCCATCAGTTCGCGTTATCCGGCCTCCGGCACCAACGCGCCCACGGCCCCCGACCGCGCCGGCAACCCCGACCTGCGGCCCGAGGTGGCCCTGGGGCTGGACGTGGCCGTGGAGCGTTACCTGGAAGCTGGCGGCATCCTCAGTGCCAACCTGTTCAGCCGGCGTATCAAAGACTTGATGCGCAGCGTCACCGCGCTGGAAACCGTCTCCTGGAGCCCCGTGCAGCGCTACGTGGCGCGCACACAGAACATCGGTGATGCGCTCACCCAGGGCATCGAGCTGGAAGCCAAGTTCCGGCTGGACCAGTTGGTCAAGGGCGCGCCCGGGGTGGAGCTGCGCAGCAACCTGAGCCTGTTCCGCTCCAAGGTCGAGGGCGTGCCCGGGCCCGACAACCGGCTGGACAGCCAAGCCAAGGGCACTGCCAACCTGGGGGCGGACTACCGCATCCGCGGCACACCGCTGACGCTGGGCGGCAACGTGAACTGGGTGCCGGGCTACCGCACGCAGCTCAGCGCCGAGCAGGTGACCACCACTCCGGGCAAACGGGTGTGGGACGCCTTCGCGCTGTGGACCTTCAACCCCGCCGTGGGCCTGCGGGTGCTGGGCAGCAACCTGGCTGCGCGCGACTACACCTCCAGCAATACCCTGGAACTGGGCGGGCTGCGGGAAGTCGCCGTCAACACCTCTCCGTCGTTCACCAACTGGCAGGTGCGGCTGGAGCTGAAGCTGTAGGTCGCATCGGGCGTGCCGCCGCACCCCGCCCCCGTTCCGGCTGAACTTGTCGAAGCCTGCGCAAGCCCTTCGACAAGCTCAGGGCGAACGGCCGAGAGACAAGGTCCGTCCTCCGTTCGGGTCGAGGCTGACGAAACGGCATCATCGGTTCGGGTTGAGGCTGACGAAACGGCATCGTCCGTTCGAGTTGAGGCTGATGGAGCGCCGTCATCCGTTCGGGCTGAGCTTGTCGAAGCCCTCTGGCAATCCCAGTGGTCGGGCGCTCAGCCGGGTTTGGCCAAGCCCAGCTTTTCCACCAGCGCCTTCTCGCGGCGGAAAGTGTCCTCGGCAAAGCGGGTGTACTGCGCCGGGTCCATGTGCAACAGCTGCTGGTCGTACTTGGCCAGCACCTCCACATGGCTGGGCATCTCCATGGCCTGCTTGAAGGCGTCGTGGATGCGCTTGACCAGCGCAGCGTCCATGCCCTTGGGGCCGCCCAGGCCGTAGGGCGAGGCCTGTACCAGCGGGATGCCCAGCTCTCGCAAGGTGGGCACGTCGGGGAATTTGGCCAGCCGCTTTTCGCCCCAGGTGTTGAGCACCCGCAGCCTGCCGGAGGCCACGTGCGGCGCAAAGCCGGTGGAATCTGCTGCGGCCATGATCTGCCCGCCCAGGATGGACTGCATCATGTCGGCGCTGCCCTTGAACGGGATGTGATTGAGCTCGATGCCCACGCGCTGCGCGATGTCCTCCATGGTCAGGTGCGGGCTGGTGAGCACGCCCGTGGAGCCGTAGCTGAGCTTGCCGGGGTTGGCCTTGGCCCAGGCCACGAAGTCGGCCCAGTTCTTGATGGGCGACTCGGTGGGCACAACCACGCCGAAGGCGTAGCCGGTGATGCCCAGGATGTAGCTGATGTCCTTGACCGGGTCCCAGCTGATCTTGGTGGTGTAGGGCAGGCGGAACACGCCCAGCGGAATCTGCGCCAGGGTGTAGCCGTCGGGCTTGGCCTGCTGCAGCGCCTGCGCGGGCAGCGTGCCGCCGGCGCCCGGGCGGTTCTCGATCACCACCGGCTGACCCAGCAGCTTGGAGGCGTTCTCCGCCAGAGCGCGCATGGTCAGGTCGGTGGGCCCGCCGGGCGGGAAGGCGATCATCAGCTTGATGGGCTGGCTCGGCCATGCGCCCTGGGCGCGCAGGGCCAGCGGGCTGATGGCAGCTGCGCCGGCAAGGAGCAGGGTTCTTCTGTGCATGGCGGTCTCCTGGTGGATGGCTGTGGGCGTCGAAGGCTGAAGTATCGTGAACCCGGCGGGCCCCGCGAGTCGGGTTTGGCCCGATGTCGGCAGGCCCGCGCCCGGGGCTCACAATGCGGCTGGGCGGGCTGTTCGGGCCCGTCCCCTCCAAGGAGATTTCGATGACCCAGCGTCGCCCTTTTCTCGCCCGTGTTGCAGCCCTGAGTGTCCTGGCCTCTGGCGCCGGCTTCGCCGCCACGGCGCACGCCCAGGCCACCTGGCCCACCAAGCCGGTGCGCATCGTGGTGCCCTTCACCGCCGCGGGCACCACCGACATCCTGGCGCGCGCGCTGGCGCCGGAGTTGCAGCGGGTGTTCGGCCAGCCCTTCGTCGTCGACAACAAGCCCGGCGCCGGCGGCAACCTGGGCTCGGCCGAAGTGGCCAAGGCGGCGCCCGACGGCCACACACTGCTGATGGGCACCGTAGGTACGCATGCGATCAACCCATCGCTGTACCCCAAGATGCCCTACGACCACGTGAAGGACTTCATCCCGGTGACGTTGGTGGCCGGCGTGCCCAATGTGCTGGTGGTCAATCCCGCCAACGCCCAGAAGTACGGCATCAACACGGTGCAGGATCTGGCGCGCGTGGCCAAGACCAACCCGGGGAAGCTGAACGTGGCGAGCTCGGGCAACGGCACGTCCATCCACCTGTCGGCCGAACTGTTCAAGTCCATGACCGGGACCTTCATGGTGCACTTTCCCTACCGCGGCTCGGGCCCGGCGCTGATGGACCTCATGGGTGGGAACATGGACCTGATGTTTGACAACCTGCCGTCGTCGATGGTACACATCAAGTCGGGCAAGCTCAAGGCGCTGGCGGTGACCAGCGCGCAGCGCTCATCGGCGCTGCCGGATGTGCCGACGGTGGAGGAGGCCGGTGGGCCCGCGCTCAAGGGCTTCGAGGCGACGTCCTGGTTCGGCTTGCTCGCCCCGGCAGGCACGCCCATGGACATCGTCAATCGCCTGCAGCAGGAGACCGCAAAGGCGCTGGCCTCGCCCGCGCTCAAGGAGCGGCTGCAGGCCCAGGGCGCCATCCCCAGCGGCAACACGCCAGCGGAATTCGCCAGGCTGATCGAGGCCGAGTCGAAGAAGTGGGCGCAGGTGGTGAAGGCCTCGGGCGCGAAGGTGGACTGAGCCCGCTGAGCACCCCAGCCCCATGCCCGCGCCCGGCGCTCGCGAAGAGACCGTTGTTCGCAAAGAAACCGTTCGGGCTGAGCTCGTCGAAGCCCTTGCGCGCACTTCGACGGGCTCAGTGCGAACGGCTTGGTGGGTTCGGCAGCCGGGTGCTCTTGAGAAGGCCACCCCTCGTTCTGTTTCCTGTGATCCCTCAATCCATCCATACCACCGCACGGCCTGCGCCCGTCCAGGCCTCGTAGCGGGCGGCGAATACCGTCTCGATACGGTTGCGCTTGACCTTGAAGGTGGGCGTGATGAGGTCGTTGTCGACCGTCCAGGCCTGCGTGGTGAGCACCAGGCAGTCCAAGCGCTCGTGCGGGTCCAGCGACGCATTCACGGTGCTCAGGTGGCTCGCCAGCGAAGCCTCCAGGTCCGCCCGCCCGGCGGCTCCGGCTGCACGTGCAGCCGCCTCGGCATTGAGCATCAACAGCGCCAGCGGCTGACCGAGGTTGGCACCGGTGACGCAGCAAGCCTCCACCGCGGCGTGCATCACCAACCGGTCCTCGATGGGCGCGGGCGCCACATACTTGCCTTTGCTGGTCTTGAAGAGATCCTTGACGCGGCCCGTGATGCGCAGGTTGCCCTGGGCATCCATGTCCCCCTGGTCACCGGTGTGCAGCCAGCCGTCTGCCGTGAAGGTCTGGGCCGTCAGCTCCGGCTCGCGGTAGTAGCCCAGCATCAGGCAGGGCGCCTGCATCTGGATCTCGCCCGTGGCCGGGTCGATGCGGCTTTGCACACCGTCATACGGCATGCCCACGGTGCCAGGCTGTGGCCGGCCCGGCAGCGTGGCGTGGCTGATGCCGCAGTTCTCGGTCATGCCGTAGACCTCCACCACCTCCAGGCCGAGCGTGGCGTACCAGCGCAGCAGGTCTGGCGGCATGGGGGCGGCGCCGCCTGCGGCGAACTGGCACTGGTCCAGGCCCAGGGCCGAGAGGATCTTCTTCTTCACGATGCCGCGCAGAATGGGGATCTTCAGCAAGCGCTCGAGCTTGGCCTGCGGCATCTTGGCGTTCACACCCTGACGGAACTTCACCCACAGGCGCGGCACCGAGAAGAACGCCGTCGGCCGGGCCCGCTGCAGATCGGCGGCGAAGGTGTCCAGGCTCTCGGCGAAGAAGATGTGCATGCCGGTAGCCAACAGCCCGTGCTCCACCAGCGTGCGCTCGGCCACGTGGGCCAGCGGCAGGTAGCTCAGCATGCGCGAGTCCTGGTTGACCATGGGCAGGCGCTTGAGGCCGGACTCCACCCCCCACGCGAAGGTGGCAAAGCTGTGCATCACGCCCTTGGGCATGCCGGTGGTGCCCGAGGTGTACATGATGGTGGAGAGCTCGTCGCCGTCGCGCACGGGCTGGCCGGCCAGCGGGTTGGTGCGGGCGCAGATCTCGTCCCACTGCGGGTAGCTGCGCTTGGCGTCCTCGGGCGACAGCGGGTGGCTGATGCAAGGCAGCCCTGCAGGCACGCCGGGCTTCATGGCCTCCCAGCCATCGAGCTTGCCCACGAACAGCAGCTTGGCGCCACTGTGCTCCAGGATCTGGGCGATGGTGGCGGGCGCCAGCGTCGGGTACAACGGCACCGAGACGCCACCGGCCATCCAGATGGCGAAGTCGCTCATCAGCCAGTGGGCGGTGTTCTTGGACATGAGGGCCACGCGGTCCCCAGGCTGGATGCCCACGGACTGCAGGTGCGCGGCCATGCGCCGCGACTGGTCCATCAGCTCGCGCCAGGTGAAGTCGCGCACCACGCCACCGCCCATCGGTTGGCTCAGCACGATGCGGCTCGCCGCAGTGGTTTCCCAGTGGTACAGGCGCTGCAGCGCCAGCTTGTCGGGGGCGATGTCGATCTTCATGGGGTTGGAGCTCCGCAAACGGCGTGGTCGAAATGAACAGCCCCCAGACTAGCCCCGATGGCCCGTCTCGGGGGTGATGGTCTTCCCCAACGTAGGGTCTTGCCGCGGGCCGATGGCCAGTCCGCCACGCCCAGGTCGCGGCCCGGGCTGCAGCAGGCGCTGACGCAATGGCCCAGTGCCAAGCGCCAGGCGCTAGCCGCCGCTGGCGTCCTCGGCGCGCTCGATGGCCACCTCGGCCGCGTCCATCACGGCATCCGGATCGCGACCGATCTGGGGGGCGTAGCGCTGCACGGCCTCGGCCAGCTTGGTCGGTTCGGTCATGATGGTCCAGACGATGGCCGACACGACACTGAGCTCGCGCGGCTCGGGCGCTGCGGGCAACTCGCCAGTGCGACGAACCGCCAGATGGTGGCGCACGCTGCTGACGGCCTCGGGCGACAACATCCAGGCCTCGCACAGGCGGGCACCCAGTTCGTCATGGCCGATGCCAAACCCGGCGCGTTCCAGCAGCGCAAGGTCCGTGTCCTCTGGCGCCGCCCGCAACATGGAGCGGTAGTGGTCCGGTGCATGGCGAAACAGCACGGCCTTGCCGCATTCCTCGAACAAGCCGGCCGCATGCGCCGCGTAGGGCTCCAGGCGCATCTTCTGGGCCAGGAACTTCATCAGCGTGCCGCGGCGTGCGCCGCGCTTCCACACGAGTTCAAGCTCGACGATGGGGGGGAAGGCGGCCCGCATGCTCACCTCATAGGTGATGGCCGCCACCTCGCGAATGCCCAGGAAGGTGACGGCCTGCTGCACACTGTTCACCCGCCCACGAACGCCCGTCAAGGGCGAGCTGACAGCCTTCATGACAGCTGCGGCCAGGGCCATGTCCGACTCCACCAGGGAAGACAGCGCCTTGAGGTCGATCTCCTGCGCCTGCAACAGGCGCGACAAGCGCACCAGCGAGGCCGGCATGGCCGGGATGTCCAGTTGGATGGCGGTGGGGCTCTTGAGACTGCTCATGGTGGGCCAGAGTATGCCCGGCCTGAGCGCAGGCCGGTCTGCGCGGGCACAACGGGGTGCTGCGGGGGGGAGCGAAGTGGCGCCGCTGGTTTCACGGAACCTCACGGATCAGACGCGGCGCGGCCGGGAAAGGTCAAGCCCCTTGCCGGGGCTTGTGGTGCGCCACCGCCACGCACACCCTGCAAATGCTGGGTGGCGCGGAGGGCGCTATTGCTATGGTGTCTCCTCGAACCCCCGCCTGTTGGGCCGCCACCGAGACCGCCGGCCGCCCACGCGAGTGGCGGCAATGTACGGGCCGGCCCGCGCCGCCGGCATCGGTAAATACCCGGCGGGGCCGCAGAAGGCGCTCAGGAGCCGGACAGGATCCAGCCGGCGGCCCGCTCCGCGATCATCAGCGTGGGCGAATTGGTGTTACCGCTGGTGATGCGGGGCATGACGCTGGCGTCGGCCACGTGAAGGCCGCGCACCCCGCGCACCGCCAGGCGGGAGTCGACCACCGCAAGGGGGTCGTCGGGGCGGCCCATGCGGCAGGTGCCCACGGGGTGGAAGATGGTGGTGCCGATGTCGCCGGCCAGGCGCGCCAGGTCGTCGTCGCTCTCAAACTGCGCCCCCGGCTTGAGTTCCTGCGGCCGATACCGCGCCAGCGCCGGCTGGCCAACGATGCGGCGCGTCAGGCGCAGCGACTGCGCGGCCACCTCGCGATCCTCAGGCGTGCTCAGGTAACGCGGCTCGATGAGGGGGGCCGCCTGGGGGTCGGCGCTGGCGATTCGCACCTGTCCACGCGCGGTGGGGTTCAAGTTGCACACGCTGGCGGTGAAGGCGTTGAAGCGGTCCAGCGGCTCGCCGAAGGCCGGCAGCGACAGCGGCTGCACGTGGTACTGCACATTGGCCCAGGGGCGGTCGGGCGACGAGCGGGCAAAGGCCCCCAGTTGCGAGGGCGACATGCTCATCGGCCCGGTGCGCTTGAGCAGGTACTCCAGGCCGATCAAGGCCTTGCCGAAGGCAGAGGCCGCCATGGTGTTGAGCGTCTTCACCCCCTGCACGCCATAGACGGCCCGGATCTGCAGATGGTCCTGAAGGTTCTGCCCCACGCCCGGCAGCTCGTGCACCGGAGCGATGCCGTGCGTGTGCAGCAACGCCGCCGGCCCCACGCCTGACAGCTGCAGGATCTGCGGCGTGCCCAAGGCCCCTGCGGCCATCACCACGCCGCGGCGGGCCCGGGCGCCTCGGGGGGCGCCGTTGGTGGGCAGCAGCTCCACGCCTTCGCACTGCAACTGGCCATCGGCGCCGCGGCCCAGCGTCAGGCGCTGCACCTGGGCCCCGGTCCAGACCTGCAGGTTGGGGCGCTGGATCACCGGGCGCAGGAAGGCCTTGGAGGCGTTCCAGCGCAGGCCGCTGCGCTGGTTGACCTCGAAGTAGCCCACGCCTTCGTTGTGGCCGGTGTTGAAGTCCGGCGTGGCCGGGATGCCGGCCTGCTGCGCTGCCTGCGAAAACGCGTCCAGGATGTCCCACCGCACGCGCGGGCGCTCGATGCGCCACTCGCCACCGCTGCCATGCAGCTCGCTGGGGCCGCGCCAATGGTCCTCGTGCGACTTGAACACCGGCAGGCATTGCGCCCAACCCCAGGCTGGGTCGCCGGTGAGTTCGGACCAGCCGTCATAGTCGCGCGACTGGCCGCGCATGTAGATCATGCCGTTGATGCTGGAGCTGCCGCCGAGCACCTTGCCGCGGGGGTAGCGCAGCCGCCGGCCGTTCAGCCCCGGGTCGGGCTCGGTGGAAAACAGCCAGTCGGTGCGCGGGTTGCCTATGCAGTACAGATACCCCACCGGGATGTGGATCCAGACATAGTCGTCCTGGCCACCCGCCTCGATCAGCAGCACGCGCCGGTTCGGGTCAGCGCTCAGCCGATTGGCCAACAGGCAACCCGCCGTGCCGGCGCCCACCACGATGTGGTCATAAACGGGAATTTCATCGCTGTGCAAGATGGGCTCCGCCAGAAGTCGCAGCGATGGTACTGCGCGCGGCGACCGGTGACGACCTGCATTGCGCATGCTCAGGATCGGACCTCAAGCCCGCAGGCAAGCTTGCAATAGACAGGGTTGCATGAGGTGAAACATGGAAGCTTGCGGTGCCGGATACGGGTTTTCACGGGGGACAGGAAAACAACACTCATGGACATCGGGCTTTGTGGTCTGGTAATACATCCCTTGATAATTGAAGGTCGTGTATGGACGCCGCGCCTGTAGCTGAATGGTTCCGCTGGGTAGAAGCTCCACATGTTGTCTGGGTTCGAGAGATAAAGGGCTTTTCCCGTGGGAAACAAACTGTACGTAGGTAATTTGGCTTATTCGGTGCGTGACGACTCGCTGTTGCAGGCGTTTGGTCAATTCGGCAACGTCGCCTCAGCCAAGGTGATGATGGACCGGGATACCGGCCGCTCCAAGGGTTTCGGCTTTGTGGAGATGGGTTCTGACGCGGAAGCGCAGGCCGCCATCAACGGCATGAACGGCCAACCCCTGGAGGGCCGGGCCATCGTCGTGAACGAGGCACGTCCTCGTGAGGAGCGTCCGGGCGGCTTCGGTGGCGGTGGCGGTAGCCGGGGCGGCTACGGCGGCGGCGGTGGTGGCGGCTATGGCGGCGGCGGCGGTGGTGGCTACGGTGGTGGCGCTGGCGGCGGTGGCGGCGGCGGCGGTGGCCGCAGCCCCTACGGCGGCAGCGGTGGCGCTGGCCGTGGCGGCTACGGCGGCGGCGGCAGCAGCGGCGGTGGTGGTGGCACTGGCGGCGGTGGCCGCGGCGGCTACGGCAGCGGCAGCGGTGGTGGTGGCTACGGTGGTGGCGGCGGCGGTGGTGGCCGTGGCGGCGACCGTGGCGGCTACGGCGGCGACCGCGGCGGCTACTGAAAACCGAGAACCTGGGGTGATGGGCCGTTCAGGCCATCACCTCCGTAACCAAGGGCGGCCGGGTCATACCGAGCCGCCTTTGTCACGTCTGAAGCAAACTCAACCCTAGGCTGGTGCAGGGCTCGGCCCGTGGGCTGGCGCAGGCGAGAAGCGTGGGCTCGCGTGGGATCAATAGCGTTCCGGCCGCAGCACCGCCACCTCGCCGAAGTACAGCCCAACGCTGAAGTGCGGCGCATAGGCCCCCATCACCTGTTTGGCAATGGCATCAGCCACCTGCGGTTCGCAGATGACCTTGAGCTCGATGGTGCGGTCGGCTTCCCAGTCGCCGTCGCGCACGCCCTCGAGGCCAGCGCCATGCACCTCGGTGACAGTCCAGAACTGCGCACCATGCTGGCGCACCTCGCGCACCAACGGCTTTTCCAGCGCGGCCTCGGCCACGATCACCAGCAGCGTGCGGGGATGCTTGTGCACAGCCGTCATTGGACCACCCTCCGGTCACTGCGTGACCACCTCCCCGAGGGAGGAACGCGCTCCCTTCGGAGCGGCCGTGCGGGAGCGCTCATGACGTCAACCTCCGGGCAAGTTCGAGATAGAGCGGGATGCCGATCACCAGGTTGAAGGGAAAGGCGATGCCCAGCGCCACGGTGATGGACAGCGCGGCATTGGCTTCGGGTACGGCGATGCGCATGGCCGTGGGCGCGGCGATGTAGCTGGCACTGGCCGCCAGCGTGGCCATCAAGGCCACCCCGCCCGTGGACAGCCCCAGCGCCAGGCCCACGCCGGCGCCTAGCAGCGCCAGCACGGGCGGCACCAGCAGGCCCACGGCCAGCACCGCAGCGCCAAAGCGGCGAACCTCGCCCAGGCGCGAGCCCGCCACCAGGCCCAACTCCAGCAGGAACAGCGCGAGCACGCCTTTGAAGGGCTCCACGAACACCGCGCGCAGGGGTTCGGTGCCGGCCACGCCGGCCACCGCGCCGATGGCCAGCCCGCCCAGCAGCAACAGCACACTCTTGCCGAACAGCACATCGTGCGCCAGCGTCCCCCAGCGGCCCGGGCGCGCCCCGAGCGCTGGGCTGCCCAGGCCAGCAGGCTGGGCCGCGCGCATGGACCAGCGCGCCAGCAGGATACCGGCCACGAGGCCCGGTGCCTCCATCACCGCCACCCACAGCGGGGCGTGCGTCTCATAAGCGACGCCGGCGCGCTGCAGCGCGGCCGTGGCCACCGCGAAGGTGACGACGCTGACCGAGCCGAAGTGGGCCGCCACGCTGGCCGCATCGGCCGGCCGCAGTCGCAGGGCGCGCAGGGCAGGGAACAGCAGCAGCGGGATGGTGAAGCCCAGCGCCGCACAGGCCAGCACCTGCGGCGCCAGTACCTCCAGCGGTTGGCGGCTGAGTTCGACCCCGCCCTTCAAACCGATGGCCAGCAACAGGTAGATCGACAGCGTCTCGTACAGCGCCTCAGGAAGGCGCAGGTCGCTGCGCACGAGCCGGGCGAACACGCCCAGCGCAAAGAAGAGGACCACGGCATCGAAAACCATGCCGCCATCCTGCCAGGGGACAGGCAGGCCGGTGCGGGTGGGGGCATGAAAGCGGCCGCTGCGGCGCGGCGCTGGGCACCAAAGCGCGGCTCGCGTCGGCCCTTCGGTCAGCGCTCGCCGCGCCGATGCTTGCGACCGCGCCCAGCAAAGAGGCGGTCGAACAGGCCATCGGGCAGCACCTGCAGCACGCGCGCCACGATGGCCATCTGCCACGGGATGACGCGGCGGCTGGCGCCGGCCTCGATGGCGCGCCAGGCGCGCTGGGCAAAGGTGTCGGCGTCCAGCAGGAAGGGCATGGGATAGCGGTTGCGCGCCGTCAGCGGCGTGGCCACATAGCCCGGCAGCAAGGTCACCACGCGCACGCCAAAGGGCCGGCATTCGCCGCGCAGGCTCTCGCAGTAGGCCACGACCGCGGCCTTGCTGGCGCAGTACGCGCCGTGGCCGGGCATGCCGCGCACGGCGGCCACGCTGGCAATGCCCACCAGCGTGCCGCGGCGGCGCTGGCGCATCGCCGCCAGGAAGGGGTGGAAGGTGGCGGCCAGGCCCACGTTGTTGACGGCCAGGGTGTCGCGCAGCGCGTCCAGGTCCGCGCGCTCGGCGGTGTCCATGCCCACGCTGATCCCGGCGTTGGCAATCACCACGTCGGGCAGCCCCAGGCGCTCCAGGCACACCTGGGCCGCCGCGCACATCGCGTCCGGGTCGGCCACGTCGGCGCCCAGCACGCACACCCGCTCCGGGCCCAGGCCATGGGCCCGGACCCAGTCCTCGATCAGGTCGCTGCGCCGCGCCAGCAGCGCCAGGCGCCAACCTTCGCGCGCATAGCGTGCCGCCAGCGCCTGGCCGATGCCGCTGGAGGCCCCGGTGATGAACACCAGCGGCGCCTGAACGGCGGCGTCGCGCGAGGAAGGAGGGCTCATGGGGGTGCGGTTCAAGGCGTGGTGCTCAAGGGGGGAACGCTGCAGCGGGGCTGCTTAACGCGGACCGGCTCATGGCCGGGGCGCCAGCGCCCCGGTGCCACGTGGCGCGAAAACACCGCGCATCGGCCCGGTGAACTCCAGCGCACCGGTGTCCTCTTGATAGTCCAGGCCTGCGGCCTGGAACTCGTCATCCCCCAGCCGCACCCGCACCGGCTGCTCGCTGCGCACGCGGCGCTCCTTCGGGAACAGCAGCAGGCGCTCGCCTTCCAGCAGCGCGGGCTGGCCGGCCGCCGTGCGGCCCTGCACCCGGGCGCCGCCGATGAGCTGCACCTCGGTGGTCTTGTCGTCGGCCAGGGCGCGCTGCGCGGTGGCCACGGTCTCGCGCCCCTCGGGCGAGTAGGCCCGGATGGTGGCGCCCTCGATCTCCAGGCGGCCGGCCGCTGGCAGGTGGCGCAGTTGGCGGCCCTCGATCTGCACGCGCAAGGCGCCGTCGGCCGCAAAGCGCTGCACCATGAAGCCGGTCATGGTGTAGTCCGGCTCCACCCGGCTGGCCGCAGAGGGCCGGGGTTCCAGTGGCTGCGGGGCGTTCCTCACCAACCACCACGAGCCCACTGCCAGCACCAGCATCAGCAGCAGCGGCAGCCCGGCGGAGAGCGCGTCGCGCAGCCGCGCCGACCAAGGCAGCGGGGCGGCCTCGGCGTGCGGCGCGCCGGCCCCCGGGCCCAGGGAGATGGGCACTTCCGGCAGGTCAGGCAGCGCCAGTTCGATGCCGCGCGCGGTCTTGGGGGTCACGTTGCGTCCAGGGTGCCGAGGTGCTCGGCCAGCAGGCCGGCGTACCGGCCGGCGGCCACGAGCAGCAGGTCGCAGAACTCGCGCGCCGCGCCATGGCCACCTCGGGCCACCGTCACATGGTGAACCACGGCGCGCACTTCCACATGCGCCTGCGCAGGCGCGCAGGAAAAGCCTGCGCGCAGCAGCAGCGGCAGGTCGGGCCAGTCGTCGCCTATGGCCGCCACCTCGGGCCAGTCCAGGCCCAGTTGCTGCAGCACTGCCTGCGCAGCGGCGCCCTTGTCGCCGGCGCCGTAGACCGCGTGCGCTATGCCCAGGTCGGCCACGCGGCGGCGCACCGCGGCCGAATCGCGCCCGGTGATGACGATGGGGGTGATGCCGGCACGCGCCAACAGCTTGATGCCGTGGCCGTCCAGCGTGGCGAAGGCCTTGACCGTCTCACCCTGCTCGCCAATGTAGATGCGCCCGTCGGTCAGCACGCCGTCCACGTCGAAGATCGCCGCCTTCATGCCGAAGTCCGGCCCCTGCGCCTGCAACAGCAAACCGGGCGGGAAGTTCAGGTGGGGGGTCATGGGGCACAGGCCTGAGGGTGGGAGATCAGATCACCTTGGCGCGCATGAGGTCGTTGCTGTTGAGCGCTCCCCTGAGGCGGCCAGCGGCGTCGATGACGATCACGCTGGTGATGCGGTGCTGCTCCATCAGACCCGCGGCGTCCACGGCCAAGGCGTCCTCGCGCACGAGCCTGGGGCCGGGGTGCATGACCTCCGCCGCCGTCAGTGCCAGCAGGTCGGCGCCGCGCTCGATCAGGCGGCGCAGATCACCGTCGGTGAAGATGCCCAGCACCTGCCCGTCTTCGCCGGCCACGGCAGTGAAGCCCAAACCCTTGGCGCTCATCTCGCGCAGCATGGCGGTCAGCGAAGCCGTAGGCCCCACCACCGGCACGGCGGCGCCGCTGCGCATCAGGTCGCGCACGTGCATCAGCAGCTTGCGCCCCAGGCTGCCGCCGGGGTGGGAGCGCGCGAAATCGGCCTCGACGAAACCGCGCGCGTCCAGCAGCGCCACCGCCAGCGCGTCGCCGAGCGCCATCTGCGCCGTGGTGCTGGCCGTGGGCGCCAGGTTCAACGGGCAGGCCTCCTGGTCCACCGCGCAGGACAGCACGATGTCGGCATGGCGCGCCAGCGACGACTGCGCGTTGCCGGTCATGGCCACCAGCGTCACCGACAGGCGGCGCAGGGCCGGCAGGACCGCGGCGAGTTCATCGCTCTCTCCGCTGTTGGAGATGGCCAGCACCACATCGCCGGGCGTGACCATGCCCAGGTCGCCGTGGCTGGCTTCGGCCGGATGCACGAAGAAGGCCGGCGTGCCAGTGGAGGCCAGTGTGGCGGCGATCTTGCGCCCCACATGGCCGCTCTTGCCCATGCCCATGACGATGGTGCGGCCGCGGCAGGCCAGCATGGCCTGCACCGCCTGCACGAAGCCCTCGCCCTGTCGCGCAGCCAGGGCCTGCAGCGCGCGCGCCTCGATCTCGAAGGTCTGCGCGGCCAGGGCCAGGGCGCGCTCGGCGCTGAAACCTTGGGCGGCGTCAGGCACTTCGGGGGTCAGGGGCAGGGTGTGGGGAGGCACGGCAAGATGCGCGGGTCAAGGAGATGGGCGGCGCACGCCCCCCCCTCCGCTAGGATCGGCCGATTCTAGGTTCGCCCCCCAGCGGGGCATCCCACGAGACCGCACCTCCGAACGCCTCACCCGCACGCATGGCCTCCACCCTCGAACTCGCGCTGCTGTACCTCGTCGCCGCGGTGGCTGGGGTGACGGTGTTTCGCTCGCTCAAGCTGCCACCCATGCTGGGCTATCTGGTGGTGGGCGTGCTGATAGGGCCCCATGCGCTGGCCCTGGCCAAGGACAGCGCCGGCGTGCGCTATCTGGCGGAATTCGGCGTGGTGTTCCTGATGTTCGTGCTCGGGCTGGAGTTCAACCTGCCCAAGCTGCGCAGCATGCGCACGCTGGTCTTCGGCCTGGGGTTTTCGCAGGTGGGCCTGACCATGGTCGGCGCCGTGCTTGGGCACTTCGCCCTGCTGTGGCTGTTCTCCTTCACCGCCCGGCCGTGGGAACTGGGCTGGCAAGGCGCGGTGGTGCTGGGCGGGGCCATTGCCATGTCCAGCACCGCCATCATCGTCAAGCTCATGGCCGAGCGGCTGGAGCTCGACAGCGAGCATGGCAAGCGCGTGCTGGGCATCTTGCTGTTCCAGGATCTGGCGGTGGTGCCGCTGCTGGTCATCATCCCGGCGCTGGGCTCGGGCCCGGAGCAGATGGCCACCTCGCTGGGCCTGGCGCTGCTGAAGGCGGTGGCCCTGCTGACGGTGCTGCTGGTGGGCGGGCAGAAGGTCATGCGCTGGTGGCTCACGCTGGTGGCGCGGCGCAAGAGCGACGAGCTGTTCATGCTCAACCTGCTGCTCATCACCCTGGGCCTGGCCTACCTGACCGAACACGCGGGCCTGTCGCTGGCCCTGGGCGCCTTCCTGGCCGGCATGCTGGTGGCCGAGACCGAATACAAGCACCAGGTGGAGACCGACATCCGGCCCTTCCACGACGTGTTGCTGGGCCTGTTCTTCATCACCATCGGCATGAAGCTGGACTGGCGCCTGGTGCTGGAGCAGTGGTTCATCGTGCTGCTGCTGACCACCGGCCCGGTGGTGGCCAAGTTCGTGCTCATCGCCGCGCTGGCACGGCTGTTCCGCGCCCCGCCGGGCACGGCCCTGCGCACCGGCCTGTACCTGGCGCAGGCCGGGGAGTTCGGCTTCGTGCTGCTGACGCTGGGCGCGGACCTGAACCTGGTGGCGCCGCAGTGGGTCAGCCCGGTGCTGGCGGCCATGGTGCTGTCGATGCTGATCGCGCCCTTCCTGGTGATGTTCAGCGACCGCATCGTCAACCGCCTCAGCGCCAACGACTGGCTGATGCAGTCCGTGGCCCTGACCTCGATCGCCAGGAAGGCCATCTCCACCGAGGCCCACGTCATCATCTGCGGCTTCGGGCGCAGCGGGCAGAACCTGGCGCGGCTGCTGGAGCCCGAGCGCATCCCCTACATGGCGCTGGACCTGGACCCCGACCGCGTGCGTCAGGCCGCCGCCGCCGGCCAGAGCGTGGTGTTCGGCGATGCCGCGCGGCTGCAGAGCCTCATGGCCGCGGGCCTGGCACGTGCTAGCGCGGTGGTGATCAGTTACCACGACACACCCTCGGCGCTGAAGATCCTGCGCCTGGTGCGCGAGCATGCGCCCAAGGTGCCGGTGATCGTGCGCACCGTGGACGACGCCGACATGGACCGCCTGCGCGCGGCCGGCGCCACCGAGGTGGTGCCCGAGGCCATCGAGGGCTCGCTGATGCTGGCCGGCCATGCCCTGGCGCTGGTGGGCGTGCCCATGGCACGCGTCATCCGCATCACGCGCGATGCGCGGGACGCCCGCTACCGCCTGCTGCGCGGCTACTTCCACGGCGCTGATGACGACACCGTGGAAACGCTCGAGCAGGCCCGGCTTCTGAGCGTGACGCTGCCCGCCGCTGCCCCCAAGCTGGGAGAGCGCCTGGGCCACCTGGCCCTGCACGCGGTGGGCGTTCAGGTGGTGTCGGTGCGCCAGGCCGGCGGCGCCGTCATCGAAGCCACGGACGAGCTGCTGCTGGCCGCCGGCGACACCCTGGTGCTGTCCGGTCTGCCCGCAGCCCTGGCATTGGCCGAGGCGAAGTTGCTGCAGGGGTGAGGGACTGCGCGCGCGTCTCTGCGCTGCCGTAACTGCCGCGAGGGCTTCAGATACCGGGAAACCGGCTCAACGAAACCCCGCCACCGCGTGCGGCAGGTAAGGCGCCTCGAGTTCGGCCACGTCCTCGTCGCTCAGCTTCAGCGACAGCGCGGCCGCCGCCTCGTCGAGTTGCTCGAGCTTCGTCACTCCGACGATGGGCGCGCTCACGCCGGGCTTGCGCAGCACCCACGCCAGCGCCACGCGGGCCATGGGCACGCCCAGCCGCTGGGCCACGCGCTGCACCGCCTCCACCACCTGGCGGTCAGCGTCCTGCGTGCTGTCGTACAGCGTGCGGCCGTAGGCGTCGGTCTCGGTGCGGGCGGTATGCGTGTCCCAGGGCCGGGCCAGCCGGCCGCGCGCCATCGGGCTCCAGGGGATCAGGCCCACGCCCTGGTCGGCGCACAGCGGCAGCATCTCGCGCTCTTCTTCGC
>JBAXYD010000042.1:0-35645 GCA_037127635.1 Betaproteobacteria bacterium | reverse complement strand
AGGGCCACCTCCGGTTGGGTCACCACCACCGCCTTGATCGCAGGGTTGAGCCGCGTCACGCGGTCCAGGTGTTGTTTCAGCAACTCGGTCGCGGAGATCTCTCGGCCACGCAGGCGGCGGATCAGCTCTTGGGCGGACAGCAACAGGTCTTGCATTTGGCGGTTCGGACCGACGGTCAGTTGTTGAAGAAGGGCGGTTCCATCCTAAGGGCGCCATCGTGGCCGAGCCACCTTTGCGGCCCGCAGACAAACCCCAACCCCACCATGCCGGATTTCGATAGTCAATCACTGCTGTCCTTGGGAGACTCTGGGCTCGGGCGCGCGGATCTGCATTCAAGTTGCAGGCAGTGCCTTCCTGGTCGTGCAGGGGTCTGGGCGGCCTGATAATTTCATTCGGGTGTTTGTCCCGATGGACCTCCTGCAAGACCGCAGCAGAATCCTGCCCAATCTTCGTTGCCGGCCCCGCCGGTGCCCACCGTGAGCCTTGAGAGGACCGATTCAATGAAGTTTGCGCGCCGTACCCTGGTTTCCGCCGCAGTCTGGGCCGCCGCCGCTGCGGCCAGCCTCCCCGCCTTTGCACAGAACAACGTCTTGCGCGTGGTGCCGCACTCCAACCTCGCAGTGCTGGATCCGATCTGGACCACGGCCTACATGAGCCGCAACCACGGCTACATGATCTACGACACCCTCTTCGGCACCGACGAGAACGGCAAGGTCAAGCCCCAGATGGTGGAGAGCTGGACCGAGAGCCCTGACAAGCGGCTGTGGACCTTCAAGCTGCGCAAGGGCCTGGAATTCCATGACGGCAAGCCGGTGACCGGCGAGGACGTCATTGCCTCGCTGCAGCGCTGGGGCAAGCGCGACGCCATGGGCTCGGCGCTGGCGCAGTTCGTGTTGCGCATGGATTCGCCCTCACCTGACACCTTCCGCATCTTCCTGGGCGAGGCCAACGGCTTCATGATCGAGGCGCTGGGCAAGCCGAGCTCCAGCGTGCCCTTCATCATGCCCAAGCGCATCGCCGAGACCGATCCGTTCAAGCAGATCGAGGAGCACATCGGCTCAGGCCCCTACGTCTTCAAGCGCGACGAGTTCAAGCCCGGTGACAAGGCGGTGTACACCAAGTTCGCCAAGTACGTTCCGCGCAGCGAGCCACCGTCCGGCACCACTGGGGGCAAGCGCGTGTTCGTGGACCGTGTGGAGTGGAACCTCGCGCTGCGTGATTCACAGGCCCAGGTCAACGCCCTGAAGAAGGGTGAGGTCGACATCCTGGAGCAGTTGCCCTTCGACTTTTACGAGCAGGTCAAGGCTGACAAGGACCTGCAGGTCCCGAAGTACTCGAACTTCGGCCTGCAGTACATGGCGCGCTTCAACCACCTGCACAAGCCCTTTGACAACCCGAAGGTGCGCCAGGCCGTGATCGCCGCCTTCAGCCAGGACGCCTTCCTGCGCGCCCAGGTGGGCGTGAAGGAGCTGTACAAGCCCTGCGGCTCGTTCTTCATCTGCGGCACGCCCTACGGCAGCACCGCCGGCAGCGATCTCCAGATGAAGTCCAACATGAAGAAGGCGCAGGACCTGGTGAAGGCCTCTGGCTACGACGGCACGCCCATCGTGGTGATGAAGCCGACCGACCTCGCCAGCATCCAGAAGCTGCCCGACGTGGCCGCCCAGTTGCTGCGCCAGGCCGGCTTCAAGGTGGACCTGCAAGCCATGGACTGGCAGACCCTGGTAGGCCGCCGCGCCAAGAAGGATGCGCCGGACAAGGGCGGTTGGCACATGTTCCTCACCGCCTGGCAAGCCTTCGACGTGTGGAGCCCGATCGCCAACCCCACCACCGACACCCGCGGCGAGAAGAGCGTGTGGTTCGGCTGGGCCAGCGACGACAAGCTGGGTGAGTTGCGCAACCAGTTCATGCGCGCCACCGACGACGCCACCAAGAAGAAGCTGGCCGACCAGATGCATGCCCGCATGTTCGAGATCGGCACGCATGTGAACCTGGGCGAGTTCGACCAGCCCATGGCGGCTACCAAGAACGTCAGCGGCTTCTTCATCACCAATGGCAACCTTTACTGGAACCTGAAGAAGAACTGATTCGGTCTGGTGCTGTCACTGCGCTGGCCCCGTTCTTGCGGGGTCAGGTCAGCCAGCCCTAAGCACTGATGCTGTCCTTCCTATTGCGCAGACTGCTCGCCACCCTGCCGGTGCTGGGGGTGGTGGCGGTGCTGGTCTTCCTGATGCTGCGTCTGACCCCGGGCGACCCGGCGGCGCTGCTGGCCGGTGACCAGGCCACTACCGAGCAGATCGCGATGATCCGCGCCAATCTGGGGCTGGATCGCTCCATCCCGGAGCAGTTCTTCATTTGGTTTGGCCACCTGCTTCAGGGAGACCTCGGGCAGTCGTACTACTACAAGCTGCCTGTCACAGAACTCATCGCCCAGCGCCTGGAGCCCACGCTGTCGCTGGCTGTCGTGACCATCACGCTGGCCGTCTCGATGGCCGTGCCGCTGGGCGTGGTGGCGGCCTGGCGCTTCGGCGGCTGGCTGGACCGCAGCGTGATGGCCTTCTCGGTCATGGGCTTTTCGGTGCCTGTGTTCGTCTCCGCGTATCTGCTGATCTGGCTGGTCTCTCTCAAACTGGGCTGGCTCCCGGTGCAGGGCTACAAGCGGATGGCTGATGGTCTTGGACCCTGGCTGTACCACCTCACGCTGCCTGCCATCACCTTGTCGCTCATCTACATCGCGCTGATCGCCCGCGTGACGCGGGCCTCGGTGCTGGAGACCTTGGGTGAAGACTACATCCGCACAGCGCGCGCCAAGGGCTTGCCGGAGGTGCTGGTGCTCAAGCGCCACGCCTTGGCCAATGCGGCCGTGCCCATCATCACCGTCATCGGCATCGGCATTGCGCTGCTGATCGGCGGGGTGGTCGTCACCGAGTCGGTCTACGCCATCCCCGGCCTGGGCCGCCTGACGGTGGACGCCGTGCTGGCGCGTGATTTCCCCACCGTGCAGGGCGTGATCCTGCTTTTCTCCTGCGTCTACGTGCTCGTCAACCTGCTGGTCGACCTGTCCTATGTCTTCTTCGACCCCCGCATCAGGTACTGAGCCCGCGCGGCCGGACTTCGAGTCGCTGTCGGTCGAGGCGGCCTCGATCGTCGCGCAGCGCACGGCCTGGCAGCGCGTCAAGGCCAATGTGTCGGTGCGTATCGGCGGTGGGGTGATCGCCCTGCTGGTGCTCATCGCCCTGCTGGCCCCCTGGCTGGGCACGGTGGACCCTTCGCTCTTCGACCCCGCCAGTCGGGACCTGTTGCCTGGGCAGGTGGGCGAGATCACCACCCTGGAGGGCGAGGCGCTCAAGCACCGCTTCCTCATGGGCTCGGACAGCTTCGGGCGCGACATCCACAGCCGGGTCATCTACGGCACCCAGGTGTCCCTCATCGTGGGCGTGTCCACTGCCGTACTGGCCCTGGCGTTGGGGGTGGTGCTGGGCCTGGTGTCGGGCTTCGTGCGCTGGCTGGACGGCATCCTGATGCGTGTCATGGACGGCCTGATGGCCATTCCCGCCATCCTGATCGCCATCGCGCTGGTGGCTTTGTGGCGCGGCAGTCTGCTCACGGTGGTGGTGGCCATCGCCATCCCCGAGATTCCGCGTGTCACGCGCCTGGTGCGCTCGCTCGTGCTCTCCATCCGTGAAGAGCCCTATGTCGAGGCGGCCATCTCGCTGGGCACCCCCACCTGGAAAATCATGTGGCGGCATATCCTGCCCAACACGGTGGCGCCGCTGGTGGTGCAGGGCACCTTCATCTGCGCCTCAGGCATCCTGACCGAGGCCATCCTGTCCTTCCTGGGCGTGGGGCTGCCGCCCGACATTCCCACTTGGGGCAACGTGATGGCCGAGGGCCGCGCGCAGTTCAACCAGTACCCGCACAACATCTTCTTCCCGGGCATCTTCCTGGCGCTGACGGTGCTGGCGGTGAACATCTTGGGCGACGGCCTGCGCGACACGCTGGACCCGAAGATGGCCAAGCGCGGGTGATGCAGTGATGGATACCACGGCGAGCGACGCCCCCATCCTCGAGGTCCGGAGCCTGAGCATCGCGTTGCCGGCAGGCGGGGACCGTGCCAGCGCCGTGCGCAATGTCAGCTTCACGGTGGGCCGTGGCGAGATCCTGTGCCTGGTGGGCGAGTCGGGCTCGGGCAAGTCCGTCATCGCCCAGGGCGTGATGGGGCTGTTGCCCAAGTCGCTGCCCGTCACCTCGGGCAATATCCTGCTGCAGGGCGAGGACATCACGCACGCGCCGCTGGCGCGCCTGCGTGAGCTGCGCGCCACGCGCATGTCCATGATCTTCCAGGAACCCATGACTGCGCTGAACCCGGTCATGACCTGCGGCGACCAGATCGACGAAGTGCTGCGCCAGCACACGCCACTCAGCGCCGAGCAGCGCCGCGCCAAGGTGCTGGACATCGTACGCGAGGTGCTGCTGCCCGACCCGGAGCGCATCATCGCCAGCTACCCGCACCAGCTCTCGGGCGGGCAGCGTCAGCGCATCATGATCGCGATGGCGCTGGTGCTGGACCCGGTGCTGCTGATCGCCGACGAACCCACCACGGCGCTGGACGTCACCACGCAGGCGCAGATCCTGAAGCTGGTGCTGGACCTGCAGAAGCGCCACGGCACGGGCGTGCTGTTCATCACCCACGACTTCGGCGTGGTGGCCGAGATCGCCCACCGCGTGGCCGTGCTGCGCCTGGGAGATCTGGTGGAGATGGGTCCGCGCGACGAGGTGCTACGCACGCCCCAGCACGCCTACACGCGCATGCTCATGTCCTCCGTGCCCACCCTGCGCGTGGACGAGCGGCCGGTGGATGCGCAGGCCCCGGTGGTGCTGAAGGTCCACGGCCTGGACAAGACCTATGACGACCGAAGCTGGTTCGGCAAGCGCCGCCAGGTCCACGCCGCCAAGGACGTGAGCTTCGAGATACGCCGTGGCCAGACCCTGGGCATCGTGGGCGAGTCAGGCTCGGGCAAGAGCACGGTGGCCCGTTGCATCGCGCGCCTGATCGACCCCAGCGCCGGCTCGGTGCTGCTGGGGGGCGCGCTGCCCGGCGAGCAGGCAGCGGAGATCGCCACCCTGTCGGCGTCTGCCCTGCGCCCGCTGCGCCGGCGCGTGCAGATCGTCTTCCAGGACCCGTACCGCTCGCTCAACCCGCGCATGACCATCGCCAAGGCCATGATCGAGGGGCCTGTGAACTACGGGCTGAGTCAGTCTGCGGCCCTGGAGCGTGCCCGCGGACTGCTGGACCTGGTGCGCATGGACGCCAGTGCTCTGCCGCGCTACCCCCACCAGTTCTCCGGCGGCCAGCGGCAACGCCTGTGCATCGCCCGCGCCCTGATGATGGAGCCCGAACTGCTGATCGCCGACGAGGCCGTCTCGGCCCTGGACGTTTCTGTGCAGGCCCAGGTGCTCAAGCTCTTCGAGGAGATCCGCGAGCGCCTGAAGCTGGCCATGCTCTTCATCACCCACGACCTGCGCGTGGCCTCGCAGGTGTGCGACACCCTGGCCGTGATGTCGCGCGGCGAGGTGGTGGAAATCGGCCCCGCGCACCAGGTGTTCGGCGCTCCGCAGCATGAGTACACCCGGGCGCTGTTCAGTGCCGCGCCGGGGCGTGACTTTGCCTTCGGGGGCTGAGGCCGTTCGTCACGGGAACTCGAAGTTCACGATTACCGGGGTGCTGTTGTTCACCGTTACGGTGATCGGGCCTTGGGTCACTCCTGCGGAGATGGCGCGCACCTGGTAGACCCCGGCCGACAACGCGGCTGGGGTGAATGACAACGCCGCCCCGCTGGAAGTGAAGACCGCCCACACAGGGGCCCCCACGGGCAGATCGAGTCTGTAGTCGCCCGTCGTGGCATCGGCCGCGGTGCTTGCCACCTCGACCGTCGGCCCGGCGGGCAGCAGCGTCTGATACACCCGGACCATTGCGTCGAGAGCGGTAGGCGCGGGCTGTACGCGCACCTGACCACGGACCACCCCGCAGTCGCAGGCCTGCGGTGCCAGGGACCCGCTGGAGACTTCTGTGAGGGTGTCAGGCGTCACGCTGACCCCCGTGACCACTGCCGTGGCCCGGCCTGGTGAAGTCAAGACGAGATCGTAGGTGCCGGGTGCCACGGGCGACAGCCGGAAGGCCCCCGTGGCGGGGTCCGGCACCGTGGACTTGACGATGTTCCCCGCCGTCTGCAAGGTCACCACGGCCCCGGCCACGGCGGCCAGTTCCACGCGGCCCCGCACGCCAGACAGATAGCGAGGGGTCACGCTGAGTACGGGCTTGAGCAGGTGGCGCCCTGAGGCCCCGGCCCTGACCACCGAGCGGCACGCATCGAAGTCAATGACGACGTCGGCGATCTGATCGGCAGACACATCGATGTTGACGTTCATCTTCAAGCCGCTGTGCAGGGCGCTGGGGGTTTCCAGGGCCACCTCCGGCTGGCCGGATGGCCTGACGGCGTTGGCCAGCGGTGTGGCGGCCGTGTTGTCCTCCAGCAGCAGGCGCATCTGGGTGTAGCGCCCGGCCTCCAGCGGGGCCTGGCCCAGTTCCTCCAGGGCGCCGTTGGTCAGCGTGAGCAGGTCGACCCGCCGCGCTCTGGCCAGAGTGATCGTGGCCCAACCCGCATCGCCTTCTGCTGCCGTGGGGCTCTTGTGCACCCGCACTTCGCGAACAGTCACGTACACGGCGTCGTAACCGCAGGCGGGAGCGTCCGTCAGCGCCACGCGAAGAATCCCCGTATCGCCCATCGGGGCCGGCTCCGCGCCTCCGCCGCAGGCTGCCATCAGACCGGTGCCCAAGAGCGTGACAGCCGTGGCGGCCGTGATCGAGGCCACTCGCCTCATCACCTGGACATGCACGCGGCGCAGCGCAGCCCAGCCTCGAAGACCCCAGGTCGGAACTTTGCAGACGCCCTTGCTGGGCCGGTCAGGCCTTGGGTCAGGAATCTGAACAAGAGGGGTAGGGCAGGCAGGGGTGTTGTGCATCGGAAAATTCTTGGCGCAGTGCGATGATTCGGAAATGCGTATCCTCATTGCCGGGTTTCAGCACGAGACCAATACCTTCGCCCCCAGCCTGGCCGACTGGGCTGCCTTCACCCGGGGCGACTCCTTCCCGGCCTTTGTGCGTGGCTCGGCCATGCAGGCGCAGATGACGGGCATCAACATCCCCGTGGGCGGCTTCATCGACGCGGCCAAGCTGCAGGGCTGGACCCTGGTGCCCTCCTGCTGGGCGGGGGCCATCCCTTCGTCTTACGTCACCCGTGATGCATTCGAGCGCATTGCTGGGGCGATCGTCGAAGATGTGCGCTCCGCCCTGGGGCAGGGCGGGCTGGACGGCATCTACCTGGACCTGCACGGCGCTGCGGTGGCCGAGCATGCCGATGATGCGGAAGGTGAACTGCTGCAGCGACTGCGTGACATCGTTGGCCCCGGCCTGCCTATCGTGGCCAGCCTGGACCTGCACGCGAATGTCACGCAGCGCATGTTGGCGCTGGCCGATGCCCTGGTGTCGTACCGCACCTATCCGCACGTGGACATGGCCGACACCGGAGCGCTGGCCGCTGAACTGCTGGCGCGGCGCCTGCGCGCCGGGCGCAAGGAGCCCCTGCATGCGCGTCGAGTGCCTTACCTGATCGCGCTGAACTCCCAGTGCACCTTCATGGAGCCAGCGAAGTCACTCTACGATCAGCTGCTGGCTCTGGACCGGGAGTACGGCGCGGTGCTGAGCTTCTGCCCGGGCTTTCCGGCGGCGGACTTTGACGAGTGCGGCCCCACGGTCTGGGGCCATGGCGAGCGGGCTCACGCGGCCGTGGAGGCCTTGTATGCCGCCGTGGCCGAGCCCACGCAATGGCAGGGAGAGGTGCTCTCGGCCCATGACGCCGCCCAGCGCGCCCTGGCGCTGGCGCAGACCGCCGCGCAACCCGTGGTAGTTGCCGACACGCAGGACAACCCGGGTGCGGGCGGCGACAGCAACACCACCGGCATGCTGCACGCGCTGCTGGCGCAGGGCGCGGGCCGGCGCTTTCCCGGCCAGGTGGCGCTGGGCCTGCTCTTCGACCCTGATGCGGGACGCGCTGCATTGGAAGCCGGCGTGGGCGCAGAGCTGGAACTGGCGCTAGGCAAAGCCGTGCCCACCTTCACCGGCCAGCACAGCGACCCGCCCGTGCGGGGCCGCTTCAAGGTGCTGGCGGTGAGTGACGGCGTGTGCACGCTCAAGGGCCCCATGATGCGCGGGCTGACCGTGCGCCTGGGGCCTAGCGCCTGCCTGGAGATCGAGGGCATCCGTGTGGCGGTCGTGAGCGGCAAGAAGCAGCTTCTGGACCGTGAACTGCTGCGCATGGTGGGCATCCACCCCGAGCAGATGCGTGTGATCGTGGTCAAGAGTTCGGTTCACTTCCGCGCCGACTTCCAGCCCAACGCCAGCCACGTGCTGGTGGCCAAGGCCGCCGGCCCCATGGCCGCCGTTCCGGCCGACCTGCCTTGGAAGAAGCTCTCACCGGCCACGCGGCGCGGGCCTTGATTGGCAGTCCCGGCGCTGCGGGTGCCACCCCTTGTGTAGCGCGAAGCGTATGCCACGTGCGATGCCTGCGGGGGGCACCATGTTTCGGTCTTCACCCATGTGCACCACTGGCGGCACCGTGAAGCCCGTACCAGATCGACGGCACGATGGCCACAAAGCAGGCCTCAGCCCCACAGTTCGGGACGCGGCGGGTGGACGGTGCCTCCCTCGTACCGTAGCGAGTCGTCGCGGTCCTGTGTCTGAAACAGCGGCCCATCCAGGTCGACCCAGCGTGCGAGCTGAGCCACCAAAAAGGCCGGGGCCATGCCCAGCGAGGTGCCGCACATGTTGCCCACCATCACGTCCAGCCCCAGCGTCCTGGCCTCACGCGCCAGCGCCAGGGCCTCAGTGAGCCCGCCCGTCTTGTCGAGCTTGATGTTCACGCCCTGGTACCGGCCCACCAGCGTAGGCAAAGAGCCTCGGTCGGTGCAGGATTCGTCGGCCACCAACGGAAGGGGCGAGGCCAGTCTGGCAAGCGCTTCGTCCTGTCCACGCGGCACGGGCTGTTCGACCATCTCCACACCCAGCGCGACCAGTTCCGGAAGCAGGCGCTCGAGCAGCGCGCAGCTCCATGACTGGTTGGCATCCACGATCAACCGGACCTGCGGCAGCTCGCCTCGTACGGCGTGGACCTGCTCCAGATGCCGCTGGCCATCCACCTTGACCTTGACCAGCGGTGCGCCCGCCAGCGCGCGTGCCCTGCGCCGAGTGTCGGCGAGCGTGCCCAGACCGACGGTGCAGGCGGTGAGAAGGGGCTTCAACGGGGCCAGCCCCGCAGCCTGCCAGGCCGGCACACCATTGCGCTTGGCGCGCCAGTCCCACAGGGCGCAGTCCAAGGCGTTGCGCGCGCCTCCCCGGGGCAGCCACTGCATCAGGTCCGCGCCTGTGATGCCGTCCCGCAGACGATCGGCCACCCCCTCGACCTGTGCGCACATCGTCTGCGGCGTCTCGCCGTCGTAGTCCACGCCCGCGGCTTCGGCACGGCCGGTGGTGCCATCAGGGCTGCGCACCTCGACGAGCAGCAGCGGCAGTTCTTCGATCACCTGGCCGGCGATCTCGAAGGGCTCCCGCATCGCCCACCGCTCTTCGGTAAGCTGGACGTCGAGCTTCATGCGGACAGACGGTCGACGATGTCTGCCACGCCGCCGCGCATCGGGTCGCACACCGGCAGGCCCAGTTCCGCCTGCAGCGCTTCGCGGTAGCGAGCCCAGTCCTGATCGCTGAGGCTCGATGAATTGATCGCCACGCCCACGCAGAGAACCTCGTGGTTGGTCAGCCGTCCCGCCTCCAGATAGCGCCGGATGGCCTCGCCCAGCGCGGGCAAGGGGATGTGAGGGTGGTCCTCGATGGTCGTGCGGGCGGGGTCGTGGCACAGCACGATCGCGTCAGGTTGCGAGCCGTGTAGCAGGCCCAGCGTCACACCGGCATAGGCGGGGTGGAAGAGGGCGCCCTGGCCCTCGATGACGTCCCAGTGGTCGGGTGCGTTGTCGGGCGACAGCAGCTCGGCCGCGCCGGCGATGAAGTCGGCCACCACCGCGTCCACGGCGATGCCCTCGCCCGCGATGAGGATGCCCGTCTGCCCCGTAGCCCTGAAGGTCGCTTTCACGCCGCGCGCCTGCAGTTCGTGGGTCACCGCCAGCGCCGTGTACTTTTTGCCCAGGGCGCAATCGGTGCCCACCGTCAGCAGTCGGCGGCCCAACCGCCTGCGCCCGGTGCCCACTGGCAGGGGCCTTTCCGTGTGGCGTATGTTGACGAGGCGCGCCTGGCTGCGTTCGGCTGCCGCGGCCAGCTCCGGCACCTCCTCAAGCCGCGTGTGCATGCCGCTGATCACATCCAGCCCGGCCTCCAGCGCCTCAACGAGTGTGGGGATCCAGGCGGCCGGCAGCTGCCCGCCCACGGGCGCTACGCCGATGACGATGGAGCCGGCGCCCGCATCGGCGGCCTGTGCGGGCGTCATGCGGGGCAGGCCCAGGCTGACGCTCGCCTGTGGCAAGGCCCATTCGCCCATCACATCCTGCGCACACCAGTCCCGCAGCCCGAAGCCGGTCTTGGCATCGGAGGGCAGGGTCACATCGCCCAGGAAGATGAGGTAAGGTTTGCACAGCTTCAGCATAGATGGATATTATTTCATCCAACTTCTTGGAGTCTCTCCGGGCTGAAACAATTTATTCTTCGATCCCACGGTGGACTGAATACTGTCCGATCTTCATGACATCGACACGCCTTCCGCCGCCCGCGCGGCGGCGAGCGTCTGGTCGTAGCGCCGCACCACGGGAAGCAGCAAGACGGCCGACAGCAGCGCGGCCAAGCAGGCCGAGCCGGCCATCGCCAGCAGCAGCCCGTCGGGCCGTCCCCGCAACTGGTCCGAAACGGCGCCCACGGCCACTGGCCCGAGCGCACCCACCACGATGTTGAACGTGAAGGCGATCGAGATCAGCCGCGTTCGGATGGGTGCGGGCGTCATTTCCTGCAGAACCGTGGGGAAGAGCAGGCTGCCTGCCATCACGGCCGTCAGGAAGCAACCCAGGCCGATGAAGAGCTGGGTGGGGGTGGAGGCCAGAACCATCGAGGCGGCCATCAGGCTGCTGAGCACACTGCCTGCAATCAGGGCCATCACCCCGAAGCGCGGGCCCAGCTTGGGGTGCAGCCACCGGTAGCTGCCCTGCGCGATCAGGAAGCCCACGATGGTGGCGGTGAAGGTGGCCGCGCCCATGCTGTTGCCAGCCTGCAGCGGCGTGGCGCCCATCTGCCGCATGGCCACGGCAGGGGCGAAGCCCATGATGCAGCCGATGCTGAACACGAGGGCGCCCACACCCAGGTAGAAGCTCGCGAACGCCAGGCGGTTGTCGCTCAGGAAGGCCAGGACCCGCAGGCCGGGTCGCGCTGCTGCCGCCGCCGCTGCAGGCGAGGCCGTGGGGTTTTCAGTGCCCAGCGGTACGGCAGGCGGCGGGGCCGCGCGTCGCGCGTGACGAGGCACCGGCAGCAGCAGGATCAGCGGCACGAGCAGCAATCCCGGCACGCCGGCCGCCAGCAGGGCCAGGCGCCACGCTGACAGGTCCTGCAGCGCCACGGGCAGCATGCCCCGCCAGGCGTCCACGGACACGAGCAGCCAGCCGCACAGCGCGATCACCAGACCAGTGCCCAGCCTTGCGCCCACGAGCATCGCCGAATTGGCCAGGTGGCGTTGCGGCCCCTTGAACATTTCCGCGATCAGCGTCAGCGCGATGGGCCCCAGACCCGCCTCTCCGGCGCCCACCAGGGCGCTGGCGATGAACAGTTCCTCAAAGGAGCGCGCGAGCCCGGCCAGCGCCAGGCACACACTCCACACGGAGATGGCCGCGGCCAGCACCAGGATGCGGTCGTAGCGGTCGGCCAGCCAGGCGATGGGGTAGCCCGCCGCCGCCGTGAACAAGGCCACGCTCAGGCCCTGCACCAGCCCGACCTGCAGATCGCTCAGGCCGAGGTCCTGCTTCAGCGGTCCGACCATCAGGCTGATCAGGGGGCGGTCGAAGATGGTGTACAGCATCAGCAGCAGCAGGACCGACAGGGTCCACCAAGCGGCCCACGGGCTGATGGATGGGTGCGCGCCTGCCGGGCTTGCCGGCGGCGCGGCCTCATGCTGCGGCAAGGTGTCAGATGGCTTTGTAATCATCCACTCCTGCGAGGCTGGGGCCTCTTTGTGTTGATGTAGTTTCCAGCAAACACGTTCGGCAGTCCAGGGATTTCATGAGGTGGACGGACAGTATGTCATCCAATGGCATGATTTTTTGTGTCCCCAAGAGATGGGTCCACATGGAAACCCGTGCCCTCTTCCTGCTTCTCTCCCCGTTTCGCGGATCTCGACCTCACCGACCGCAGTGACCGCCAGGGGTAAGTCGGTGATGCGCTCGTTGCGCTTGGTGGCCGTGACTGTGATCACCTGACGTCCAGCGGTCTGTGCGTCAACTGAAGCCGGACCACCGCACCGCGCAGCATCGGCCTGACGCCGCGCAAGAACTTCGGCTCTTGACCGAAGGCGCGCCGCCGTTCCCGCCGCGGCCGCACTGAGTCCACGCGGAGATTCGGTGGGCGTGGTCATGGGCTGGAAGCGAACTGCGGGGTTGAAGTCAATTGGACACTATTCTGTCCAATCGACCCTGGTGTGCATCGGCACTGCCGGCCGTGAGGCCCTCGGAGGGCTTCACGGCGCAGTCGCCGATCAGAGCGGCGGCGTGTTGGCGCTGACGACGACCGCTTCTTCGTTCCCCACATTGCAGAATCTGTGCGGCAGGCGGCTTGAGAACAGGTAGCCGTCCCCCGGCCCCAGTACGCAGGTGCTGCCGCCGACCGTCACTTCCAGGTGACCCTGGATGACCACGCCGCCCTCGTCGCCCACATGGCTGTACGGCGTCTTGGCGGTCTCGGTGCCGGGTGCATAGCGCTCGATCAGCACTTGCAGCGGCCTCCCCTTGAGGTTCTGCCCCACCTGCCGCACCGAAATGCCGCCACCACCGGCCTCGAGCATCTCCGCGGCCCGGAAGAAAACCTGGGCCTCGCCGGTCGGATCCATTGAAAAGAACTCGGACATCGTGATCGGGAAGCTCTCGACGATCTTCAGCATGGAGCCTATCGAAGGTGAGATGACGTCGCGTTCAATGGCGCCAATGGTGGCGTGTGTCAGGCCCGCCCTTCTTGCAAGTTCGCGCTGCGACAGGCCGTGCATGTCACGCAGAAAGCGCAGTCGCGTACCCACGGCTGTAGATGCCGGGGCCAGCTCCACACCGGCACTGGCCGACGCCGCTTTGCGCCTGGACGCCCTGGGTGGTGTTGGCGCACCTGAAACTGGTACGGCGGCGCGGCGGTCGGTCTTGGGCATGACAGCTTGAGAAGTCAACGGGTACAAGTGCCGCGCGAGTGTAGCGACCACCCCTGCGCTGTTCGAAGCCGCCGCTCGAAGTGATCTGCTGCGTTGGACATGATGTTGTGCGTTCTGATCAGCTCTCCACGGAGAAGGTTGATTCGTTGACATGGACAACATGCTATCCATAACAACCTGAATGTTCGCAGTAGTGCCGACGTGGGGCGTGCTGCCGTTGGCATATCCCCTCACAGGCACACTGAAGCCTGCACAGACACGTGCACATCGGCTCCACCAGCAAGCACATCACGTGTCTGGCCGCGCCGCTGCTGGCCGAGGAGGGCAGGCTCGACGTCGATGCATCGGTCAGCCATCGACGCGTGCCTTGAGGCGACGCTGAGCGAAGCTGCGATCCCTCAATCCGGGGCGCGGCTGGTGGCCTACGGTCAGCGAGTCACTTCCGCAGACGCCGCTTATGAACACTCTGACCAAGCTCGCCCTCGGCCTGATCGGCCAGAACAAGCCCTTGCCGCTGAGCGGGCCCGCTGCGGTGCTGACGCCCTTGCCCCCGCCCAGTCGCGTGGGTGGCATGCCCTTGATGGAGGCATTGCAGCATCGCCAGTCGCAGCGCAATTTCTCCACCCGGCCGTTGAGCGAGCAACTGCTGTCGGACCTGTTGTGGGCTGCGGCGGGCGTCAACCGTGCGGCCGAAGGCGGCCGCACGGCGCCCAGCGCGCTGCACGCGCAGGAGGTGGACTTGCATGTGGCGCTGCCCAACGGCTTGTACTTCTACGATCCCACGCTGCATGCACTGCGCCTGGAGGTGGGCAGTGATGTGCGGCGCGTCACCGGCTACCAGGACTTTGTCGACCAGGCGGCGCTGGATCTGATCTTCGTGGCTGACCACACGCGCATGAAGCTCGTGCCCGCGGCACGCCGCCGCTCCTACGCCTTCACCTGTGCCGGGGCGATGGCGCAGAACGTCTACCTGTTCAGCGCGTCGGTCAGTCTGGCCACCGTGGTGCGTGCCTGGTTCGACCACGCGGGTCTGTCGGAGGCGATGGGCCTGTCTGCGGAACACGAGCTGCTGTTGGCGCAGACGGTGGGCCACCCTGTGGCTTGATGGTGCGGGCCCTTGCTCACTGCCATCCGTAGCGCCGCGTGTACCAGCGCTTCATGGCCGTGGTCATCAGCGCATAGCCCAGCAGCAGACCCGCCAGGCACCCGTAGAAGGCGGCGGGCAGCGGCTGCAGCTTGAAGTAGTGGGCCAGGGGCCCTGCCGGCAGCCACAGGCCCAGCAGCATGACGGCCGCAGTCAGCCCGGTCAGCACGCCCGAGGCCCGGCTCTGCAGCCAGGGCAGCCTGGGGGTGCGGATCATGTGCACGATCAGCGTCTGCGTCAGCAGGCCGACAACGAACCAGCCCGACTGGAACAGGCCTTGCGCCGCCACGGTGTTGGCCGAGAACACCCACCACATCAGGGCGAAGGTGGCCAGGTCGAAGACCGAGCTGACCGGTCCGAAGCACAGCATGAAGCGGCCGATGTCGCCGGGGTTCCACTTCAAGGGCGCGGCC
Organism: Betaproteobacteria bacterium; assembly: GCA_037127635.1. Taxonomy (GTDB): domain Bacteria; phylum Pseudomonadota; class Gammaproteobacteria; order Burkholderiales; family Burkholderiaceae_C; genus Rubrivivax. Next base: position 20,637 of record JBAXYD010000042.1, on the reverse strand, counting down.
ACCAGATCCGCGTCGACACGGTCGAACGGGATGCCGATCTGCGAGAGGTCATAGAGCAGGTTCTGCACCAGCAGGTGCAGCGGCAGCATGGGCAGGAAAGGCAGGAAGGCACTGGCCACCAGCACCGACAGCACGTTGCCGAAGTTGGAGCTGGCGGTCATGCGGATGTACTTCAGCAGGTTGCAGAAGGTGGTGCGTCCCTGCACCACGCCTTCGTCCAGCACCATCAGGCTCTTCTCCAGCAGGATGATGTCGGCCGCTTCCTTGGCGATGTCCACGGCCGAATCCACCGAGATGCCCAGGTCGGCTGCGCGCAGCGCCGGCGCGTCGTTGATGCCGTCGCCCATGAAGCCCACCACATGACCCTGGGCGCGCAGGGCGCGCACGATGCGCTCCTTGTCCAGGGGGCTCAGCTTGGCGAAGACCTGGTGCGCCTCGACTGCCGGGGCCAGTTCGGCGTCGCTCATGGCCTGCACCTGGTGGCCCAGCAGCGCCAGCCCCTCTGGCAGCCCCACCTGGGCGCACACCTGTGCGGTCACCTGCGCGTTGTCGCCTGTGAGCACCTTGATCGTCACCCCATGGGCCGACAGGGCGCGCAGGGCTGGGGCGGCCGATTCCTTGGGCGGATCCAGAAAGGCGATGTAGCCCACCAGCACCAGGTCGGCCTCATCGGCCACGCTGTAGACCGTCTGCTGGGGCGGCAGCTCCTTCATCGCCACCGCCACGACGCGCAGTCCGCTGAGCGACAGCCTGGCGCTGACCTGCTGCACGCGCTCGCGCATCGCGTCGTCCAGAGGCGCGTCGTCAGCTTCCTGCTGCTGCGCGTTCCCGGTCAGCCGCACGCGTGTGCACACCGCGAGCATCTCCTCCAGCGCGCCCTTGCAGATCAGCTCGTGGTGCTCGTGGTCTTCGTGCCGCTCGGCCACCACCACCGACATCCGGCGGCGCTGGAAGTCAAAGGGGACCTCGTCGATCTTGCGGTAGCGTTCGTCCAGCTTCAGCTCGGTGGGCAGTTCCACGTGGTCCAGCACGGCCCGATCCAGCAGGTTCTTGAGTCCGCTCTGGTAGTGGCTGTTCAGGTAGGCGAAGGCCAGCACCTCGTCTGACGGACGGCCCAGCGGGTCGATGTGCTGGGCCAGCGCGATCTGGTCCTGGGTCAGGGTGCCGGTCTTGTCGGTGCACAGCACATCCATCGCCCCCAGGTTCTGGATGGCGTCGAGCCGCTTGACCACCACCTTGCGCCGCGCCAGCTGCACGGCGCCCCGGGCCAGGGTGGAGGTCACGATCATGGGCAGCATCTCGGGCGTCAGGCCCACGGCCACCGCCAGCGCAAAGAAGAAGGCCTCCACCCAGTCGCCCTTCGTGAGGCCGTTGATCATCAGCACCACCGGCACCATGATGGCGGCGAACCTGATGAGCAGCCAGCTCACGCTGTTGATGCCCGCCTGGAAGGCGTTGGGGCCGGTGTCGGTGGCCGTGGCATGCGCCGCCACCGCGCCGAAGAAGCTGCGCGCCCCGGTGTGGACGACCAGCGCCGTGGCGGTGCCAGAGACCACGTTGGTGCCCATGAAGACGAGGTCGGCCTGGGCCAGGGGGTCGGGATCCTGCGGCGGGCCCACCAACTGCGCAAACTTCTCCACCGGCAGCGACTCGCCGGTCAGGGCCGCCTGGGAGATGAACAGGTCGCGCGCTGCCAGCAGGCGGCAGTCGGCCGGGATCATGTCGCCCGCCGACAGCAGCAGCACATCCCCCGGCACCAGCTTCTTGATCGGCACCTCGCGTCGTCCCTGCCGCATCACGGTGGCCGTGTTGCTCACCAGCGCCTTCAGCGACTCTGCCGCGCGGCTGGACCGGTGCTCCTGCACAAAGCGCAGCGCCGTGCTGAGCGCCACCATGGTGCTGATCACCACGGTGGCCTTGAGGTCGTGTGTGGCCCAGGACACCGCGGCCAGTGCCGTCAGCAGCAGGTTGAACGGGTCCAGGAAGCAGTGCCCCAGGTGCCGCCACCAGGGCAGGGGGCCTTCATGCTCCACGAGGTTGGGCCCGTGCCGGGCCAGCCGGGCGGCGGCTTCGCGCGGGCTCAGGCCCTCCGGGCGCGAATGCAGGCGGTGCAGAGCCTGTTCGGGCTCGTCACGCGCCACCTCCAGCAGGTCCTGCGTGATGGCATCGGGCGGGGCACCGGGCAGGGCATTGGCCTTGCCGCGGCCGGCCAGGGCGTCCTGCAGCGGGTGGCGGGCAAAGTGCCCCAGCCGGCGACGCCGGTGCAGGAAGCGGCTGAAGGCCGCCCGCAGGTGGGACGGCCGCCTGGTGCCGGCCCCGGCCCGCACGCCCTCCGGTGTCGTGCGAGCCTGATCTGAACGCATGGCTCATCCTGCGGCCCGACGACACTTCGGGGCTTGATGCGGGTCAAGCCCTTCGCGCCCGCCGGTGCGCGCAGCGGGTACGCTCTGGTCACCCTTCAACTGGAGACTCCGCGATGTCTGAACCCCTGTGGCGCTGGCCTGCGTATCGACTCACTGCCGCCATCCGCGCCGGCGCGGTGTCTGCCAGGGAGGCGGCCGTGTCCGCTTTGGACCGTGTGCAGGCGGTCAACCCGGCGCTGAACGCCATCGTTGATGTGCTGCCCGACGAGGCCCTGGCGGCGGCCGATGCCGCCGATGCCGCCCGGCGGCGCGGCGACACACTGGGCCCGCTGCACGGCGTGCCGGTGACGGTGAAGGTCAACGTCGACCTGCACGGCCGCGCCACCACCAACGGCGTGGTCGCGTTCAAGGACAACATCGCATCGGAAGACAGCCCGGTGGTGGCCAACCTGCGCCGGGCCGGCGCGGTGATCATCGGCCGCACCAACACGCCTGCGTTCTCGGTGCGGTGGTTCACCGAAAACGACCTGCATGGCCGCACCTACAACCCGTGGTCGCGTGCGCACACGCCGGGCGGCTCCAGCGGTGGCGCGTCGTCTTCCGTGGCCGCCGGCATGGGGGCCATCGCGCACGGCAACGACCTGGCCGGATCGGTTCGCTACCCCGCGTATTGCACCGGGGTGTATGGCCTGCGGCCGTCGTTCGGCCGGGTGCCGGCCTTTCTGCCCAGCGCCAGGGAGGAGCGTCCGGTGTCGATGGCCATGATGTCCGTGCAGGGCCCGCTGGCCCGCCATGTGGCCGACCTGCGCCTGGCCCTGGCGGCCATGAGCACAGGCGACTCGCGCGACCCCTGGTGGGTGCCCGCGCCACTGGCGGGCCCGGCCCTGCCCAGGCCGCTGCGGGTGGCCATGACGGTGCAGTGCCATGGCGCGCCGGCGGACCCGGCGGTGGTGGCCGCTGTGCGCCAGGCCGGCGCCTGGCTGGCCGATGCCGGTTACCTGGTGGACGAGGTGGAGCCGCCCGACCTGGGCGAAGCCCACCGGCTGTGGAATCTGGTCGGCAATGACGAGGCCCGGTTCTTCATGTGGCCCGCCATCGAGCAGTTGGGTGACGAGGGCGTGCGCCGGTCGTTCGGCTGGATGCTGGCCGATTCACCGGTGCTCGACCACGCGGCGCACCTCAAGGCCTTTGCGCGGCGCAGCACGCTGATCCGCCGCTGGCAGGTTTTCATGGAGCGCTATCCGTTGGTGCTGGGGCCGGTGTCGGGCGAGCCACCGTTCCCCTGGGGCCTGGACGTTGAAAGCGCCGACACGATGGCCAGGGTGCTGCGCGCGCAGGAATCCCAGTTCGCGTTGCCGCTGCTGGGGCTGCCCGGCCTGTCGGTGCCCACCGGCCTGGTCGGCGCGGTGCCCATGGGCGTGCAGCTGACGGCACCGCGCTTCCGCGAAGACCTGCTGTTCGACGCGGCTGAAGTGATCGAAGCGCACTGCCCGGCGATGACGCCGATCGACCCGCGCTGATCACGCATGCCAGTTCTGTCGCCACAGGCGCCGAGTCCTGGCGACGGCTTGGCGTCGACCCGGCTGCCGCGGCGCTACTGACTCCACCGCAATCGGACGGCCAGCAAGCTGACGGTCTTCGTTGACCGTGGCCGGCCAGCAGCGGGCATTCGTTGCTGTACGGGCAGCGGCGTACATGGATGGCCGTGAGATCGGGTCCGCGGGGCGCTCTGCTCCGCTCATGTCCCCCGACGTTGGCCTGACGGCCGCTGTCTCCTCCTTTACTTCGCTCCGCAGAGCTCCCCGCGGACCTGGTCTGCCGACGATGATGGCGTGCATGCCGGCGTTCAGCGGTTGGCGGTTGGACGGGGCTGCCGGGTGGCCGGCGGAGCGAAGTAAAGGAGGAGGAACAGGCGGAGCCCGTTCCGGGGGACATGAGCGTAGCGGGCCACCCGGCAGCCTCGGCCCGCTCGGCCCGCGCGCGACCTGCACCCGTGCTTCACAGGCCACGAACGTCCGCAGGGTCGTCAGCGGACAGATCGGCGGCTGGGACAGCCAGCCCGAGACCGACCGGCCTTCTGTCGGATCCGGTCGGCGGCCGTCAATTGGGTCATCAGCGCGCGTCCGAGGTCTTGCCATCGAAGTGTTCGGTATCGGCCTCTGCGTCCGCCCGCGTGTGATGGACCACGCCGTCGCGGTGGTTGGGCGGCGAGTAAATCGTGTACAGCTTCAACGGCTCGGTGCCGGTGTTGATGATGTTGTGCCTGGCGCCTGCCGGTACGACCACGGCATACCCGGCCTTGATCGCTGTCTTGACGCCGTTGAGCACCGCCTCGCCATGCCCCTGCTCGACCCGAAAGAACTGGTCGAGCTTGTGTACTTCCGCGCCGATGTCTTCCTGAGGTTTCAGGGCCATGACGACGAGTTGACAGTTCCGCGCGGTGTAGAGAACCCGTCGGAAGTCGTCGTTGCCGGTCGCGACGGACTCAATGTCTTGCACGTAACCCTTCATGTCTGCTCCAGTCATTGACGCGGACCCACGCTCTTGCCAGATATGCCGGGTGGAGGAGCCGTCGTTGCACGGCACGATGCCGGCATCAACCCGTAGGGGAAGGGCACGGCGCCGAGAGCCGAGTCCCTTTCCCTCATGGTGGGGGCGCTTACTTCTTGCTCGCGTCCTTGGCAACTTGCTTGATGTCGCCGACAGCCTTCTGCGCGTGGCCCTCCGCTTGCTTCTTGATGCCCTTGAATTGCTGTTCCTTGCTGCCGATCACCTTGCCGGTGGTTTCCTGCACATGGCCTGCGGCGTGTTTCAGGGTGCCCTTGACTTGATCCTTGTTCATGGTTCGACCTTGAGTTGAAGTTGAAAAAAGTAGCGTGACCGAAGGTTGCCGCAAGGGCTCAGTTCGGCGCGTCAGGCGTGCCATAGAACTTGTGCACGCTGCTGGCCCATATCGGGTCCGACATCGATGGCCAATGGTCCTTGTCGAAGCCGGGCGCGTCCTTCATGGCATCCTTCAGGACGTTGAGCGTGAAGCGCTTGTTCGTCGTATCCAATGCGAGTGCCGCCCAAGGCACAGCAAACAGCTTGTTTCCCATGCCGAGCAAGCCACCGAAAGACAGAACCGCATAGGCGACCTTGCCGGAGTTCATGTCGATCATGAATTCCTTGATGTCGCCCAGATCCTCGCCGTCCTTGTTGTAGACATCGTTACCCAGCAGCGTGTTGGCACCCATCAGCGCGGGGCCTGGGCCAGAGTCGCTATGGGCATACATGCCGAAGTTGTCACGAGTGACGTAGTTGGTTTCCATGTTCGTTCCTTGTGTGAGTGAATCAGGAACATAGGTGCCGACAGGCTCGCAGCCTGTGCGCGAACTCACCCAACAGCTTGAATCGCGACAGCAGTGGATGGCGCGCGCCACCCTTGCGCGTTGCCTTCGGGAAAACTTGCCCCGAAAGGGCCTGCACAGTTCGGCATCGCACAGACGGGGTCGGATCCTCGTGAGGCAATTGCAGCAGCGGACGATCGGCGCAGGAGTTCATGAGAGGACCAAGGCGATGACATCCCTCGTGGACAGCGTGGTCTATCGAGATGGCAAGCGGATCGGCGACATATCCATTGCCGACGTCGGCGAAGCCATCAAACAGGCCGGCACCTTCCTGTGGCTCGGACTGCATGAGCCGGACGACGCGGTGCTGCGGAAGATCCAGCAGGCCTTCGGTCTGCATGAACTGGCCATTGAGGACGCTCACCACGCCCACCAGCGCCCCAAGATCGAGGCTTACAGCAACTCGCTGTTCATCGTGCTGAAGTCGGCCAAGTTGCAAGACAGACATGTGGTCTACGGAGAGACGCACCTTTTCGTTGGCTCGAATTTCCTGGTGTCGGTACGGCACGGCGCGTCATTGAGCTTCGCGCAGGTGCTGCAACGCTGTGAAGATGGCACGAAGGACCTGCCCAAGGGACCGGGATTCGCCCTCTACGCGATCCTGGACTTCGTGGCCGACAACTACCAACCGGTCGTTGCCCAGTTCGAACAGGACTTCGATGCGATCGAGACCGACATCTTCAAGGACCGGTTCGACAGGCTCGTGATCGAGCGCCTGTACGCGCTGAAGCGCAATCTTCTTGAACTGCGCAACGCCGCCCTGCCCCTGGCGGAGATCAGCGCCGAGCTGATGCGACTGCACGAGGACCTGATTCCCAAGGAATTGCGAGCCTATTTCCGGGACATCCAGGATCATGTCTCGCGACTGGTGGGTTTGATCGATGGCATGCGTGACATGCTGACCACGGCGATGCAGGTGAACCTGGCACTCGTGGCCAACAACCAGAACGAGGTGGTCAAGCGCCTGGCGGGTTGGGGCGCGATCCTGGCCATCCCCACCGTCATCTTCAGCCTCTATGGCATGAACTTCGAGTGGATGCCGGAGTTGAAGTGGAGGGCTGGCTATCCCATGGCCGTTGCCGTGACCGCGCTTGGATGCGTCCTTGTCTATCGTCGATTGCGCCGGGCCGGATGGGTCTAGCGCCTGTTGCGGAACGACGCGCGCAGGTCGCAATGGCCGTGATCTCATGACGAATGCGAAGCTTGCCATCTATGGGGCGATCGCGGCCAACCTCGCCATCGCAGCGACCAAGCTCGTGGTCGCGGGCATCACCGGCAGCTCGGCCATGCTCTCGGAGGGCATCCATTCCTCGGTCGACACCTTCAACGGCATGCTCCTGCTCGTGGGTATCCGTCTCAGCCAGCGACCCGCCACGCCGGAGCACCCCTTCGGTCATGGCAAGGAGTTGTACTTCTGGAGCCTGATCGTCGCGGTGCTGATCTTCGGCCTGGGCGGCGGCCTCTCTTTCTACGAAGGTGTTCAGCACATTCGACACCCTCAGCCCTTGCACGATCCCACCTGGAACTTCGTCGTGCTCGGGGTTGCCGCGCTGTTCGAAAGCATCAGCTTCGCGATCGCACTGCGGCAGTTCTTGAGGCAAGCCGATGGTGCGCCGTTCTGGGAGGCGATACATCGGAGCAAGGACCCGACCACCTACACAGTGCTGGCGGAGGACGCGGCGGCACTGGCGGGGCTGGCCATCGCCGCGCTGGGCATCGGGCTCAGCCATCGCTTGGACATGCCGGTTCTGGACGGCGCAGCGTCGCTGCTGATCGGCGTGCTGCTGGCGGCAGTGGCGATCTTCCTCACGTGGCAATCACGAGATCTGCTCATCGGTGAAGGCATTCGTCCGGAAACTGCGCGTGCCATTCGCAGCATGGCACTGGCTGTCCCTGGGGTTCGGGACGTGGGGCGCATCCTGTCGATGTGCATGGGGCCTGACGATGCGCTGGTCACCATGGACCTCAACTTCGACGAAGGCACGGCTGCCGCCGATGCGGCACTGGCCATCGTTGAAGTCGAAAAGCAGGTGCGCAAGCGCTTTCCCATGATCAAGCGCCTGTTCATCGAATCCGGTTCTGCGCCACTGCACCAGCGCTGGTCTCGGCCGGACGCGATCCGTGCCTTCACCGAACAGACCGCCACGTCTGAGACGCCTGCGCGCGGACCCCACTGATCGGCGGGCACGCGACGCCGCATGGCGGCGCGCGCAGTTGCCAACGATCCCTGGTCGACAGGCCCGGGATCTGGATCGCGGGTTTTCGTGGTGATTCAGAGCCAGTATTCCCACAGCCGGCCGAACCACTCCTGCACCCGCAAGGCCGGGCTGCGACGCTCCCATGCCGCGAGTTCGATGGCATCCGACGCTGCCAGGTCGCGATCGAACATGGTCTGCACCTGTTGCCCGAAGTCAGTGCCCAGCATGACGGCGTTGAGTTCGTGGTTGTGCAGGAAGCTGCGCCAGTCCAGGTTGGTGGAGCCGACGGTGGCCCACACGCCGTCCACCAGCGCCGTCTTCGAGTGCAGCACGACACCGCGGCGTTCGAAGATCCGCACACCCCCATTCAGCAACTGCGCGTAATGGCTGCGCCCGGCGTGGAAGACCAGCCATGAGTCGGTCTGTGCCGGCAGGATCAACGTCACCTCGACGCCGCGCGCCGCGGCGGCCACCAGCGCCTCCAGAAGCTGCGGGTCGGGGGCGAAGTAGGCGTTGGTGATGCGCACGCTGGTCTCGGCACTGCCGATGGCCGACAGCAGCGTCGCATAGATCAGGCTGAATGCCTCTTCAGGCGAACTGCCGATGGCGCGCACCACCTGGGTTCCCATCGCCTGCAGGGGCGGGAAATAGTTGCGTGGCTGCAGGGGCGGCCCGTGCTGGCTCTGCCACGCGGCCAGAAAGAGCTTCTGCAGTTCGGCCACCACCGGGCCCTGCACCTGCAAGTCCGTGTCGCGCCAGGCCAGCGCCGCGACGGGATCGACTTGCCTGGCCTTGCCGAAGGAGCCGCCTGAGTAGACGCTGCTGATGTTGATGCCGCCGAGAAAGGCGATGCTGCCGTCGACGATGAGCAGCTTGCGGTGGTCGCGCTGGTTCCATTGCCAATCCTCGCGCGCCGTCAGCGGGTTGACCGGATTGAACTCGAGGACCTGCACGCCGGCCTCGCTGAGGCGCTGGAAGAAGGCCACCGGTGTGCCGAAGGTGCCTGCGCTGTCGCGCAGCAGGTTGACCTGCACGCCTTGCGCCTGCTTGGCCTGCAGGGCCTGGGCGAACTGGCGACCGATGTCGTCGTCGTCCAGGATGTAGGTCTCCATGTTGATGTGGTCGTGCGCTGCGGCAATGGCGCTGAGCATGGCGCCGTAGGTGGCCGGGCCGTCCTGCAGCAAGCGCACCGCGTTGCCCGTGGTGAGCGGGCTGCCGACGATGGCCTCTTCCAGCGCCAGATGGCGGCTGAAGATGTCGGTCGGTTCAGCGCCGCGCCGCAGGCGCTGCAGGACGGCGCGGCTCTGCGCGGCGGACAGAGGGCCACGCGCGCCCTCCAGCGGCACCGGCCGCGCCGGTCGGCGCGCGAGGTCAGGCACGAAGGTGGGCAGGCTGCTGCAACTCAGGCCCAGCATCACGGCTGTGATGAGGGCCACACGCAGCACGAGGGCGCGGCGGCGGCTTTGCGACTTCATGGGGCTCCAGTGGAAACGGCGCACGGCATTCGAGGCGCCTTGGATGCTGTTTATGGGCCGTGTGGCTGCGAGCGTCTGTACGCTGTCAGACGCAGTTGTGTGGCGGTGACCCGGCGCTTCCTGCCCCCGCCCATGCGCTTGCGGTGGCTCCGTTGAACACGCCGCTGACGCGGCTGAGCGGCTCGATCTGAAGCTGAAGCAGCGCCAACTTCGGGTTCCCTTGAGCCCAGGCGAACGATCTGTGTGCTGGCGAACGGTCATCACCGTCGTTCGCGAACACCATGGTTGGGTGGAGCTGGTTGCAACGGCTTGCCTGCCTGAGGGCCACTCCGCGCAACTGGAGATCAATCATGCTTTACACCATTGCTGTCATTCTGCTGGTTCTGTGGGGTCTGGGCCTTGCCATGTCGGTCACAGGCGGTGGCTTGCTACATCTGCTGCTGGTTGTTGCGGTCGTCATGGTGCTGTACCAACTGATCAGTGGCCGCCGTGCCGTGTGACGAGCCCGTAGACGCAGGCCTCCGGTCCATTGCCAACGGTCGGCAAAGTCTGCCCAAGGGCCCCACCGCAGGGTGTGGGCCCGCGCCCTCGTGGTGGAGCCCAGGAGCGGGCGGTGCGGCCAGGCTGAACATTGAAAAGAGTACGCGCATTCGCTGAGATACCGGTCGGGCTAAGCCCTTCGTCGCCTGTCAGAAGATGCTTGCCGAAGCCCTTGATGGCACTTCGACAAGCTCAGTGCGAACGCAGGTGTGAGCCGACCGGACAAGTGGAGGCCCCAGCGGATCACCCCAGCGCAGGAGTCGTCAGACCTGCGGCGGTGCGGTCCGCTCATGAGGGCGCTGGCGGTCACTGGCAAAGTCTCGCAGGCTGGCGTCGAGTTGGCCCACCAGCTGGGCCCAGTCGGCGTTGTCGGCGATGCCCTCGCGCAGGAACCGCGATTGCGCCGGGCTCCAGATCGGTGCATCGGCCAGCGCCGTCTTCGCCGGCAAGGGCCGGTGGCGCGCAAGAAAGGCTGCGATCTCGGTGGGCCGGTCTGCCAGGCCCAACTGGCGGAACAGGTCACCGAAGCGGTGGACGGGCGGCTCCATGGCGCCGCGCTACTCACCGCGCCGCAGGCGGCCCGGTTGCTCTCGCTGCTCGGGCGTCAGCACGATCGGTATGAAGGGTTTCATTGCACTCGACTCCCATGACTGCACATGACGAGCTTGCGCTGGCGCCCGGGATGGCCGTTGACCGGCCTCAAGTCAGGCAACGGGGTCGGGTGGAGGGTCGGGTGGAGGTGCCACGGTGCCCGCAGCCCCCTGGCTGGGTACGCGCAGCCATTGACCCTCAATCCGGCCCTTGCCCGCGCCTGATCGGCCGCTGAGCCAGCATTGGCGCGCGCAACTGCCGGATTGAGGCTGATTCCGGCGCCTGCCGCGTCGCCTGGCCGAAGCTCATGCGGCTTCGAGCCATTCGATCGTTCGATCGATCACCGTGCGCTGCGCGTGGCTGCCGCCCAGGCGTGTGGCCTCGGCGTTGCACAGCCGCATTTTTTCGCCAGCGGCGCGCCTGTCGCCATGCACCATGGCCACCAGCGCCGCTGCCCAGTGCAGCGCGATCGGTGCGGCGGCATCGCCCTTGTCTGCGGCCGCCTGCAGGCGCTGGTTGACGTTGTCCACGCCAGCCCGGTCGCCCCGCGCCGTGGCCAGGATCGCCAGGTGAAATTCGGCAAACACATTGCCGCCCTTGCCGAAGTGGCGCTGGGCGTAGGCGGCGGCCTGGTCCCAGGGGAGTTCGCTGTGGCCCAGCAGATGCAACCGCCACGTCAGGGCAATGGCATCGGTCAGGCCCACCAGTGGCGGCGCTGTATCGAGTTGGCGCAACACCTGCCGCAGATGGCGCGCGAGCGCTGCGTCGGCCCGGCCGAGCGCGGTCTCGCACAGCCCGGCGTGCCAATGCAGGTGTCCGAACAGCATCGCGTCTTCGGGGCAGCTCGGTAGCCAGGCATCGATGAAGGCCAGGCCCGCCGCCGCGTCACCGCGCTCGAAGTGGCCGTGCATCAGCACATGCGCAATGTTGCCGTTGGCAGGGCGCAGCGCGAAGCTGCGCTGGGCATGCTCGAAACCCTCGTCGAGTTCGCCGGCTTCGATGCAGGCCCAGCCCAAGTTGGTCAGCAGCCAGGGGTGGTCGGCCGGGAAATGCGGCCGCAACCGGCGCAGGTAGGCCAGGCGCGCCTGGTTGTGGTCGAGCCGGCCACTGAAGGCGAACAGGCCGAAGGCGCCGCAAGGCAAGCTGGCCACCAGGGCGTCGGTCGGCCAGATCGCGACATGCGCCAGGGCGCCTTCGAGCGCCTGCGCCGCGTTGCCCTGCAGCAGGTTGGCCAGCACCGCCACATGCGAGCGTTCGCGCTCGCTGGCCGCAGCCGCGTAACGCTGCGCGGCGTCGATCGCGGGTGCGACTTCGGCGCGCCGCATGTAGACCGCCTCGTGCAGGGCTCGCAGGGCATGCGCGAGCGCGAAGTCCGGCGCTTCGGCAAGCGCCTCGTCGACTGCAGGACCGACGCCGGGCCAGGCATGCAGGTAGGCATCGACCGCACGTTGGTAGGCCTGCGCCGCAGCGGCGGACTCACAACTCAAGCCCAGACCGAAACCATCGTTCATCGTCACTGCTCCCGACATCAAGGCAACAAGCTGCCACGGCACGCAGTCATTGTGTCCGTCGGCATGCAACTCGCACAGAGGATACGGTCGCCGCGATGATCTTCAGCTCCCCGGCGCCGCAGTTCGGGCAGTGCTGCATGTCGATGTCAAAGCGAAGCTTCAGCGGAGACTGTCTTGTACTCAAGTTATGTCGGAGCAAGACACGCGCTTGAGCAGCCGCGCCCAGCTGATGCGGCGCGGCCGGGCCTGAACCGTCTCGGCCTCGCAGCCGGCCGCATCTGCCGCCTCAGCAGAGGTCCCTCCAGCCGGTCCTGCGCGACGGCATTGGGCAGGGCAGCGGGCTTGCCGCGGCCGGCCAGCGCGTCCTGCAGTGGGTGGCGGGCAAAGTGGCCCAGCGTGCGACGCCAGGGCAGATGGGCGGCCAAAGGCCGCCCTCCACTCGCGAGGACGTAAACCCCTATAGCGTTCAGGCCCGAATTCAGGCCCATTTGAAATTGAAACTTTGCAGTTCGGAGCAGTCTTGGAAACAGTTGCGGACATCGCTGTGGTGGGTGCGGGTTCGGCGGGTTGCGTCCTGGCCGCGAAGCTGTCCGAGGACAGCCGCATTCGGGTGACGTTGATAGAAGCGGGCGGCGAGGCCTCTTCGCCTCGCGTGAGCCAGCCCAACCAATGGCCGCTGCTGTGGGACGACGCCGAGAACTGGGGTTACGCCACGACGCTGCAAGCGGGCTTTGGCTTCCGCGGCATCCCCTACCCCCGAGGCAAGGTGCTGGGCGGCACCGGCGCCATCAACGCCATGATCGCCATGCGGGGCGACCCGAAGGACTTCGACCACTGGCGCGATCTGGGAAACAGCGGCTGGGGTTGGTCGGACGTGTTGCCCTATTTCATCCGCTCTGAAGATCACACGCTGGCTGCTTCAGCGCTGCATGGCGTTGGAGGCCCGCTGACGATTTCGGCGCAGGCTGCGCCCAGCGACATCACCATGGCCTTCATCGAAGCGGCGCAGGCCTGCGGGCACCGACACAACATCGATTTCAACGGCGAGTTCCTGGACGGTGCCGGTCTGTACCACACCACGATTCGGGATGGGCAGCGCTGCAGCACGGCCATGGCCTACCTGCAACCTGCGCTGCATCGCCCGAACCTGCGCATCATCCCGAAAGCCCGAGCGCTGCGCGTGCATTTCGAAGGCGATCGCGCGGTGGCGGTCGACATCTGGGACGGCGCGCAGTTGCGGCGCATCGCTGCGCATCAGGAAGTCATTCTTTGCGCTGGTGCGATTGACACGCCAAAGCTGCTGATGTTGTCAGGCGTTGGCGACCCGGCTGCGTTGCAGCCCCACGGCATTGCCGTGAAGCACGCGCTGCCGGCGGTCGGCCAACATCTTTGTGACCACGTTCAAACCCCAAGCGTCTTTGCACTCAAGCAACCCGTGGCGACGGCGGCGACCAGCATCCTGGCTGAGGGCGGCCTGTTCATGAAGCGGGCAACTGCTGCCGACGAATTCGGCGCACACCTGCAGTTCTTCGCATTTCCGCAGGTCCCACTGCCTGCAGCGGCGCGAGGCGCCACGCCTGTCATGGCCATCGCCGCTCAGGCTTGCCGGCCCAGCAGTCGAGGGCAGGTGAGGCTGCGTTCATCGGACCCACTGGACCCGCCCGTCATCAACCCGGGGTATCTCACCCATCCCGACGACCTGGCGTTGCAGATCGAAGGCGTGCGCATGGCCCGACGTATCGCGGCTGCGGAACCCCTGGCGTCTCTGCTACACGGGGAAGTTTCACCAGGCGCGCAAGCGACATCGGATGCGGCCCTCGAAGCCGTCATCCGGGCGACCAGCGGCTCCGTGTGGCACCCGGTGGGCACCTGCCGCATGGGCCCGGGCAAGGACGCGGTGGTCGATGCCCAACTGCAGGTTCACGGCCTGCGTGGCCTGCGTGGCCTGCGTGTGGTTGATGCGTCGGTGATGCCGCAGATTACCTCGGCCAACACCAACCTGCCGACCGTCATGATTGCCGAAAAGGCGGCCGATCTGGTGGTCGGTCGATCAGTCTCCGCCAGATCTGATGGAGCCCGCACAGCCTGAGAAGCCAGCTTCAACGAATGCTGATGCCCTTGCATGCCTTGGGAGCCTCCCACGCCCCTCTCGGGACATCCTTGGCGAAGCCCTTGCTGGCACTTCGACAAGCTCAGTGCGAACGGCGATGTGAGCCGACCGGAGAAATGGAGGACTCCAGCGCTGAGGTCCCGCGTCTTCTTGAGAGCATCCCAGGTGCCAGGGCCTTCTCATTCATTGCCACCCCAACCCGGAAGGCGAATCAGCCAGCGAATCAGCCCGGCGGATCACCCCAAAGCACGTGTCATGAGACCTGCGGCGGTGCGGTTCTCTCCTGAAGACGCCTGCGGTCAGTGGGAAAGTCCCGCAGGCTGGCATCGAGTTCGCTCACCACCTGCGCCCAGTCGGCGTTGTCGGCGATGCCCTCGCGCAGGAAACGCGATTGCTCCGCGCTCCAGAACGGAGCATCGGCCAGCACCGTCTTCGCCGGTAAGGGCCGGTGGCGCGCCAGGAAGGCTGCGATCTCGGCGGGCCGGTCTGCCAGGCCCAACTGGCGGAACAGGTCGGTAAAGCGGTGGACGGGCGGCTCTATGGCGCCGCACTATCCACCGTGCCGCAGGCGGCCCAGTTGCTCTCGCTGCGCGGGCGTCAGCACGATCAGCATGAAGCGTCTCATTTCACTTGGCTCCCATGACTCAACCCAACGAGCTTTCGCTGGCGTTCGGCATGGCTGTTGACCGGCCTCGAGTCAGGCGACGGGGCCGGGGAGGGGCCGGGTGGAGCGGCCGCTTGGAATAGACCCTTTGGAAGGGACCGCTGGGCCCGCAGGCCCTCAAGGTGAGCGAGGTGCCTGAAGCGGGCGCAGTGCCTACAGCTTGTCCAGCGGATAGATCGGGCGGCGCACATGCTGGAAGGCCAGCAGGTCGTAGTCCGACGTGCACACCCCCGTACTCGCGCACTCCACCACCGCGTGGGCCAGCGAACGCAGGCCGGCGCGCCAGTGAACGCGGCTCTTGAGCATGACGAAGCGCTTGCGCTGCGGCGCGATGCCCACGGCGGTGAAGGCTGCCAGGTCGTGCGGCTCCACGTGGTTGGAGATGACGACAATCTCCACCTTGCCGGTGTCCAGCACGGCGGTCAGGCCCATGTCGTTGTGTTCCCCAGCGGCCATGGGCCCCTGGTTGCGGAAGCGGCCATCGCACACCAGTTTGACGCGGCCGCTGACGGTGCGCGGCTGGCCCTTCAGGCCGATGGCTGGCATGTCCAGCTTGCCGCCCAGCGACAGCGTGATCTCTGCGCCGATGCCGGCCTGCTGCATGGCTTGTGCCGCCTCGGGGTCGAAGATGGCGAAGGCGGCCACGTCTTCCAGGCCGGCGTCCAGGATGGCGCCCAGCACCGTCATGGTGTCCATGGTGCCGCCGCTGGCGCAGTTGTCGCTGTGGTCCAGCAGCACCACGGGGCCAGCTCCTGGCGGCTTGGCGTTGGCCAGGGCCTGGGCCCGGGCCATGGAATCGGCCAGCGGCTCGATGCGGTAGACGAACTGCTCGCGCGCGGTCCAGGCCAGTGCCAGCAATTCGTCGCACCAGCGCCGCGCCAGTGCCTCGTCGCCGTTCGTCACCACCACCGCCGACAGGCCGGCGAACTCGATGTCCGCATTCGGAAAGCCCACGAAGACGCTGGCGCTGAGCGCGCCCTGCGCCTCCATCTCCTTGCAGCGGGCCTGTATTTCCTTGTTGGGCGAGTCGTCCGAGCCCTGGCGCATCACGTGCGGCAGCATGGGCTGGCGGCCCCAGGCCATGGTGGGGCGGGCCTTGCCGGCCAGTTGCGCGAGGATGGCGCGTCCGGCGCGCAGCCCGGTGCCGTGCATGTCCACGTGCGGGTAGGTCTGGTAGCCGGCGATGGCGGTGGCGCACTGCGCCATGCCGTCGTACAGGTTGGTGTGCATGTCCAGCGCCACGCCGATGGGCACCTGGGGGGCGATGGCGCGAATGCGCCGCAGCAGCTCGCCTTCGCCGTCTTCATGGCTTTGCGTGACCATGGCGCCGTGCAGGTCCAGCAGCACGGCGTCGCAGCCGCGCGCCACGGCCGCGCAGATGCGGCTGGCGACGTGCTCGAAGGCCGCATCTTCCACGTGACCGCTGGGCCAGGCCGAGGCGGCGATGGGCACGTCCACCTCGGCGCCCGCTTCTTCAGCCAACTGCAAAAAGGCGCCCAGCGCCGAGCCGGTGCCGCGGTACGCGCGTATGGCCTCTTCACCCTCGGGCGGCAGCGGCCCGAGGGACGAGAAGCGGCCGATGGGCGTGGGCACGGGCGAGTAGGTGTTGGTCTCGTGCTTCATCTGGGCGATGACGAGTTTCATGGGGCGTGTCTCCGGAGGGTGGTCTGGTGCGTGGATCGAATCGATTGTGCATGTCTCAAGATCAGGGGATTCCCGCTGCTGCTGCGTGCCGCGCTCGCGCAAGATCGGGTTTTGTCTGCCGACAATGTCCGCACGACCCCTGACCCAACCCACCGCATCGCCCCGCGCTGCCACTGCCATGAACCTGCCCACCGACCTGGCCGACTGCACGGCCACCGACTTGCTCGCCCTGTACCGCAGCGGTCAGGCCTCGCCCGTGGAGGCCACCCAGGCCGTGCTGGCGCGCATCGACCGGCTCAACCCCACGCTGCTCGCGTTCTGTCATGTGGCGCATGACGAAGCGCTGGCCGCCGCCCGCGCGAGCGCGGACCGGTGGACGCACGGGGTGCCCTGCGGGGCTCTGGAGGGCGTGCCGGTGTCGATCAAGGACCTGATCCTCACGCGCGGCTGGCCCACGCGCCGCGGCAGCCGCACCGTCGACCCCGCCCAGCCCTGGGACGTGGATGCGCCCGTGACGGCCCGCCTGCGCGAGGCCGGCGCCGTGCTGCTGGGCAAGACCGCCACGCCGGAGTTCGGCTGCAAGGGCGAGACCAATTCCCCGCTCACCGGCCTGACGCGCAACCCGTGGAACCTGGCCAAGACCCCGGGAGGTTCCTCGGGTGGGGCAGCGGCCGCGGTGGCGGCCGGCCTGGGGCCGATCGGCATCGGCACGGACGGCGCCGGCAGCGTTCGCATCCCGGCCGCCTTCTGCGGCAACGTCGGGCTCAAGCCCAGCTTCGGGCGCGTGCCGGCGTATCCGCTGTCACCCTTTGGCTCCGTGGCCCACCTCGGCCCGCACACGATGAGCGTGCGCGACGCCGCGCTGGCGCTGACCGTACTGAGCCGGCCCGATGCACGCGACTGGACCTCGCTGCCGCCTGATGGGCGCGACTACACGGTCGGTCTGGAAGACGGCGTGCGCGGCCTGCGCGTGGCCTGGTCGCCCACGCTGGGCTATGCCCAGGGCGTGGACCCCGAGGTGGCTGCGGCCTGCGAACGGGCGGTGCGCCACTTGGCCGACCTGGGGGCGCATGTCGAGACCGTCAACCCGGGCTTCGACGATCCGCTGGACATCACCATCGGCCTGTGGTTCGTAGGCGCCTGGACGCTGTGGAACACTCTCACGCCCGAGCAGCAGGCGGTCACCGACCCTGACTTCGCCACCGAAGCGCAGGCCGGCAGCGGCTACAGCGCCTTGGATGTGCAGCGCCTGAACCTGCGGCGGGGTGTGTTGGGCTCGCACATGCGGCAGTTCATGCAGCGCTTTGACTTGTTGGTCACGCCCAGCGTGGCGGTGACCGCCTTTGATGTGAAGCCCGCCGGGCAGGTGGCCATGACCCCCCAGGCGATGCTGGGCTGGACCCCCTTCAGCTACCCATTCAACCTGACGCAGCAGCCGGCCATCACCGTGCCCTGCGGGCTCAGTTCAGAGGGCCTGCCGATCGGGCTGCAACTCGTGGGGCCCATGTTCGACGACGCGCTGGTGCTGCGGGCGGCCCGCGCCTTCGAGAGTGCCTGCCCGGTGCGCAGGCCCGTCGCCGCCGCTTAGGGCCAGGGCTGCCCGCCAGTGCATGGGCTGGAGGTGGGCGCCGGCACGGTTCTGGGGTGAATGGATCATGCGCTCCGGCATGATCCAGGTCATCTGCTGGTTTGGCGTGCGGGCGCATAGTGCACGGGGAGGATGTTCCCGTGAGAGTGAAAGTTCCGGGTGAGTTGGGCGGCTGGTGCCGCAGTGCGGCTGGCGTGACTGACCGTGACCTCGCCCGGCGTTCGCGAAGTGACCGTTTGGGCTGAGCCCTTCGACTCCGCTCAGGACATGCTTGTCGAAGCCCTCGCGTGCACTTCGACAGGCTCAGTGCGAACGGCTTCTTGGGTCCGCTCAGGACATGCACGTCGAAGCCCTCGCGTGCACTTCGACAGGCTCAGAGCGAACGGCTTCGTGGGTCGGGCGGCGTCGTTTTCTAGTGAGCATCCCTGGCCCATGACCGCACCCGGCATTCGCGAAGAAACCGTTCGGGCTGAGCTCGTCGAAGCCCACGCGAGCACTTCGCCGGGCTCAGTGCGAACGGCTTCTTGGGTCCGGCAGCAACGTTTTCTTGTGATCACTCTATTGGCTGTAGCCGTCGCGCTTCTGGCTGCCCTGGCAGTCTGGTGGGTCACACGTGCGCCTCTCGTGCCGGCGGCCAGCGTCCGCATGGCACCCCTGGTGCGCAGCTTGCAGTTTTCTGCGCGCGTGGCCACCTTGTCGCGGGTCGACGTGGGCAGCACGCTGACCGGGCGCGTGCTGCAGGTGGCCGTGGCCGCAGGCGCGATGGTCAAGTCGGGCGACGTGCTGGTGCGGCTGGAGAGCGACGAGTTGCGTGCCACGCTGGCGCAGGCGCGGGCCGGCGAAACACAGGCCGCCGCGCGCCTGGCCGGCTTGCGCAGCACCGGGCGCAGCGCCGCGCAGGCGGGCGTGGCGCAGGCGGCTTCGGTGCTGATGGCCGCGCAGGCCGACCTGCAGCGCACGCAGGAGCTGATGGCACAAGGCTTCGTCAGCCAAGCGCGCCTGGACGAGGCGCGCCGCGCACTTGCCGTGGCGCAGGCGCAGCTGGACGGTGCCGCCGCACAGCGCGCTGCCGTGGCCGAACCAGGCGCCGACGTCGCCCAGGCGCAGGCACAACTGGCCCTGGCCACCTCGGCCAGGGCGGCCGCTGCCGCACGCCTGGACCAGGCCGTGCTCCGCGCGCCGGCCGATGCGCGCGTGCTGGCGCGCGCCGTGGAGCCTGGGCAGATCGTGCAGCCGGGCCGCGCGCTGTTCACCCTGGCGCTGGCCGGGCCGCTGCAACTGGTGGCGCAGGTGGACGAGCGCTACCTGGAGCAGTTGCAAGTCGGGCAGGTGGCCAGCGTGCTGGCCGACGCCTACCCGACACAGCGTTTCACGGCCCGGGTGTTGTCCGTCGCGCCGCTGGTCGATGCGCAGCGCGGCGCGATCGAGGTCAAGTTCTCGGTGGCGCAGCCCCCGGCCTTTCTTCGCGAAGACATGACACTGTCGGTGGAAGTGGAAACCGCACGCCGCGAGCAGGCACTGGTGGTGCCTGCTGATGCGCTGCGGGGCGATACGTCGGCCGGCCAGAGCGTCTGGCTCGTCCGCGACGGGCGGGTCCAGGCGCGCGCGGTAAGTCTGGGGCTGCGCACCCTGGGCGCTGCCGAGATCGTTGACGGCCTGAGCGCGGGCGACGTCGTCCTGCTGGGCCCGGCACCGCAGCCCGGCAAGCGCGTGCGCCCCGACACCGTGGCTGCGCCTGCTGCCCGCACAGGCAAGGGGAGCAAGGAAGACGCCGGCGCCGCGATGAGCAACGCCATGGGCCGCTGAAACCCTGAAAACTGAAACCCTGAGGCAAGCCGGCCATGCTGGGATTCGAACGCCGCGTCGCAACGCGCTTCCTGCGCGAAGGGCGCATGCAGACGGTGCTGATCATCGTCGGCGTGGCCGCGGGCGTGGCCGTGGTGGCTTACATCTCTGCGCTGATCACCGGGCTGCAGCGCAACACCATCGAGAAGACCCTGGGGGCGCAGGCGCACCTGACGCTGAGCCCGCGCGACGACGTGGTGCTGGCCGCCCGCGCCCCGGCCAGCGCCGGCACCAGCGAACTGGTGCAGACGCAGCCGCGCGCCCAGCGGCCCCGTTCCATCAGCAACTGGCAGCTGCTGATGCCCCTGCTCGAAGCCATGCCCGAGGTGGCTGCGGTCTCCCCGATGGTCTCGGCCGCGGGCCTGGCGGTGCGCGGCGAGGCTTCCAAGGCCATCGCCCTGGTGGGCGTGGACCTGGACCGCTACGACCGCATCGTCAGCCTGCGTTCCAAGGTCGTCGATGGCCAGCCGCGCCTGGGACCCGGCGAAGGCATCATCGGCCGCGAACTCGCCGACGACCTGGGCGTGCGTGTGGGCGACCGGGTGGGTATCGTCACGGGCGGTGTCAGTGATTCATTGCGTGTGACCGCGCTGGTGGACCTGGGCGTGCGTGAATTGAACCGGCGCGCGGTCATCGTGCCGCTGCGCACCGCGCAAAGCCTGGTGGGCTTGCCTGGCGGTGCGACCAGCCTGGACCTGACCCTGGTCGACATCTGGGCG
>JBAXYD010000041.1:0-36140 GCA_037127635.1 Betaproteobacteria bacterium | reverse complement strand
GCGCTGCGTCGGCCAGCGCCACCGGGTCGCCGCCCTGCGCCAGGGCCGTCAGCCAAGCCGCCACCCCAGGGCGGTTGGTCAACTCTGAGGGGGCGAGGCCGGCCGTCGAGGCGGCCAACGGGTTCTGAACAGAAGAAAGATCTCGAAGCATCGGTGCGCCAACTGGTATACAAGCGGGTACAGCAGAAAGCGTGCCAACACGTTCGTCACACCTTCAGATCCCCGTTCGGGTCTGTGGCGACGCCGGATCCGTGCGCAGGCATGGACCCGTTTCGGTGCGCGGAACCCGCGCGCACCTGAGGCCGCACCAAGCCGGTGCCGCTCCCGGTCGAGCCGGGGGCGAACTCAGCAGCCTGTGACTCCGCCTTGCCGCAGTTGCTGCGCCCGCGCCTGAATCTCGGCCAGGTCCGCCGCCGCGACCCGCTGCAGGTTCTTCACCTGCAAGGCCATGCGCGGGTTGCGCTCCAGTCTCGTTTGGTGGCGCGCCAGGAAGTCCCAGTACAGGGTGGTGAAGGGGCAGGCCTTGTCGCCCGTGCGCTGCGTGGGGTCGAAGCGGCAGCCGCGGCAGTGGTCGCTCATGCGGGCGATGTACTGGCCGGTGGCGATGTAGGGCTTGCTGGCCATGGGCCCGGGCGGCGGCGTGGGGCCTTGCGCCGGGGCGGCGTCCGCGTGCTGGCTCATGCCCAGGGTGTTGGGCAGCTCCACCCATTCCACCGCGTCCACGTAGACGCTCAGGTACCAGGCATGCACCTCGCGTGGCGCCACGCCCAGCAGCAGGGCATACAGGCCTGTCACCATCAGGCGCTGGATGTGGTGCGCGTAGCCGTGCTCCAGCGTCTGGGCGATGGCGTCCGCCAGGCAGCGCATGTCGGTCTGGCCGGTCCAGTAGAAGACAGGCAGGTGCTCGTGGGCTTCCAGCGCATTCAGTTCCAGGTAGCCGGGCATGCGCAGCCAGTACACGCCGCGCACGTACTCGCGCCAGCCAAGGATCTGGCGAATGAAGCCCTCGGCCGAGGCCAGCGGTACCTGCCCGGCACGCCAGGCGGCTTCGGCCGCAGCAATGACCTCGCGCGGGTCCAGCAGTTTGAGGTTCAACGAGGACGAGACCATGGCGTGGTACAGCCAGGGCTGGCCGCCCCACATGGCGTCCTGAAAGCGGCCGAAGTGGGCCAGGCGGTGCGCGATGAAGTCCTCCAGCGCGGCCAGCGCCTGCGAGCGCGTCACCGGCCAGCCGAAGTTCTGTAGCCGGCCCGGAGCCGGTGGCTGCTGTGCATTCACCAAGGCCATCACCGCAGTGGTGACGTCATCGGGCTCGAATCGCAGCGGCGGTGGCAGGAGGCCCGGACCCTCGCGGCCGAAGGCCTCGCGGTTGTCTGCATCGAAGTTCCACTGCCCGCCGGCCGGCTGATCTTTCACGTCGCCTGCACCCTTGCCCTCCATCAGCACGCCATGGCGCTGCCGCATCTCGCGGTAGAAGTGCTCCATGCGCAGCTGCTTGCGGCCCTTTGCATGGCTGCGGAACTCTGCCTGCGTGCACAGGAAATGTCGGTCCTCGCGGAACTCGATCTCCCGCCCGGCATCACGAGCCGTGCGCTGCAGCAGATCGCGCACCCGCCACTCGCCGGGCTCGGTGAGCACGATGCGTTCGGCGGGCTGCTCGCGCAGCGTGGCCGCTAACGCATCGTCCAGGCCGCCCGCATGCTGTTCCAGGTAGCGCAGCGGTACGCCTTCCGCGCGAAGTTGCTGCGCAAAGTGCCGCATGGCCGAGAGGAACAGCGCCGTACGCTGGCGGCTGGAGGGCACGTGCGTGGCCTCCGTGCGCGCCTCGCACATCCAGACGATATCTCGTGCAGGGTCGAAGCCGTCCCACGCGCTGGCGTCGCGGTAGAGCTGGTCGCCCAGGATGATTACGAGGTGGCGGATGCGGGTCATGCGGCGGCTTTCGAGGCGGGGGTGCCGCGTTGCCTGCGACAGGCGTCCGAGCAGTAACGCACCTCGTCCCAGTTCTTCGCCCAGGCCTTGCGCCAGCTCATGGTCCGGCCGCAAGCGACGCAGGGCTTGCTGGGCAGGTGGGACTTGTTGCCCTTGAAGTCACTCATTCCGTCGTTCACTCAAACAGGTCGCGCTGCAGGCTGTGGGCGGGTGCCGAGGACGCGGATGCGCGACGGCCCGACGGCGGCAGCCCACTCAGGCGCGAGCCGTGGCGCTGCTGGATGTGGTCGGCCTCCATGCGGGCATCTGGAGTCTTGCGCAGGCCATACATCTTCTCCTTGGCCGCCTGGGCGGCCGCGCGTTCGTCCACGAGGGACGATGGGTACGCTTCGGTGCCCCATTCCGGCACCCAGCGCCGTACGAACGTGCCCTGCGGGTCGTGGTCCTGCATTTGCTTGGTAGGTGAATAGATTCGCAGCGTGTTGATGCCCGTGGTGCCGCTTTGCATCTGCATTTGGCTCCAGTGGATGCCGGGCTCGAAGTCCAGGAACTGCCGGGCCAGGAACAGCCCGGGCGCGCGCCAGTGCAGCCACAGGTGGTAGGCCGCAAAGCTCACCAGCATCGCGCGCATGCGGAAGTTCAGCCAGCCCGTGGCGCGCAGGCTGCGCATGCAGGCGTCCACCATGGGGAACCCGGTACGTCCCTCGCACCAAGCCGCCAGGCGCTCCTGGTCCAGGGTGCTCAGGGGCGTGTCGTCGCCCGGGCGCAGTCCGTCGGCCGAGCGGGCGAAGTTGCGCCACTCGATGGCCGGCTCGTCCTCCAGCTTTTGCATGAAGTGGCAGTGCCAGCGCAGCCGCCCTGCGAACCCGCGCAGCGCGTGGGCGAAGGCGCGTTCCCCGGCCTGAGTGCTGGCGCCCAGCGTGGCGATGCGGGCCTCCGTGGCCTGGTGCACCGTGCGCATCGACAGCGTGCCGAAGGCGAGATGCGGGCTCAAGCGGCTGCAGCTCTCTTCCGCCGTCAGCGGACTTGACAGCGACCGGCGGTAGTTGCAGCCCCGGTGGCGCAGGAAGCTGTCCAGTGTCTGGTGGCCGGCACGCTCGCCGGCGGCCTGCAAGTGCTTGTTGTGGGGCGGCATGCCCAGTTCGGCCAGACTGGGCAGTGTGTTCACCGCGAGGCCGGGAGGGCAGGCCAGCCCGGTCACGGGGCGCAACTGCGGAGCGTCCATCCGCGCTTGCCACCGCCCGGCCCAGCCGTTGCGGTTGCGCAGGCGCCGCACCACGCCGGTCTGCGCAAACTCCGTCCAGCGCACACCCTGCGCGTGACACCACGCCGCCACGGCCTTGTCGCGCTCCCAAGTCCAGCCCGGGCCGGTCTCCTCGTGGCTCAGCAGGTGGGTCACGCCGTGCTCGGCGCGCAGCGTCTGCAGCACCTCCACCGCCTCGCCTTGGCGCACCAGCACCGGCAGGCCCTGCTGGCGCAGGTCTTCCACACAGGCCAGGGCGAAGGCCACGTGGCTGGCGTCGCACTCCGGGCTGGCGAGCCACGCGGACTCGATGATGAACACCGCCAATGCCCGGCTGAAGCCCTGGGCGGCGCTCAGCGGCGCGTGGTCGGCCAGGCGCAGATCGCGCTTGAGCCAGACCAGGGCCGTGTCCCTTGCGTCGGTGGGGCGGACGGCGGGGTCAGAGGGAACCATCATGAACAGATTCTGGGCGCGGGGCCTGAAGAGCGTGGTCGCATGCCCCGGAGGCCCCAGCGCGCCCTCGGACTCTGCGCGGCTGCAGTCTTCGACAAGGCCCGCTCGGCCTTCCACGGAATTTCAGGCGAGCCTGGGGTCATCGTGATCGCACCGCATGTTGCTGCCGGGCGCGGCCGTGGCACCATCTGCCGATGGCCAAGAAAGACAAGCACGTCAGTGAAACCCCCGCCACCCAGTGGCTGCGGGCGCAGGGCATCGCGTTCACCGAACATCCTTATGACTACGTCGACCACGGTGGCACGGCCGAGTCCGCGCGTCAACTCGGCGTGGACGAGCACGCGGTGGTCAAGACCTTGGTCATGCAGGACGACAAAGCCCAGCCCCTGGTCGTGCTGATGCACGGCGACCGGCAGGTCAGCACCAAAAACCTGGCGCGTGCCATTGGCGTGAAGTCGGTTGAACCGTGCAAGCCCGAAGTCGCCCAGCGCCAAAGCGGCTACCTGGTGGGCGGCACCTCGCCGTTTGGCCTGCGCAAGGCGATGCCGGTTCTTGTCGAGGAGACCGTGCTGGCCCTGCCCAGGATTCACATCAACGGCGGCCGGCGGGGCTTTCTGGTGGGTATCGAGCCTTCAGTCCTGACCCGGGTGCTGGGCGCGCGTCCGGTGCACTGCGCGCTATGAAGGGGCGGTCGCATCCGTGCGCCAGGGTTGGCACCGGGCCGTCCCGGTGCCCATCACTAAAATAACCTTCGTCATGTCCGCCGCTTCCCAAGCTTCTGCCCTGGCGCCCCTGGCGGCGCCGCTCGCTGTCTTCGCGTCCTACCTGGTGGGCTCGCTCAGCTTTGCCGTTCTCATCAGCCGCTGGCTCGGGCTGGCCGATCCCCGCAGTTATGGCTCGGGCAACCCCGGGGCCACCAACGTGCTGCGCTCAGGCCACAAGGCCGCTGCTCTGCTCACGCTGGCGTTCGATGTGCTCAAGGGTTACCTGCCCGTGGTGGCTGCTCTGATCCTGCATGAACGTCTGGGCCTGGGGCCCTTTGCCATCGCGCTCGTGGCCTTGGCCGCCTTCTTGGGCCACCTGTGGCCGGTGTTCTTCCGCTTCCAGGGTGGAAAGGGCGTGGCCACCGCTGCGGGTGTGCTCCTGGCGCTGAACCCGCTGCTGGGAGTGGCCACCCTGGCCAGTTGGCTGCTGATCGCCGTCTTCTCCCGCTATTCGTCGCTGGCATCGCTGGTGGCGGCTGCCTTCGCGCCCTTCTTTCAGTTGCTGATCTGGGGCATGCAGCCGGCCATGGCCTGCATCGTGCCCATGAGCCTGCTGCTAGTGTGGCGCCACGGCGCCAACATCGGCAAGCTGCTGGCCGGCACCGAAAGCAAGATCGGGCAGAAGGCCGGCCGGAAGGCTTGAGTCGGCTCCGACGACACTGCTCGTCAAGCCCGAGATTTGACCCTGCCGCTGGCCCTAGTTCCTATCAACAGTCCCTCTACGCTGGAGTAACTCAGATGGTTCAAAGATTTGACGTCGGCGCTCGCTTGTCAGAGATGGCCGTGCACAACGGCGTGGCCTACCTGGCCGGCCAGGTGGCGGCTGACGGCACCCAGGACATCACCGGCCAGACCACCGAGGTGCTGGCCCAGATCGATGCCTTGCTGGCCCGCGCCGGCACCGACAAGTCCAAGATACTGATGTGCCAAATCTTCATCGCCGACCTGGCGGACTTCCCGGTCATGAACGTGGTGTGGGAGAAGTGGGTACCTGCCGGCAACGCGCCCCCCCGTGCTACCGTCGAAGCCAAGCTTGCCAAGCCCGAATGGCGGGTGGAGATGGTGGTGACTGCGGCGGTGTAACGGCCTCGTTGCTGCACACCCCGGGCAGCGGCATCAACGGGCTGTGAGCGTGACTGCCTTGTCGGTGGTCACGCCCATACGTCACGTCGACGATGACCGCCCAAGTGCGAGGACGGTGTGCCACCCGGCCCAGGTCGCCGTGAGGGATCCGGCCAGGTGCAGGCCCGAGGTGGCCATCCCCATGCCGATGCGCCCCTGCTGCAGCAGCCCCACCACCTCTGCCGAGAAGGTGGAGAAGGTGGTGAGACCTCCCAGGAAACCTGTGATGGCAAAAAGTCGCCAAGCCGCAGGAATGTCGGGATGCTGGGCGAACCAGGCTGCAGCCACGCCTACCAGGTAGCCGCCTATCAGGTTGGCGGCCAGGGTCCCGGGCGGGATACCGTCGTGCAGCGGGTTGAGCCAGGCGGACAGTTGCCATCTCAACAAGGCGCCAAGCGCGGCGCCCATGCCAACCGCGGCGGCACCGATCCAAAGACTCGGTGGGTGTAGAGACATCGTCATGGCCACGTTCATGATAGCGGGGCTGAGCCCTTCTCCCGAGTTCTAGAGTAAGTCTGCGATGGGGGGTGCAAACCGGGGATGCGACCGGCCCGTGCCGTGGGCCCCGGCACTCCCTTTCGGTACCATGTCCGGTGTTGTGAGTACAGGAGCTCCTCCCATGTCCATGGACGTCGTCGATTTCGAGATCAAGGGTTCGGAGATGCAGTTCGTCGAGGTCGAGCTGGACCCCGGCGAGGCGGCCATCGGTGAGGCGGGCAGCATGATGTTCATGGATGCCGGCATCGGCCTGGACAGCGTGTTTGGTGACGGCAGCGCGCAGCAGGGCGGCTTTTTCGGCAAGCTGCTGGGGGCGGGCAAGCGGCTGGTCACGGGCGAGTCGCTGTTCACCACGATCTACACCAACCAGAGCACTTCCAAGCTGCGCGTGGGGTTTGCGGCGCCGTACCCTGGCAAGATCCTGCCGATGAACCTGAAGCAGCTGGGCGGCATGCTCATCTGCCAGAAGGATGCCT
Organism: Betaproteobacteria bacterium; assembly: GCA_037127635.1. Lineage (GTDB taxonomy): Bacteria > Pseudomonadota > Gammaproteobacteria > Burkholderiales > Burkholderiaceae_C > Rubrivivax. The sequence goes on along the minus strand of JBAXYD010000041.1, from coordinate 29,652 downwards.
TCCTGTGCGCAGCGCGCGGGGTGTCGCTGGGCATCTACTTCCAGCAAAAGCTGTCGGTGGGCTTTTTCGGTGGCGAGGGCTTCATCATGCAAAAGCTCGAGGGCGACGGCCTGGCCTTCGTGCATGCCGGCGGCACCGTGCTGCGGCGCGACCTGCAGCCCGGGCAGACCCTGCTGGTGGACACGGGCTGCCTGGTGGCCATGACACCCAACGTCAACTTCGAGATCCAGTACGTGGGCAAGATCAAGACGGCTCTGTTTGGCGGCGAGGGCCTGTTCTTTGCCAAAGTCACAGGCCCGGGCACGGTGTGGCTGCAAAGCCTGCCGTTCTCGCGCCTGGCCTCGCGCGTGTTTGCGGCCGCGCCGCAGCGTGGGGGCTCGCGTGAGGAGGGCTCGGTGCTGAGTGGCCTGGCCGGCGGCGGTGTGCTGGGCGGCATCCTGAGTGGAGACGACGACTGATGACGAATCTTCTGCGCCGCAGCCTGATCCAGGTCGGCGGGCTCGCCCTGGCGGCCGGGCCGCTGGTCCTGCGGGCCCAGCCCGTTGTGGGCACTGTGGCGCCGGCCAACCCCACCGTTCCGCGGTCACCCCGCCCGATCTTCGTACTGAACTCGCAGGACGCCACCGTCAGCGTGGTCGACCCCGGCACCTGGGCCGAGCAGCGGCGCATCGAGGTGGGCAAGGAGCCGCACCACCTGTACCTGACGCCTGACGAGAAGAGCCTGATCGTGGCCAATGCGGCGGGCAACTCGCTGACCTTCATCGACCCGGCTACCGGCGCGCTGCAGCGCACCGTGCGCGACATCGTGGACCCCTACCACCTGCGCTTCTCGCCCGACATGAAGTGGTTCGTCACCGCCGCCAACCGCCTGAACCACGTGGACCTGTACCGCTGGCAGCCGGCCGATGCGCAGCCGTTCAAGCTGGTCAAGCGCGTCGAGGCGCCCAAGACCCCCAGCCACCTGTTCATCGACAGCCGCTCCACGGTGGTGTATGCCTCGCTTCAGGACAGCGACGATCTGATCGCCATCGAGCTGGCCACACAAGCCGTGCGCTGGAAGGTGAAGACCGGCAAGATGCCGGCCGACCTTTTCCTGACCCGGGACGATCGCCACCTGCTGCTGGGTTTGACGGGCGACCGCTTCGTGGAGGTGTATGACGTGTCGGGGGCGGCGCCGCGCCTGGTTAAACGCATCGCCACGGGCGAGGGCGCGCACGCCTTTCGGGCGCGCGGCGACGGCCGGCATGTGTTCGTCAGCAACCGCGTGGCCAACACCATCAGCATGATCGATCTGCAGACCTTCGAGGTGGCCGCGCAGCTGCCCGGCCCGGGCGGGCCGGACTGCATGGAGGTGATGGCCGACGGCCGCACGCTGCTGCTGAGCTCGCGCTGGGCACGCAAGTTGACCGTGATCGACATCGACAAGCGCCAGGTGCTGCGGCAGGTGGCCGTGGGCCGCTCGCCACACGGTGTGTGGACGCTGGACCACGCGGCGCGGCAGTGAGCACGCCCTCACATTACGGGGCATGAAGGCGATGCGGCAGGTCTGGCGGTTGGGCGGCTTGGCGGCATTGGGCCTGGCAGCCAGCCTTGGCTGGCTGGAACCCGCGCAGGCCACGTCGCCGCCGGCTGCGGTTGTGGTGCCGAGCCCTGCCGCTCTGGCGGCACGGTGCGAGCGCCCGGTATACCTGAGCTTCGACACCGGCCACATGGGCGTGGCCCCGCTGGTGGCCGAGGTGCTGGCCCGGCAGGACGTGAAGGTCACCTTCTTCCTGGCCAACGAGCGCACGCGCAGCGGCGGCACCAGTCTGGACTATGAGTGGGCCCCCTGGTGGAAGGCCCGCGCCGCCGAGGGTCACGCCTTTGGCTCGCACACCTGGGACCACGACGTGTGGCGTGCCGATCTGACCGGTCCGCAGGGGCAAGTGGGGGCTTTGCGCGTCAAGCCCACCGCGGGCACGCAGGCCGGACGTGAGCGCACGCTCACACCTCAGGCCTATTGCGAAGCCCTGAAACAGCCGGCGCAGCGCCTGCAGGCCATGACCGGCCACGCCATGGGGGCGATCTTCCGCGCCCCGGGCGGCAAGACCTCGCCGGCGCTGCTGAAGGCTGCGGCCGATTGCGGCTTCACGCACGTCGGTTGGACGGCGGCGGGTTTTCTGGGAGATGAATTGCCCAGCGACCGCTTCCCCAACGAGCGCCTGCTGCAGCAGGCCCTGCGCGACGTGAAGACGGGCGACATCCTGTTGGCGCACCTGGGCATCTGGTCGCGCCAGGACGCCTGGGCGCCGGCGGTGCTGGAGCCGCTGATCACGGGCCTGAAGGCGCGCGGGCTGTGCTTTGCCACGCTGCGCGAGCACCCCGTCTTGGGCGCGGCGGCATCGAGGCCGGCGCCCCGTTGAAGACGTGCCGCGTAGGGTGACCCCGACCTCAGAGCTTGTGAAGTATTCCGGCGCGCCCGAGCGGGCGTTCCAAAGGGTGCCGATCAAGGCGCAAAGCACAGCCGTAGCTCGCGCTACGGCGAGCATTTGTAACGCCGAGCGGCGCCTTTTGGGGCGAACGAGCGGGTGTGCGGGGATATTTCACAAGCTCTCAGGCATCATGACAGGATGGACCGCTTCTTGAGCACCTTGGTCGAAGCCTTTGACGTCCTGCAGCAGGCGCTGTTCGAGCGCGTGGCGGTGCCACTGCTGTATGGCCTTGGGATGGGCAACCTGCTGGAGGACGGCTTTCACGCCACGGGCTGGCTGCTGCTCGGTCTGGTGCAGATCGCGATCATGCTCACGCTCATCGGCGCGCTCGAGCGCTGGCGCCCGGTGGAGCCGGTGACCGACTGGCCTGCGGTGCGGGTGGACATCGTCTACACCCTGGTCCACCGGCTCGGGCTGTTCCGGCTGGTGATGTTCTTCACTCTCGAGCCCCTGGCCACTGAGGCGCTGGGCGAGATGCGCCTTCTGGGCTGGCAGTCCCGTCAGCTGGATGCCTGGTGGCCGGGGGTCACCGACATCCCCGTGGTCAGCCTGCTGCTGTACCTGCTGCTGTTCGACTTCGTGGACTACTGGATCCACCGCGGGCAGCACGGGTGGCGCTGGTGGTGGCAACTGCACGCGCTGCACCACAGCCAGCGCCAGATGACGATGTGGTCTGACAACCGCAACCACCTGCTGGACGACCTGATCCGCGACGTCATCCTGGTGGCGACGGGCTTCGCCCTGGGTGTTGGCCCGGGGCAGTTCATCGCCATCATCGCCTGCACGCAACTTCTGGAGAGCCTGTCGCATGCCAATGCGCGCATGAGCTTCGGCCCAGTGCTGGGCCGCGTGCTGGTGAGCCCGGCCTTCCACCGGCTGCACCACCGCATCGGGCTGGGACATGAATCGGCCGGGCCGGGGTCGCTGGGCGGGCATAACTTCGCCGTGCTGTTCCCGATGTGGGACCACCTGTTCGGCACCGCTCGGCATGACGGCCGCTACGAGCCCACGGGCATCCGTGACCAGCTGCCCGGCCAGGGCGGGCACGGATCTGTAGATGCCCAGGGCCGCGACTACGGCCGTGGTTTCTGGTCGCAGCAGTGGCTGGGACTGAAGCGGCTGACGGGCCGGGCTTGAGCGGCGTCATGGCGTTCGCCCTGAGCAAAGTCGAAGGGCTTAGACGGGCCTGTCCTGAGCACAGGCGAAGGGCTCAGCCCGAACCGAGCCCAAACGGAACGTCCGCCTCTTCGCGCCCCTTGCGTATGATCCGCCGCCCATGAATGACTTGCTGGATGCCTTCTGGCGCGCGGTGCTCGGCTGTTTGCACCCGCGGGTGATCCTGCGGTCGCTGATTCCCTTGCTGCTTTCAGCGGGCGCGGCCCTGACCCTGGGCTGGTTGTTCTGGGAGCCTGCGGTGGCGGCGGTGCGCAGCTTCCTGGAGGAATGGGCTTTGGTGGCCTCGCTGCTGACCTGGCTGCAGGCCATGGGCGGCGGCGCGTTTCGGGCCGTGCTGGCCCCGTTGATCGTGGTGGCCCTGGTGGTGCCGCTGATCGTGGTGCTGGCGCTGCTGCTGGTGGCCTGGACGGTGACTCCGGCGTTGGTGGATTGGGTGGCGCATCGCCGCTTTGCCGGGCTGGAGCGGCGCGGCGGGGCCGCCGGTTGGTGGGCCAGCGCCCTGTGGGCGCTGGGATGCACCTTGCTGGCCGTGGGCTTGCTGGTCTTGAGCCTGCCGCTGTGGTTCGTGCCGCCCTTGGCGGTGGTGATTCCGCCCTTGGTGTGGGGCTGGCTCACCGCGCGTGTCTTCTCCTTCGATACCCTGGCCCTGCACGCCACACCGCAGGAGCGCCGCCTCATCATGCACGAGCACCGCTTGAAGCTGCTGGGCATGGGCGTGGTGTGCGGCCTGATGGGCTCGCTGCCTTCGTTGATCTGGGCGCTGGGAGCGCTCACGCTGGTGTTCGCGCCGCTGCTGGTGCTCACCTCGGTGTGGCTGTACACGCTGGTGTTCGCCTTCGCCTCGCTGTGGTTCACGCACTTCACGCTCTCGCAGCTGGCGCGTCTGCGCCCGGCGCCCGCGTCGGTCGCCCCAGCCACTTTGGCGGCCTCGCCCGCGCCGGCCGAAGCCTCTCTTTCACTTCCCGGCCAAGACCGCACCCCATGAACATCGGCCTCATCATCATTGGCGACGAGATCCTGTCGGGCAAGCGTCAGGACAAGCACCTGCCCAAGGTCATCGAGTTGCTGGCAGCGCGCGGCCTGGCCCTGAAGTGGGCGCGCTACGCCGGGGACGACCGCGAACTCATCACCCAGGACCTGCAGCACGCTTTCGCCAGCGGCGACCTGGTGTTCTCCTGCGGCGGCATCGGCGCCACCCCCGACGACCACACGCGGCAGAGCGCCGCGGCGGCGCTGGGCGTGCCGCTGGCGCTCCACCCACAGGCGCGCGATTTGATCGTGCAGCGCATGCGTGACGTGGCGCAGGAGCAGGGCGCGCCCTTCGAGCCCGACCGTCCCGACAACCTGCACCGGCTGAACATGGGGACGTTTCCCGAAGGAGCCGCCATCATCCCCAACCCGTACAACAAGATTCCGGGCTTCCGCGTGGGCCATGTGCACTTTGTGCCGGGTTTTCCGGTGATGGCCTGGCCCATGATCGAATGGGTGCTGGACCAGCGCTATGCGCACCTGCACGGTGGCCAGGTGCAGCACGAGCGCTCGGTCATCGTCTTCGGCGCGATGGAGGCGGCGCTGACGCCGCTGATGGAGGATCTTGAGCAGCGCTTTGCTGGCGTCAAGGTGTTCAGCCTGCCCAGCGTGGACCACCCCACCTACGGGCGCCACATCGAACTGGGGGTCAAGGGGGTCGCCGCGCTGGACCAGGCCTTTGCTGCGCTGAAGGTTGGCTTGACCGCGCTGTCGGCCGAGCTTGGCCCTGAAATGGTGCGTTGACGTCAAAGAGCACCAATACAGTGCGTTTGTGGATCACTCGCACCAAATGATGCGCAAGGCGGGGCCGGTTTGTGGGGCCCTGCCTGAATCCGGAGCCGTTCGACCGAACCGCGCTTCTTCAGCTTGAGCCCATCTGGCCTACGCTTGCGCCAACTTGGGGCGGCCGGTGGCCGGTGGGCACGCTTTCTGCTTCACAATGCAAGTCCGCGTTCAGCGGGTGCTTGGTTCGGTGCCCAGAAGGCATGTCCCAGGCGCATCCCAATTTTTCACACCCCCCAGCGCAGCACAGGAGAAGCAGATGGCAAAGACGGTTGCCGACGTGATGAAGATGGTGAAGGACAACGAAGTCAAGTTCGTTGACTTCCGCTTCACCGACACCCGCGGCAAGGAACAGCACGTGTCCGTGCCCGTGTCCGCGTTCGACGAGGAAAAGTTCAGTGCTGGCCACGCCTTCGACGGCTCGTCGATCGCCGGCTGGAAGGGCATCGAAGCCTCCGACATGCTGCTGATGCCGGACCCGAGCACCGCCAACGTCGACCCGTTCTTCGAAGAGCCGACGCTGATTCTGACCTGCGACGTTCTGGAGCCGGGTGACGGCAAGCCGTACGAGCGCGATCCGCGCTCCCTGGCCAAGCGCGCCGAGGCCTACCTGAAGGCCAGTGGCCTGGGTGACACGGCCTTCTTCGGCCCGGAACCCGAGTTCTTCATCTTCGACCAGGTGCAGTGGAACGTGGACATGTCCGGCTGCTTCGTCAAGGTCGGCTCGGAAGAGGCGCCCTGGAGCTCCGGCAAGGACTTCGAAGGCGGCAACATGGGGCACCGCCCGGGGATCAAGGGCGGTTACTTTCCCGTGCCCCCGGTGGACAGCTTCCAGGACATGCGCTCGGAAATGTGTCTTCTGCTGGAGCAGGTCGGCATCCCTGTCGAGGTTCATCACCACGAGGTGGCGGGCCAGGGCCAGAACGAGATCGGCACCCGGTTCAGCACCCTGGTGCAGCGCGCCGACTGGCTGCAACTGCAGAAGTACATCATCCACAACGTGGCGCACGCCTACGGCAAGACGGCCACGTTCATGCCCAAGCCCGTCGTCGGCGACAACGGCAGCGGCATGCACGTGCACCAGTCGGTGTGGAAGGACGGCAAGAACCTGTTCGCCGGCGACGGCTACGCAGGCCTGAGCGAGTTCGCGCTGTACTACATCGGCGGCATCATCAAGCACGCCCGCGCGCTGAACGCCATCACGAACCCTGGCACCAACAGCTACAAGCGCCTGGTGCCTGGCTTCGAAGCGCCGGTGAAGCTGGCCTACTCCTCGCGCAACCGCTCGGCTTCCATCCGCATCCCGTTCGTGGCCAACCCCAAGGGCCGCCGTATCGAGGCGCGGTTCCCGGACCCCTTGTGCAACCCGTACCTGGGCTTCTCGGCCATGTTGATGGCGGGCCTGGACGGTGTGGAGAACAAGATCCACCCGGGAGAGGCCGCCACCAAGGACCTGTACCACCTGCCGCCGGAAGAGGATGCGAAGATCCCCACCGTGTGCCACAGCCTGGACCAGGCTCTGGACTACCTGGACAAGGGCCGCGCGTTCCTGACCAAGGGCGGTGTGTTCACCGACAGCTACATCGACGCCTACATCGACCTGAAGATGCAGGAAGTCACGAAGTTCCGGATGACCACCCATCCGCTGGAATTCGACATGTACTACAGCCTGTAATGGCCGGGGTGACTTGACCAGAAGGGGTGGCCTGACAGCCACCCCTTTTCGTTTAGAGGCGCGACAATCAAGACGTCTCCCCCGACCGCCAAAGCCCCATGGGATACCCGCTGAACCCGACGAGCGCCATGCTGGTGTCGTGGGCAGCCGTGGGTGCCCTGCTGCCTGCACCGCCCGCCTGGGCGCAGGAGGTCGCCCGCCCGGTGTACCGCTGCCCCGGCCCGTCTGTTCTCTACACCGACGCCATCTCCGCGCAAGAGGCACGGGAGCGCGGGTGCCGCATCATCGACGGTGCGCCCTTGACCGTGATGCAGAGCCCGCGCCGGCCTGCACCGGCGGCCCTCTCTGGGGGAGCTGCCCCGGCCTCCAGCGCGCCGGCTGCCACGGGTACTGGTGCCAGCGCCAACCGGCCCGAGGCCCGGGTGGACCCGGCTGTGCAGCGCGCGCGCGATGCTGAAGCAAGCCGAATCCTGACGGCCGAACTGCGCCGCGAGGAAGAGCGCCTTGAGCAGCTCAAGCGCGAGTTCAACAACGGCGAGCCCGAGCGCCGTGGCGACGAGCGCAACTTTGCCCTGTACCAGCAGCGCGTGACCGAGATGCGTGCACTGATCGGACGCAAGGAGTCCGACATTGCCGCCATCCGGCGCGAACTGGGCAAGCTGACGCAGTGAACCGCAGGAGGGGTATCCCCTGAGCCCAGACCCGATGACCCTGCACCTCGAGGCCTTCGACCTGTTGGCCACGATGGTGGCCGTGGTACGCCCCTCGGGCGAGTGCCTGTTCGCCAACGCCAAGCTCGAAGACACCATGGGTGTGTCGCGCAAGAACTTGCTGCGCGGCAACCTGCTGGAGTGGCTGGTCGAGCCCGGCCCCTTGCGTTCCACGTTGGCTGCGGCGGCGGCCAACGTCGTGGCCACCGGGCGCTTCGAGGGGCAGCTGCGCCGCTTGGCGCTGGGTTCGGCAGAACCCTTGCCGGTGCAGGTGCTCGTGGCGCAGACCGACCGCTTCGACCGCCTGGTCGTCGAGTTGATCGAGATCGAGCAGCAGACCCGTATCGAACGTGAGGAGCGTTCCGTCGGCCTGGCCCAGGCCAACAAGGAACTGCTGCGCAACCTGGCGCACGAGATCAAGAACCCGCTGGGAGGCATCCGCGGTGCGGCGCAACTGCTGGCCATGGAGATGCCCTCGCCCGAGTTGTCCGAGTACACCAACGTGATCATCCATGAGGCTGACCGGCTGCAAGCCCTGGTAGACCGCCTGCTGGCGCCCCACCGGCGGCCGCACCTGGTGAGCGACGTCAACATCCACGAGGTGTGCGAGCGCGTGCGTTCGGTGGTGCTGGCCGAGTACCCGCGCGGCCTGACGATTGCGCGCGACTACGATACCTCCATCCCCGAGTTCAGGGGGGACCGCGAGCAACTCATCCAGGCAGTGCTGAACATTGTGCACAACGCGGCACAGATCCTCAGTGATCGCGTGGCCCAGGGCGATGCGCGCATAGAGTTACGCACCCGCGTGGCCCGCCAGGTGACCTTGGGCAAGCAGCGCTTCCGACTGGCACTGGAATTGCATATCCAGGACAACGGCCCGGGCATAGCCGAGGACATCCGTGACCACATCTTCCACCCGCTGATCTCGGGTCGGGAGGGCGGTTCCGGCCTCGGATTGACGCTGGCGCAGACCTTCGTGCAGCAACATCAGGGCACGATCACCTGCGACAGCGTTCCGGGCCGGACGGTGTTCACGATCACGATTCCGCTGCCCTGACGCCCCAGGGCCTGAAGGCCGAGCGCATGAAACCTATCTGGATCGTCGATGACGACCACTCCATCCGCTTCGTGCTGGAGAAGGCGCTGGCGCGGGAGCAACTGGCCGTGCGCAGCTTCTCCTCCGGCCGGGATGTGTTGGCCGCGCTGGACGATGGCGACGAGCCGCAGGTTCTGGTCAGCGACATCCGCATGCCAGGGGGCTCGGGCATCGAACTGTTGGCCAAGGTCAAGGCGCGCATGCCCGGGCTGCCGGTGATCGTGATGACCGCCTATTCCGACATCGACAGCGCGGTGTCGGCCTTTCAGGGTGGCGCGTTCGAGTACCTGCCCAAGCCCTTTGACGTGCCCAAGGCGGTGGAGCTGATCCGCCGCGCCGTGGACGAGAGCCTGCGCGAGGCCGTGGTCGAGGCCGGCCCCGGCGCCATGCCCGAGATGCTGGGCCAGGCCCCGGCCATGCAGGACGTGTTCCGCGCCATCGGCCGCCTCAGCCAGAGCCATGTCACCGTGATGATCACGGGCGAGAGCGGCTCGGGCAAGGAACTGGTGGCGCGTGCGCTGCACAAGCACAGCCCGCGCGCGGGCGGCCCTTTCGTGGCCATCAACACGGCGGCCATTCCCAAGGACCTGCTGGAGTCCGAGCTGTTTGGTCACGAGCGCGGTGCCTTCACGGGTGCGCAGACCACCCGGCGCGGCCGGTTCGAGCAGGCTGATGGCGGCACGCTGTTCTTGGACGAGATCGGCGACATGCCCTTCGATCTGCAGACGCGCTTGCTGCGGGTGCTGTCGGACGGGCAGTTTTACCGCGTGGGCGGGCACCAGCCCCTGAAGGCCAACGTGCGGGTGATCGCCGCCACGCACCAGAACCTGGAGGAGCGGGTGCGCCAAGGCGTGTTCCGGGAAGACCTGTTCCATCGCCTGAACGTCATCCGCCTGCGCCTGCCACCGCTGCGTGAGCGACGGGAGGACATCCCCATGCTCACCCGTTTTTTCCTGGCGCGCAGCGCCAAGGAACTGGGCGTGGATGCCAAGCGCATCAGCGAGTCCGCCCTGCAGCGCCTGGTGGCCTTCGACTTCCCCGGCAACGTGCGCCAACTCGAGAACGTCTGCCACTGGATCACCGTGATGGCGCCAGCCCAGGTGGTGGAGGTGGACGACCTGCCGCCCGAGCTGCAGCCTGTGCCGCGCCTGCTGTCCAGCGTCGCGGTGCCACCCTCTGCCGCAGCCGGTGTCGCCGCGCCTATTGCCGAAGCGCTGGCCCCTTCCATGGACCCAGCCCAGGGGGCTGGGGCGCCCGCCGTTCACGTGATGCCTGCGGCCTCGACCTGGGGACAGCCCTCCGCATCGGCCGACGACTGGGTGGCTGGCATGGAGCGCGAGGTACGTGCCCTTCTGGCCTCCGGTCAGGAGGGGGTCTGGGACAGCCTGACCCGCCTGTTCGAAGCGCGCATGATCACGGCCGCGCTGGACGTCACGCGCGGGCGCCGCATCGAGGCCGCGCAGCGGCTGGGCATCGGCCGCAACACCATCACGCGCAAGATCCAGGAACTGGGGTTGGACGCCGAGTAGGCTCAGGCGTTCGGCGTGGCGAGTGTCACCACCACCGGCGCGTGATCGCTTGGGCGCTCGTTGCGGCGCGGCGTCTTGTCGATGGTGCAGGCGCTGACCGCGGGCTTGAGCGCATTGCTCACCAGGACATGGTCGATGCGCAGGCCCTGGTTCTTGCGGAACGCCAGGTTGCGGTAGTCCCACCAGCTCCATGACTTGGCAGGCTGCTCGAAGAGCCGGAAGGCGTCATGCAGCCCCAGGCCCACCAAGGCCCGAAAGTGCGCCCGCTCCTCGTCGGTGCAGTGGATCTGCCCGGCCCAGGCCACGGGGTCGTACACATCGCGGTCTTCCGGAGCGATGTTGAAGTCGCCCAGCAGCACGAGCTTCGGGTGTGCCGCCAGCTCCTGCGCCACCCAGGCCCGCAGCGCGTCGAGCCAGCCCATCTTGTAGGCGAACTTGTCGCTGCCCGGGGCCTGCCCGTTGGGGAAGTAGCCGCCGATGACGCGCACCCCTTCCACCGTGCCGGCAATGACGCGCGCCTGCTCGTCGGCCAGGCCCGGAATGTTGCGCACGGCGGCCGTCGCCGGGGTGCGCGACAACAGCGCCACGCCGTTGTAGGTCTTCTGCCCGAACCACTGCGCCTGATAGCCCGCAGCCTCGATCTCGGCCACCGGAAACTTGTCGTCGGTGAGCTTGGTCTCCTGCAGCACGATGGCGTCCACCGGATGGGCGGCCAGCCACTCCAGCAACTGCGGTAGGCGCACGGCCAGGGAGTTGACGTTCCAGGTGGCAATTCTCATCAGCTTGAAGATCTGGTCTCTGTCAATGGTTTGGCACTCTTGAGGCCGGTGCGGCCGCACGCCTGCACGAGCAGCGGGGAACTGCTTCTCAGGTGCTTACTCCGGTTCGATCCGTGCGTCCCTGACCACCTTGGCCCAGCGGGGGCGCTCCGCCGCCACCAGGGCGGCGAATTCCTGGGGCGTGCCTCCGGCGATCTCGTTGCCCTGGCCCAGCATCAGGTCGCGCAATTCCTTGTCCTGCAGTGCCTTGTTGCCCGCGCGGTTGAGCAGGTCCACGAGGTCAGCCGGCAGGCCCTTGGGCCCGATGATGCCCTGCCAGTTCTGCACCTCCACCGCGGGGAAGCCGGCCTCACCCATGGTCGGGACGTTCGGCAGCAGCGGCGAACGCACCTTGCTGGTGATGGCCAACGGCCGCAGACGCCCGCCTTTGATGGACGGCATGGCGGAGTACATCTGCTCGAACATGGCGCTCACCTGTCCGCCCATCAGGTCGGTGGCGCCTGCCGCGCCGCTCTTGTAGGGAGCGTGGATCATGTCGATGCCGGCGGAGTGCTCGAACAGCGCGCCACTGAGGTGATGAGTGCCGCCTATGCCGCCTGAGGCGTAGGACAGCTTGCCGGGTGCCGCCTTGGCTGCGGCCACCAGATCAGCCACGGTCTTGTAGGGCGATTCGTTGCGAACCATCAGCACCAGCGGCCCGCGCTCGATCAGCATGATGGGCACCAGGTCGTTGACGGGGTCGAAGTTCAGCTTCTTGAACAAGGCCTGATTCACCGCCAGCGGCGCGAAGTTGCCCATGCCGATGGTGTAGCCGTCGGGCTTGGCCTTGGCGATGGCATCGGTGCCGATGTTGCCCCCGGCGCCCGCCTTGTTGTCGATGATGATGGTCTGCCCGAGTTCCTTGCCCATGATGCGGGCCAGTTGCCGCGACCGGTTGTCGGCGTTGCCGCCGGCGGCGTAAGGGCAGACCCAGGTGATGACCTTGGCCGGGTACTTGTCCTGCGCGCGCAGCAAGGCGGGTGCGCCCAGCACGCTGGCGCCGGACAAGAGCAGGGTTCTTCTTTTCATGACATTTCTCCTGGGGGCACAGTGTCAGACAAGGAGGCGCGGCCCTTGGCGGCCTACAAGCCTGAGGCTGATGTTATCCCTGGTTGGGTCAGGGGAATGCCGCCGTGCGACCCGTGTTCGCCACCGAAACCGCGGCGTGTCACTCAGGCTCGATCCTGGCGGTACGGATCACCTCTCCCCAGTGCCGGATCTCGCTGGCCAGCAGTGCCTGCAGTTCGGCAGGTGTGGAGGCCGTCAGGCGCATGCCGCTGCGGCCAAGCTTGTCCTGAACCGCGGGGCTGGCCAGGGCTTCGCGCACCGCGCGGTTGAGCAAGGCGATCACGTCGGGCGGTGTGCCGGCCGGTGCCGTCAAGGCATTCCACGAGGCGACGTTGTAGCCGGCCACGCCCGCCTGCTGGACCGTGGGCACGTCTGGCAGGGCCGGGTTGCGCCTGCCGGAGGAAACCGCCAACGCCCGCACGGCGCCAGCGGTCAGGTGGGGCACCATGGGGCCGGTGATCTCGAAGACCAGGTCCAGCTCGCCTGCGCGCAGCGCTGTCAGCACCGCCGGGCTGCCCCGGTAGGGCACCACCAGCGCGTCGATGCCGGCCAGGGTCTCGAACAGCTTGGCCGCCAGGTGCTGGGTGCTGCCCGCGGCGATGGTGCCGATGTTGAGCTTGCCAGGGTTGGCCTTCGCGTGGGTGACCAACTCTGCCAGGGTGGTGAAGCGTGAGTTCGTGGGCACGAACAGGCCCAGGTCAAAGCTGCCCAGCAGGCTGATGGGCGCGAAGTCCTTCTGCGGGTCATACGGCAGTTTCTTGAACAGCGACACGCTGACGGCGTGGCCGTTGCTCATCAGCAGCAGGGTGTGGCCGTCCGGGCGGGCTGTGGCCACGGCCTGGCTGGCCACGATGCTGCCGGCGCTGGGCTTGTTTTCCACCACCACCGGCTGGCCCAGGCTGCGCCCCATGTGCTCGGCCACGGCACGCGCCGTCAGGTCGGCGATGCCGCCGGGGGCGAAGGGCACCAGCAGCGAGATCGGACGTTCAGGAAATCGGGCCTGGGCCTGGGCCTGGGCTGCAGATTGAGCCCGTAAAGGGCTGGCGGCTGCAGCGGCCAGGCCAGCGGCGAGGATTTGCAGGGCCTCGCGTCGGGCTGGCGGTGTTGCCATGGGGCTGCGCTTCACTCAGAGCCGAGCTTCAGCGACAGGGGCTGGCGCCGCTCGATCGCCCACTTCAGCAAGGCGGCGCTGCGGTAGATGCCGTGCGCAAACTTGCCGTAGGGCAGGGTGGCGAACAGCGCCATGACGAAGCCCAGATGCACGCACAGCAGCAGCGCGAGTGCGCCCGTGCCGCGCATCATCGTGAGCACTAGGCCCGTGAGCGCAGTGCCGAACAGCAGGGCGATGAAGCCGCGGTCCATGGACTTCTGAGCGGGGTCGCCGTGAAGCGGGTGCCGCCGCAGGTTCAGCCGCCACAGGGCCGCCGTGCCGATGGCCAGGGCGACGCCGCCGGCCACGCCCAGCAGCTTGGGCACCGAGCTGAAGCTGTACGGCGCCACCCAACCGAACACGTAGTGGTACAGCGTGGCCACCGAGGTGGCGGCAAAGCACAGCATGAAGCCGTAGAAGGTCAGGTGGTGGGCACGGCGGCGCCGTTCGGTGAAGGCGTCGTCTTCGTCGTTGCAGCCTTCACCGTGGCCACCACCCAGGTACTTCAGGCTCAGGGCCAGATGGGCGGCCTCGGCGCGGGCCGCGCCTTGCGACGCCGCGTCGAGCGGGCCCGGGTCCTGCGACCGCCAGAAGCGGACGACCCCGACGCCCAGTGCCAGCACGGCAAAGCCGAAGACGGGCGCGAACAGCGCCACCATCAGGTTGTGGGGAAAGATCCGGTAGAAGTCGCCCGCCATCGGCGCGTGCCACAGCAGTTGGGACAGGGAACCCTGGGCCGCCACGCCAAGCATCAGGATCAGGGTGAGTGAGGCCGCCAGCACCAGCGCCAGCGTCAGGCCCTGGCGCTGGTAGAGCTTGCCCAGCGGGGCCGGCCAGGCGTGCGTGGTGTAGGTCTCGCCGCGCACCTGCGCCATGGCGCGCGGCACGTTGATCGCAAACTCATGCGGCGGCGCGTACTGGCAGGCGTGCAGGCAGGCGCCGCAGTTGTGGCACAGGTTGGCCAGGTAGTGCAGGTCGGCTTTGGGGAACTCCAGGCGCCGCGTCATGGCCTGGAAGGTGCCGCAGAAACCCTCGCAGTAGCGGCATCCGTTGCAGATCTGCAGCACCCGTGCCACTTCGGCCTCTGCGCCGCTGAGCAGTGGCGCCGGGGCGATGGGAATCACACGGCCCGGGCGGCTGCCAGCACCGTTGGCGGCGGCCACAGCATCCTGCACCAAGGCCTCAAGCGGCTGCATCGGCTTCCTCCTGCGCCAGTGCGGCGGCGGCGGCCTGGGTGCCAGCAATGCGCCCGAAGGCGGTGCCGATGCTCATGCCCACCCCGGCGGTGTAGCCCTGGCCCAGCACGTTGCCGGCCATCATCTCGCCGGCTACAAACAGGTTGGGGCTGGGCTGCCCGCCAAAGCGCACCGCCGCGGTCACGTCGGTCTTCAAGCCCAGGTAGGTGAAGGTGACGCCAGGCCGCACGGCGTAGGCGAAGTAGGGCGGCGTGTCGAGGGGCAGCGCCCAGTGCGTCTTGGCGGGCGTGAGGCCCTCGGTGCGGCAGTCGTCCAGGGCGGTGTGGTCGAAGGTGCCGGGCCGGCAGGCGGCGTTGTAGGCGTTCAGGGTCTGCATGAAGGCGGCCTCGTCCAGGCCGAGCTGGCGGGCCAGTTCGGGCAGGCTGTTGGCGCGTGTGCCCGGGAAGACCGGCGGCATGAAGCGGCCGATGGCCTTGGCGTCGATCACGGACCAGGCGATCTGACCTTTCTGCTGCGCCACCAGGCGGCCCCAGATGGCGTAGCGCTTGGGCCAGAAGTCTTCGCCCTCGTCGTAGAAGCGCTGGGCGTCGCGGTTGACCACCACGCCTAGCGAGACGCAGTCGATGCGCGTGCAGATGCCGCCGTCGTACAGCGGTGCGCGCGCGTCGATGGCCACCATGTGGGCTTGGGTGGGGTCACCCATCGGGTCAGCGCCCGCGGCCAGCATGAACTTCAGCAGTGCGCCGTCGTTGAAGCGGGTGCCCCGGATGAGGAAGTTGTCCGCCGGCCACTCGCCGTGGGCGTTCTGCCCCCAGGCCTCGCGCAGCCACGCACGATTGGACTCGAATCCGCCTGCAGCCAGCACACAGGTACGCGCCTCGATGCGCTGCTCGCCCTGCGGGCCGCGTGCATGGGCGGCAAGAAAGCGGCCATCTCGAACCTCCAGCCGGGTGACGGGGGACTCGTAGCGGATCTGCACGCCCAGCTTCTCGGCGCTGCGGTAGAAGGCATTCACCAGCGCCTTGCCCCCGCCCATGAAGAAGGCATTGGTGCGTGCCGTGTGCAGCGCACCCGACAGCGACGGCTGAAAGTGAACACCGTGCTTGCGCATCCAGGGCCGGCACGTCGAAGAGTCGCGGATCACACGCCGCGCCAGCGTCTCGTCGGTGAGGCCGCCGGTGACCTTGAGCAGGTCCTGCCAGAACTCTTCCTCCGGGTAGGCGTCCACCAGCACATCCTGCGGGGCGTCATGCATGCAGCGCAGGTTGCGCGTGTGCATGGAGTTGCCGCCGCGCCACTCGCGTGGCGCGGCCTCCAGCATCATCACCGAGGCACCGGCTTCGCGTGCCATCAGGGCGGCACACAGGGCGGCGTTGCCACCGCCGATCACGAGCACGTCAAGCATGGCCTGCTGATGCTGAAGTCACTCAGATGTGCAGTGCAGCCAGCGCGCCCAGCAACACGCCAATGCCGGCCACGCCGAACATGCCGTACTCCAGCCACTTGCGCCGGGTCAGCAGCGCGATGGCCGCCAGGGCGATGGAGATCTGCAGTGCCGTGGTGGCCTGCGCCCAGCGGTGGTGCTGGTGCATCTGCTGGTCGGACTGCGCGTCCCAGGCCGTGGCTTCGGCCTCGAGCTTCTCGGCCCCAGTCTTGATCTCGGCCTTCTCCTTCTTGTAGCGCTCGACCTCGTCCTTGTAGCCGGCCTTGCGGTCTTCAGGCACCAGCGCCATGGCCAGTTCGGCCAGGTTCTGTTTGCTGCTCTTGGCCTGGTAGTAGTTCCACTGGTTGGAGGCTTCGGTCTTCTTGATCGCGGCGTTGTTCTTGTACAGGCCTGCGTTGGCCTGGGTGGCGCCGCCCATGTAGGAGAAAAGGGCGCCGATGGTGGCCAGGATGGCGGTCATGACGGCGACCATCCCGGAAAAGCTGTCCTTGCCGCCGTGCTGGGCGGCGTGCTCGAGTTCGTGGTCGTGGGGGCCGTGGACGTGGAAGCCGGATCCGGACATGCGTGGGTCTCCTTAACGAGATTTGCGGTAGGTGACAAAGGAAAACGGGGTGCCGTCGGCGCCCCGGTGGGACGCGCGTGCCGCTACTTCGTAGTGGCTGCGGTCGAACGGCGGAAAGTAGGTGTCGGCGTCCGGGAAATCAAGTTCCACCTCGGTCAGCACCAGTTCGTCGGCCAGCGGAAGTGCGGCCGCGTAGAGCTCCGCACCACCCATCACGAAGACCTTGTCGGCGGTGTGCAGCAAGGCCAGCGCCGCTTCGAGGCTGGGCGCCCGTTCGGCTCCTGGCGGGTCGTAGCCGGGGTTGCGCGTGACGACCACATTGCGCCGCCCGGGCAGCGGGCGAAAGCGCGCCGGCAGCGACTCCCAGGTCTTGCGGCCCATGATCACGGGGCAACCCAGGGTGCTGAGGCGAAAGTGCTGCTGGTCCAGCGGCTCGTGCCAGAGCAACTCGTTGTTGCGCCCGATCGCGCCATCGCGCGCGACCGCGGCAATCAGCGCCAGCTTCACACCGCCACCGGGGCCTTGATGGCCGGGTGATGCTGATAGTCCAGCACCTCGAAGTCCTCGAACGCATAGTCGAAGATGGAAGCCGGCCGGCGCTTGATGTTCAGCAAGGGATAGGGGTAGGGCGTGCGATCGAGTTGCGTGACCACCTGCTCGCGGTGGTTGTCGTAGATGTGACAGTCGCCGCCCGTCCAGATGAAGTCGCCCAGGTCCAGATCGCATTGCTGCGCCAGCATGTGGGTGAGCAGGGCGTAACTGGCGATGTTGAAAGGCACGCCCAGGAAGATGTCGGCACTGCGCTGGTACAGCTGGCAGCTCAGCCGGCCCTTCTCCCCCGGCGCAGTGGCCGGCGCCACGTAGAACTGGAAGAAGGCGTGGCAGGGCATGAGGGCCATTTTCGACAGCTCGCCCACGTTCCAGGCGCTGACGATCAGGCGCCGCGAATCAGGATTGCTCTTGAGCTGCTGCACCACCTCTGCGATCTGGTCGATGTGGCGGCCATCAGCCGTGGGCCAGCTGCGCCACTGCACGCCGTACACGGGGCCCAGGTCACCGTCCGCGCGGGCCCATTCGTCCCAGATCGTGCAGCCCCGTTCCTGCAGCCACTTCACGTTGGAGTCGCCGCGCAGGAACCACAGCAGCTCGACGATGATGGCCCTGAGGAAGACCTTCTTGGTCGTGACCAGCGGGAAGCCTTCGTTCAGATCGAAGCGCATCTGGTGGCCGAACACGCTGGTGGTGCCGGTACCGGTGCGGTCGCCCTTGGCCACGCCGTGGTCGCGCACGTGGCGCATGAAGTCTTCGTACTGGGAGCGGGCGGGGCGCCTGGTGGCGGGGATGTTCAAGTCAGTAGCTTCCGAAAAGGGCGTCGAGTGCGTCCTGGATGTCCGCTCGCCAGGCGCTTGCCAAGGGCGCGCCTTGCTTGAGCATTGACAAGGGTACCGGGGCCATGGAGGCGGTGTCGACGACCAGCGGGCTGCCCGAGAACTCTATTCTGGGATTGATTTGGCGCGCCGGCTTGCTCAAGGCTTCCGGTGTGCGCAAGGGGATGACCATGCGGGTGCCCAAGCCGAGATGATCGTTCTGGACGTCCAAAACGAACGGCGTGTGGTGCCGGTCCATGGCAAAGGGGTTGGGATGGATGTCGAAGCGGGCCATGGCTCGGTGGCTTCAGGCAGCGTCCTGGTCATGCTGCGGGCGCATGAAGGTGCGCACTCGGTCGGAGAACAGGCCCTCGCGTTCGATGCGCTCGTTGTAGGCGGCGATCGCCTCGGCGTTGTCCTCGTTCCAGCGCTCCCAGTGCTGCTTCAGGACTGCCTCGGTCAGCAGGGTGTCCACGGTCTGGGAAATGTTCATGCCCATGTCGCGGGCCATGTCCAGTACCTTGGAGTTGAGCGACAGGTTGATGGCCCGCTTGGGTGCATTGCGAATGCTGCGCATATCTCGTCTCCCCGAATCATGTGCATGAATTATGCAGATGAGAACTGCATCGCCGCCAGCCGGGCATAGAGCCCGCCGCGCGCCACCAGCTCTTCGTGCCGGCCGATGTCGACGATGCGGCCCTGGTCCAGCACCACGATGCGGTCGGCGCGCAGCACCGTGGCCAGGCGGTGGGCGATGACGAGGGTGGTGCGTCCGCTCATGGCCGACTCCAGTGCGGCTTGCACCATGCGCTCGCTTTCGGCATCCAGGGCGCTGGTGGCCTCGTCCAGCAGCAGCAGCGGTGGGTTCTTCAGCATGGCGCGGGCGATGCTGATGCGCTGGCGCTGCCCGCCCGACAGGCGCACGCCGCGCTCACCCAGGAAAGTGCCGTAGCCCTCGGGCAGGGCGGTGATGAAGTCGTGCGCGAAGGCGGCGTGCGCGGCGGCTTCCACCTCGGCGTCGCTGGCGTCCGGCCGCCCGTAGCGGATGTTCTCGCGCGCGGAGGTGGAGAACACCGTGCTGTCCTGCGGCACGATGCCCACGCGAGCGCGCAGCGCCGCGAGTGACGTCTGCTGCACGGGCACCCCGTCCACCCGCACCACGCCAGAGGTGGTGTCATAAAAGCGCAGCAGCAGTTGCAGCACCGTGCTCTTGCCCGCCCCGCTGGGGCCGACGAGCGCTACGGTTTCACCGGGGGCCACCTGCAGGTTGAAGTCTTGCAGCGCGGCCTGCGCCGGGCGCGAGGGGTAATGGAACGTCACAGCCTCAAACGCCACCGCCGAGCCGCCTTGTACAGCCGGCAGGGCCAGCGGGGCTGGCGGGTCGGCTACGGGTGAGCGCGTGGACAGCAGTTCCATCAGGCGCTCGGTGGCGCCGGCGGCACGCAGCAGGTCGCCGTAGACCTCGGAAAGCACCGCCACCGAGCCCACCAGGATCATGACGAACACCACCGTCTGCCCCAGGTGCCCGGCCGTAACATCGCCGCGCAGCACGGCCTGCGTGCCCTGGTACAGGCCCCACAGCAGCGCCCCGAAGGTGGCGGTGATGATGAAGGCCACCAGCATCGCGCGCACACGGGTGCGCTTGCGCGCAGTCTCGAAGGCGCTTTCGGTGCTTTCGTGAAAGCGCTGCGCCTCGCGCGCCTCCTGCACATAGCTTTGCACCACCGGGATCTCGCTCAGCACCTCGGCCGCGATGGCGCTGGAGTCGGCCACGCGGTCCTGGCTGGCGCGGCTCAACTTGCGCACGCGCCGGCCGAAGAACAGGCTCGGCAGCACCACCAGCACCAGGATGCCCAGCACCTGCGTCATCACCACCGGGTTGGTGATGACCAGCATCAGCAGGGCGCCGGCGCCCATCACCGCGTTGCGCAGGCCCATGCTGAGCGACGAGCCCACCACCGTCTGCACCAGCGTGGTGTCGGTGGTCAGGCGGCTGAGCACCTCGCCGGTCTGGGTGGTCTCGAAGAACTCGGGGCTTTGCCGCACCACGTGGGCGTAAACGGCGTCGCGCAGGTCGGCCGTGATGCGCTCGCCCAGCCAGGTGACCATGTAGAAGCGCAGGGCTGAGAACAAGCCCAGCGCTGCGCCCACGGCGAACAAGGCGCCGAAGTGCTGGCGCAGCGCCATCACGCGCTCGCCTGGGTCTGCGGCCACCAGGCCCTGATCGATCAGCGATTTCAAGGCCACGGGCAGCAGCAGGGTGCTGGTGGCCGCCAGCACCAGGAAGGCGACGGCCAGGGCGATGCGGCTGCGGTAGGGACGCAGGAAGGGCAGCAGGCCGCTGAGCGAGCGGGGCGTCTTGGCGGCGGTGCGCGAGGTGTCCTTGGGCATGGGTGTCAGTCTATCGGGCTGCCTGGGCAAGCCCGGCGATACCGCACCTGTGAGCTCACTCCCTGATGAATCTGAGGCGCTGACCTGCCTGGTGCAGCACGAACGCCTTCGGTGGGCCCTCCACACCCTCGAAGTGCACCTCCAGTGCCGCGACCTTTGCAAACCAGCGCCTGCCCTCGGCCGCGAAGAGTTCGAACTCGCCTTGCCCCGTGGCCTGAGCGAACAGCCGCCCGTCGCGCACTGTGACTGTCACTTTGAATTGAGGCTGTAGCGCGTAGATGCCCGTCAGCTCGGCCATGGCCTGGGACGCTACCTGGATGGCCCGCTGCTCGGTCTGGCGGCGTTCGGCCTGCAAGTCCCGCACGGGCACGCGGGGCTCCAGAAAGTGGATGGCCAGATCCTGTACGGGCACCGCGGCGTTGGACAACACGAGTGATGCACCCCCGTTTGCCGGGTCGATGAACAAAGAACTGGAGTAGCCGGCGGTGCCGCCGTCATGGGTCAGCACGCGGCGTTGCATCAGCGGCGCCGAGAGCCAGGCCAGAGAGGTCGGATTCATGGCATTCGGACCCTCTGCCCGGGTGGTGAAGGCCAGTGCAAAGGCGGCCTTGAGCGGGTGATCGAAGACACCCAGTGCGGCCTGCGCGTATCGGGCGAGGTCTTTCGCAGACCCAGCCAGGGCTCCCGCCGCGGCCATGGCTCCAAACCGCCAAAGGGCGGCAGGTCGACCCTGGGCGTCGTGGCCTGGGGCCAGGTCCGGCACGGTGGTGTCGCGCAGGGCCAGCCACATGCCTTCGAGGCCCAGGGGGGTGAGGATCCGGGTGCTCAGGAGTTCGGCGAATGTCGTTCGGTGTCGCAGGGCCAGCGCTTCGCCCAGCAGGCCGTAGCCCAGGTTGGAGTACTCCCATCGCACCTGCCGGGCCGTGGTGGGCTTCCATTTCGCCAGGAAGTCCCACAGGTCTTTGTCTGCGTAGTCGTAGGGATCCTCGCCATCGGGCCGCCGCAGGTTGCTTGGCAGTCGGGGCAGGCCGGAGCGGTGGGTGGCCAGATCTCCGAAGGTGATGGCGGCGCCGTTGGCGTCGCGCAGTCTCAATGCGCTCGGAAGCACGGCCTCCACCGCATCGTCCAGCCCGAGTTCGCCTCTCAGTGTCATGTCCGCCAGCAACAAGGCGGTGAAGGTCTTGGTGATGGAGCCGAGTTCGAAGGGCGTGTTCAGGTCGGGGGATGAGGCGTGCTGCGCGCTGCGCCGTCCGGCCCCAGCCCAGCGTACTTGCTCGCCTTGCACCTTGACGGCGACGAGGCCCATGCCCTGCATTGACAACCGCTCTGTCAGCACGCGCGCCATGTCGGCATCGGCACCGGATGTGGCGGTGCGTGATGCATCAACGGTGCCGGCCGTGGTCAGGGCCATGCCCGAAAGCGTGGCGTTGAGCAGGGTTCGTCGTCGCATGGTGTCATCCTTGGGGCTCGCCGGTGTCAGGTCTGGTGTCCGTCTGCGCTGGCGCAGCCGCCGTCAGGCGCCGCCCACGCCGCGCCAGCGCCTCCCGCAGCAGGTATTCCACCTGCGCGTTGGCGCTGCGCAGTTCTTGCGCAGCCAGGCGCTCGATCTCGGCCCACAGGGCGGGATCGATCCGCAGCGGGTAGCTCTTCTTGCCAGGGCTGGCCATCAGCCGTAGAGCGTGCCGGCGTACTTGCCGAACAGCGTGAAGATGGCGGCTTGCCGCGGCTGCAGCATGTACAGCCCCACAAGGCAGAAGACGCCCGACATGATGAACAGCACCCGCGCCAGAATCGTCCAGACTGCGTTGGCCAGGCTGGGCACCAGCACGAAGCTGATCACGGGCAAGGCGATCAGGGCCACCCCCGCCATGGCGGCGACATAGCCGTTCAGGGACGTGTTGGGTCTCTCAATCGTGATTTGGGCGGACGGTGTCACAAAACATCCTTCAAGTGAATTCAAAGTGATATCACTTTAGGGCTCGTTGGGCGAGGCGTCAAGCCTGCTCTGAGCGCTGCTACATTCCCAAAATGGACGAAACAGTACAAAGTGCTTCCAGCGACGAAGGCTCGCGGCGGCGCGGGCGTCCGCCCAAGGCCGACGCCACAGGACGCACCAACGACCCTGCACGCACGATGGCCGACATCCTGGAAGTGGCCATGCGCGAGTTCGCCGACAAAGGGCTGGCGGGGGCGCGCATCGATGTGATTGCCCAAGCCATGCGCACCAGCAAGCGCATGATCTATTACTATTTCGGCAGCAAGGAAGGTCTCTACATCGCGGTGCTGGAGGAGGCCTACCGGCGCATGCGGTCCATCGAGGCCGACCTGCACCTGGAAGACCTGCCGCCCGAGGACGCCCTGCGCAAGCTGGTGGGCTTCACGCTGGACTACCAGCGGGCGCACCCGGAGTTCATCCGCCTGGTCATGACGGAGAACATCCACCGCGGGGAGTACCTGCGCCGCAGCAGCGAGATCCAGCAACTGAACGTGCCCGCTATCCAGGGGCTGCGCTCGGTGTACGAGCGGGGCGTGGCGGCGGGCGTCTTCCGCGCCGGTCTGGATGCGGTGGATCTGCACATGTCCATCAGCGCGCTGAGCGTGTTCAACATCGCCAACCGCCACACCTTCTCACTCATCTTCCAGCGTGACTTCGACTCGCCCGAGTCCATCGTCGCGCGGCGCGACAGCGTCATTGAGATGATCGTGCGCTTCGTCAGGCGCTGAGCGCTGCACCGACGCGTCGTAGGACAGGGATTTCCCTGATTTCTGAAAACTAACTGGTTCGTACATTGAAGCCTGTGGACACGAACTGGATCAACCGCTGGGTACACGCGTACTGCCGCTTCCTGACGGCCGTGATCGTGGCCTTGCTGGCGGCCATGGTGGTGCTGGTCTTCGGCAACGTGGTGTTGCGCTATGTGGCCAACAGCGGCATCACGGTGTCGGAAGAGTTGTCGCGCTGGTTCTTCGTCTGGATGACCTTCCTGGGCGCCGTGGTGGGCCTGCAGGAGCGCGCGCACCTGGGCACCGATCTGCTCATTGCACGCCTCGGGCATTCGGGCAAGCGGGCCTGTCTGTTGATCTCCCAGCTGCTGATGCTGTGGGTGACCTGGCTCATCTTCCAGGGCAGTCTGGCCCAAGCCCGCATCAGCTGGGACGTGGAAGCGCCGGTATCCGAGCTCTCCATGGCCTGGCTGTCGGGCGTGGGCGTGGTGTTTGCTGTGTTGACTGCGCCCATGCTGCTGCTGGACCTGTGGCGCACCGTGACGAATCAAATGACCGACGCTGATCTGGTCATGGTGCAGGAAGGCGAAGACCGGCCGCACCTGAAGGGTCAGCCATGACCTTGTTCGTATTCATTGGTTCGCTGCTGCTGGCCATGGCGCTGGGCGTGCCCATCGCCTACGCGCTGCTGGTCTCTGGCCTGGCGCTGATGCTGCAGCTGGACAACTTCGACGCGCAGATCCTGGCGCAGAACCTGGTGGAGGGGGCCAACAGCTTCCCGCTGTTGGCCGTACCCTTCTTCATGCTCGCCGGTGAGATCATGAACGTGGGCGGCCTGTCCAAGCGCATCGTGGTGTTCGCCACTGCCTTGGTGGGCCATGTGCGCGGCGGGCTGGGCTATGTAGCCATCCTGGCCGCGGTGATGATGGCTGCGCTGTCAGGCTCCGCGGTGGCCGACACCGCGGCGCTGGCCTCGCTGCTGCTGCCCATGATGATCGCCGCTGGGCACGACCCTGCGCGCTCGGGTGGGCTCATCGCATCGGCCGGCATCATCGCGCCCATCATCCCGCCGTCCATCGGCTTCGTGATCTTCGGCGTGGCGGGCGGCGTATCAGTGAGCAAGCTCTTCATGGCCGGCATCGTCCCCGGCCTGTTGATGGGCGTGGTCATAGCCTTTACATGGTGGCTGGTGGCGCGCAAGGAAGGCAACATGCCCCCGCCCAAGGCGACCTGGGCCCAGCGCGCTGTGGCCTTCCGCCAGGCCACCTGGGCGCTGGTGCTGCCGGTCATCGTGCTGGTGGGTTTGAAGTTTGGCGTCTTCACGCCCACGGAAGCCGCCGTGGTGGCGGCGGTCTATGCGCTGCTTGTCTCCACGCTGGTGTACCGCGAGATCAAATGGCGCGACCTCTACGGCGTGTTCGCCTCAGCGGCCAAGACCACGGCTGTGGTGATGTTCCTCGTGGCTGCGGCCATGGTCAGCTCCTGGCTGATCACCGTCGCGCAGATCCCGGCCCAACTCGTCACCCTGCTGCAACCCTTGCTGGACGACCCGAAGCTGCTCATGTTCGCGATCATGGTGATCGTCATGCTGGTGGGCACCGCCATGGACATGACACCGACCATCCTGATCCTCACGCCGGTGCTGATGCCCGTGATCAAGGCCGCGGGGATCGATCCGGTCTACTTCGGCGTGCTGTTCATCATGAACAACGCCATCGGCCTGGTGACGCCGCCCGTGGGCACGGTGCTCAACGTGGTGGCCGGCGTGGGCAAGCTCAAGATGGACGCGGTGACCCGGGGCGTGGTGCCCTTCATGATCGCCGAGTTCGCCCTGATGTTCCTGTTCGTCCTCTTTCCGCAGCTGGTCACCGTGCCGGCCAAATGGTTCTACTGAGGTTCCAATGACCTCGCCCCCGTTCTCACCCCCGTTGATAGGAGACATCTCATGAAGCGACTGTTCATCAAGACCGTGCTGGCCAGTGTGGCCGTGGCTGCCATGGGCGTTGCGGGCACCGCCGCCGCGCAGGACATCAAGGATCGCACCATCAAGTTCGGCACCGTCGGCGCCGACACGCACCCCTCCGTGCCGGGCATGAAGAAGTTCAAGGAACTGGTGGAGGCCCGCTCGGGCGGCAAGATCAAGGTCAACCTGTTCTTCAACGGCACCCTGGGCAGCGACCAGGCTTCCGTCACCGCCATGCAGGGCGGCACCATCGAGATGTCGGTCATGAACACCGGCATCCTGGCCAGCGTGGCCAAGGAACTGGCGGTGTTTGACTTCCCCTTCCTGTTTGCCAGCGAGAAGGAAAGCGACGCCCTGGTCGACGGCCCCGTGGGCCGCAAGCTGCACGCCAAGCTGGAGGAGAAGGGCCTGGTGGGCCTGTCGTACTGGGAACTGGGCTACCGCCACATCACCAACAGCAAGCGGCCGGTGAACAAGGTGGAGGATCTGGAAGGTCTGAAGCTGCGTGTCATCCCCAACCCCATCAACGTGGCCTGGGTGAAGGCGCTGGGCGCCAACCCCACGCCCATGCCTTTCCCCGAGGTGTACGGCGGCATGGAGCAGAAGGCCATCGACGGGCAGGAGAACCCGGTGGCGGTGATCGCCTCCTCCAAGTTCTACGAGGTGCAGAAGCACATCGTGCTCAGCAATCACCAGTACAACCCGCAGTCTGTGGTCATGAGCAAGAAGTTCTGGGATTCGCTGTCGCCGGCCGAGAAGAAGATCGTGGACGACGCGGCTGACGAAGCCGCCAAGACGCAGCGCGAGGCCGGTCGCGCCGCACTGGCCGCCAACCTCGACATCCTGAAGAAGAACGGCATGCAGGTCACGCAGTTCGCCCCCGCCGAGGTGGCCAAGCTGCGTGAGAAGATGAAGCCGGTGATCACCCAGTTCACGGCCAGTGTGGGCGAGGCCACGGTCAATGAAGTGATGGCCGAACTCGCCAAGATGCGCCGATGAGCTGTCCTGCAGCCGCGCCCTGCAAGGGGCGCGCTTGAACCTGTCCAGCAAGGCCCGCAGATGAAGATCCTCGTCCTCCACGGCATCAACCTCAACATGTTCGGCAAGCGTGACCCGGCGCAGTACGGCACGGCCACGCTGGCGGACATCGAATCCGCCCTGCACCAGCTCGGCAAGGAGTTGGGCGTGGAGGTCGAGTCCTTCCAGACCAACCACGAAGGCGAGATGGCCGAGCGCATCCACCGCGCGCACCAGCAGTTGGTGGATGCCGTCGTCATCAACGCCGGTGCCTGGACGCACTACAGCTACGGCCTGCGCGACGCGCTGGCCATTCTGCAGTGCCCCATCGTGGAGGTGCACATGTCCAACGTGCATGCACGCGAGGCCTTTCGCCACCACTCGGTGTTTGCCGAGATCGTGAAGGGGCAGATCTGCGGCTTCGGGGTGGACAGCTACCTGCTGGGTCTGCGGGCGGCGGTATCGGCTGCTGCTGCGGGCTGAGCCAGCCGACTGCCAAGCCCTGGCCCGCCGCGGGCGGCTGCGGCCCCCTATGGATGAACCCACCATGCTGATCGACGGCCACACCGAGCTCATCGCCCACATCGGCTTTCCCACGCATGCCTTCAAGGCCCCGCTGATCTACAACCCCTGGTTCGACCACGCCGGCCTCAATGTCCGTGTGGTGCCCATGGGCTGCCGCGCGGCCGACTACCCGGCCTTCCTGCGCGCGGTGTTCACGCTTACCAATCTGCGCGGGGCCCTCATCACCATGCCGCACAAGGTGGCCACCGTGGGGCTGGTGGACGAAGTGCGGCCGGCGGCCCGCATCGCTGGCGCCGCGAATGCGGTGCGGCGCGACGCTGAGGGGCGCCTCGTGGCCGACATGTTCGATGGTGAGGGCTTTGTGCGCGGCATGCGGCGCAAGGGCGTGGAGCCGCGTGGCGCCGGGGTGTTGATCGTGGGCGCTGGTGGCGTGGGCTGTGCCATTGCGGCCTCTTTCGCGGCTGCCGGTGTGGACAGGCTCAGCCTGTTTGACTTGCGTGCGCAGGCGGCCGAAGACCTGGCCCGGCGCCTGCGCCAGCACCACCCGCGCCTGACGGTGCGCACGGGCTGTGCGGACCCCGCAGGCCATGACATCGTGGTCAACGCCACCCCGCTGGGCATGGAGCCCGGCGACCCTCTGCCCATGGATGTGGAGCGCATTGCGCCAGACGCTTTCGTGGGGGAGGTGGTGATGCGTGACACCATGACCGCCTTTCTTCGTGCGGCCCAGGAGCGAGGCTGCCGCTTCCAGGTCGGCTCCGACATGTTGTTCGAGCAGATTCCGGCCTACCTGGAGTTTTTTGGGTGGGACAGCCCCACGCCCGAACTGCTGCGCCGCCTGGCCCGGCTGGAACCGGCGCAGGCCGTCTTACCCGGCCCGACCGAGACCTCACCAGCCCTGGCGCTCGCTACCCCTTGCGCAGGATCTGCGCTGGCACGCCGCTGCTTCAAAATGAGGGGCTGACCCGCCTCCAGGGCACCTGAGGGCCCGATTTCCCGACTCTGCAGGAGAACCCGACTTGATCATCGATTGCCACGGCCACTACACCACCGCGCCCAAGGCCCTGGAGGCCTGGCGCAACCAGCAGATCGCGGGTATCCAGGACGCGGCGCTGATGCCCCGTGTCGCGGACCTGAAGATCAGCGAAGACGATCTGCGCGAGTCCATCGAGGCCAACCAGCTCAAGCTGATGCGCGAGCGCGGCTCGGACCTCACCATCTTCAGCCCGCGCGCCAGCTTCATGGCGCACCACATCGGCGACTTCCAGGTCAGCAGCACCTGGGCCGCCATCTGCAACGAGCTGTGCTTCCGGGTCGGCCAGCTCTTTCCGGACCACTTCATCCCTGCCGCCATGCTGCCGCAAAGCCCGGGCGTGGACCCGGCCACCTGCATCCCTGAGCTGGTGAAATGCGTGGAGCAGTACGGCAACGTGGCGATCAACCTCAACCCGGACCCGTCGGGCGGTCACTGGACCAGCCCCCCGCTGACCGACCGCCACTGGTACCCCATCTACGAGAAGATGGTGGAGTACGACATCCCGGCCATGGTGCACGTGAGCACCAGCTGCAACGCCTGCTTCCACACCACCGGCGCGCACTACATCAACGCCGACACCACGGCCTTCATGCAGCTCATCCAGGGCGACCTGTTCAAGGACTTCCCGACGCTGAAGTTCGTCATCCCCCACGGTGGCGGCGCGGCTCCCTACCACTGGGGCCGCTACCGCGGCCTGGCGCAGGAGATGAAGAAGCCCCTGCTCAATGACCACCTGCTGAACAACGTGTTCTTTGACACATGCGTGTACCACCAGCCCGGCATCGACCTGCTGACCAAGGTGATCCCGGTGGACAACATCCTGTTCGCCAGCGAGATGATCGGCGCGGTGCGTGGCATCGACCCCGAGACCGGCCACTATTACGACGACACCAAGCGCTACATCGAGGCCTCTGCCATGAACCCCGAGCAGCGCTACAAGATCTACGAGGGCAACGCCCGGCGCGTGTACCCGCGGCTGGACGCCGCACTCAAGGCCCGGGGCCGCTGACATTGAGGGGCTCGATTGACGGCCATCAGTGGCAATCAACGGCCATTCGAGGTCGTTGAGAGACGTTCACAGGAGAACAAGTCATGTACGAATTGGGCGTGGTCTACCGCAACATCGAGCGCACCCCTGCGCATCTGGCCGATCAGCTGGCGCATTTCGGCAGTGCCACCGTCCACGAGGCCATGGGCCGCGTCGGGCTGATGAAGCCTTGCATGCGGCCCATCTATGCCGGGGCGCAGGTCTCGGGCACGGCGGTGACGGTGCTGCTGCACCCCGGTGACAACTGGATGATGCATGTGGTGGCCGAGCAGATCCGCCCGGGCGACATCGTCGTGGCCGCCATCACCGCCGAGTGCACCGACGGCTACTTCGGTGACCTGCTGGCCACTTCGTTTCAGGCGAGGGGTGCGCGGGCGTTGGTCATCGAAGCGGGCGTGCGTGATGTGAAGACGCTCACCGAGATGGGCTTTCCGGTCTGGAGCCGCGCCATCAGCAGCAAGGGCACGATCAAGGCCACGCTGGGCTCGGTGAACATCCCCGTCGTGTGCGCGGGGGCGTGGGTGACCCCGGGTGACGTGATCGTGGCCGATGACGACGGCGTGGTGTGCGTGCCGCGCGGCATGGCAGCCAAGACGCTGGAGGCCGCCACCGCTCGCGAGGCCAACGAGGGCGAGAAGCGCGCCAAGCTCGCCGCCGGCGTGCTGGGCCTGGACATGTACAAGATGCGCGAGCCGCTGGCGGCGGCAGGGCTGCGGTATGTGGACTGAAGCGTTCGAGGCAGGGCTTCGACAAGCTCAGCCCGAACGGAGAAACACCACCGCAGTGATCGGGCGGAGGAAGATCACCGCAGTGATCGCACGGAGAAACACCACCGCAGTGATCTGGCGGAGGAAGATCGCCGCAGTGATCGCAC
>JBAXYD010000040.1:0-36967 GCA_037127635.1 Betaproteobacteria bacterium | reverse complement strand
TGTTCATGGTGGAGTTCCACGCCATGTTCGCCATGAAGATCATCAGCGTGTCCAGCCGGTACGGGTCGGCCTTGACCGCGTTGGTGATCACGTTGTGCATCAGCCCGTGGGCCGACAGCGGGTGCTCCCAAGAGAAGGCGTGGTCAATGCGGATGGGCGAGCCGTCCGGGTGGATGGCCAGCTCCTGCGGGCTGGCGGGAAAACCCAGCGGCGCGGCGTTCAGCGGCGTGTTGGGTTTGACCTGCTCGGGGTCGTTGAAGGCCCGGTAGTTGGGCACGATGTGGCGCGGATAAGGGGCCTTGTGGCGAAAGCCCCCGGGCGCGTCGATGGTGCCCAGCAGGCTCATCATCACCGCCAGCGAGCGCACGGTCTGGAAGCCGTTGGAGTGCGCCGCCAGGCCGCGCATGGCGTGAAAGGCGACGGGCCGGCCGACGGTGGTGGGGTGGGTCTTGCCCCAGGCGTCGGTCCACGGGATGGGCAGCTCGAAGGCCTGCTTCAGCGCCGTGTCACCGATCTCCACCGCCAGCGCCCGGATGCGGTCGGCGGCGATGCCGGTGATGCTTTCCGCCCATTCGGGCGTGCACTGCGCCACCTGTTGCGTGAGCAGTTGGAAGGCGGGGGCCACGCGGGTGCCCTCCTTTGTGCCGTCCTCCAGCGTGTAGGTGCCGGTGAGCGCCGGGCTGCGGCCCTCGGCAATGCCCTCGGGGTAGGCTGCCATCACCTGGCCTGACACGCTGTCCCACACCAGTTTGTTGTGCGGGTGGCGGCCGTCGCCCGGCGGGCCCTTGGCCGGGTCCGGGTCGAAGGCGAACAGGCCCTCGCGTGCGCCCTCGTCCAGCACCACCAGCTGCGGCGCGTTGGTGAAGCGCTGCAGGAAGGGGCGGTCGATGCGGTCGTGCTTGATCAGCTCGTGCATCAGCGCCATGAACAGCGCGCCGTCGGTGCCGGGCTTGATGGGGATCCACTCGTCTGCAATCGCTGAGTAGCCGGTGCGCACCGGGTTGATGGAGATGAAGCGCCCGCCGCGCCGCTTGAAGGCCGACAGGGCGATCTTCATCGGGTTGCTGTGGTGGTCTTCGGCCGTGCCGATCATCACGAAGAGCTTGGCCCGGTCCAGGTCCGGCCCGCCGAATTCCCAGAAGCTGCCGCCCACCGTGTAGATCATGCCCGCGGCCATGTTGACCGAGCAGAAGCCACCGTGCGCAGCGTAGTTGGGCGTGCCGAACTGGCGGGCGAACAGGCCGGTGAGGGCCTGCATCTGGTCGCGCCCGGTGAACAGCGCGAACTTCTTCGGGTCGGTGGCGCGGATGCGACCCAGGCGCTCGGTGAGGATGGCGAAGGTCTCCTCCCAGGAGATGGGCTCGAACTCGCCGGCCCCGCGCTCGGCGCCGGGCTTGCGCCGCAGCGGCTGTGTCAGGCGCGCGGGCGACACCTGTTTCATGATGCCCGAGCTGCCCTTGGCGCAGATCACGCCCTTGTTGATGGGGTGGTCGGGGTTGCCGTCGATGTAGCGCACCTCGGGGCCGTTTTCACCCTGGCGCAGGTGCACCCGGATGCCGCAACGGCAGGCACACATGTAGCAGGTGGTGCACTTGACCTCGGTGGCTCCGGTGCCTGCGTCCGCCAGTGGGGCCAGTGGGTCGTGCAGGGGCGGGCTGGGGCTGAACAGGGCCATGGGGGTGTCTCCGTTCTGATGCCGGCTTCTATGCCGACGGTCTTGTTCGTGGTCAAAGCCCTGGGCAGGCGACAGTCGCCTTGGGTCTCAAGCCAGGAAAGGGTTCTCGACGTGCAGCCCGTCGATGCGCTGACCGTGCTGGAGATCTTCGGTCAGCAAGCGCTTGCAGCCGCTGTCCAATGCGGCGGCGACGATCAGGCTGTCGTAGAAGGAGAAGCCCTGGCCCGACTGGATGCGCAGGGCCCTGGCGTAGATCGTCGTGCTCGGCTGCACCTTCCACAGCGGCGTCAGGACCTTCACCAGGAAGTCTTGTGCATCTTCGGCACTGGCGACCACACGGCTCTTGCGCGTCAAGGCTTGCAGGGTTTCCTGCACCACCTGGAAGCTGATCACGGCCGTCTGTCGGGTGAGTGCGCTCGCCACGAGGGATTGGGCGACAGCACGCTTGGCGGGACTGTCCCGATCGACTGCGTAGACCAGGACGTTGGTATCGAAGAAATCAGCGCCGTTCATTGAGTTCGTCCCGCGTCGCCGCGCGACCGCCAGTGGCGACGTACTGCCCCAGGCGGTCCATCACCTCGACGGCCCGGGCCGCTTGGCGCTTGCGGGCGTACTGCTCCAACCATTGACGGAATTGCTCGTTCAGGGTGGTCTGCTCTTCCCGCGCCTGCTCACGCGCAGCCTCGATCAGGTTCTCGTCGGCGGTGAACGTGATGTTCTTCATCGTGGTGTTCTTTTCGTGTTTCCTCACCAGTGTACCAAGGCCCGTGTTTTTGCGGCAGTTCTCGGAACCCGCCCAGTGGCCACGCACGCGTGCACGGCACGGCGTATGTCACGGTGGGCGAGGCACTCGCCCACCGGTGCGCTCGCAGGGCCGACTGCCTGGTCAGGCTTCCGCGCGGCTCTCATCGATCCTTTCGAAGGGATCTCCGGGTCGCGCTCAGGCCACCCCAGTCAACCGCGCCGTATGCCCGGCGATCACGGCTTCCTCGCCTGTGCGCAGCACCAGGGCCTGCACGCTGCTGTCGACGGTGCTGATGCGTCCTGGCGCACGCTGGAGGTTGGCCTCGGCATCCAGCCGCAGCCCCAGCCATCGGGCGCCGTCGACGAGGCGCGCACGCATGGCTGCGGCGTTCTCGCCAATGCCGCCTGTGAACACCAGGGCGTCCAGTCCGCGCAAGGCGGCGGCCAGCGCGGCGAGTTCGCGCAGCACCTGCTCGACAAAGTGGTCCAGCGCGCGCTGCGCGCCCGCATGCCCGCTGGCCGCCGCGGCTTCGAGTTCCCGCATGTCACTGGACAAACCTGAAAGCCCGAGCAGCCCCGAGCCTTTGTGCAGCAACCGCGACACCTCTTCGGCGCTGAACCCTTCCTGCTCCATCAGATGCAGCACCACGGCCGCGTCCAGCCGGCCGCAGCGCGTGCCCATGGTCAGGCCGTCCAGCGGCGAGAAGCTCATCGTCGTGGCCACCGACCGGCCGTCGCGGACTGCCGTCATCGAGCAGCCATTGCCCAGGTGGGCGATCACCACGCGCCCGGCGGCGAGGGCAGGGTGCTGTTCGCACAGCTGCATCGTGATGGACTCGTAGCTCAGGCCATGAAAGCCGTAGCGCCGGATGCCGCGCTGGAAGAGCTCATCAGGCAGCGCAAAGCGCTGATGCACCTCGGGCATGGTGCGGTGGAAGGCGGTGTCGAAGCAGGCCACTTGCGGCACGTTGGGGAACGCCGCCTGCGCCGCGCGCACGCCGGCCAGGTTGTGGGGCTGGTGCAGCGGCGCCAGGCTGGTCAGGCCTTCGATGCCCTGCAGTACGTCGTCATCGATCAGCCGGGGCCGGTCGAACTGCGTGCCGCCATGCACGATGCGGTGGCCCACGGCGGTGATGTGGGTGTTGCCGATCCGCTCCATCACCTGCCGCAAGGCCTGGGCGTGGTCTGCCGGGCCGCTGCGGGTGCCAATGCCGTCCACTTGGCCAGCCTGCTGAGGCGTGTGCAGACTCACCGCCGGGTCGAACAAGGCGAACTTGATCGACGAGGAGCCGGCGTTGAGGGTGAGTAGGTGGCCGGTCACGTTCAGGGTCTGTGGATGGCGTGGGTTGCAGCTTCGGGTTGCCCTGGTGCCGCGCGCGCGTCAACTCGGCAGGCGCCTGGGCGCTTCGGTGGAGCGGCCGGCCCCTTGGGCCGGCTGCCCTGTGGTGCTCGCCCCGGAGTCCCCGCCGCCGAACTCGCTGCGCGCCCGCAGGGCGCTCCGCTCAGACAGCGGCGGCGAGATGGATGACAAGGCGCGCTTGCGCGCGCGGGACTCCAGGCCTGCGCTCCTCGGCACTCCACAGGCGCGCCCAAGCGCCTGCCGAGCCGACGCGGACTGTGGGGTGCGGAGTTGGCGAATGCGACTCGATTCCTGTTGCTAGACACCGAACGGCGCCTCATCCAGAAGCCACTCCAGACCCGGGGCGGGAGGTGGTGCGTGCTGGCGCGCCTGTGGGGCGCCGAGGAGCGCAGGGCATGACGACCGCGCGCGCAGCGCGCTTCGTCAACATCCTTGCCGCCGCTGTTTGAGCGCAGCGAACGCAGTGAGCGAAGCGAGTTCGGCGGCAGGTCGGCGGGACCGAGCACCGCAGGGCAGTCGGCCTGAAAGGCCGACCGACCCACCGAAGCGCCAGCGCGCACCGCCTCCCGCCCCGCGCCCGCAGTCAAACCGGACGCCTGCAAAGACCTGACCGAACCGCCAGCGCGCACCGCCTCCGGCCTCCCCATAGCCAAAACCAGCCCCTCAGGTGTAGTCCTTGTACTTGTCCAGGAAGCGCACCGGCTTCGAAAGCGCATCGCGGCGGAACGGGTCGCCCAGCTCGCGGGTGCACATGATCTCGATCACGCAGGTCTTGCGCTGGTTCATCTGCAGGTCGATGGCACGCTGGAGCGCCGGGCCCACGTCTTCCAGCTTGTCCACGGTGATGCCCTCGGCGCCCATGGCGCGTGCGATGCCGGCGAAGCTCTCGCTCTCCAACTCGCCTGCCACGAAGCGGCGGTTGTAGAAGTCCACCTGGTTCTTCTTCTCCGCGCCCCACTGGCGGTTGTGGAAGACCACCGCGGTGACGGGGATGTCGTGGCGCACAGCCGTCATGACCTCGCTCATGCTCATGCCCCAGGCGCCGTCGCCGGCGTAGGCCACGCCGGGCCGGTCAGGCCGGGCCGTCTTGGCGCCGATCATGGTGGGCAGGGCGTAGCCGCAGTTGCCAAAGCTCATCGGCGCGAAGAAGCTGCGCGGCTCCTCGAAGCGCAGATAGCTGTGCGCCACCGAGTTGATGTTGCCGATGTCGGTGGAGATCATCACGTGCGCCGGCATGGCCTTTTCCAGCTCGCGCAGCACCTGGCGCGGGTGCAGCCACTGCCCGCCCGTAGGCGTCTTCTCGCCCTTGGCCTCCTCGATCATGTCCAGGCTGTAGGCGTCTTTCTCATGTGCCCACCCGTTGAGCTCCTGTTCCCAGGCCGCCTTTTCCTCGGCGGTCTTGGCCGCGCGCTCGGCGCGCGTGGCATCGCAGGCCAGTGTGCGCCCGGCCAGGCGCTCCATCAGGGCCAGCGCGGCGGCCTTGGCATCGCCGCAGATGCCCACGTCCACCTTCTTCACCAGGCCCAGCATCTTGGCGTCGGCGTCGATCTGCACCAGCTTGGCACCCTTGGGCCAGTAGTCCATGCCGTACTGCGGCAGGGTGCCGAAGGGGCCCAGGCGCGTGCCCAGCGCAATCACCACGTCGGCCTGCGCAATCAGCCGCATGCCGGCCTTGCTGCCCTGGTAGCCCAGCGGGCCGCACCACTGCGGGTGGCTGGCGGGGAAGCTGTCGTTGTGCTGGTAGCTGTTGACCACCGGGCAGCCGATGCGCTCGGCCAGCGCAATCGCTTCCTTGAAGGCGTCGCCCATGACCACGCCCCCGCCGGAGATCATCACCGGGAACTTGGCGTTGGCGATCAGGTCGGCCGCCGCATTCAGGCTCTCCACGCCGCCCGCGCCACGCTCGATGCGGATGGGCTTGGGGATCTCCACCGTGATGTCGCCGTAGAACAGGTCGCGCGGGATGTTGAGCTGCGTCGGGCCCATTTCCAGCAGCGCGCGATCGAAGGCGCGCGCGGTGAGTTCGGCCATGCGCTTGCTGTTCGAGACATGCGCCTGGTACTTGGTGAACTCGGCAAACATCGGCAGCTGCGCCGCCTCCTGAAAGCCGCCCAGGCCCTGGGTGAGCGTGCCCGTCTCGGGCGTGATCACCACCACCGGGCTGTGCGCCCAGTAGGCCGCGGCAATGGCGGTCACGGCGTTGCTGATGCCCGGGCCGTTCTGCCCAATGATGACCCCATGGCGACCGCTGACGCGCGAGTAGCCGTCGGCCATGTGGCCGGCGCCCTGCTCATGCACCACCGGAATCAGGCGGATGCCGGCGGGCGCGAAGATGTCCATCGCGTCCATGAAGGCCGAGCCCATGATGCCGAACATGGTGTCCACGCCCTGCGCGACCATGGTCTCGACAAAAGCCTCGGAGGGCGTCATGCGGGTGGGGCCCACGGGAACGGTGCGGGCGGCGATGGGTTGCGGTGCGTTCATGGAGTGTCCTCTCGGCCGTTGGCGGGGGTGATGTCGGGATGGTCTTGCAGGTCTTGCCAGGGGTCTGGCCCGTCTCGTCGGGCAGAGCTTGCCTGAGGCGGGCGGGTGCCCTGCATGATAGCCATCGATTCCGTTTTTTGGAACTCCTGACGGCAAAAGATGGAATTTATGAAGCCTGACCGCTATCATCCCCCGCATGAAACTGGTATCTCACCGTGGGGCGGAGCCTGCCGAGGTGCAGGGCGACACGCCGGCCCTGCGCCTGGTGTCGCTGCTGGAGCATGTGGCCGCGCGCGACCAGCTCCACACCCTGCAGGGGCTGGCGGAGGCCACGCGGCTGCCCAAGCCCACGCTGCACCGCATGTTGCAGCAGCTGGAGGCGGCCGGCCTGCTGCAGCGGGAGGGCGACGGCCGGCACTGGGGCACGGGAGCCCGGCTGCGGCGCCTGGCCGAGAACCTGCTGCTCAACAGCAGCCTGCACGCGGCGCGCCACCAGGTCCTGCGTCGGCTGGTGGACGTGGTGGGCGAGAGCTGCAACATCACCGCCTTGTCCGGTGGCGAGGTGCTGTACCTGGACCGGGTGGAGACGGCCGCGCCGCTGCGCTTTTATCTGCAGCCGGGCTCGCGCGTGCCGGTGCACTGCTCGGCCAGCGGCAAGGTCTTCCTGTCGCAGATGACGCCGGCCCAGCGCCAGCGCCTGCTGGGGGCCACGCCGCTGGAGGCCTGCACGCCGCGCACCGTCACCGACTTGGACGTGCTCGAACAGGAGCTGCGGCGCATCAAAGCCCAGGGCTGTGGCTTTGACGACGAAGAGTTCCTGCCCGGCCTGACCTGCGCGGCCGTGCCCGTGCCCGCGGCCGACCCCAAGGCCCGCTCCAGCCTGTGCGTGGCCCTGCAGGGCCCGACGGTGCGCCTGAACCGCGACAAGCTGCAGGCCCTGCTGCCGGCGCTGCGCGCAGCGGCGCAGGCCTTGACCCGCCTGGAAACCGACGCGCCCGCGTCTGCCCAACGAAAGACTTCATGAGCGACTTCATCACGATGCAGCCCGACCGCCAGGTCAGCGTGCGCGACACCTTCGGCATCGACAGCCCGATGACGGTGCCGGCCTTCAGCCAGCGCACCGAGCATGTGCCCGCCGTGGACGACGCGTACCGCTTCAATGCCGACGTGACGCTGGCCCTGCTGGCAGGCTTTGCACGCGACCGGCGCGTGCTGGTTCAGGGCCTGCACGGCACGGGCAAGAGCTCGCATGTGGAGCAGGTGGCCGCACGCCTGAACTGGCCCTGCGTGCGCGTGAACCTCGACGGCCATGTGAGCCGGCTCGACCTGGTGGGCCGAGACGCCGTGGTGCTGCGCGAGGGCCAGCAGGTGACCGAGTTCCAGGAAGGTATCCTGCCCTGGGCGCTTCAACGCCCGGTGGCGCTGGTGTTCGACGAATACGACGCCGGCCGGCCCGACGTGATGTTCGTCCTTCAGCGCCTGCTCGAGCGCGACGGCCGCTTCACCCTGATGGACCAGAACCGCGTGCTCAAGCCGCACCCGGCGTTCCGCCTGTTCGCCACCGCCAACACCGTGGGCCTGGGCAACCTCAACGGCCTGTACCACGGCGCGCAGCGCCTGAACCACGCGCAGATCGACCGCTGGAACATCGTGGCGGCACTGAACTACCTGCCCGCGGCCGAAGAAGCCGCCATCGTCACCGCCCGCGTGCCGTCTCTGGGCAACGACAAGGGCCAGGCCCTGGTGCGCCAGATGGTGGCGCTCGCCGCGCTCACTCGCAAGGGCTTCGCGGCCGGTGACCTGTCCACGCTGATGTCCCCGCGTACCGTGATCACTTGGGCCGAGAACTTCGAACTCTTCGGCGACGTCGCCCAGGCACTGCGCTTGTCGTTCGTCAACAAGTGCGACGGGGCGGAGCAGCCGGTGGTCGCGGAGTATTTCCAGCGATGCTTTGACCGGGAGTTGGAAAGTCCGCTGGGGCAAGCGGCTGCCGACTGAAGCTGCATTACAGAAATTCTGCTAAGCTGCAAACCATGAGAACTACCGTCACCATCACCAGCCGAGGTGTCATTACGCTTCCAGCCAAGCTGCGGGCTGTGCTGGGCATCAAGGCTGATGACCAGATGATCGCGGAGGCCACTCCCGAGGGGCTGCTGCTTCGGCCTGCGGTGACCTTGCCGGTCGAGATCTACACCTCGCTGCGCGAGCGGGAGTTCGACGAGGCCGAAGCCGAACTCGCGGCGGCCATGGCGCTGCGCGAGCAGGCTCGGCCCCAGGCCGCTTCCCGGCCCGCCAAGGCCAGCCAGCGCCGCACGGCGCGGTGACATGCGCGTCTTCCTGGACGCCAACATCCTGTTTTCCGCCGCCAAGACCGACGGCGCCGTGCGACGGTTTCTGAAGCAGCTGATCGACGCCGGTCACACCTGCGTCGCCGACGACTATGTCGTTGCGGAGGCTCGGCGCAACCTGATGCGCAAGGGGCCGCAGCAGGTGGCCGTCCTTGAGGCGCTGTTGCTCGGGCTGGAACCTGCGGCCGCGGTGGCGGGGGCTGACTCTGCGCGCGAAGCGGCTTGGCTGCCGCCAAAGGATCGGCCGGTCCTGGCGAGCGCCATCCGCCAGCGCTGCGATGTCCTGCTGACGGGCGACCGTGCCGACTTCGGGTCTGGCTACGGCCGGACCTTCGGCGGCGTGGCCATCCATTCACCACTCTCGCTCCTCGAGCACCTGTTTCCCCTGCCATGAGCACGGCGCCCCTTCCTGGATTGCAGGCGAAGTTGCGCCAGCAGCAACGCCTGGACGAGCTGTGTGCCGCGGCCATCCGCGCCTTGGCGGGGCAGGGTGATCTGCACTTTCGCGGCAGGCGGCTGTTCCGCGGGCGGCAGCGGCTGCCGCTGTATGCCGCGCACCTGCACCCGTCCCACGAGAAGGACGACCTGGATTCGTTTCGCGGCGCGGCCGATGGCCTGGCGCTGCGCTTGTCGCGGTCGGACGCGGCGCTGCACCGCCAGCATCAGCCCGAGAACACCACAGAGCGCGCCACCGAGCGTGCGCTGTTCGACCTTTTCGAGCAGTTGCGCGTGGAGGCGCTGGCCGGCGACGAGTGGCCCGGCGCGCGGCGCAACCTGCGCCACCGCTTCGAAACCTGGTTGCTGGCCTTTCACCACGGTGGGCTGACCGAGACAGCCAGCGGCCTGCTGGTCTTCACGGTGGCACAGATCACCCGTGCGCGGCTGACCGGCGACCCGGTGCTCGAGGAGACTGAAGACCTGATGGAGGCCACGCGCGCGGGCATCGGGCCGGCCATCGGCCATGCGCTGGCTGCCATGCGCCGTCACCGGCTCGATCAGGCGGCCTTTGCCGCGCCTGCCCTGGAGCTCGCACGCTGGGTGGCGCAGCAGCTCGCCGATGCCGCCGCCCTGGCCGCCGAGGACGGCGCTGAAGACAAGCCCTTCGACAGCCGCATTGCGCTGGGCATGCGCATGGAGTTCGAGGAAGGCGACGTCGAGGATGACGCCGCCGCCTGGGTGCTGAGCAGCCCGCGCAGCGTGCGAGACGGCGAGGACGCCTACCGCGTCTTCACCACGGCCCACGACCGGGAGCTGGATGCGTCCGCCTTGGTGCGCGCAACCCAGCTCGACGAGTTCCGCGAGCAACTGGACCGCCACGTGCAGGCCCAGGGCGTGAACGTGGCGCGCCTGGCGCGTGAACTCATGGCGCTGCTGGCCACCCCGCTGCGCGACGATTGGGCGCAGGCGCAGGAAGAGGGCTTCATCGACGGCAGGCGCCTGGCCCAGCTCATCACCTCGCCCACCGAGCGGCGGCTGTTTCGCCAGCCCGTGCGCGAGCCTGTGGCCGATGCGGCGGTCACCTTCCTGATCGACTGCTCGGGCTCCATGCGTACGCACCGCCAGGCGGTGTCGGCGATGGTGGATGTGTTCGCCCGCGCGCTGGAACTGGCTGGCGCCACCAGCGAGATCCTGGGCTTCACCACGGGCGCGTGGAACGGCGGCCGTGCCGCCAAGGACTGGCAACGCGCCGGCCGCCCGACCCGTCCGGGCCGGCTGAATGAAGTGCTGCACCTGGTGTTCAAAGCCGCCGAGACCCCGTGGCGCCGCGCCCGGCGCGACCTGGCTGCCATGCTCAAGGAAGACGCCTTCCGTGAAGGCATTGACGGCGAAGCGCTGCGGTGGGCTGCGCAGCGACTGCGTGCCCGCCCCGAGCGGCGCAAGCTGCTCATCGTCATCTCAGACGGCTGCCCCATGGACGCAGCCACCGGCCTGGCCAACGACCCGCATCTGCTGGACCGTCACCTGCAGCAGGTGGCCGGTGACCTGGAGGCTGCCGGCGACGTTGAACTCACTGCCGTGGGCGTCGGCCTGGACCTGAGCCCGTACTACCGGCGCAGCCAGGTGATCGACCTGGCCTCATCAGGCCTGCGGCACCGGGTGTTTGCGGAGGTGATGAGTCTGATGGGGCGGGGGTAAGGGCAGCGCACTGCGCTGGCCTGCCTGCTTACCGCGCGGGAACCGCAGTGCCGGCGCCCCGGGCAGGGAGCCACCCGCCACATCTCAGGCGCGTCGCCGCAGGCGCATCCTCAGGTTCAGCGGCGACATCGTGAAGGCCAGGTGCTCGCGCACCGGGCCGCCGTCGGCGCTGCCCACGTGCTCGATCTCGAAACCTGCGAGCAGCACCGCCATCGCCATGCGCATCTCTAGCAGGGCCAGGTAGCGCCCTGGACACATGCGCGGGCCGGCGCCGAAGGGCATCGACACGCGCTTGGTCGATGCGTTGTGCACATCCTCGCCCGCAATCCAGCGAGCAGGCTCGAAGGCGTCTGCACGCTCGATGTGGCGCGGATCGGTGGAAGCGGACCGCAGCAGCGCTATGACGATCGTGCCCCTGGGCACCTCGATGCCGGCCAGCACCGTGTCCTTCACCGCCTGCAGTGGCAGCTGTGGCGCCACGGGTTTCAGCCGCATAGTCTCGTTCGCGCAGGCCTCCAGCCAGTCCAGCGACTGGGCCTGCTCCAGCGTGGCCGGCACCCGCGCCTCGCCCAGCGCTGAGCGCACCTCGTCACGGGCACGGTCCAGGGCTTGCGGATGGCGCCACAACAGCTCGATCATCCACGCCAGCGTGTGGGCCGTGGTGTCTTCGCCGGCCAACAGCGTGGTCAGTACGTTGCCCGCTACATCGGCATCGCTGACCCCGCTGCCCTCGCGGTCGCGGGCCGACACCATCGCCTCGATCAGGTTGCGCGGGTGTTCGCGCAGTGAAGGGTCCGCATCGATGCGCGCGCGGGCCTGCGCGATGAAGCCTTGCACGGCGTCGTGCAGCGCGGCCAGCGCCTGCTCCAGCCGCCGGTCCGCGGGCCGCTTGACGATGCGCCACCAGTCGATTGGCGAAAAGATGCGGTTGAACAGCGCTGGGAAGATCTGGTCCAGGTGCTTCTGGATCACGTCGTCGCCAGCCTCCAGCGTGTTGACGTCGCTGCCGAATGCCAGCCCGGCGGCCACGTCCACGGTGAATCGCATCAGGTCGGCCTTCAGGTCGACATCATGCCCGGCCTGCGCCGCGGCCTCCCAGCGGCGTGCCAGCCGCTGGGCCACCGTCACCATCGACGGGAAGAAGCCGCGGATGTGGGTGGGATCGAAGGCGCTCATCATCATGGGCCGCTGGCGGCGCCAATCCGCGCCATTGGCAGTGAACAGGCCCGTGAAGCCCATCTCGCCGGCTATCGAGGTCAGCCGGTCCGAGCGTTGGAAACCGTCTGGCCGGTCGCGCAGCATTGCGGCGATGGTGCGCGGGTCGGAGATCACCATGACCTCGCGCGGACCGAAGCGGACACGGTAGGCATCGCCATAAGTGCGCTGCCAGGCTTCGAGCTGCAGGTGCAACTGCGAGCGGTCCACGCCGAGAAGGTTTCCGAAGATCGGCAGCGGCTTCGGGCCGGGCACCTGCGACCAGGGCAGCGGTGCGGCAGGGGGCGGCGCTTCCGTGGGTGTTTCTACGATCTGGTCCGGCATATGGGCTCCCAGGTGGGGTCTGCATTTGCAGTATCCCTCCTGATGTACTTCAGGCGGGCCGCAGCCCCCTGCTGCTGCCGCCCCTCCCGTTCCGGCTCACAGTCGACAGGCTGCGCGCACCCGCCGGCACGCCACTCAGGCCGCCATCGAGCTCGCCAAGGCGAACACGGAGTTGGGCGCCCGCGTGCGCATCGGCTTGACCACAGGGGTTCCGGAAATCCCAAGGCGAATGGGCGGCGACTCGATCTTCACGCCCTTGTCCAGTTGTTCCTGAACCAGACTGGCCAGCGTGATCGTCGACATGTGCTGCAACATGACCGTGTGCAGTTGCTTCCAGAGGTCCAGCGACAGGCCCGTGCGCTCACCGCTTTGCCCGACGTCCTCGAGCGGATCGTCGACGGCTGAGACGATCTGCGCCACCGTGATGGTGTCGGCCAGGCGCGCCAGCCTGTAGCCGCCCCCAGGGCCGCGAGCGCTCTCCACCAAGCCCTCGCGGCGCAGGCGGCTGAACAACTGCTCCAGATAGGACAGCGAGACCTGCCGCCGCTGGCTGATGGACCCCAGCCGCACGCTGACATGGGGTGTGTGCAGGGCCAGGTCGATCAGAGCGGCCACCGCGAGACGGCCCTTGGTGCTCATCCGCATGATGTTCTCCTTTCCGGAATGGATGCGAATCGACACCACTTTAGGACTGTCAAAATTTCGCGTAAATTCGAACTTAGAACATTTTCATTTCGAAAAAGACGCATCATGGTCGTGAACTACAAGCACTTGCACTACTTCTGGGTGGCAGCCAAGGCGGGGGGCATTGTTCGGGCGGGAGAGCAGTTGCACACCACGCCGCAGACCTTGTCCGGTCAGATCAAGCTGCTGGAAGACCGCCTCGGGCGTCGGCTGTTCCGCAAGAGCGGTCGCAACCTCGAGCTCACCGACGACGGACGCGTTGCGCTTCGTTATGCCGACGAGATTTTTGGGCTGGGCAGCGAACTGGAAGCCGCCATGCGCGAACGCAGCAGCAGCGGCAGCGATAGGGTGCTGGAGTTTCGCGTGGGGATCGAGGATGCGGTGGCCAAGTCCGTGGCTTACATGCTGCTGGAGCCGGCGCTGGCCCTGGCCGAGCCAGTGCGCCTCATCTGCACCGAGGGTCACTTCGACGACTTGCTGGCACAGCTGGCGCTGAACCGAATGGATCTGGTGATCGCCGACGAGCCGCTGCCCCGGCGCCTTGCGGTGAAGGCCTACAACCATGTGTTGGGCAGCTCATCGATGAGCTTCTTCTGCGCCCCAGCGCTCGCGCGACAGCTGGGGGGGGCGTTTCCAGATTGCCTGAACGGTGCCCCCATGCTGATCCCTGGCGCCAGGTCGACAGTGCGGTCGCAGTTCGAGTCCTGGCTGACCTTGCACGGGCTGCGTCCGCGGGTCGTCGGTGAGTTCGACGATGGTGCCTTGATGCAGGCCTTCGGCCGCGAGGGCCGCGGCGTCTTCATCTCGCCCAGCGTCGTCGAGCAGCAGACCTGTGCGCAGTACGCTGTGCAGGTGATCGGTCGCAGCAGCGATCTGGTGGAGCAGTTCTACGCGATCTCGGTCGAGAGGCGCATCTCTCACCCGGGCGTGGCCGCCATCACCCAGACGGCAAGAAACGCCCTGTTGTGATGGACTGCACATCAGTTTGTCCCCTG
Source organism: Betaproteobacteria bacterium (assembly GCA_037127635.1). GTDB lineage: Bacteria > Pseudomonadota > Gammaproteobacteria > Burkholderiales > Burkholderiaceae_C > Rubrivivax. Next base: position 23,002 of record JBAXYD010000040.1, on the reverse strand, counting down.
CGCGAGTGGGTCTTCTCCCCCGCAGAAACCCCGATGGTGGTCACCGGTCACGTGTTCATAATCGTTTGAGAACAGGCCGTTGGATGGCCTGCATCGCCCCCTCACGAGGAGACTTCAAGTGAAGCCAAGCAAATTCCTGTTGACCCTGGGACTGGCCTTCGGCCTCACTTCCGCTGCCCTTGCTCAGCAGATCGTCATGCGCAACGCCATCTCGGTGGCACAGAACTCCCACGCAGGTGAGGCGATTGATACGCTGGCCCGCGAGGTGGAGAAGCGCACCAACGGCCGCATCGTCATCAAGAACTTCTATTCGGGTTCTCTCGGCGGCGAGCGTGAGGTGATGGAGTCGGTGCAGTTGGGCACGCAGGAACTGGCCCACAACTCCACCGGCCCGGTACCGAACTTCGTGCCGGAGACGCGCATCCTGGACGTGCCTTTCCTTTTCCGCGACAAGGCCCACGCGCGTGCTGTGCTCGACGGCCCCATTGGGCAGGAGTTGCTGGAAAAGTTCGAGTCCAAGGGTTTCAAGGCCCTGGCGTGGACCGAGAACGGCGTGCGTCACATGACCAACAACAAGCGTCCGGTCAACGAACCCAATGACCTCAAGGGTTTGAAGATGCGCACGATGGAAAACCCGGTGCACGTGGCGGCCTACAAGGGCCTGGGCATCGTGACCACGCCCATGGCCTTTCCCGAGGTCTTCACCGCCTTGCAGCAGGGCACGGTAGATGGCCAGGAAAACCCGCTCTCGGTCATCTTGGCGGCCAACTTCGACCAGGTGCAAAAGCACATCACGCTCACGGGCCATGTGTACTCACCCTCGGTTTACTTGATGAACAAGGGTGTCTGGGACAAGCTCAGTGCGGCTGACAAGCAGATCTTTCTTGACGCTGCCAAGGAGGGTGCGAAGGCCAACCGCGCACGTGTCGACAAGGATGACGCCAATGGAGCCGCTGAGTTGCGCAAGCGCGGCATGACGGTCATCGAGAACGTGGACAAGACCAAGTTCGTGGCGGCCTTGGCCTCGATCAATGCGGAGTTCGAAAAGCAGTTCGGCAAGGCCAACCTGGACCGCATCCGGAACTACAAGTGATCCTGGTCCCTTCGCGCGACGCTTGACGATCCCAACGCCCGACCGGTTCACGCTGGCGGGCGTTTTGTCTTTTCCAGAGGCAGCCGGCCGATGAAACAACAGTTCTTGCGCTTCGAGCGCTGGACCACTTCCGCTTCGATGTTGGTCGCTTGCCTGATGTTGGCATTGGCATCGTGCTTTGCCATTCATCAGATCGTGACGCGTTTCATCCTGGAGTCCCCTGCGGAGTGGACCGAAGTCCTGATCCGCTTCAGCCTGATCTGGATGGTGTTCCTGGGTATCCCCACGGCCTTTCGTCAAGGTGCGATGGTCAGCGTGGACATGCTGTACCGCATGAGCGGCGGACGCATGCGCCGCGTCCTCGATACCTTGGTAGCTCTGGCGGCCTTGCTGCTCAGCAGCGTCATCCTGTGGTGGGGCTGGGACTACGCGCAGCGCGGCAGCGTGCAGTCCATGATCGGCCTGGAGGGTGTGTCGATGTTCTGGGCCTACCTGGCCCTGCCCGTGGGGGCCGTTTTCAGCATCATCGGGATCATTGGCAACTGGCTGGATCCCAAGCGCATGGAACTGGAGTCCGCACAATGAGCTTCGCCATGCTCTTCACGATGTTGGTGTGCTTTGCACTCACCATCTCCGTGGCCGTCTCCATCGGCTTGTCGGCCATCCTTGGCATTCAATTGGCGAATGCCAACATGCTCATTTCCGTCAAGGAAATGTTCAACTCCATCAACAAGTTCCCTCTGGCGGCCATTCCCTTCTTCATCCTGGCGGGCAACCTGATGGAAACCGGCGGCATTTCACGCCGCCTTGTTGAATTCTCCAAGAGCGTCGTGGGCGGGGTCCAGGGCGGCCTGCCGATGACCTGCGTACTGACCTGCATGATCTTTGCGGCGGTGTCGGGGTCGTCGGTGGCCACCACCTTTGCCATCGGTGCCATCCTCATCCCCGCGCTCATCAAGCATGGCTACCCCCGGCCGTGGGCCACGGCCTTGCAGGCGACCTCCGCCGAATTGGGCGTCATCATCCCGCCGTCCATTCCGATGATTCTCTTCGGCGTCAGCGCCGAAGTGTCCATTGGCGAACTGTTCATCGCCGGGGTGGGGCCGGGCCTGTTGATCGGCGGCTCTCTGATGCTGTTTGTCTGGGCGTACTCCAAGTTCAGGGGCTGGGGCAAGAACGATGGCGATGGGCGCCTGAGTTTTGGCAAGGCCACCTGGCAGGCGGGCTGGGCCTTGATGATGCCGGTGGTGGTTCTGGGCGGCATCTACGGTGGGGTGTTCACGCCCACGGAGGCCGCGGCGGTGGCGGTGCTCTACTCCTTCATCGTGGGCATGGTGGTGTACCGCGAGATCAAGCTCAAGGATCTTTACCCCATCCTGCGCAAATCGGCCATCTCCAGCGCAGTGATCATGTTCATCATTGCCAACGCGGGCTTGTTCGCCTTCCTGATCACCCGCGCCGGTGTGCCAGGGGCCATCGGCCAGTGGTTGCAGGAGGTGCTGCAATCACCCGCCTACTTCCTGCTGGGCGTCAACGTGGCCTTGTTCATCATCGGCATGTTCATTGAAACGGGTGCGGCCATCATCGTGCTGGCGCCGATTCTGGTACCGGTGGCTGTGCATTTCGGCATCGACCCCGTCCACTTCGGCACGGTCGTGGTGGTCAACCTTGCATTGGGCATGGTCACGCCGCCCTTTGGCGTCAACCTGTTTGCGGCCTGTACGGTGGCCAAGATCTCTCTAGATCGGATCATCAAGGACCTGATACCTTTCATCTGCGTGGTCCTGGCCTGCCTGATGGTGATCAGCTACGTGCCGGAGCTCTCTTTGGCCTTGCGCGATCTGGTCTACGCCAAGTAGCGCCGTACACCCCATCTTCTGAGCACCCCCAAGGTCCGGGCGGTGCCCGGCCCCTGCGTATGGGTCACACCTGGTGATCGTGACTGGGTGACCTGGTGTTCTCGACTGCTCGCGCGGCCTGCTTCAGCTGAGCGTCCAGGTTCCGGCTACGGCCGTCCTCAGAGGACTTCTCGTCAGGGTGTTGAGCGCAGTGGGGGTGAAGCGAAGCGCCGTGCGGTAACTTGGTGCTCCGGCGTGCTGCACCAACGGTCACCAATGTGGCGCCTGGGCCCGAACGTCAGCCCTCTGGGGCCCGGTTCACAAGCGCCACCTTACCCGCTGTGCAAGACCAAACACCTCTTCAATCAACCGCTGCAACACTTGGTGGCGCGGTCGCCGCCGTGATGAAGGGGCTGTGGCGCGGCAAGCGCCCGGCGGTCGACTATCTTGAGCGCATCGGCTCGCTTGAGGACTGGACCTTGCTGCACGCCCGCCCGGGCCATCACACGGTGGCGCGCACACAGACCGTGAAGTTCCTGATCGATCTCCAGAACGGTGCCAAGACCTACTTTCTCCATTCGAGGAAGTGGGAGGTGCATTTCGACTTCGTGCAGCGCTTCCTGGACCCGTATGCGGACTACAACCGGTTCAACATCCGCGAGTACTCGCATGAAGACCGACGCTTCGTGCTCGGCTCGCTCATGCACTACCTGGACGGCGGCCATTGGACGGTGGAGCTCTCGGGGGGCGACACCCTCGAAACCGGGCGCATTGGCTGGATGTTCGAGCACATCGCGGCCCGAATGATGCCGGTGGCGGCATTGAAGTTCCGCCCGGTGTCGCCACTGCAGATCGAGCATGCGGCACGGCTGAGCGGGCGCGTGCCCGTGCTTTCGAGCGACGCACTGAATGCTTCGGTGAGCTATCAGCCCGTGGTGTTGGGCGTCGCTTACGGCCATGTACGGCTGATACGCGGCACCCTGGATGTTTCAGCGGTGCGGCCCTTCGACATCGTGGTCACCGAACTGGTGCCCGAGCAGATCCCGCCTGTGGCGGGCCTGGTGACCAGCCAACTGCAGGCGCCGCTGGCCCATGTGGCGGTGCTCAGCCGCAATCGCAACACGCCGGACATGTCCTTGCGCGGAGCGATCGACCTCGACAGCTTCATCCGCCTGGAAGGCAAGCTGGTCAAGCTCAGCGTCGCGAGCCAGGATTACGAGGTGGAACTTGCCGACCCTGTTCAAGCGCAGGCTGCCTGGGCCGCACAACGTCCATCTGCCCCGTTACGACCCGAGGCCGACCCGACGGTGCGCGGTCTTTTCGACATGGCCGCACTCGGGCCGGCTGCGGCCCGCGTGGTGGGTGCGAAGGCCGCCCAGATGGGTTGGCTGGCCCGCATCGAAGGGCTGGCCACCCCGGGCGGCTTTGCGATTCCGTTCTCGGCCTACCTGGACCACCTGGAATCAACCGGCCTGAATGCCGAGATCGACGCGATGCTGGCTGATGCCGAGTTCGCCCAGGATGCCGGCGTGCGAGCGCGGCGCCTGGCGCAATGGCGCGCGGCCATCCTCCAGCATCCGGTGCCCAACGACTTGCTGACCGAGCTGTGCAGCAAGTTGTCTGCATGGGCGACGGATCAGCGGTTCATCTTTCGCAGCAGCACGAACGCCGAAGATCTGGATGGATTCAATGGCGCGGGCCTTTACGAAAGCGTTGAGCTTGCGGCCAACCCCTCGCCCGAGCAAGTGGCTCAGGTGTTGCGGGAGGTCTGGGCCAGTGTCTGGCTGCAGCGCGCCTTTGAGGAGCGCGAGTGGTACCGCATCGATCACCGCGCGGTCGCGATGGGCGTGCTGGTGCAGCCCTTTGTGGAAGGCGCGGTGGCCACGGGAGTGGCCATCACCGGCAATCCGTTCAAGCAGGACCTGGAAGCGGTCTTCATCAACACGCAGTGGAGCGGCGCCACGGTGACGGGTGCGCTGGGCAATCAGCTGCCTGAACAGTACCTGGTGGCTACCTGGACCGGCATCTACGAGCCCGAACTGATCAGCCGCAGCTCGCTGGCGAACGGGCAGCCCATCCTTCGCGAAGCGGAGCTCACGGAGCTGACCACCCAATTGCTGCGCATCCACCGGACCATGCTGAAGCCCAGCACGGGCAACGCCAATGCGATGGATGTCGAGTTCGCCCTGACACGCGAGCGCAACTTCGTGATCTTGCAAGCGCGACCCTACACCATCGTCTACAGCCTGGACCGTGCCCGGCGCGAGCGTCAGGCGATGGGTGCGGTGGAACGCGTGAGGGCCAAGCTGCGCCAGCTGGCCTATCGGCTGCGGATGGTCTTCTTCAATCGCCGCGTGCGGGTTGGGCACGGCTGAGAGCCGTCGCGGGTCAGGAGGTTCCGCCGCCTTGGGGCAGTGCTGGCGCCGGCCCTGCCATCAGCCGCCGGCGCACCAGGGACAGCGCGTGTGCGGCCCGCGCCGCCGCACGCGAGAGGCCTCCAAGTGCGATGGATCCCGAAAGCAAGGTTATCCGGTCGGGCCAGAGCTTCTCGATGAAGGAACCGGGTTCAGCGCCGCTGTCAATGAAGCGGAAGTCGTCCACGGCGTTCTCGAGCGCCTTGAGAAAGCCCAACTCGTTCAACATGCCAGGGCTGTATTTCGAATAGCAGGGGTCGAAGCAGACCTTGAACGCGAAGCCGTTACAGCCCGAGCGCAGGTTGCAGGTCGAGGCGATGACCTGGTCCTGCAGCCTCAGCTCGGTGAAGAAGACATCGCCGTCGGCGCGAAAGGCGCGGGTCATCTCCCTGAAGAAGGTCACCTGGCGAGGGTCTGAGCGCAAAGATGTGCCTTGTGCACCTTTCCAACCTGCGTGCTCCAGCTCGATGAAGGTGTCGATCGTCCGGTCTTGCACCTGGTCACCCCGCAGGTAGTGCCAGGACGCTCGACCCAGTTCGGTCAGCTTGCGCCACTGCCGGTCGTGATCGCGCAGTTTCGAGGCTGATGCGTGCTGCCGCCACCGGATCGAGCCACCCAAGGCGGGCAGGATGCAGGCCCGCTCGACCCGGACTTCCTCATGCCAGGAGGCACCGCGCTCGGCCATCACGGCTTGCAGCAGCTGGGCGGTGGCGCCTGTGGCGTTCAGGTCCTCCAGACGCAGGCCGCTGGTGCGCCGGGCCAGGGCATCCAGCATGGCGTGAAGCGCGGGGTGCGCTGTCTCGGCGTCCAGCAGTATCCCTCCCAGGAACGAATGCGGCGACGCATAAACCTGCGCGTGCGGGAAGGGAAACCGGAGCCGGGGCGCGCGAGCCTGAAACACACCCAGGCCGCACAACCTGCCTGCAGCGGTTTTGCCGTCTTGGATGCTCACTGCCCAGGCGGGTGCCGAAGTGGGCAGGCAAGCCAGGGCCGGCAGGACAAAGCGGGCTGACAGGTAGGCGTTGGGTTCGAGGGCCCGCGACTCCAGGTCCCGCCATGGCGCGCGCAACTTGGCCAGGGCGTCTGCGCGGTCGTGGATCTCTGCCCTCATGACGCCTGCACCCGCATGGCCGGCACAGGTTGGCTCATGGTCCCCATGTTGAGCTCGATGATCTCGTCGCAGCCTTGCAGCGTGCTGATCCTATGGGCCACGATGAGGATGGTGAGCTCACGCCCCAGGGCCTCGATGGCGCTCATCACCGCGCGTTCGGTGCCGTTGTCCAGCGCGCTGGTGGCCTCGTCGAAGACCAGCACATCGGCCTGTTTGTAAAGCGCCCGGGCAATGCCGATGCGTTGCCTTTGGCCGCCGGACAGACGCACCCCCCGCTCACCGACCAGAGTGTCGTAGCCTTGTTGCCAGCCGTCGATGGTCTGCGCCATCTGCGCCTGTGTGGCCGCCCGGCGCACACGCGCCATGTCGATCTGCTGTGGCGGCACCCCAAAGGCGATGTTCTGCGCGATGCTGGCGTCTGACAGGAAGATGGCCTGGGGCACGTGCGCGATGCGGCGTTGCCAGAAGCCGGCGTTGGCGGCTGTGACGGGCTGTCCATCCACCAGCAACTGGCCTTCGGTAGGCTGCAACAGGCCCATCAAGATGTCCAGCAGCGTGCTCTTGCCGCTGCCGGTGGTGCCGATGAAGCCTACACGGCTGCCCTTGGCGATACGCAGGTTCAGGTCCTGCAGGGCCCAGGGGCGGTCTGCACGGTAGCGAAAGCCCAGGCTGCGGCATTCAATGTCGCGCTCGAAAGTCATTTGCTCGCCAGAGGCTGCCGGGGCGGTGCTGGGCATGGGTTGTTCCAGCAATGCCAGGGTGTCCTTCAAGGACTTGTCGCTGCCGCTCAGGCTGGTGAAGGCGTGATAGATCTGCTGCAGCAACGGCAGCACGCGTTGAGCTGCAATGGCCAGCGCCCCCACCACGGGCAGTGCGGCTGAAAACCCCTCAGGCTGCTGTGCCAGCGTGAAGGCCAGCCCGGCAATGAAGCACACGCCCAGCGCCTCGATGGCAAAGCGCGGGATTTCACCCGTGACGGCGTTGTTCGCCTGGGCGCGGCGCATGCGGCGGTCGGCCCTCTGGTACTGAGCGCAGTAGACGGCCTGGGCGTTGTCCAGCAACACGTCCCGTATCCCGCCCAGACCTTCCTGGAGGGACTTGATGCGTTGGCTGGAACTGGCCGCGACTTCCCGGCTGTTGGCGTGCAAGTTCGCGCGGCTGGCCAGGTAGATCGCCAGGTAGATCAGCCCGAAGCCGGCAAAAGTGACCAGGGCGACGACAGGCTTGTACAGCAGCAAGGCCACCAGGATGACCGCCAGCATCAGTGCGTTGGAAGCGATGATCAGCAGGGGCCCCAGGACACTGAAGATCACGGTGTTCACCTTGCCCGAAATGGCGTCGATGATGTCGCTGCTGTTGCGCGACAGGTGCACCGCGTAGGGCTGGTAGAGCGTGCGGCGGTAGACCTCCATGCTGAGGTCTGCGCCCGTGGCGAAGGTCATCCGGGTGCGCAGCCAGATGGTCATGATTCTGATGACGGCGGCCACCAGGGCGGCTGAGCAGAAGAGCACGGTGGCAGGCCACAGCAGGCCCTGGGGCTCGGTGATGCCCAGGCGCAAGATGAGCGGTCGCGCGTATTCGTGCGCAAAGACCTTTTCGGGTGCCGTCAGCACGCCCAGAAAGGGCAGCACCGCGCCAATCGAAAATACCTCTGCCAAGGATGCCACCCCCGTAAAGGCCCACAAGGCCAGCAACTGAGCCCGGCGTTTTGGGGAGATGGCGCTCCAGAGGCGGCGCAGGGCGGTGGTGTGCAAGATCGGTGAAACCTTCGACGGTCAGAGGGGCAACGGAATGGGCTGCTGCAGGGCCAACCCGAGGCAACTGGCATGGCCAGAGGGGCTGCGGCATCTTCGTTCTCAAGGTCTGGGAGGCACTTGCGAATCGTCACCAGCGGGCCGACCGACCGCCGCCCGAGCGCATGCCCTCTCAGGGTTGCGGGGGTGTGCCCTGCGGGCGGCCAGCGAGGAACAGGTCCACCATGTCCCGGTACACCGCATGCACCGGGGCCAGCGTGGAGAGGTCGACGCACTCGTCTGGCCCATGGAGGCCACGAAAGCGAACGCCGAAGCCGCACAGCACCTGGGCGCCGCCACCGGCCAGCACGTTGCCGATGTTGCTGGGACCGCTGACGCTCATGGGCGGTGCGTGGCCCAGGTGGCGGGCCGCAGCCGCACGCATCAGCTGTGGAAGCAAGGCGTCGTCTGGGGTCCGGTAGGGGGGCCAGCTGCTGGGCCTGGCGCTTCTGCTCGTGTGCCGGGTGGCGTGGCCGCCCGCAGCCTTGCGGTCGATGCCCGCAAGGGTCTGGTCCAACCAGCGCTGTGCGGCGTGGGCGTCGAAGTCGGGCGTGGTGCGGATGTCCAGCGCGCATTCGATCCGAGGCGGCGTGACCGAGAAACTCTTGACCCCGCTGCGCACATGGGTCAGCGTGGCGCGCGGCCCGTGGGGGAAGTCGGCTCGTGTGGTGGCGGGTGCCGCATTGAATCGCTCGATGGCCTGCACCAGCGCGGCAAGCTTGACCGCCGCCAGTTCGCGCTGCGGCCGGGCCGCACCCGAGTGGCCCATCTCGCCGGCCAGGATGACCGTGGTGCGCAGGAAGCCGCGCGAGCCGGCGACGATCTCGTCCAGGCCCGGGTAGCCGATGACGCACATCGCCGGGAAGCCATGGGCCTTCAGGTAAGCGTGGATGCCTCCGAACCGGCCCGAGTGTTCGTCGCAGTCGAAGACCATGGTGACCTGACGCGGGGGCTCCCCGTCGCAGAGGGGGGTGTCCGGGATGCCCGGGGTGATGCGGGCGACACGTTTTGCCGGCTTTCCAGAGGCCTTGGCGTTCAAGGTAACGCTGCGCGCCAGGTCGCAGAAGATGGCCACGGCCGCCTTGGAGTCCGAGCTGCCGCGGCCGTGCAGCCAGCCGTCCTTCACCTCGGCGCCGAAGGGGTCCACGCTCCACTGCCGACGGTCGCCGACCGGTGCGGTGTCCAGGCAGGCATTGAGCACCAGCACTTGTTCGCCACGCCCGGGGGGCGGGTTGACGACCACTGCCACCGGGCGCTCGGGCGGGCCCAGCAGGGTGTGTGGCACGCCGTGTGCCTTCAACCAGGCCGAGACGGTGCGCGCCACCACCGACAGATCGTCCACACCGGCCTGGCTGGGTGTGGCCACCAGGGTGCTCAGCAGGTCACGCACACGCTTCATGGCTTCATCCCCCAGTGGCGCACGGTGGCCACGGCTTCAGGGAGGTGGGCTCACCTCGGCAGCGACTCCACTTCCTTCTGCCAGCGCTCCAGCAGCCGCTTGCGTTCGGCTGAAGAGCCGTACTTTTCGAAGTCGTACTTGATCAAGCGAACGCTGTCCATGCTGGGGATGCGGGGGTCGGGCTTGAACATGCGGTTGGCGGGGGACTGCAGGCTGTTGGCCCTTGCGCCAATGGCCTGGCCCTCGGGACTCATCAGCCAGTCGTAGTAACGCCGGGCGCCCTCTGCGTTGCGGCTGCCCTTGACCAAGGCGATACCGCCCACCTCGTAGCTCGTGCCCTCGCAGGGCGCGGTGGACGCCACGGGGTACTTGTTGTGGCGCCAGGCGTCGAAGCCGAAGATGAAGCTGATGCCCACCGCCACCTCGCCCTTGCCCACGTTGGGCGCCTGCGCGGTGCCGCTGCGGGTGTACTGCGTCACGTTCTTGTGCAGGGCCTTCATGTAATCGAAGGCCTGGTTTTCCCCCATCAACTGCACCAGCCCGGCCAGGATGGTGTAGGCGGTGCCGCTGGATGCCGGGTGCGAAATCTCGATCTCGCCCTTGTAGATGGGCTTGATCATGTCGGCCCAGCATTTGGGCTCCGGCAGCTTCTTCTTCTTCTTCAGCTCGGTATTCCAGCCAAAGCCGATGGCGCTGGTGTAAAAGCCGCCCACCATGTTCTGCGTCATGGCGTACTGGCGCACGCTCCAGGCGTGCAGGTCGTTGATGTAGCCCGGGCGGTACGGTAGCAGCAGTCCAGCCTCGGCGGCCTGCAGGAAGGGGTCACCCGTGCCGCCCCACCACAGGTCGGTCTTGGGGTTGGCGGCCTCGGCGCGCAGTTGCGCCAGGGCCTCGCCAGTGGGCTTGCGGGTCTGCAGCACGCGCAGACCTGTGGCCTTCTGGAACTCGGCTGCGGCCAGCTCGCACCAGCTCTGGTCGGTGCTGCACAGCGCGGTGACCGTGCCCTGGGCCAGGGCAGGGGCTGTGGCGCCGGCGGCCAATGCCAGGCCGAGGGCGAGACGGATCCAGCCGTGCTTCATGGGGGTGCTCCTGTTGACGAATCGCGCAGGAGCGTAGCACCATCGCCGACGCCCGAGAGCGCGCCTCTGGCGCTGGCCGCGCGCGGGGGCCGCCAAGGCGGCGTGCGCAAGTCCGGGTCAGCCGCGGCGGGAACACAGCCCGCTGGTGCGCAGGTCGTGGCCCAGCACGATGCGCAGGTCCAGACTGTCGGCGCGGTCCATGCCGGCCACAGTGGCCACGCCCCCGGGTAGATGGCTGGCCAGGGCCTGCGCCGCCTGGACGTGCCCGGGCCTGTAGCGCACGACCGTGGTCGTGGTGTCGTAAGGCAGGGCGTTGCGCAGCCGTATCGCATCGGCCGCGCCGTGCGACCGCAGCAGCTCGGCCAGGCAGGAGGCCATGCCCTCGACGCCGTTACCGTTGGCAATCTCTACTCTTTGGGCCGGAACCGTCCGGGCTTGCCGCGCTGGCACCAGAGCCTGAGCGGCCGGTTCCGCTGCTGATGCCGGTGACGATGGTGATGCTGGTGATGCCGGTGGTGCTGGTGCCGGTGCTGCCTGTACTGCCGCAACTGCCTGTACTCCCGCAACTCCCGCAACTGCCGGTGCCTCCTGCGAAGCTCCTGCCGCCTCCACCGCGGATGCGGCCTGCGTCAGCGTCGGGCCTGGGGCCGCTGCCAGCCGGTTGAGGTTGGCCTGGGCACGGGCATAGCCCGGCTGCAGCACCAGCGCCTGCAGCAAGGCCGTGCGGGCCTCCTGCGCCTGGCCCGCCCGCATCAGGGCATAGCCCAGGTTGTTGTGCAGCGCCGGCTGATCAGGCGCCAAGGCCACGGCGTGGCGCAGGGCTGCCACGGCGGCGGTGTGGTCGCCAGCCGCCGCTTGTGCCTGCGCCAGGGCATCGTGGACGCTGGCATCCCCCGGTGCGGCCTGCGCGGCCTTGTGCCAGGCCTGCAGCGCCTCAGGCCAGCGGCCTTCTCCTTCGTAGCGGCGGGCCAGCGCCACGTAGCCCTGCGCGGGACCGGGGCCGGCGTGGCTCAGTCGCAGGTTCGGCTCCACCCGCAGTGCCTGCATCGGGGCTGGGGCGACGCAGGCCGAAACACCCAGGCTGCCCGCCACGGCGCAGGCCAGCATGGCCAGGGCTCGGGGGCCTCGCCGCGGCCCCTGGCTTGCTGTCCTGCCCATGCCCGTGTCCATGTGCGTGTCCATGTGCGTGCCCGGAAGCGAAGTCGTCGGAAAGTGAGCTTGGTTCATCGGGGGTTCTCAGTGCGTGCCCATCGAAGGCAGCAGCACGCGGTAGATCTGGATCATGGCCGGGCCCATCAGCACCACCATGAGCGAGGGAAAGATGCAGAAGATCAGCGGGAACAGCAGCTTCAGGGCGATCTTGGCAGCGGCCTCCTCGGCGCGCTGGCGCCGCACCGTACGCAGCGTGTCGGCGTGCACCCTCAGCGAGGCAGCGATGCTGGTGCCAAAGCGCTCGGCCTGGCTGACCATGGTGACGAAGCCGTCCACCTCCTCCACGCCCGTGCGCAGTGCCAGGTTGCGCAGTGCGCGCTCCCGGTCGGCGCCAGCCCTCAGTTCCAGGTTCACCAGGCGCAACTCCTCGGCCAGGGCCGGGCTCTTGAACTGCAGGTCGTCGGCCACCCGAACCATCGCCGCCTCGGTGCCCAGGCCGGCCTCGACGCACACGGTCATCATGTCCAGCGCGTCGGGAAAGCTCTCGAAGATCTCGAGCTGGCGGTGCTGCACAGCCCGCGAAAGCATGAAGTTGGGCAAGTAGTAGCCCATGGCGGCGAGCGCCAACATGGCCAGCAGGAAGCTCTGGCCCCTGAGCGTGGCGTCCGCCAGGGTCAGCACGCCCAGGCCCAACAGCGGCAGCCCAAGCGCCAGCGCAGTCTTGGTGCCGAAGAAGGCCGTGGGTGCCGTGGGGCTGCGCACCCCGGCATGCAGAAAACGCATCCGGATGCTGGATTTCTCGAAGCCCTCCTCGGGCGTGGAAAGGCGGCTGATCGGCCGCACCAGGGCGGCCAGCCGCTGCAGCCAGCGGCTGCTGGCCGGGCTTGCGGGGCCCGCCGGGGTGGTGCGGGACAGGTCCAGCAGGCGTTGGCGGGCCGCGTCGGGGCGTGCCATCGCGGAGATGCCAGCCAGCGCGGCGACCACGCCCACGAAGACCAGCGCCAGAAAGGCGAGTTGGATGGTGCTCAAGGCGCGGCTCTCCCTACACTCGAATGCTGATGATGCTGCGCATCCACAGCACGCCCACGGCCATCATGAACAGCGCCGCACCCACCATGCGCATGCCGGTGGGATCGTTCCACAGCAGTGCCATGAAACTGGGGTTGACCAGGTTGACGACCACCGCCACGCCAAAGGGCAGGGCCGTCAGGATGATGGCCGACAGCCGCCCTTCGGCCGACAGCGTGCGGACCTCACCGTGCAGCTTGAGCCGCTCGCGCACGATGGCAGCGATCTTGTCCAGCAATTCGGCCAGGTTGCCACCCGATTCGCGCTGGATCATCACCGCCACCGCGAAGAAGCTCACGTCCGCCAGCGGTACGCGCTCGGCCAGGCGTGTCAGCGCGGTGTGGGCCGGCACACCGAAGTTCATCTCGTCGAACAGCATGCGGAAATCCTGTCCCAGAGGGTCGGGCAGTTCCTCGGCCACCATACGCACTGCCGCCGAGAAGGCGTGGCCCGCGCGCATCGCCCGGCTCATCAGGTCCAGCGCCTGAGGAAACTGACGTTCGATGCGCTCGATGCGCCGGCGTCGGCTGTGCGCCACCCGCCACCAGGGCAGCACTGTCAGCACCAGACCGAGCGCAGCGCCCAGCATCGGCGCCTTGCCAAGCATGCCCGGCAGCGTCAGGCCAATCAGCCCGAGCCCCAGTGACACCACCATCAGCTCGGTGGCTGAGACCTTCAGGCCCGACGTGGCCACCCAGCGCTGCAGTGCGCGGCCCGGTGTGGTCTGGCCAAGCAGGGCGTTCAGGCGGGGCAGGCGCTGAGCCTGTTCCACGCGTTCGATGCTGGCCCGGCTCACCGGGTCACCGGCCAGCGCATCGAGCCGCGCGGCGATCCTGCGGGCCTCGGGGCTGTGACGGGAGGCCCAGAGGTTGTAAATGCCCTCCAGGCACAGCACGACCGCGACGAACGCGGTCACGGCAAACAGGGCGAATGACAGGTTCATGACGGGGCTCCGCAGGCAGGGTCTCAGACCTCGAGTCGGCGAGGCTCGAAGAGCGTAGGCGCAAGCGGGAGACCGCGGCTGGTCAGGCGCTCGCTGAAGCGGGGGCGTATGCCGGTGGCCGTGAAGTGCCCTTCCACCCGACCTGTGTCGCTGACGCCGTTCTGATGGAACAGGAAGATTTCCTGAAGCGTCACGGTGTCACCTTCCATCCCGGCGATTTCCTGAATGCTGGTGAGCTTGCGGGTGCCGTCGGCCATGCGGTTGGCCTGCACGATCACGCCAATGGCCGAGGCCACCTGGGCGCGCGCGGCCCTGGCGGGCAGGTCCACGCCCGCCATCGCGATCATGCTTTCCAGGCGCGCCAGCGCATCGCGAGGTGTGTTGGCGTGGATGGTGGTCATCGAGCCCTCGTGCCCGGTGTTCATGGCCTGCAGCATGTCCAGGGCCTCGGCGCCACGGGTTTCGCCCAGGATGATGCGGTCTGGGCGCATGCGCAGGGCGTTGCGCACCAGGGCGCGCTGCGCCACCTCGCCGCGGCCTTCGATGTTGGGCGGCCGGGTTTCAAGCCGCACCACGTGGGGCTGCTGCAGCTGCAGCTCGGCCGCATCCTCGATGGTCACCACGCGCTCGCTGGCCGGGATGTGGCTGCTCAGGATGTTGAGCAAGGTCGTCTTGCCCGAGCCCGTGCCGCCAGAGATGAGGATGTTGACGCGGCCCGTCACCAGGGCCCCGATGAACTGCGCCATCTCTGGCGACAGCGATTGGTACTCCAGCAGGTTGGCCATCTGCAGCGGCACGGCTGCGAAGCGCCGGATCGACAGGATCGGCCCGTCGATCGCCAGCGGCGGGATGATCGCGTTCACACGCGAGCCGTCAGGCAGCCGGGCGTCCACCATGGGGCTGGACTCGTCAACCCGACGGCCCACGCGAGAGACGATCTTGTCGATGATCTTCATCAGGTGGGCGTCGTCGCTGAAGGTCACGTCCGTGACTTCCAGCCGGCCGCGCCGCTCCACGTAGACCTGACGGTGGGTGTTGACGAGGATGTCGGACACGGTGGCGTCGGCCAGCAGCGGCTCCAGGGGCCCGTAGCCGAGCATCTCGTACTGGATGTCGCGCACCAGGTTGCGTCGCTCGCCGGTGTTGAGCACGAGGTTCTCCTCGGTCAGCAGGCGTTCGACGAACTGGCGCAGCTCCTCCCGCAAAGCCGTGGGCGACACGGCCTGCAGCGCCTCCAGGTCCAGGCGTTCGAGTAGCAGCTGGTGGATACGGGCCTTGATGTCCTGGTAAGGATGGACTGCCGCAGCGGCCGTGGCGGCAGGCCCTGATTCGGGGGCTGATGCCTCGCCGGCCAAGGCGGCGTTGGAGCCGTTGGAGGCTTTGGTCGCGCCCAGTTTCTCGCGCAGGCTCATGATGTGGCCCTCAAGACACGCCAGCGCCGAACAGGCCCGCCAGCCAACGGTTGTTCGTGGTGCGCGGCGGGGCCGGCGGCAACAGGCCGCGGGCCAGGTCCTGCAGCGCACGCGTGATGGAGCTGCCCGGGGCCACCTGCTGCACAGGCACGCCCTGGTTGACCGAGCTCGCCACGGCCTCGTGTTGGTTCGGCAGCGTGATGATGTCCCGCAAGCCCAGCGCCTTCTTCAGGTCGTCGGTGCTGAAATCGCCGTCCTTCTGATGTCGATTGACGATCCACTGGATCTTGCCCTCCGGGTAGTCGAGCGATTGAAAGACGTCGCGCAGCCGCCTGCTGTCGCGTATGTAGGGCAGCGTCAGCTGCAGCACGGGGTAGATGCGGTCGGCCATGTCCAGGGCCTGCAGCGTCACCGGGCTGAGCGCCCGGCCGGCGTCGATCACCACGTGGTCGTGCATCTCGCGGGCCAGCTCCACGATGCGCCGCACGTGTTCCCGCGTCACATCCACGCCCAGCGCCGGATCCTCCGGTGCCGCCAGCACCCAAAGGCCCGGCGTGGCCTCGCGCATGGACGACCGCAGGAGGGCCGCGTCAAGGCGGTCGATGTTCTGTGCCACATCGGCCACATGGCTGTTGCCGCGGCCATCGCTGACAAACAGCGCGGCGTCGCCGAACTGCAGGTTCAGGTCTATCAGTGCCACCCGGCGCCGTCCGGCCTGCGTCAGCAGGTGCGCCAGGTTGGCTGCCACGAAGGTGGTGCCGCTGCCCCCCTTGCAGGACAGCAGCGTCAGCACCTGCCCCTCGTGCCCCGCCGAGGGCGGTTGCTGGGCGGCGATCTTGCGCATCTGGCGCCCTTTGGCAGCCACCGCGGCGGCCACAACGGCGGCGGGTTCGCACGGTGCGCGCAGCACCTCGCGCACGCCAGCCCGCATGGCCCGCATCAGGATCTCCGGCTCCAGGGTGTGGCTGACCAGCACATGGTCCACGTCCGGGTGCGCTGCGGCCAGCTGCTCCAGCGCTTCGAAGTCCTGCGGGGTCGAGGTCTGCACCAGCACCAGGTCTGGCCGGCTGCCGTTGATGACGACATTGGCCTCTCGCAGCGCGGACACCACCGTCTTGACGTCGAAGCCGCCCTCGGCGCGCAAGGCATCGGTCCAGGCCTGGGCGTTGGCGCTGTCCGGGGTGACGATCTTGATCTTCATTGGCAAACCTCGTTGGCCGTGCTGTTCATGGACTCCTTGCGCTGGGTGGTGGCGAACGCCGGCAGCGCCAGGTTCAGGGGCACCAGGGGAATCAGGGTCTGGTGCGTCGCATCTCGCAACGACACCCTCACAGCCTTGCAGTCCGTGGCGGTGCAGGTGTTGTCGGCCGCTGGGGGGTTGAGGTAGGTGATGACGATCTGGCTGGCCGAGAGCGCGGGCAGGCGCTCCACCATGGCGGCCTTGATCCGGCTGGCGTTCTGGTCGCACACGGCGGCCAGGCGCGCCCCGTGCCGCGTGGCTTCGACCGCGGCATTCCAGGTCCACAGCAGGCGGCCCATCTCGATCACGCCGAACAGCAGGGTGAACAGCAGCGAGGCCACCATCGCGAACTCCACCGCCGCCAGGCCGCGCTGTGGGCGTGCAAAGACGCGCCGGGCGGGGCGCCAGGAGGGCTGGCTCGAAGAGCGCAAGGTGGTCTTCACAACTGCGCCCTCATCGTGACCGAGATGGTGTTGAAGCGCATGTCCGGCACCACCCACTGGACGACCGAAGACCATGCGTAACCGGCAATGCCCACGCTCACCAGATTGACCGCACCAAGGCCAGTGGACTGGCCCGCGTGAGTGGTCGGGCACAGCACCGCGTCGCACAGCACCACCTGGTCGGTCGACAGGCCGATCGCCAGCACCGTGCCGGTGCAGTCGGTGGTGCCATAGACGGCCAGGCAGCGGGCTTCGGCGGCGATCACGGTGTCCCCAGGGCCGTGCTGGGACAGGTGCCGCGTGGCGTCGCGCACGGTCTTGGCCAAGGTGTTGTAAGAGTAGATGGCCCGTCCGAGTTCCGTCACGCCAAACAGCATCACCAGCAGCGGCGTCAGCAGCAGGGCCAGCTCCACGGCGGCCACGCCGCGTGCGTGGCGGCGGCGTGGTTCAAGGTGGGTCTGGCGCATCCTGCGGCTCCTCATTGCACCAGCGCCGGCACCATCGGCCCCACGCTGGCGCTGTCGCCCGAAATGCCTGAGGTCGAGCAAGGGCTGCCGGCCTCGCCCGAGGCACCCAGGTACTCGACCTTGCTCCTCACCGCGTTGCCCTGCTTGCGGTAGGGGTCCAGCAGCAGCACGCAGGCGTAGCCGCGAATGGGGGCGTGTTGGGCTCCGATGAAGCCGCTGCAGTCCACGATCGGCATCGTGACGCGCCGGCGGTCCGCGCCGCTGGCCAGATGCTGGGCTGCCGTGGAAGGGCTGTAGGGGCTGGCGTAGAACGACGGGCTCAGACCCGCCGCCTGGACCGTGCCCAAGGTGCTCGCCCGCGCCTGCGTGAAGTTGGGTGTGGTGCCGGAAATGCCGGAGTAAGCGTTGCGCCCCAGGGGCCAGTTGCCTTTGCCGCCCTCCCAGGCATAGGCGTAGCCGGTGAGGTCGGGTACCGCCGTGCTGAGTTGCGGATTGCCGCTTCCCCCCTTGTAGAGGCCGAAGCGCGAGTTGTAGGCCGACTCCATCGAACTGATGTTGCCGGTCTGGCCCACGCAACCCGCATCGGCCTTGGCATTGCCCGAGGTCGAGCAGGTCCCGGTGTTGGGCGCGGGCAGGCTGCACTGCCCTGCGCCGGCCATGAGGCAGGCCAGTTCCTGCGCGCCGCCGCCAGAGCAGCCCGGGGTGGTGGCCGAGGGGTCGAAATCGATCCAGCGGAAGTTGCCGGTATAGGAGGCGTTGTTCCCACTCTCGGAAAAGTCCAGGCCGTACCAGTCACCCTTGACATAGCCGAAGGTGGGGGCTGACCCGCCCGGGCGCGCGCACAAGCCCATGGGGATGGCGCAGGTCGTCCGGGCAGGAGACAGGGTGGCGGTCGCCAGGGCATTGACGGTCTTCGGGCCGGCGCCCAGCAACTGCATGAACCACGGTGCGATGTTGGCGCGTGTGACCGTGCAGCGCACGTACTTCGTGCTGGGCGCAGCCGCCCCGGCGGCCACCCAGGCGCTGCCGGCGGACAGGCCGCCGCCGAAGCTCACGTTCACGTCGGCGTCGGCAATGGCCGTGCCCTGGAATCCCATCTTGTTCTGGCGCGCCACCGCCCGGCCCGCCGCCTCGGCACGGCTGAACGCTGCGGCCGGGATCGCGGGCGAACCCGTCAATTCGTAGCTGGCGGCCAGGGCGCAGGCGTCGGCGCCGTTCTGCAGCTCGGTCCTGGTCAGGTACAGGTGGCCGCTGTCCAGGGCCAGGCCGATGGCCCCGAGCAGCACGGACAGGGTCAGCCCGACCACGATGGCCACCGCGCCGCGCTGGCGCGACGGCCCGGCGCCGCGCTGGCGGGCAGCGTGGATCCAGTGGGTGCGGTCAGGTTTCATGCGGATGGCAGCTTGTGGGCAGGCCTGGGACGAGCCCAAGGGCGGGCGGCGGGGGGTGTGAGCGAAAGCCGGGCGGATTCAGCGCGATGCCGAGGAGCCCCCGCCGCCGATCTGGATGGCGATGGGCGGCGGCGGGCTGCGGTAGCTCTCGTTCAGGCGCTGCATGGCCTCGCTCACGCTGCGCCCGTCGCTGGGTGGCACGGTCTGCCCATGGCGCATCGGGGCATCCGGCGCGATCAACTGCTCTGCCTGCAGGATGCGAAGGGAATCACCAAAGCGGGCGTCCCAACCGGGCGAGGCGGAGGTGGCGCAGCCGCCCAGGGCCAGCGTGACCGTCAGCGTGAGTGGCACTAGTGCCATCCGCAACGTGCTCGGACGCAGGGCCGGCGTGAGGGCCTGCTGGGCGGTACGCGGTGAGGGTGCGGCGCGCATCAGAGCTTCTCCTTCTCGAAACCGCCCTCGGCGGCCAAGGGGGTGGTGGGTTTGCCTGGCGGCGTCGGCGTCGGCGGATCGTCGCGGCCCCGGCGTTCCAGGCGGCCGTCGAGCATCAGGTCGCTGCGCGAGGGCGGGGTGTAGCCGTCGGTGGGCAGGCGGTAGCCCGTGGGCAGGGGCTTGACCAGTCGGGGCGTGATCACGAACACCAGCTCCGACCGGTCGGTCTGGAAGTCGGTGCTGCGAAACAGTGCGCCAATCACCGGCAGTTCGCCCAGGAAGGGGAAGGCCTTGATGCTGGCCTTGGTGTTGTTCTTGATGAGCCCTCCAATGGCAAAGCTCTGGCCGTCCATCAACTGCACCGTCGTCTCCGCCCGCCGCGAGGTGAAGGAGGGCAGGATGGCCGTGCCGTTGACGCCCGAGGCGACGATGCCGATGCCTTCACGGTTGAGCTCCGAGACCTCCGGGCGCACCCGCAGGTTGATGCGGCCGTTGCCCAGCACCGTGGGCGTGAACTTCACCGAGACGCCGAATTCCTTTTCCTCCAGCGTCACGCTGCGCCCGCCCGCGGTGCCGTTGTCCTGCGCCACCGGGATGAAGATCTTGCCGCCGGCCAGGAAGCTGCCGGTCTGGCCGCTGATGGCCATCACCGTCGGTTCTGCCAGCACCTTGACCAGCGCGTCGTCCTTCTGGGCGTCCACCGCCACGCCCAGGCTACCCGTGGCCTTGGCCACGCTGGCCAGGCCCGCACCGCCGCTGAGGAAGTCGGCCAGCAGGTTGTAGGTCCAGTTGCCGTTGGTACGCGAGCCGCTGAACTGCACACCCAGCTTGTCGATCAGGGCCTTGGAAACCTCGGCCACCTTCACCTCCAGCATCACCTGCTGGGGTGAATCCACCTCCAGCATGTTGATCACGCGCTGGCTGCGGGCGCTGCCACCGCCGCCGCCGTCCTGGCTGCGTACGTAGGCCTGGGCCAGTTCGCCCACGCGGGCCATGGCCTCGCTGTCGCTCACGGCGCCCGACAGCACCAGCGAGTCAAAGGCAGGCGTGACCTTGATGTCCTTTTCGCCCGGCAGCAGGCGCGCCAGCACGGACTCCAGTCCGCGGGTGTCCATGCCCACCACCACGTCGAATGCGGTACAGGTGCCGGTGTCGTCCAGCATGACGACGTTGGTCGAGCCAATGGTCTTGCCCAGCAGCACCACCTCGGTGGGGGCCAGCAGCAGCACATCCACCTCAGCCACACCCGGGCGGTTGTCGGTGGGTGGGGCCTTGACCCCTTCGTCCTTGCGGCGCTCCGGCATGTCTGCAGGACGCGCGGCGCGGGCGTTCTCGGGGTTGCCCAGCAAGATGCGGGTTGCAGGTGCGGGCATCCTCAGCACCGAGGACTTGCCCACCGGCACCTCCACCAGCGGCGCCATGCGTACGGACGCGCACAGGGCCGTGGCCGTGCCCTGCGACGCTGGTGCCGCATAGGCCTCCGCCTGCAGCGCGAGGCAGACGCCGAGGACGGCGCCCCGCAAGGCGGTGGGGCGTGAAAGTGGAGGCATTAGGGGTTTCCTGGGGTGGAGTGGGGTCAGGCGGTTCATCATCAGAAGCACTCCGTGACCTTGGTCAGGCCGCGAACGATGTCGACACAGGCGCGGGGCGCAGCGGGCTTGCCGCCTTCGGCGACGACGGTTTCGGGGGCCGGTGACCGAGTCGCTGGCGCCGGTGGGGGTGGGAGCGGTTTCGCCACGCGCACCATGCGGGCGGGCGGTGCTGGCGGCTTGGGCGGGGGTTCTGCCCGGGCCGGGCCCAGCAGTTCGCTCTTGGTGGCGCCGGTGGTGGGGGTGCTGATCGGGTCGGCGTGGTTGCGCAGCACCAGCGACAGCGTGCCCACGCTGCGGGCCAGGTCCAGCACCTCGGCATCGCGCGGCGTGACCTCCAGCGTCACGGCGTTGACCACCTTGGGTTTGGTCGAGTCCCGGTCAGCCTCCTGGGCCACCGCCAGCACCAGGATGCGCTCCAGCACGATCTTGGAGATGGAACGGTCACGATCTCCCCGCTGCGCGCCGTCCGACTGCGTGTTGACCATCACATCGACATAGGTGCCCGGCAGCGCAAAGCCCGCCACGCCTACGACGTCGTTGACGCGCACGGTCATGGCCCGCCGGCCCTCGGGCACCACGGCTGACAGCCCGCCTCTGGCGCCCACGGGCGCCAGGCGCGCCTCGGTCAGCGGCTCGCCGCGTTGCAGTGCCACCAGCACCACCCGGCCGTTGAGCCGGCTGGGGTCGCTGAAGGCGCCTTGCGGCACGCTGTCCTTGGGCCAGTCGGTCAGGCGCACCATCTCGCTCGAGATGCGTCCACCGAGTTCGATGTCTGCATTGGCCACCGCAATGCGGCCTTGTTCGGTGCCTTGACCCTGCATCCAGCGGGCGGCCAGCACCACGGCGGCCAGGCCGGCCAGCCCGGCAATCAACAACATCCACAAACCGCGTGATTTCATCAGGTTCTCCTTGGTTTCAGGTGGCTTGCAGCAACGCCGTGACCGTGCCCGCGCTGATGGCCAGGGCGTAGGGCAGCCTTGCGGCTGTGGTTTCCAGGGGTGCGAGCACGGCACCGCGGCCGGTGCGCAGCCGCAGCACCCAATCGGTGAGCAGGAAACGGGTGTTGGTGAGCGTGCGCGCGGCCACGCCGTGGCCGAGCATCATGGCCAGCGACAGCAGGCCACCGGCCAGCAGGGTGTAGAGGGTGGCGGTGAGGACGGTGGACACGCCGACGAAGGCGCCCACCATCGCCAGCAGCTTGACGTCGCCCGCGCCCAGCGCGCGCAGCAGGTACAGCGGCATCAGCGCGATCAGGCCGACCCCCAAGCCTGCCAGTGGGGCCCACCAGTGGCCGCCGGCCAAGGGCGGCAGGTTGGCGACGAGTGACAGGGTGTGGATTGCAAACGCCAGCAACGTGCCGGTCAGCACGAGGGTATTGGGGATGCGGCGGGAGCGCAGATCGGTGATCACGGCCCCCAGCAGCAGGGATAAAAGAAGCAGAGCGGTCCAGAAGGAAGGCATCAGGCGATCGAGGTTCCTGTAGGGCGATCAGCAGGCATCGCAAACCCAGGGACGCGTATGTCCCTGGCTGCTCTTTTTCTATGTGGGCCTCACTTACCGGCCAGTTTGTTGGACACCTCGGTGAAGGTCGTGGTGAGACCGGTACCCACCAACTGCACGGACCCGACGATCACGACTGCGATGAGCGCGGCAATGAGGCCGTACTCGATGGCGGTCACCCCGTCCTCTTCTTGAGCCAGTTTCCGGACGAAATCAAACAATTGCATGGACAACTCCTATTTCTTGTCGTGGTTCAGGTGCCCGCTGGCACCAGATCCTCGAACCCGAATGCGGCCGGGTCCCTTGCCGGCTGGCCCATTGCGCAGACGCTGGCCAGCAATTCGCGTCATACCAAGTTCTTCGCGGGGGCTTGTGACCCCCTGAAGTGCACGTTCCGGCAGACAGATGACCATGGATTGGCCACCGGAGAAGCCAGTGTTTCAGCGCCTGCCCGAGCCCCGCTGAGAATGATCAAGGCATGGTGCTGCGCCGGCGCAAGGCAGGCGCAGGGTGAGCGTTGCCGTGCGCGAGCTGCCCATTGACCTGCAAGGACTCGCCCAAGGCCACACCGGCAGGCGCACTGAGAGGGTGTAAACGTAATCAACGCCTCGTGCGTTACGCTGTGATCGATACGC
>JBAXYD010000039.1:0-40333 GCA_037127635.1 Betaproteobacteria bacterium | reverse complement strand
GATGGCAAGACAGGCCAGAACATCCAGGCCCTGATTCCCAGAAGCGGCGGCATCCTTTTCTTCGACACCATGGTCATTCCGGCAGATGCCCAGCGGCCCGGAAATGCGCACAAGTTCATCAACTTCGTGCTGCGCCCCGATGTCGCGGCCGCCACCACGAACAAGGTTTTCTACCCCAATCCGGTTCCGGACTCGCGCAAGAACATCCGCCCTGACGTGGCAAACAACCCCACGGTGTTCCTTTCCAGCGCCGACCTGGCCCGCATGGTGCCGCCAGACTCGATCAACAACGACCTGCGTCGCCTGATGACGCGCACCTTCACGTCGTTCAAGACCGGTTTGTGATGTCGGCTGCGGCCGGCGGTGCCGGCTTCCTGCGCATCGAAGACGTCGTCAAGGAGTTCGACGGCTATGCCGCCGTCAACCATGTCAGCGTGGACATCGGCAAGGGCGAGATCTTCGCCCTGCTGGGCTCGTCCGGGTGCGGCAAGACCACGCTGCTGCGCATGGTGGGCGGGTTCGAGACCCCCACCTCCGGGCGCATCGTGCTCAACGGGCAGGACCTTGGCGGCCTGCCCCCGTACGAACGGCCGCTGAACATGATGTTTCAGAGCTACGCCCTGTTCCCGCACCTCACGGTGGCCGAGAACATCGCTTTTGGCCTGAAGCGCTCGGGCATGGCTTCGGCGCAGATCGCCGAGCGGGTGGAGGCCATGCTCAAGCTGGTGCAGCTGGGCAAGTACGCGGGCCGAAAGCCGCACCAGCTGTCCGGCGGCCAGCAGCAGCGGGTCGCCCTGGCCCGCAGCCTGGCCAAGCAGCCCGAGCTGCTGCTGCTGGACGAGCCCCTGGGGGCGTTGGACAAGAAGCTGCGCGAGGAAACCCAGATCGAACTGGTCAATATCATCGAGCAGGTGGGCGTGACCTGCATGATGGTCACCCACGACCAGGAAGAAGCCATGACCATGGCCTCGCGCATCGCGGTCATGAGCGAAGGCCGGCTGATGCAGGTGGGCGCACCGTCCGAGATCTACGAGACGCCGGCCAGCCGCTTCGTGGCCGACTTCATCGGTAGCGTCAACATGATGGAGGGTTCATTGGAGGTCGATGCACACGATCACTGCATCGTGGCCTGTGCCGACTGCCGCCACTACGTCGGCCACGGCATCACGGGCACCGAAGGGATGGCCGTCACCGTGGCCCTGCGGCCCGAGAAGATCAACGTCAGCCGTCAACGCCCCGCCGAGGCCGGCTTCAACACGGTGCGCGGCACCGTGCGCGAGAAGTCGTACTTTGGCAGCTTCACGGTCTACCAGCTGGCGCTGGCCAGCGGTGCGACGCTGAAGGTCAGCCAGTCCAACGCGGAGCGCCACCGCGACGACGAGCTGACCTGGGGTGACGAGGCCTGGGCCCACTGGTCCCCTTCGGCGCAGGTGGTACTGACCCAATGAGGCGCCGATGAGCCAGGCACCGCGCACCCCATATGCTGTCGGCCCGGCCTGGCTGGTGCGGCTGCGCCCTCGCGGCCGGGCCGCGGTGATCGGGCTGCCCTACCTTTGGCTTCTGGTGTTCTTTCTGCTGCCCTTCGCGGTGGTGGTGCAGATATCCCTGGCCCGCATGGGCACGGTCCACCCTGAAGACCTGATCGCGGTCAAGGACGGCGTGCTGACGCTGTCGCTGAAGTTCTCCAACTTCTCCATGGTCCTGCAAGACCCGCTGTACCTGAGCGCCTACCTTCGAAGCCTGCAGTACGCGGCAGCCACCACCGTGGTGTGCCTGTTCGTCGGCTACCCCTTTGCCTATTTCATGGCCAGGGCCCGGCCCTCGGTGCAGCCCTTGCTGCTGATGCTGGTGATGCTGCCTTTCTGGACCTCGTTCCTGCTCCGCACCTATGCGTGGAAGGGCTTGCTCAGCCCCGGTGGCTGGGCACATGACGTCATCGTCGGGCTCGGGCTGGACTCCCTGCTTTTGTCGCTCGGGCTGATTGCCGCGCCGGGCAAGCTGATGAACACCCCCTTCTCGCTGGTGCTGGGCATGGTCTACACCTACCTGCCCTTCATGGTGCTGCCTCTGTACAGCCAGCTGGTCAAGATGGACCTGCGCCTGCTCGAAGCCGCCCAGGACCTCGGCGCCACACCGTGGGTGGCGTTCTGGAAGATCACCGTGCCGCTGTCCAAGGCCGGGATCATTGCCGGTTCGATGCTGGTGTTCATCCCCTGCATCGGCGAGTACGTCGTTCCCGAGTTGCTCGGAGGGCCCGAGACCCTGATGATCGGCCGCGTGATCTGGGATGAGCTCTTCTTCAACAACGACTGGCCGATGGCCTCGGCCCTGGCGGTGCTGATGATCCTGCTGATCATCGTGCCGCTGGCCCTGTTCCAGCGCTACCAGGCCCAGTCACAGGAGAGCCGCCGATGAAGCCCTCGGCACTGAACACCTGGTTCGGCCGCGGTTGGCTGGCTGCGGGCTACCTGTTCCTCTTTGTGCCCATCGTCTCGCTGATGGTGTACTCCTTCAACGACTCGCCCATACCCAATCTGTGGCGGGGTTTCACGCTGAAGTGGTACCACGCCCTGGCTGCAGACCAAGCGCTGATGTCGGGCCTGTGGCTGTCGCTGCAAATTGCCTTTCTGACTGCCTGCGGCTCGGTGGTGCTCGGCACCCTGGCCGCTTTTGCGCTGGTGAAGTACCGCCGATTCACGGGACGCACCATGTTCTCCGGGATGGTCAGCGCCCCGCTGGTGATGCCGGAGGTCGTGATCGGCCTGTCGCTGCTGCTCACCATGGTGAGTCTGCAAAGGGCCATCGGCGTGCCCGAGCGCGGCATGCTCACCATCTGGCTGGGCCACCTGCTGGTGGGCATGGCCTACGCCACCGTGGTGGTGCAGGCCCGCCTGCAGGACCTGAACCCGCAGCTGGAAGAGGCGGCGATGGACCTGGGCGCCCGCCCTCACCAGGTGTTCTGGCTGGTGACCTTGCCCATGATCACGCAATCGCTGATGTCAGCATGGCTGCTGACCTTCACCCTGTCGCTGGATGACGTGGTGCTGTCGAACTTTCTCTCCGGGCCAGGCGCCACCACCATGCCACTGGTGATCTTGTCGCGCGCGCGTCTGGGTCTGAACCCGAGCGTCAATGCGGTGGCCACGCTCATCGTCATCGTCGTGGCCATCGGCGTCGCCCTGGCCTGCTATCTCATCGCCCGCGCTGAGCGGCAGCGCCGCCTGGAACTGGCGGCTGCCGCCCGCGGCTGACCGGCCACCCACCTTTTTCGCACCGAGGAGGACCCTCCATGAAGACCATCCATCACACCGCCCTGGCCCTTGCGCTGGCTGCTGCGTTCCCTGCGCTGGCCCAATCGAACGCCGATGTCCTGCGGGAGTTGCAGGCGCTCAAGGCCCAGGTGGCCGAACTGGAGGCCAAGCTCAAGGCCCAGGAAGCGGCCAAGCCCCAATGGGGCATGACGCCCGACCAGGCGCGCGAGCTCAACCGCATCACGGTCAAGACCGAGGCCCTGGAGGATTCGCGCGACGCCTCGGGCCTGAAGGGGCTGAAGATCAGCGGCTACGCCGACCCGACCTGGATCTACAACCGTGGAAAACGCAACAGCGGCTTCAGCTTCCTGGACAGTCGAGCAGAGACGGGCTACTCGTATGACAACTCCTACTTCGGGTCGGTGGTGCTGGACCTTCAGAAGGAGACCGACTCGGGTACACGCTGGCGTTTGACGCTGAGCCCCAACCGCGGCACCGACACCGTCATCGGTAATGGCAGCATCGTGCAGGAAGCCTCGGTCTCCGTGCCCCTGGGAAGCCTGCAGACCCGCTTCATAGCCGGTCATCTCCCCGATTGGTCAGGATACGAGTTCCAGCAGGCCACCCTCAACAAGTTGATCACGCACAACCTGCTCTTTGACTTCACCTTGCCCACGAGCTACACGGGCGCCGGGCTGGAACTCACCCGTGGCAAGTGGATCGTCAAGGGGGTCGTGGCCAACATGAACGCGGCCAGAAACCTCGACGGCGACAGAGCGCCTGTGTTGGCGTATCGTGTCGATTACTCACGCGGCGAGTTCCAGGGCTTCGGTTTTGCGGGGGTTCATGGCAAGGCCGCCAACTTTGCAGATCCGAACGCCGCCAAGTCGCGTGTGGATCTGTTTGAGTTCGATGCTTACTTCATTCGCGGCGATTGGACCGTACAAGGTCAGGCCAGCGTGGGCCGTCACAAGGGTGCTTCCATCGTGCCGGACCCTTCGTCGGGCGACCTTCGCGACGCCACCTGGACGGGCTTGTCAGCACTCGCTGCCTACAAGTTCAACCCCAGGCTCGAAGGCGTGGTGCGGCTTGATCACGTTCGAAACGCCAAGAATGGCGGCGGCCTGCTGGGCTATACCGGCTACTGGGATCCAGACAATGGTGTTTACGGCGACACCCGAAACGGCCTTGGTGTGGATCCCACAGCCGTGTGCGGCGCGCTGGATGCAAGTTCCGTTTGCAACACTGGCGCCAATCGCACCGCCCTCAGTTTCGGCCTGAGTTACCTGTGGGACTTGAGCACCACCTTCAGGGTGGAATACAGGCTGGACCGCGCGAACCTACCGGTCTTTGCAAACCCCGAAGGGACCGCTTACCGCAAGAGCAACTCGCTGCTGGGCGCCTCGGTGGTGGTGTCCTTCTGAACGAGCGGCTGACCTGACCGCCATGCCAGACACTGGGTCGCCTGGAGGCGACCTGCGCCACCGGCTGCAGGCTGCGGGTGTGCACACCCTGCTCGTGCAGTTCTCCGACATGCACGGCTGCGCCAAGGGCAAGCTCGTGCCTTTGGCCCATCTGGAGGACGTCCTGGGCCACGGGGCGGGCTTTGCCGGCCCCTCCATCTGGGGAACCGGCCTGCCACGCACGGGACCCCGCTCGGAGTACTACGCCCGCGGCGACGCTGCCACCGTGCAACCCATCCCCTGGATGCCCGGGGTGGCGCGCATCGTGGGCGACGGTTTCGTCGATGGCCAGCCTTTCGACGCCTGTCCGCGGCAGGTGCTCAGGCGCGCCACGGCCCGCCTGGCCGAGCGGGGATGGGTGCTGCGCACCGGCCTGGAGCCCGAGTTCTTCCTGCTGCGCCGGCAGCATGGCGACTGGGTGCCGGCCGATGAGGCAGACCGCCTGGACAAGCCGAGTTACGACTTGAAGTCCCTGCCCCGACAGGCCGGATTCCTGCATGAGCTGAGCCAGGCCCTCACCGCTTGCGGCCTGGACGTGCTGCAACTCGACCACGAAGACGCACACGGCCAGTACGAGGTGAACTTTGCCTATGACGAGGCGCTGGCCAGCGCCGACCACCTGATGCTGTTCAAGCTGGCGGCGCAGGCCCTGGCCGACGCCCGCGGCATGGCGTTCTCCATGATGCCCAAGCCCTTTGCCGACCAGCCAGGCAGCGGCCTGCACTTTCACGTGTCGCTGTGGGAGCAGGGCGCTGGGGGGCGCGGCCTGTTCGGGGCCGCCGACGACGCTCAACTCACCGACACCGCCCGGCACTTCATTGCCGGCGTTCTCGCCCATGCACCGGCCTTGTGCGCGATTGCCGCGCCCACGGTGAACAGCTACAAGCGCCTGACCGTGGGCGAGTCGATATCCGGCACCACCTGGGCGCCGGCCTGCGTGGCACACGGCCCGAACAACCGTACCGCGCTGGTGCGCACCCTGCCCGGTCGCTTCGAGTGGCGCCTGCCTGATGCGGCAGCCAATCCCTACCTGGCCACGGCAGCCCTCATCGCCGCTGGGCTGGACGGGATTGACTGCCGTCTGGACCCTGGCCCCGAGGTGACCGATGACCTGTTCGAGTACACGCTGCCACGGTTGCGCGAGCGGGGCATCGGCCTGCTGCCGCAATCGCTTGAGCAGGCCCTGGATGCGCTGGAGGCTGATGTTGTCATCCGCGGCGCCCTGGGAGAGGAACTCGCCCGTGAGTTCCTGCGTCTGAAGCGCGACGAGTGGAGGCAGTGGTCTTGCCACGTCACCCCGTGGGAGCGCGACCGCTACGCGGCGGCGTTCTGAGCGCCCCATGAAGCCTGTTCCCTGGGTGGCATTCGCCTGCCTGGCCACCAGCATGGCCCTGGTGGGTGTTTACGTGGGCCTGTCGCGCCTGCTGGTCGCCGCGCTGCCAGTCTTCCTGCTGGCCTGGCTCAGGTTCGGCATCGCAGCCCTGGCCATGACCCCCTGGACCCGCCGGCAGCCCAGCGAGGCTCCCTTGAGCCCGGGCGACCGCCGGCTGCTCTTCTGGGAGAGCTTTCTGGGCAATTTCGGCTTTTCCATCTGCATGTTGTTTGGGGTGGCGGCCACATCAGCAGTGGCAGCCGGAGTGGTGATGGCGGCCATCCCGGCGACGGTGGCCCTGATGTCGAGGGTCTTCCTGGGCGAACGTCTGTCAGGTCGAGTGATTGGGGCCATCGCGCTCGCGGCAGGGGGTATCACAGTGCTGGCGTTGGCGCGCTCCCCATCCGGGGAGGCTCACGACAGCTCAGTGGCATCGGCTGTGATGGCGCCCTGGTGGGGCTACGTCCTGCTCTTCGGCGCCGTGCTTTGCGAGTCGTCATATGTGGTGATCGGCAAGCGGCTGACGGCCACCGTCTCCCCTCGCCGCATCAGCGCCCTGATAAATCTCTGGGGCCTGGCACTGATCACGCCCTTCGGTCTCTGGCAGGCCTGGGGATTTCCCTTTGCCAGCGTGAACGTTGGCACCTGGGGCCTGCTTGTGTTCTATGCGCTGGCCGCCAGCGTGGCCACGGTGTGGCTGTGGATGCGCGGCCTGCAGAGCGTGCCGGCAGCGCAGGCCGGCATCTTCACCGTGTGCCTGCCAGTGAGCGCGGCCGCCGTGGGCGTGCTCTGGCTGGGTGAACCCTTCGGGCCGGCCCATGGCGTGGCGTTTGCCATGGCCCTGGCCGGGTTGGTGCTGGCGACCTGGCCTGATCAGGCCCGCGTAGACGCAAGACCTTCGTAGATCGCCCGGTACTGACGGGCCGAGGCTGTCCAGGAGAAGTCCTGAGACATGCCGGTGTGCTGCAGGGTGCGGCGCAGGACGGGATTTCGCCAGCCGGCCAGCGCCCGCAACAGTCCTTCGGTGAGCGCCCCTGAGGTGGGTTGTGCGAAGGAGAAGCCGTTGGCAGCACCCCGGTCACTGGCGTTGTCGTACTGCGAAGCCACGGTGTCGGCCAGCCCCCCCGTGGAGCACACCAGGGGCAGCGTGCCATAGCGAAGGCCGTACAACTGCGTGAGCCCGCAGGGCTCGTACCGGGAGGGCACGACGATGAGATCGGCCCCTGCCATGAGCCGGTGTGCCCGGTCTTCGTCATAGTCTATGAACACCGCCACCCGCCCCGGGTGCTCCTGTGCGGCGGCCAAGAAGGCTGACTCCAGTTCTGGATCACCCGTGCCTTGCACCACCAGTTGCGCGCCCTCGCCCAGCAATGTCGGCAGGGCCTTCAACAATAGATCCAGCCCTTTCTGTTCCGTCAGGCGGCTCAACGCCAGCACCAGGGGAACTGCAGCATCCACGGAGAGCCCGACCTCTGACTGCAGTGCTGCCTTGCACAGCGCCTTGCCGCCCAGGTCGTCAAGCCCGTAGGGTTGCACCAGTGCCGGATCGCTCATCGGGTTCCACAGCAGCTCATCGATGCCATTGAGGACGCCTGTCAGCGCGTCTGCCCGGCTGCGCAGCACGCCGTCCAGCCCGCAGCCAAACGCAGGCGTGGTGATCTCACGCGCGTAGGTGGGGCTGACCGTGGTCAGCCAGTCGGCAAACTTCAGCCCCGCCTTCATGAAGGAAAGCTGGCCGTGGTACTCGAGCCCGGCAGAGCTCATGAAGCGGGAAGACAGGCCGAGCAAGGCGCTGTCCTGGTGTGGGAACAGGCCTTGGTAGGCCAGGTTGTGCACAGTGAAGACCGATGCGGCGCGTGCCGAGTGGGCCTTGAGGTAGGCGCAAGCCATGGCAGCATGCCAATCGTGCGCGTGAACGAGGTGGGGTTGCCAATGGGGATCAAGCCCGCCAGCGGCCAGTTGAGCCGCAACCCAGCCCAACAAGCCAAACCGCTGCAGGTTGTCCGGCCAGGCCTGGCCCGCCGCGTCGTGATAAGGGTTGCCCTGCCGGTCAAAGAGCAGGGGCGCGTCGATCACGTACACCGGCAGGCCGGACCCGGGCATGCCGCCCAGCAGCAGCCTCACGCGCGCTGCGCCGAAGCATGGGCCCAATGCTGCCACGGGCCGGTGATCCTTGACGCCCTGCAGCACGGCCGGCCACCCGGGCAGCAGCAAACGGGTCTGCATCTCTGCCTGGGCTTCCAAGGCCTGTGGCAAGGCACCAAGCACATCGGCCAATCCCCCGGTCTTCACCAGAGGATGGGCCTCCGCGGCCACATGCAACACCCTCATTGGACGCTGATCCGGTCGAAACCTCCGGTCACTGCGTCCAGCATCTCTCGCGTGACCAGGGTGATGCCGCTGTCCGTGCGGAAGAATCGGCGCGCGTCCTCTACGGGATCCTCCCCAATGACCATGCCATCCGGGATCTGGCAACCGCGATCCACCACCACCCGGTTCAGACGCGCTCTGCGTCCAACGGCGACGCCAGGCAGCAACACGCTCCACTGCACGCTGGAGTAGGAGTGCACTCTGACTTGCGAGAACAACACCGTCCGGAACACCGAGCCCGACACGATGCACCCGCCCGAGACCAGGGACTCGATGGCCATGCCACGGCGATCGTCGACGTTGTGCACGAACTTGGCGGGCGGAAGCTGGGGCTGGTAAGTCCAGATGGGCCAGCGCGTGTCGTACATGTTCAGCAGTGGATCGGTGGCGGTGAGGTCGATGTTGGCGTCCCAGTAGGCATCAATCGTGCCTACATCGCGCCAGTACGGTTCGCAGCCCAGACGGCGCCCCACACAACTGAGCTCGAATGGGTGGGCCGCCGCCCTGCCTGCCTTCACTGCCTTGGGAATGATGTCCTTGCCGAAGTCGTGGCTCGAGGCGGGGTCGGCGATATCGCGCTCAAGCTCGCGGTACAGGTAGCGCGCATTGAAAATGTAGATGCCCATGCTGGCCAGGGCACGGTTGGCTTTGCCCGGCATGGCGGGCGGATCCTCGGGCTTTTCCACGAAGGCTGTGATGTTGCGCCTTTCGTCAATGGCCATCACGCCGAAGGCCCTGGCCTCCATGCGGTCCACCTCGATGCAGCCCACCGTCACATCGCGGCCCATCGCCACATGGTCGGCCAGCATCACTGCGTAGTTCATCTTGTAGATGTGGTCACCCGCCAGCACCACCACGTAGTCAGCGCCGTAAGCCGCCAGAATGTCTTGATTCTGGTAGACGGCGTCAGCCGTGCCGCGATACCACGACTCTTCGTCCACGCGTTGCTGTGCTGGCAGCAGGTCGACGAATTCGTTCATTTCCGGCCGCAGAAAAGCCCATCCTCGCTGCAGGTGGCGCAGCAGGCTGTGGCTCTTGTACTGGGTGATCACGCCGATGCGCCGGATGCCCGAATTCAGGCAGTTCGACAGCGCGAAGTCCACGATGCGGAACTTGCCACCGAAATACACCGCAGGCTTGGCGCGGTTGTCGGTCAGGCTCTTCAGGCGGCTGCCGCGCCCCCCGGCCAACACCAGCGCAACGGCGCGCTTGGGCAGGTCCAGGCTCTGGGCCAAGTCGTGAGGGGTGAGCATGGAAGCCTCCGAAGCGTGGACACGTCACCGTGGGTCGGACAACGCGTAAAAGCCGAAGAATGCCTGATTTCGGCGCCCAAGGGGGGCTTGGGGGCACACGTGGCAATCTTTCCCCAAAGCCTGGTCCCGGATCCACCGCCGCGCACGCTCACCTTGTGTGGCCTTCTAGGCACTACCATCGACCCTCGCGCCACCTGTACGCCTGTGAAATGTTTCGGCGCACCGGCTCCGGCGCACCCAAGTGGTTCACAGGCGCTGAGCCGAAGAAACCTTCTGGAGATTCCCTGATGCTGTTCGACCCGATCCAGATCCGTCACGTGACCCTCGCCAATCGCACCGTGATGGCACCGATGACGCGCAGCCGCGCCATAGGCAATCTGCCCAATGCGCTGATGGCCGCCTACTACGCCCAGCGCGCGTCAGCCGGCATGATCATCACGGAAGGGGTTGCGCCATCGCCCAACGGCCTGGGGTACGCCCGCATTCCCGGCCTGTTCAACGAGGCCCAGGCGCAAAGCTGGAAGTTGGTGACCGAAGCCGTGCACTCCGCAGGCGGGCGCATCGTCGTGCAGTTGATGCACACCGGCCGCGTGACGCACGCCGCCAACCTGCCCGTTGGCGGGCAGGTGCTCGGTCCCATGGAGGGCGTGTGTCCCGGACAGATGTGGACTGACAGCCAGCAGATGCAGCCGCACTCGCCGGCTCGCGCCATGACGGCGGACGACATCGGCCACACCATCGACGAGTTTGCACAGGCTTGCCGTCTGGCCGTGCAGGCGGGCTTCGACGGCGTCGAGCTGCATGCGGCCAACGGCTACCTGATCGAGCAGTTCCTGAACGCCAACGTGAACCAGCGCACCGACGCTTGGGGCGGCAGCATCGCTGCGCGCAACCGGTTCGCACTCGACATCGCCCGCGCCTGCGCCCAGGCCATTGGTGCCGACAAGGTGGGCATTCGCCTGTCGCCCTACGGCGTCTTCAACGCCACCGGCCCCTTCCCCGAGGTCGACGCCCAGTTCGAGGCATTGGTGAGCGACCTGTCGGCGCTGGGCCTGCTCTACGTGCACCTGCTGGACCACTCGGCCATGGGCGCGCCGCCCGTGCCTGCGGCTTTGAAGAAGCGTCTGCGTGAGACCTTCCAGGGCCCGTTCATCCTGGCCGGTGGGTATGACGCTGCCACAGCCGAGGCCGCGCTACAGGCCCAGGAGGCCGATCTGATCGCATTCGGCCGGCCGTTCCTGGCCAACCCCGACCTGGTGCAACGCATGAAGGCCGGTGCGGCCATGAATACACCCGACATGGCCAGCTTCTACACCGCGGATGCGAAGGGCTATACCGACTACCCCGTCCTGACAGTCAACAGCTGACTGGCGTCGCAGCAAGGGCTTGCAAGCGCGAACCCTTGCCGAAGCCGGATCAGACGCCAGGCTGACCAAGCATCAAAAAAGCCCAAGCAAATCAACGACTTGCTTGGGCTTGTGATTGGTAGGCGCGATTGGACTCGAACCAACGACCCCCACCATGTCAAGGTGGTGCTCTAACCAGCTGAGCTACGCGCCTGTTACAGCCATGAATTGTAGCAGTCTGCCAGGTGGGCCCATCAAGGCGGCAGGGCTGGTCAGCGGCGCCGTGCGCTACGCACGCCCTGAACTGCAGCCACCTGGCGCAGCACTTGCTGCAGCCGCCGCGTATCGCTCACCTCCAGCGTGAAAGTCATCCAGGCCGTGCCGCCCGAGTTGTCCTTGACGCTGCGGGTGTTCACGCCAGTCACGTTCACGCGTTCCCGGGTCAGTACTTCGGAGACGTCGCGCAGCAGACCCTGCCGGTCACTGGCTTGAATGATCACGTCCAGTGGATAGAGGGCGGTGGCTGCGGCCGTTGGCGAAGCGCCACGCCCACCTCGCCCCTGGTTCGGGTCTGCGGCGCCGCCTGCGCCCCAGGCCACCGGGATCACCCGGTCGGCTGAGCTGCTGCTCATGTGACGGAAATTGCTGCAATCCACGCGATGGATGGCCACCCCCTTGCCCCGGGTGACGAAGCCGCCAATGTCATCGGGCGGGGCTGGGCGGCAGCAACGCGACAGCGTGGTCATCAGCGACTCCACGCCCACCACCAGCACGCCGCTCTGCCCCGCGCGGGAGCGCTTCAGCGCCACCACGTCTTCCTGCGCGGCGGGGTGTTCTGGCGCCGGGCGCAGCAAGGCCTCGATCTGCTTGAGTGAGTACTCGTCCTTGCCCACCACCTCAAACAACGCGCTGGCCTCCTTGAAGCCCAGGCGCTCGGCCAGGTCGTCCAGCTTGATGGCGGTCTTGCCCTCGCGCTGCAGCAGGCGCTCCACCAGTTCGCGGCCTTTGGCGATGGTCTGCTGCTGGGCCTGGGCGTTGAACCAGGCGCGCACCTTGGCGCGCGACCGCGGGCTTTGCAGGTAGCCCAACTCCGGGTTGAGCCAGTCCATGGACGGCGCGCCTTCGCGCGCGGTCAGCACCTCCACGGTCTGCCCATTGATCAGGGGAGTGTTCAGGGGTACCAGCGCTCCGTCCACCCGGGCGCCGCGGCAGCGGTGGCCCAGGTCGGTGTGCAGGGCGTAGGCGAAATCCACCGCGGTGGCGCCTGCGGTCAGCTCCACCACCGTGTACTGCGGGGTCAGCACGTAGATCCGCTCTTCGGCCGCGACGCTTGGTGCGCCGGCGGCGGCACCGGCGGGCTTGCCTTGACCGCTGGGGCCGCGCGCCTCGGCTTGCCCAGGCTGGACAGGCGCGGCGAACTCGCGTTCCCAGGCCAGCAGTTGGCGCATTACCTGCTTGCGCGCCTCGGCCGTGCGTTCGGCCGCATCGGCAGTGGCGCTCACGCCGGCATAGCCTTTGGCGCCGGCCTCCTTGTAGGCCCAGTGGGCGGCCACCCCGTGCTCGGCGTGGTCGTGCATGGCCAGGGTGCGGATCTGCACCTCCACCGGCCGGTCGTCGTCACCCAGCACCACGGTGTGCAGCGATTGGTAGCCGTTGGGCTTGGGGCGGGCGATGTAGTCGTCGAACTCGCCTGCCACCGGGCGGAAGCGCTCATGCAGCGCGGACAAGGCGGCGTAGCAGGCCGGCACGTCGGCCACGATCACCCGCAATGCCCGGATGTCCAGCACCCGCTCGAACGGCAGCGACTTGCCCTGCATTTTGCGCCAGATGCTGTACAGGTGTTTGGGCCGTCCCTGGACCTGACAGTCCAGACCAGCCTGGCGCAGCACCCCGGCCACCTGGTGCCGTACGAACTCCACGGCCAACTCCCGGGTTTGTCGGCGCTCGTCCAACAGGCGTGCGATGCGGTGGTAGTCCTCTGGTTCGAGGAAGCGGAAGGACAGGTCCTCCATCTCCCACTTGACCTGCCAGATGCCCAGCCGGTTTGCCAAGGGCGCGAACACCTGCTGTGACTCCAGCGCCAGCAGTGGCGGGCAAGGCGTCTTGGTGGCTGCATGCCAGCGCAGGGTC
Organism: Betaproteobacteria bacterium; assembly: GCA_037127635.1. Taxonomy (GTDB): domain Bacteria; phylum Pseudomonadota; class Gammaproteobacteria; order Burkholderiales; family Burkholderiaceae_C; genus Rubrivivax. Next base: position 27,148 of record JBAXYD010000039.1, on the reverse strand, counting down.
TGCAAGCGGGAGGCCAGGCGCAGCAGCACGACGCGCAGGTCCTTCGAGAACGCGAGCAGCATCTTGCGCACGCGTTCGGTCTGCCGGGTGCGGTCCTGCCCCTCGACGGCTGCTTCGCGCGCGGCGCGCTGCACCTGCACGAGCTTGCGGGTCAGTTCGACAAGCCCGGCGTAGGACTCGCCAAACGCCTGGGTCACGGTCTCCTGCGGGCGCTGCAGAAAGTCGCCCACGTACACCAGGAACGCGGCAGCCTGCATCGCCGGGCCGGCACCCAGGGACTTCAGGATCTGCGCCACCCCCGCGGCGTGCGCCCACGCTTCCTCGCCAGAGTCCAGCAACCGGCCTCTGAGCAACGGCTCGGTGAAGGCCCGGGCCATTTCCAGCGCACGGGCATCGTCCGGCTGTGTGCCCGCGCCGGACGTCGCAGCCACGATGGGCAGGTCCAAAGGCTCAGCCATAGCACCCGCTTCGCCGGCAGCGCCGTCGCCTAGGTTCTGCGAAGTCTTCATGACGCGAGGCTCTCAGCCAACTGGCTCAGGCCCTTCAGGCGTCTGCTTCGCCTGCCAGGAAGGCACGCACCACCTCGCGCTGATCGGGCTGCACCAGCATGGGCGCATGGCCCACCCCCGCGAACTCGTGAACCCTTGGCTTGGGACCGCGAGCGGCCATGGCCTGGGCCGTCTGCACGGTCAGCAGATCGGAGTCTGCGCCCCGCAGCAGCAGCGTGGGGCAGGTGATGGCATCAAAGGCTTGCCACAGGCCCTCCTGGCCCGCCGCGGCCAGCTCCGGCGTCATTGCGCGAAACGGCACGGCGATCGCCGGGTCGTAGTGCGGCTTGAAGGCCCCCTGCCCGTCGGGCACGATCTGTGGCCGGGTGAGTTCGAGCCACTGCTGACGGGTGTGCGGGCCAAAGCCCTGGGAGATGAGCCAGAGCTGGTCTGCCGCGACTTCCGGGCTCTGGAAGCGCACGGGCAGGCCGAGGTAGCTGCCAATGCGGGCCAGCGCTGAGGCTTCCAGCACCGGGCCGACGTCATTGAGCACCAGGCGCCGCACGGGGGAGTTGGGCAGGGCGGCCACCAGCATGCCGATCAGGCCACCCATCGAGGTGCCCACCCAGTCCACAGACTCGGCATCCAACCGGGCCAGCAGGGTCACCATGTCGGCCACGTAGGCCGGGATTGCATAGCCCATCGGATCGGTCAGCCAATCGGAGCGGCCGCGGCCCACCACATCAGGACAGACCACGCGCCAGGTGCCGCACAGGCTCCGTGCCAGGGTGTCGAAGTCACGCCCCTGGCGGGTGAGGCCGTGCACGCACACCAGCACCCGGGGGTTGGCCGGGTCCCCCCACTCCCAATAGGCCATCCGGTGCAGGCCGCGGCTGCCCAGGCACTGGACATGACGTAGGCGGGGTTCCGATACGGTTCCCGCCTGGGTACCCGCAGGTGATGCGGACACGGGCGGCGGGTTGATCTCAGCGGACGGTGACATCGTCATTCCCAGCAGGGGTAAGGGCTTGTTCAGATAATCATCCTAAGCTCTCCACTTCCAACGCACTTAGAGGATTGATCCGATGCTCACCGGCAAGACCGCTCTCATCACAGGTTCGACCAGCGGCATCGGCCTGGGCATTGCCAGAATCATGGCCATGCACGGCGCCAATATCGTGCTCAATGGCTTTGGCGATGTGGAGGCGGCCAAGCGGGTGATCGCGGAGTTTGATGGTGCGATCGGCTACCACCCGGCGGACATGAGCAAGCCCGAAGACATTGCCGCCATGGTGAAGTACGCGGAAATGGAGATGGGCGGCATCGACATCCTCGTCAACAACGCCGGCATCCAGCACGTGGCGCCGATCGACGAGTTCCCGGTGGAGCGTTGGGATGCGGTGCTCGCGATCAACCTCAGCTCGGCATTCCACACCACCCGCCTGACGCTGCCGGCCATGAAGGCCCGCCGCTGGGGGCGCATCATCAATGTCGCCTCCGCGCATGGCCTGGTGGCTTCGGCCAACAAGTCGGCGTACGTGGCGGCCAAGCACGGGTTGGTGGGCATGACCAAGGCGGTGGCCCTGGAAACGGCAACGACCGCCATCACCTGCAACGCCATCTGCCCCGGCTGGGTGCTCACCCCTCTGGTGCAGAAGCAGGTGGACGCCCGCGCCGCGCAGGACGGTGTCAGCAATGAGGAGGCCACGCGCCGCTTGCTGGGTGAAAAGCAGCCCTCGCTGCAATTCACCACGCCCGCCCAACTGGGCGAATTGGCGGTCTTCCTGTGCGGCCCGGCTGCGGACAACATCCGCGGCGCGGCCATCAACGTGGACGGCGGTTGGCTGGCGCAGTAAGGCGGCTCGCGCCTGCCGCAGCCGGGCGGTGCGCGCTCACCGCACCATCTGCACCGAGCCGCTGACCGTTGAACTGACCGTGGTCTTGCCGGCCTCGACCGGCAGGGTCTCGTCGGGCGCCGCCATGGCCGCCGCCCGCAGCATCGGGGCGCGCGCCATGGGGATGAGGGGCTCTTGCAGCCCGATCTGCACTTCCCGGATCTGGTAACCGGAAAAGCCGAACTGGCGGGCGTAGCTGTCGGCCCGGGCGCGAAAGCGCGTGATCGCCTGCTGCGTGGTTTCTTCCTCCACCCGCTCACGCGCCTCCCGGGACAGCCCGAAAGCGACGCGTGCCACGGTCATCGAGGGCAGGCGCCCGACCAACTGCGCCACGGCAGGCACATCCCGGCCCTCGATCACGAGTTCGGCGCGCCCTGCCCACCCCACGATGGCCGGCGTCGCGGCTCGGCCGGATGAGTTGGCATACCTGGGGTTGAGCGAGAAGGCCCCAGTCTCAACCGCGAGGGCCTTCGGCCGTGTGGCCTTGCGGGCCTCGGCCAGGGCGGCCTCCAGCGCCTGCCGCAACTGTGACTGCACCACGGCGGCGTCACTGCCTTCCCGGATGGTGGCCATCGTGACGAACAAGGTGTCCATCGTCACCTCGGTCGACGCGCTGGCCGTCAGGCTCAGTAAGTTGGCTAGTGGCAAGGGAGCGTTCGGTATCGAAGGCTGAGCCTGCGCAGGAAAGGCAAGGACTGCGATTGCGCAAAGCAGGGCGGGGAAAGCCACAGTGCGTTGGATCATGATGCTTGTTCTCCTTTCAAACTCGGGGGGCGGATTCCACGCCTGCTTCCGACCGCAACAGATGTAACACAAGGTGACAGCAGGCCTCAGGACGTACACCGAATTGCACAATCTCAACACGCTACTTCGAGAGTTACTGTGACGCCTGTCAAGACTCCTCCCAAGCCGTACCGGGTGATCGTCGTGGACGATGACGGCCGTATCCGCGACCTGCTCAGGCGCTATCTGACCCAGGAGGGCTTCGAAGTCCTTCTGGCGGAGGATGCGCGGGCGCTGGACCGCCTGCTGCTGCGCGACCACGCCGACCTCATCGTGCTGGACCTGATGCTGCCTGGTGAAGACGGACTGTCGGTGTGCCGACGCCTGCGTGCTCGGCAAGACCAGACACCCGTCATCATGCTCACCGCCAAGGGCGATGAGGTGGATCGCATCGTGGGGTTGGAGATCGGTGCCGATGACTACCTGACCAAGCCCTTCAATCCCCGCGAGTTGCTGGCACGGGTGCACGCGGTGCTGCGCCGACGGCCTACACGCGAAGCACCCGGCGCGCCCTCGACGCTCGGCGAGAAGGTAGTGTTCGGTCCCTTCGAGTTCGATCTGGCGCTGCGAAGGCTCACGCGCGAAGGCGACCCGCTGGCCCTGACCACGGGAGAGTTCGCCATGCTCAAGGCCCTGGTGCGGCACCCCCGGCAGCCCTTGTCCCGCGACAAACTCGCCCAACTGGCGCGTGGCCGCGACTTCGAGCCCTTCGACCGCAGCCTGGACGTGCAGATATCGCGTCTGCGAAAGATGCTGGAGAGCGACCCGGCGCAGCCGCGCTTCATCCAGACGGTATGGGGTGTCGGTTACGTGTTTGTGCCCGACGCGGCGTCCTGATACACATTGCTCACTGCGGAACGCGTGCCGCGTGCGGCATCATGCCGACATGCCTCTGCGCGCTCTTCGAATCAGGTTGTTCTGGCGTACCTTTGGGTGGCTGGTGTTGCTGGCATTTGCATTGGTTGCGGTGTGGTGGTTGGTTGGACGATCGTCGGTCTCCTCTGCGGATCGATCGGCTTTCTCAGGCCAGCCGCCTGCGGGGACGCTCGGTTTCGTGGCCGCAGCTTTGGCATGCACGCTGGCTGCCTTGGGCCTGACGGCATGGCTGGTAAATCGCCCTTACGCAGCCTTGTCACAAGTGGCTCTCAGGCTGCGTGAAGGCGACCTGGATGCCCGGCTTGACGAGGCGGCCGTGGTCCGTGAAATCCAGGAGGTCAATGCGAGCTTCAACCGAATGGCGCGTGACCTCGCGCGGGTGGATCAGGACCGGGCTGTCATGCTGGCGGGGCTCAGCCACGACCTGAGAACCCCCCTGGCACGGCTTCGCCTGGAGGCGGAGATGAGCGTGACCGACACGCAAGCGCTGTCCCACATGGCAGCCGACATCGGGCAGCTCGACGCCATCATCGACAAGTTCACCGAGTACGCCCGGCCGGAGGTGCCTGCGCCGCAGCCTGTGGACTTGCGCCTGCAACTGCATGAGGTTTGCGGCCGCTTCGAGGGTGACGGCCGGCTGCGAATAGCCGTGGATCTGCCCCCGCAGGCGGTGGTGATGGCCGACCCCACCGACCTGCAGCGGGTATTGGTCAATCTGATGGAAAACGCCGCGCGCTATGCGCGTCAGCGCGATGGGGGCCCGGCCGAGGTCATGGTGACGGCGCAGGCGGGGGAGGAAGAGGTGGTCCTGTTGCTGCGTGATCGCGGCCCGGGCGTGCCTGCGGCTCAGCTCGGCCTGCTCACGCAACCCTTCTTCCGTGGCAACGCCGCCCGTACCGAGGCCTCGGGCGCTGGCCTGGGCCTGGCCATCGTGGACAAGGCGGTGCAGCGCATGAAGGGCGCCCTGACCTTCCGCAACCTGCCCGGCCACGGGCTTGAGGTCTGTATCCGCCTGCCCCGCGCCGCTTCACAAGGCTGAAGGTTCAGGCGCCGGTGCCGCGTGGCCGCCACAACAGGCACACGGCCCGGGCCTCGATGGCCCGGCCCTCGCCCACCGGCCCCATCTTCTCGGCGGTCTTGGCCTTGACGTTGACCTGGTCCAAGGCCAGCCCAAGCACCTGCGCGATGCGCCCGCACATGGCCGGGATGTGAGGCGCCAACTTGGGCGCCTGCGCCACGATGGTGGCGTCCACATTGGCGATGGACCAGCCCTGTGCGTGCACCCGGCGCGCCGCTTCTGCCAGCAGCACCGCAGAGTCTGCACCGCGGAAGGTGGGATCGGTGTCCGGGAAGTGGCGCCCGATGTCGCCCAGCGCTGCCGCGCCCAACAGGGCGTCGGTGATGGCATGCAGCAGCGCGTCCGCGTCGGAGTGCCCCAGCAGCCCGTGGCTGTGCGGGACGGTCACCCCGCCCAGCACCAGCGGCCGACCGGCCACCAGCGCGTGTGTGTCCCAGCCCTCGCCCACCCGGAAGGCGGGGGCGGAAGCGGTGGGGCTGGGGGAACCTGATGAAGTCATGCGGTACGCCTCATGGCCTTGTTGAAAGCAGCCGGGCGGCCAGCAAAAAGTCGTCGGGGTAAGTGACCTTGAAGTTCTCCACCGACCCCGCCACGAGCAGCGGCCGCAGGCCGAGTGCTTCCACTGCGCTGGACTCGTCCGTCACGGTCTGCAAAGCGGCCGCCAAGGCCCGACGCAACAGGCCGATGCGAAACATCTGCGGCGTTTGCGCTGCCCACTTGCCGCTGCGCGCGACCGTGGTCGCCACCCGGCCCTCATCCTCGGCCTTCAGCGTATCGGCCAACGGGAGGGCCAGGAGGCCACCCACCGCGTCGCCCTGGCAGGCGTCTATCAGGCGGTCCACCCAGGCGGGCTGCAACAGGCAGCGCGCAGCGTCGTGCACCAGCACCCAGTCGTCGTCGGCTGCGCCGCGTGCCACCAGGACTTCAAGTCCTGCGGCCACCGAGTCGGCCCGCGTGTCGCCGCCGCAGGCGGCGAGCCAACCCGTGGGGCCTTCGAAGCCGCCCATCAAGGAATGGAATGTTGCATCCTCCGGGGACAGCACCACCAGGGTGGCCGCCAGGCGACCCACCTGTGCCAATGCCTGCAGCGTGTGAGCCACGAGCGGCCGGCCCGCCAACTCCACGTATTGCTTGGGTCTGTCAGCCCCCGAGCGCGCGCCCACGCCCGCACAGGGCACCAGGGCGAACATCCGCTGCTGGCAGGGGTGTGGCCGTGAGGGCAGTGTCTGCGGCGCCGCCGGCCCCACGGGACTTGGCCCGGCGGGAGTGGGTTGTGCCGGGTGGGTTGCCGCAGTCATGCCACTGATTCTAGAGACCGCACCTGTGACACATGCGCTCCCTACAATCTGTACCTTGCCCGCCCCCGCAGATTGCTGCCAGGGCGGGTCTTTCGTTTTTCTCAGCATGCAACTCCCCTCCATCGCCCCGGGCAAGCGCTTCACCCTGCCCCGTCCCACGGGCTCCGCCGATGCCCTGCTGATCGGCCGACTGGCCCAGGCCCGGGCCAAGGAGCAGCGCCTGCTGGCCGTGGTGACGGCGGACCCCGGCGATGCGCAGCGCCTGGCTGACGAACTGCCCTTCTTCGCGCCAGGTTTGCGCGTGGCGGTGTTTCCCGACTGGGAAACCTTGCCCTGGGACACGTTCAGCCCGCACCAGGACCTGATCTCCGAGCGCCTGGCCACGCTGTGGAAAGTGCTGCAGCGCGAACTGGACGTGGTGCTGCTGCCCGCCACCACGGCGTTGACGCGTCTGGCGCCTCCCTCCTTCCTTGCGGGCACCACTTTCCACTTCAAGCAGAAGGCTCGGCTGGACGAAGCCGGGCTCAAGTCGCAGTTGACCCTGGCCGGCTACCAGCACGTGACGCAGGTGGTCTCCCCAGGCGAATATGCCGTGCGCGGCGGCTTGATCGACCTGTTTCCCATGGGCTCCCTGGTGCCGTACCGCGTGGACCTGTTCGGTGACGAGGTGGATTCGATCCGCACCTTCGACCCCGACTCCCAGCGCAGCCTGTACCCTGTGCCAGAGGTGCGCCTCCTGCCGGGGCGCGAGTTCCCGATGGACGAGGCGGCGCGCACGGCCTTTCGCGCCCGCTGGCGCGAGCGCATCGAAGGCGACCCGACCAAGGCACGCGTCTACAAGGATGTGGGCCAGGGCATCGCCACTGCCGGCATCGAGTACTACCTGCCGCTGTTCTTCGACGAGACGGCCACCTTCTTCTCGTATCTACGCCAGGAGGCCGCGCTGGTGCTGCACGGCGAGGTGGATGCGGCACTGGAGCGCTACTGGTCTGACACACGCGACCGCCACCGCTTCCTGCAGCACGACCCCGAGCGCCCCATCTTGCCGCCCGAGGCCCTGTTCCTGCGGCCTGAGGACTTCTTCACGCTCACGCAGCCGCACGCCACGCTGTCCCTGCGTGGAAGCGAACCGGTGGAGTGGGCACGGCCCTTGCCGGACGTGAGCGTGGACCGCGGCGCCACCGAGCCGCTGCATGTGCTCGAGGCCCACCTGCGCCAGACGCCCGCCCGGGTGCTGCTGGTGGCCGAGAGCGACGGCCGGCGCGAGAGCCTGCTGGAGATGCTGCGCGACCACCGCATCGACGTGCCCAGTGTGGATTCACTGCAGGCATTCATCGACGGTGACGAGCGCGTGGCCATTGCCGCGTCGCCCCTGGCGGCCGGGTTCCACTGGCTGGACCGCGCCTCACCGGATGACGCCGCGCCCACGCTCAGCCTGCAGTTCATCACCGAGACCGAGCTGTTCGCCACCACGCCGCAGGCCCGGCGCCGGCGCAAGCAGGAGCAGACCAGCAGCGTCGAAGCGCTGATCAAGGACCTGTCGGAACTGAAGGTGGGCGACCCGGTGGTGCACGTCAACCACGGCATCGGCCGCTACAAGGGCCTGGTGCACATCGACACGGGGGAAGGATCGAGCGAGTTCCTGCACCTGGAGTACGCCGACAAGGCCACGCTGTACGTGCCGGTGTCGCAGTTGCACCTGATCGGCCGCTACACCGGCGTCAGCGCCGATGAGGCGCCGCTGCACCGCCTGGGCTCGGGCCAGTGGGAAAAGGCGCGGCGCAAGGCCGCCGAACAGGTGCGCGATATCGCAGCCGAGCTGCTGAACCTGTACGCCCGCCGCGCTGCGCGCGAGGGCTATGCCCACCGGTTCACGCCCAATGACTACGAGGCTTTCGCTGCCAGTTTCGGCTTCGAGGAGACGGCCGACCAGCGCGCCGCGATCCACGCCGTGATCCAGGACCTCGTCAGCCCCAAGCCCATGGACCGCCTGATTTGTGGCGACGTGGGTTTTGGCAAGACCGAGGTGGCGCTGCGCGCTGCGTTCGTGGCCGTGCACGGGGGCAAGCAGGTGGCGATCCTGGCGCCCACCACGCTGCTGGCCGAGCAGCATTACCAGACCCTGGTGGACCGCTTCGGCAAGTGGCCCGTGCGCGTGGCCGAGCTGTCGCGCTTTCGCTCACCCAAGGAGGTAAAGGCCGCGCTGGAAGGCCTGGAGGCCGGCACCATCGACATCGTGGTGGGCACCCACAAGCTGCTCAGCGCCGACGTGAAGTTCAAGCGACTGGGCCTGCTCATCATCGACGAGGAGCACCGCTTCGGCGTGCGACACAAAGAGGCCATGAAGGCGCTGCGTTCCGAGGTGGACGTGCTGACGCTCACCGCCACGCCCATCCCGCGCACGCTGGGCATGGCGCTGGAAGGCCTGCGCGACCTGAGCGTGATTGCCACCGCGCCTCAGCGGCGGCTGGCCATCAAGACGTTTGTGCGCAACGAGGGCAGCAGCATCATCCGCGAGGCGGTGCTGCGGGAGTTGAAGCGCGGCGGTCAGGTCTACTTCCTGCACAACGAGGTGGAGACCATCCAGAACCGCGCCGAGAAGCTGGCCGAGCTGCTGCCCGAGGCCCGCATCGCGGTGGCCCATGGCCAGATGCCCGAGCGTGAGCTGGAGCGCGTGATGCGTGACTTCGTGGCACAGCGCCACAACGTGCTGCTGTGCTCCACCATCATCGAGACCGGCATCGATGTGCCGAGCGCCAACACCATCGTCATCAGCCGCGCCGACAAGTTCGGCTTGGCACAGCTGCACCAGCTGCGCGGACGTGTGGGGCGCAGCCACCACCAGGCCTACGCCTACTTGCTGGTGCCCGATGTCGAGGGCCTGACCAAGCAGGCCGCCCAGCGCCTGGAGGCGATCCAGTCGATGGAAGAGCTGGGCTCAGGCTTCTATCTGGCCATGCACGACCTGGAGATCCGCGGCGCCGGCGAGGTGCTCGGCGACAACCAGAGCGGCAACATGATGGAAGTGGGCTTCCAGCTCTACAACGAGATGCTGTCCGAGGCGGTGCGGGCCCTGCGGTCGGGCCGCGAACCTGACCTGTTGTCACCCACGGGGGTTTTCGGGGGCGGCACCGAGATCAACCTGCACGCCCCGGCCCTGCTGCCTGACAGCTACTGCGGCGATGTGCACACCCGGCTGAACCTCTACAAGCGCCTGGCTTCGGCCGACAAGCCCGAGCAACTCGACACGCTGCTGGAGGAGATGACCGACCGCTTCGGCCGCCTGCCTGCGCAAGGCCAGACCCTGTTCGACACCCACCGCCTGCGCGTCATGGCCCGCCCCTACGGCGTGCAGAAGATCGATGCCGGCCCCAAGCTCATGAGCATCACCTTCCGCCCCAACCCGCCCGTGGACGCGGCGCGCATCATCGCGCTTGTGCAGAAGAACCGCCATGTGCGCCTGGCCGGCAACGACAAGCTGCGTATCGAGCGCGAGTTCGAGGATTCGAAAGACCGGGCGCAGTACATCCGCGATGTGCTCAAGAGCCTGGGCTCACCCACAAGTGCATCGGTTTGAGCCTGCAGCGTCACCTTCAGGGGCCCCGCTCACGGCCCGCTCAGGTGCACTTGAGGTGGGTGTACATCACCTCGCGTACGAAACTGGCAGCGTTGAAGCGATGCATTTGAGGATTCTTGGAGAGCTCTTCCTTCACCAGGTCCACGACCAGATCAAGTCGCACATCGGGCCCGATGCAAATCTGGGGATCCTTGGTCAGGATCAAGGTGTCCAGGATGCCCATGACATAGTGCCTTCCCGCCTCTACGGCTGCGCGCTCGAGGGAGGCCAACCGCTCATGCAGCGCTCCCGCCGACAGGAAGCGCGCACTGCGTGTGGGCTGGGCGTCTGCACTCTCATGGCTGATCATGACAGCCAGCATCAGGCCAGCGAGGATCCAGCGAAGGTAGGCCTGAAGAGCGGCACGCTGAGCGGGTCGAGCTTGCGGTTGCGGCATCGCACGTACTCCGTGTGTCAACAACAGGAGCGGCCTGACGAAGTCAGGAGCTGCTTCATCCGAGACAGTGTGCCATGCGCCAGGTCACCGCACGGGTTGCGCGCAGCGCTCTCAGAGGCATGCGTACCGGGCATGCCATAGTTCCTCCCGGGTCAGGCTGTTCTTCGACTCAAGCGACTTGCGGCACCTCGGTCACACCTGCAAGTTGCTGCTCCCGCAGCCGCCTGTGCTGTATCTTGCCGGTAGCGGTGCGCGGCATTTCGGCTTCCTGTACGAATGCCCAGGACCGTGGGCGCTTGTAGCCGGCCATCTTCGGACGGCTCCAGGCATCCATGGCTGACGCGTCCAGCTGATACCCCGGCCGCGGCACGATCACCGCCCTCACCGATTCACCCCACTTCTCGTCAGGCAGGCCGATGACTGCTACGTCCTGTACGCCGGGGTGGCTGGTCAGCACGGCCTCCACCTCCGAAGGGTAGATGTTCTCACCACCGCTGATGATCATGTTGCTCTTGCGGTCGACGAGGTGGATGAAGCCTTCCGCGTCTCTGCGGGCCATGTCACCCACCGAGCACCAGGCGCCGCGGAAGGCTTCCGCAGTCTTCTCTGGGTTGCGCCAGTAGCCGTCGAAGACGTAGGCCGTGCGCGAGAAGAGCTCGCCCACCTCGCCGTCCGGCACTTCCTCGCCCTGCTCGTCCAGCAGGCGTATGGCACCCGATCCCGCCCATTCCCGCCCCACGGAGCCGAGGTGGGTGATCTGTTCGTCGGGCCGCAGAATGGTGACCCAACCGGCCTCGGTGGAGCCGTAGAGCTCGAACAGACGGCTCTTGGGGAACAGTGCCATGATGGCCAGTTTGGTGTCCCGGCGCGCCGGCGCCGAGGAGATCAGCAGCTTGCCCACGGCCTGCAGGTCATGCCCGGCCTTCACGTCTGAAGGCAGGTCCAGCATCATCACGTAGTGCGTGGGCACCAGCGAGGTGAAGGTGATGCGGTCACGGGCCAACTGCGCAAGCAAGGCCGCGGGGTCGAAGTGAGCCCGGTCGTCCACGACGATGGTCGCCCCCAGCATCGCGAAGGTGACACCGAAGTACAGCGAGTTGGCATGGCACAGCGGCATCACCAGCAATCCGGTGTCGTCGCGCGACAGCCCGAACTCCAGCGCTGTGGCCAGCGCGATCAGCGCGTTGCCCTGGTGACTGCGCATCGCGCCTTTGGGTCGGCCGGTGGTGCCCGAGGTGTACATCAGTGCGAAGAGGTCTTGGGGCCGAGCCTTGCATTCGACGGGCGCGGACGGTGCGGCGGCGATCAAGGCCTCGTAGTCCTGCCATCGTGCAGGCTGGTCCGCACGTGCCGTGTTGCCGCTCGACCCCTGATCAGCCTCATGTTCATCTGGATCGCGGGTGTCCGCCAGCGCCACATAGCAGCGGTCGCTGATGTCGAGTTCTGCGCGGACACCCTGCACCACCCCGCGCAGCGCGTCCTGAACGATGAAGGCGCGAGCCTGGCTGTGCTGGACGATGTAGGCGACCTCGGCTCCGGCCAGGCGAAAGTTCACCGGGACCGCCACCAGCGCGGCGCGCGCCAGGGCCACGTAGATCTCCAGCCATTCCAGCCGGTTGTAAGCCAGCAAGGCCACCCGGTCACCGGGCTGCAGGCCCAGGGCGATCAGGCCCTGGGCCAGGCGGGTGGCGCGCTCATCCCACTGCGCGTAGCTCAGGCTGCGGCGCGAGTCGCGCACGGCGGTCTTGTGGGGCTGCAAGCGGGCATGGGACGCCACCGCCTCGGAAAGCGTCAACAACTCTCCCATGATTCAAGACCGGCGCTGCTGCTCGGCCTCGTCCCAGGCCGTCAAGGCTTGCCGGTCAGGCACCCAGCCCAAGCCCTTGCCGGCGTCGGAACTCAGGGCGTCCTGGGTGGTGACCACGTCAATCAGGGCCGGGGCCATGTCAAAGGCCTCGCGGATGGCCGCTTCCAGGCGCTGCGGGTCCGTCACCCGCTCGGCGTGCAGGCCGAAGGCCCGCGCCATGCCGGCGTAGTCGCTCCAGGCCAGGGTGGTGCCCACCACCCGGCCGCCATAGTTCATCTCCTGGTCCAGGCGCTCGATGTTCCAGGCCGCGTTGTTCGAGACGATGAACACCACCTTGGCACCATGGCGCTTGGCGCTGTCGATCTCCATGGCATTGATGCCAAAGGCACCGTCGCCCGTGATGGTGACCACCTGGCGGTCGGGGTGCAGCAGAGCGGCGGCCACGCCATAGGGCGTGCCCACACCCAGGCAGCCAAAGGCGCCAGCGTCCAGGTAGTGGCGAGGCTCCAGGCCCATGCGGGCAAAGCTCAGCAGGTCACCGCCGTCGGCGATGGTGATCGCCTCGGGCCCCAGCATCCGTCGCAGGGCGGCAAAGATGCGGTTGGGGTGCAGATGCCCGTCGCGGCCGGCGGGGGCTTCCTGCATGGCCTGCACATGGCGCGCTGCGCGCTTGAGATGCTCGGCTCGCAAGGCCTGTGTCCAGGTGGAGTCCAGCTCGGGCGACGGACTCCCCACCGCCCCGGCCAGCGCACCCAGCGCCAGCGCCGGATCGGCGAGCAGTTCGACCTCGCCTCGCCGGTTGTCGCGCAGTTCATCAGCATGGTCAGCGATGCGCAGGAAGCGGGCATGGCGGAATACCGCGGGGGATCCGTAGGCCAGTTGGTAGTCCAGCTTGCGCCCGACCACCAGCACGCAGTCGGCCTCCTGCATCGCCTTGGCCCGCACCGCACCGACCACAGCCGCGTGGCCGGGGTCCACCAGACCTCGGCTTTCCTGCGTGTCGAGATAGACCGCCCCAGTCGCATCCAGCAGACGCGTCAAGGCAGCAGCCGCTCCGCGGGAAGCCTGGGCCCCGCGGCCAGTGATGACGAGCGGGCGCTGGGCTTGGCTCAAAGCCAACGCAGCCTGTGCGACGAGACCCGCGTCGGGCGCCTGCGGCGGCCGCACAGTGCCGCGCATGTGCTCGGGCAGCACGCAGGCCGGGTGAACGGCTTCCCGCAGCACGTCGGTCGGTATCTCCACGTACACCGGGCCGGGCGGGCCGCCATCCCCCTGAGCCAGTGACCAGGCCTTGTCCAGATCCCTCGCAATCTGTTCAGCCACCCGCAGCGTGCGCGCATGCCGCGTCACCGGTGCCAGTAACGCCACGTGGTCGATGCCCTGCAGGGCGCCCAGATCCTCCTGCGGGCGGGGCGGGCAACCGCCGATCAGCAGCACGGGCACGCGCTCCAGGTGCGCATGTGTCATCGCCGTCACTGTGTTGGTCACGCCCGGACCCGCCGTCACCATGGCCACGCCCAGGCTGTGGCCCTGTGCCGCGCCAAGCACGGAATGGGCGTGGGCCATGTGAACGGCGGCTCCTTCGTCGCGCACGTCGATGATGCGCACACCCAGCCGTGCCAGCCAGTCCCAGATCGGCTGGATGTGACCGCCTTGCAAGCCATAGATACGGTCCACGCCGCGCGCGATGAGGAATCTGGCGACCAGTTCGGCAACGCTGGTGGGCTGAGGGTTCATGGCGCAGGACTTCACTCGGTTGACAGTCTGGTCAGTCTAGAAATCATGCGCCCTGGCGTTGTTCGAATCTCGTTCAGGCTGCCTTGCCTTGAAGAAGAGCCATGCCCGGGCCGCAGCACCCGTTCGCGGGTACGCAGACCCCTCTGGAACCGAGTGCCTCGATACACTGACATCGCCCATGAACACGCCCCACCTCCCCTTTCTCCCGCCCGGCCTGGTGGTGCAGGGCGTCCGCCCTGGCTTGAAGTTGTCCGACTTCAAGCTCATCGCATTCGACATGGATTCGACGCTGATCAACATCGAATGCATCGACGAGATCGCAGACCTGGTGGGCCGCAAGGCCGAGGTGGCGGAGATCACAGAAGCGGCGATGCGCGGGGACATTGCGGACTACAAGGACAGCCTGCGCCGGCGCGTAGCGTTGCTGGCAGGAGTGCCGGAGTCGGCGCTGGAACGTGTCTATGAAGAGCGCCTGCGCCTGAATCCCGGTGTCGAGACCTTTGTGGCGGCCTGCCAGTCCGCTGGGCTCCGGACACTGCTGATTTCAGGCGGCTTCACCCACTTCAGCGAACGTATCAGGCACCGACTCAAGCTGGACTTTGCGCGCGCCAACACGCTGGGCGTTGCGAACGGAAAGCTCACCGGCACCCTGTTCGATCGCCCCTGGGGCGACATCGTCGACGGCGCGGAGAAGAAGCGTGTGGTGCTGGAGGTCTGCGAACTCATGGGCATCACCACCGCCCAGGCCATTGCCGTGGGCGATGGTGCCAACGACCTGCCCATGATGCAGGCCGCCGGGCTGTCCATTGCCTACCACCCCAAACCCGCCGTGGCCGAGGTGGCCATGCTGTCCATCATGGAAGGCGGGCTGGACCGTGCGCTGGAGGTGATCGCCCCGGGGTGAGGCGGGTTGGGTGTTCGGGATTGAACACGCCAACGCAGGGGGCGCACACCCACCCTCACAAGCGCCGGCCCTCGGGCCAGCGCTTGGGGTTCAATCTCGGTTCCAGCCTTTGGCCGTAACCGCCTTGTTCACCTCATCAGCCAGCAACTGATGGGCCTGGGGCGTGGGATGGAAACCGTCTGAAAAGGCGTAGGTCTTCCACCAGTCGGCGGTGCCCCCAGTGGGAGGCTTGGCCGACAAGGCCGCGGCGGTGCAAGTAGGGAAGGAGTAGCTTGGCAGCCCGTCGCTGCCGACCCCGACCACTGGGCAGGCCGTGTCCTTGACATTGGTGAATCCGTACTTGGCGGGGTTGGCCACCTGATCGGCAAACACACCGTAGAAGTCGATCACCGCGACCGTGGCCACGCCGTTGAACTTGGCTGTCAGCTGGGTATTGAAGGCTCCTATCCACTGGCGAATCAAACCCTGTACCTGGGCTGCCGCTGCCTGGCCCGCCGCACCGCCACCGTAGGCCTGCGCTACGCCACCCAGCACCGCCGCAAAGCGCGGCGTCAGCGTGATGTCCGGCGCATTCAGCACCACCACCTTCTGCGCGCCCTTGTCCAGGGTCTGGGCCTTGATGGCATCCGAAAAGACGGAGGCCAATTGCTGCATGTAGGCACCGCCCGCCTGCCCGGCACCGACCGCTCCCTGGGCCAGCAGGCCATCCACCGTGGCGGCAGGCAACAAACTGATCAGCAGGCTCCGGTATGCGACCGCACCGGCCGGGGAACTGGCCCCAAGATAAGCCCCCACCAAGTCAGCAGCATCATTGCCGCCACCGTCTATCAACACCAGGTCCTGCGAGGTGTAGCTGCCGTGCACCGTGGCTGCACGGGCCAGTTGGGTGCGGATGGACAGCGGGTTGCTCGCGTCTTGCGGGTAATTGATGCGCCCACCGCCAATGGCGTAGTTGGTGCAGCCCGCGGCCGTGGTGAAGCCCGCGGCACCTTGGCGGTAGGCGGGGCAGAGTTCAGGCAAGGCGCTGCGCGCGTTCACCAGCTCCGGCCAGATGGGCGTAGAGCCCGCGCCAGTGGGCGCCGTGCCCTGCACCGTGAACTTCAGGCCGAAGGTGCCGCTGTCCGCCAGGCTGTCGCCCATCACCTTGACCGAAGTGATCGGTGCTTTCTCACCGCCGCCGCAAGCCGCCACCAAGGCCGCCACTGCCAGGGCTGCCGCCCTCATCGTCCAACGTGCCATGTCCATGTCTCCGTTCAGGTTCAGGTCGAATTAAAGCGCCGGCTTGGCCGCATCGTGGATGCAACGCTGGAGCGCCGGTTTGCCAATACCTGATGGTAGGAGCCTCCCAGGGGGCCGGCTCTCGGTAGATTCACCGAGTGACCCGCAACCTGGGGTCTGCATGGAAGCTCAGCCGGACAGCTGTGACCAGGCCTTGTCCAGCCGCTTGACGCTGACAGGTTGGGGCGTGCGCAGCTCCTGGGCGAAGAGGCTCACCCGCAGCTCCTCCAGCAGCCAGCGGTACTCCTCCAGCCGTGCATCACTCGCGCCCTTGAGTTCTCCCAGGCGCCGCAGGTAGCGCTGCTCCAGCGGGCGGAGCTCGCTCAGGCGCGTGGCATCGCGTGCCGGGTCGGCGCGCAGTTTGTCCAGGCGCAGCGTCACTGCCTTCAGGTACCGGTGGTAATGCTGCAGCGCCACCCAGGCCGTGCTGGCCAGGAAGCGCTTGCCGCACAGCCGCTGAAGCTGCGCCGCCACATCATCAGCCACCTCTTTGGAGGGCCTGCTGTCCTTGAGCTTGCGGGTGGCCGCGGCAAACTCGGTGAGCACCGCCAGAGCCAGGCGTGCCACCTCCTGGGCGATGAGCGTCAGCCGGGTACGGCCCTCTTCGACGCGGCGAGCAAAGGCGCCGGCGTCAGTGGGCCAGGGCTCGGCCAGAAAGGCACGGTCCAGCGCCACGTCGACGATCTGCGCGCGCAGTTCTTCCATGGTGCCCAGCGGCATGTACAGCGCGGCCATCTTCTGCAGGTCCGGGATGTTCTTCTCCAGGTACTTCAGCGGCTCGCGGATCTGCAGCGCCACCATGCGGCGCAGGCCGGCGCGGTGGCGCGTGGCGGCCGCCTCGGGCTCGTCGAAGACCTCGATCTCCACATGCGAAAGCCGGTCGACCAAGGCTGGGAAGCCGATCAGCACCTGCCCACCCTTGCGCAACTCCATCAGCTCGGGCAGCTCGCCGAATGTCCAGGCGGTGTAGGGTATCGATGCCGCTTCTGCAATTGCAGCGGCTGCGGCAGCTCCAGGGGCGACTGGTGAAACCCGCCGTGGCGCCAGTTCGACACGCACGCCCTTGGAAGCGGGCCCGGGCCCAGCTGCGCCGCCTGTCGAGGGCCCGACTCCCTTGGGACTGCGGCCCGCGGTCGGCGCAGGGGCTGCTGAGCCTGGGTCCGCCAGGGCCGCCCTATCCGGCGCGCGGGCTGCCGTGTTGGACGCAAGCTTCAGCGAAGCCAGCGCCTGAAAGGCTGTGCGGGCCTGGGAGCCCCACTCGGCTTTCAACGACGGCAGGTGTCGACCCACCCCCAGCTGGCGACCATGCTCGTCCACCACGCGCAGGCTCATGAACAGGTGTGTCGGCAGCGCATCGAGCTTGAAGTCGTTGCGCAGAAGGGGCAGCTGGATCTTGTCGCGGGTCCACCTCAGCAGCGCGTCCACCAGCAGGCCTTGGGCGAAGGGCACCTCCTCGCAGAAGGCGGCGGCGGACTCTGGCAGTGGCACCAGGCGCGAGCGTGGACGCTGGTGCAGGCTCTTCATCAGGGCCAGCACCTTGTCCTTCAGCATGCCGGGCACCAGCCAGTCGCAGCGATCCTCGGCCACCTGGTTCAGGGCGTAGATCGGCACGGTCACGGTCAGGCCGTCGCGCGGATCGCCGGGCTCGTGCAGGTAGGCGGCGGCGCAGTCGATGCCGCCCAGGCGCACCGCGCGCGGAAAGGCCGCCGTGGTGATGCCCGCAGCCTCATGGCGCATCAGCTCTTCGCGCGACAGTTGCAGCAGCTCCGGTTGGCGGCGCACCTCGGCGCGGAACCAGCGTTCCAGGCTGGTGCCCGAGCACACATCGCGCGGCAACTGCTGATCGTAGAAGGCATGGATCAGGTCATCGTCGACCAGCACGTCTTGGCGGCGCGACTTGTGCTCCAGCTCCTGCACCTGGCGGATGAGGCGCTGGTTGTGGGCCAGGAAGGGCAGCTTGGTCTCCCACTCGCCTTGCACCAGCGCCTCGCGGATGAAGATCTCGCGGGCCGCAGCGGGGTCCACCAGGCCGTAGTTCATGCGGCGGTTGCTGTAGATGACCAGCCCGTACAGCGTGGCGCGCTCCAGCGCCACCACCTCGGCGGCCTTCTTTTCCCAGTGCGGCTCCAGCAGCTGCTTCTTCAACAGGTGGCCCGCCACGCCGGGAATCCATTGCGGTTCGATTGCGGCCAGCGCGCGCCCGAACAGGCGGGTGGTTTCCACCAGCTCGGCTGCCACCAGCCAGCGCCCGGGCTTCTTCGACAGATGCGCCCCGGGATGGCGCCAGAACTTGATGCCGCGCGCCCCCAGGTACCAGTCCTCGTCGTCCGACTTGCAGCCCACGTTGCCCAGCAGGCCGGCCAACATCGACAGGTGAATCTGCTCGTAGGTGGCGGGAGCGCCGTTCAGGCGCCAGCCATGCTCGGCCACCACGGTGTGCAGCTGGGTGTGGATGTCGCGCCATTCGCGCACCCGGCGCGGGTTGACGAAGCTGTCGCGCAGCCGTTGCTCCTGTTGCCGCTGGCTGAGCTTGTGGGCGGGTGCCGTTCCAGCGCCAGCCGGCCCCGCCTGCGACGGCGCCAAGAGCGCGGGCCCGGTGTGGCCCCTGCCCTCCTCGATCCAGTTCCACAGTTTGAGGTAGCCGGTGAACTCTGACCGCTCGTCGTCGAACTTGCGGTGCTGCTCGTCAGCCGCCTGCGCCGCCTCCAGCGGGCGGTCGCGCACGTCCTGCACGCTCAGCGCCGAGGCGATCACCAGCACTTCGGCCAGTGCCTGGCGGTCGCGCGCCTCCAGGATCATGCGCCCCACCCGCGGGTCCAGCGGCAGCCGGCCGAGTTCGTGGCCGATGGCGGTCAACTCATTGCCCTCGTCCACGGCATTGAGTTCGCCCAGCAAGGCGTAGCCGTCGGCGATCGCCTTGCGCGGAGGCTCCTCCAGGAAGGGAAAGTCCTCTACCGAGCCCAGGCGCAGCGCCTTCATGCGCAGGATCACGCCGGCCAGCGATGAGCGCATGATCTCCGGGTCGGTGAAGCGGGGCCGGCCCGAGAAGTCCTGCTCGTCGTACAGCCGGATGCACACGCCATCGGCCACCCGGCCGCAGCGGCCGGCGCGTTGCTGCGCTGCGGCCTGGCTGACCGGCTCCACCTGCAGCTGTTCGACCTTGCTGCGGTAGCTGTAGCGCTTGACACGGGCCAGGCCGGAGTCGATGACGAAGCGAATGCCCGGCACCGTCAGCGAGGTCTCGGCCACGTTTGTCGCCAACACGATACGCCGGCCATTGCCAGGCGTGAACACGCGGTCCTGCTCGGCCTGCGACAGCCGGGCAAACAAGGGCAGGATGTCGGGTGGCGGTCCGCCGCGCAGCGTGCTGGCCAAGTGCTTGCGCAGGTGGTCCGCAGCTTCGCGGATTTCGCGCTCACCCGGCAGGAACACAAGGATGTCGCCCGGCGTGCTGCCACGCCAGAGTTCGTCCACGGCGTCGGCAATGGCGTCGTTCAGATCGTGATCCCGGCTCTCCTCGAACGAGCGCCAGCGCAGCTCCACCGGAAACAGTCTTCCCGAGACCTGGATCACGGGGGCGTCGCCCCGGGTGGAGGCGAAGTGCCGCGCAAAGCGCTCGGCGTCGATGGTGGCGGACGTGACGACCACCTTCAGGTCGGGCCGCCGGGGCAACAACTGACGCAGGTAGCCCAACAGGAAGTCGATGTTCAGGCTGCGTTCGTGGGCCTCGTCGATGATGAGCGTGTCGTAGGCGCGCAACAGCGGGTCGGTCTGCGTTTCGGCCAACAAGATCCCGTCGGTCATCAGCTTGACCGAGGCGCCGGGCTGCAACCGGTCCTGGAATCGCACCTTGTAGCCCACCACCTCGCCCAGGGGCGAATCCAGTTCCTGCGCGATGCGCTTGGCCACGCTGGTGGCGGCAATGCGCCGGGGTTGGGTGTGGCCGATGAGCCCCTGGCCCCCAGCGCCCAGGCCCCGGCCGAGTTCGAGCGCGATCTTGGGCAGCTGCGTGGTCTTGCCCGAGCCCGTCTCGCCGCAGACGATGACGACCTGGTGATCGCGCAGGGCCTGGGCGATCTCGTCGCGCCGCGCCGACACCGGCAGCGACGCCGGGTAGCGGATGGGCGGGATGGGTGTGGCCGGTGGGGCGGGTCTGGAGGAGGAAGGACGCACGGGGCGCGGATTATCGTCGCGGCCTGCACCGGGCAGCGCAGCCGAGGTGTCAAGCTGCCGGGCGGCCGGTCCGTCCAGGCCGGCACGGCCTACCCCTGCGGCACAATCGTTGCGCCTTACTCGCCCGCAGCGCCCTCCTCAATGAGCCTTGTCTTTCCGCACACCTTCGTCCCGTGGTTCCGCGCCGTGGCGCCGTACATCCACGCCTACCGCGGCGAGACTTTCGTCGTCGGCCTGTGCGGCGAAGCCATTGCCGCGGGCAAGCTCAGCGCCTTCGTGCAGGACCTTGCCATCCTGCACGCCATGGGCATCCGCATCGTGCTGGTGCACGGGTTTCGCCCGCAGGTGAGCGAGCAATTGAAAGCCAAGGGCCACCCGGAGCGCTTCAGCCAGGGCCTGCGCATCACCGACCCCACGGCCCTGGACGCGGCGCAAGAGGCCGCAGGGCAGCTGCGCTTCGAGATCGAGGCGGCCTTTTCCCAAGGGCTGCCCAACACGCCCATGGCCAATGCCACGCTGCGCGTGGTTTCAGGTAACTTCCTTACCGCAAGACCTGTGGGCATCGTCGACGGTGTCGATTTCGGCCACAGCGGCCTGGTGCGCAAGGTCGATGCTGCGGCCATCCGCCGCGCGATGGACACTGGCGCCGTGGTCCTGCTCAGCCCATTCGGGTTTTCCCCCACGGGTGAGGCTTTCAACCTCACGATGGAAGATGTAGCCACCTCCACTGCCATCGCCCTGCAGGCGGACAAACTGCTATTCGTGACCGAAGTGCCTGGTGTGCGCGAATCTCAGGACGACCCCGACAGTGGGATCGACACCGAATTGGCATTGGCAGACGCCGAACGTCTGTTGGCTGCCCTTCCACGGCCCCTTCAACCCACGGACGTGGCGTTCTACCTGCAGCATTGCGTGAAGGCTTGCCGGGCTGGCGTGGAGCGCTCGCATATCCTGCCCTTTGCCACCGACGGCGCCTTGCTGATGGAGGTTTACACGCACGACGGCATTGGCACGATGGTCGTGGACGAGAAGCTGGAGAGCCTGCGCGAAGCCACGCCCGATGATGTGGGCGGCATCCTGCAACTCATCGAGCCCTTTGAACGCGACGGCACCCTGGTTCGCCGCGAGCGCACGGAAATCGAACGCGATGTGGCGAATTACACCGTCATAGAGCACGACGGCGTGATATTCGGTTGTGCAGCGCTGTATCCGTATGCGGAATCACGTACCGCCGAGATGGCTGCATTGACAGTATCGCCCCAGGTGCAAGGCCAAGGCGACGGCGAGAGAATTCTCAAGCGCATTGAACAAAGAGCTCGAACGATGGGGTTGGACAGCATTTTTGTGCTGACCACCCGCACCATGCACTGGTTCTTGAAGCGTGGGTTCTCCACCGTCGACCCGGAGTGGCTGCCCGAAGCCCGCAAACGCAAGTACAACTGGGACCGCCGCTCGCAGGTGCTGGTGAAATCGCTGAAATGAGCAGATGACGATTGCACCGCCAGGCCACTTGCGTTGTATCGGCCGTCGCTACCTTTCTTTCGTTCGATAGCTCTCTTCCCCAGCTTCCCCCCTCTTCTTTTGTCCGCTCGTCAAAACACTGGAGTGACTCATGACCCGCACCGTGCAATGTATCTACTTGAAAAAGGAAGGTGAAGGGCTGTCCTTCCCACCCTACCCTGGTGATTTGGGCAAGCGTATCTACGACAGCATCTCGAAGGAAGCCTTCGAACTTTGGAAGCGCCACCAGACCATGCTGGTCAACGAGAATCGACTGAATCTTGCCGATGCCCGTGCACGCCAGTACCTCGCGCGCCAGATGGAGCAATTCTTCTTTGGCCAGGGAGCAGAGCAACCCCAGGGTTATGTGCCTCCGACCTGAAACAGTCTTGATCTCGCACCTGCAATCTATGGGCAAAGGGGTACTTCTGGACGGGGTGGACATGAAAATTCGAGGATTCGCAGGGCGACACGGCGTCATATGCCGCGCTTGTCGACCTATACTCTGCTGCTCGTGACAACCCCCTTATCAGGAGATTCCATGTCGAGTGTTGCAGAACTGCTGGCCCAGAAGGCTGAAATTGAAAAGAAGATCGCTGACGCGCAGCGCGAAGAAAAGGCGTCTGCCATCTCCCAGGTCAGGACACTCATGGCGCAGCACGGCCTCACCGTTGCCGACCTGGCTGCCCGCGGGCCCGCCTCTGGCCGTGCATCCGCGCCCAAAACGGGCCCCAAGGTCGCTGCCAAGTACCGTGACACCGCCACCGGCAACACGTGGACAGGGCGAGGCCTCAAGCCCAATTGGCTGAAGGCGGCGCTTGATAACGGCAAGACCCTGGCCGACTTTGCGGTCTGACGAGAAAGGCGCTGAGCACGCCCGCCGCTTGGCAGGGTGTACTCAGCGGGGCGCAGGCGTTGGCTGAGCGCCCCCCGCTAGACTCCAGGCCGTGAGCGCACGCGGCCAAATTCCCGACTCCTTCATCCAGGAAGTCATAGCCCGAACCGACATCGTCGATATCGTGGGTCGTCATGTGGCGCTGCGCAAAGGCGGCGCCAACCTGCTGGGCCTGTGCCCTTTCCACGGAGAGAAGTCTCCCAGTTTCACCGTCAGCCCTTCAAAGCAGTTCTATCACTGCTTCGGTTGCGGCGCGCACGGCGATGCCATCCGGTTTCTGATGGAGCATGCCGGCCTGGGATTCCTCGACGCCGTAAAGGACCTGGCACAGCAGGCTGGGCTGCAAGTGCCCGAGACGCAGGCGGATCCGGCCGAGCAAGTCAGAGCTGCCCAGGCTCGGGCCCGTCAACACACCCTCACCGACATGCTGCAGCGGGCAGCCGAGCACTACCGCAGCCGCCTGAAGGACGACACCCGCGCCATCGAGTACCTGAAGCTCAGGGGCTTGACGGGCCGGGTGGCCCAACATTTCGGGCTGGGTTATGCGCCAGCCGGCTGGCGCAGTCTGGCCAGCGCCTTCCCCGATTACGAGGCCACGGAACTGGTGGACGCCGGGCTGGTCATCGTGCATGGCGAAGAAGGTGAAGAGCAGAAGCGATATGACCGGTTCCGCGACCGGATCATGTTCCCCATCCGGTCGGTCAAGGGCGAGGTCATCGGCTTCGGCGGCCGCGTCCTCGACGGCGGTGAGCCCAAGTACCTCAATTCCCCAGAGACATCGGTGTTTGTCAAGGGCCTGGAGCTCTACGGGCTGCATGAAGCCCGCGTGGCGATCCGCGAGCGCGGCTATGCGCTGGTGGTGGAGGGCTACATGGATGTGGTGGCGCTGGCGCAGTCGGGTTTCGGCAATGCCGTGGCCACCCTGGGCACTGCCTGCACGCCCGAGCACGTCAAGAAGCTGCTGCGCTTCACCGACAGCGTCGTGTTCAGCTTTGACGGTGACGCCGCAGGACGCCGAGCCGCCTCACGCGCGCTGGAAGCGGCGCTGCCGCAGGTCAATGACCTGCGCAGCTTCCGCTTCCTGTTTCTGCCGCCCGAACACGACCCGGATTCTTACGTGCGCGCCCACGGCGCCGAAGCCTTCGACAAGTTCGTCGAGGCGGCCACGCCGCTGTCGCGCCAGCTCCTCGACCGCGCCAGCGAAGGCGCGGACCTGGGCACGCCAGAGGGGCGTGCGCGCATGCTGGCCCAGGCCCGCCCCTTGTGGGCACAACTGCCGGTGGGTGCGTTGCGCCTGCAGTTGCTGGCCGAGTTAGCCCAGGCGGGCCGGACCTCGGTGGAGGAGTTGTCGGGCCTGTGGGGCGAGCGCTCCGTGGCGACTGCCAGTGCGCGGCCTGGTTCACCCAGCAAGCCTGCTCGCCGCGCGCCCGCGGCCCGGCCCACGTCGTCGGTTCGCCAGCCGCCTGACCATGTGGCGCGCATGCTGCTGAGCCACGCTGCCCTGTGGCATGAGCTTGGCGGTTCGGACCACGAACTGCTGACATCGCTGGAGAGCTGGCACGGGCAACTTTTCCGTTGGCTGGAGCGCGACTTGACCGAACACGGGCCGCGGGAGTGGCCGAGCCTGCGTGAAGCCCTGCAGTCCGAGGAATTCGGGACCGCGGCCTGTCAGCTCGTGGACGGTGCGGAGCTTCTGGTGGCTGCTGACAAGGAGGACCTGCGCAGCGCCGTCGCGCAGACGTCGCGCGCCCTGGCGCTGCGCGATCCGCTGCGGCTGCTCGGCCGGTTGTCCTGAGCGCTTGTGGGTCGAGGCGCCCATCGTCCATGGCGGTCACCCAAGGCGCCTCGCAGGGGCAGCCGGAAATGCCTTCGTAAGTGCCTCCGGCAGCGACCTTCAAGAGGTCATTGATCGACCAGTCAAGGGGGTCAAAACGCTGGAAAACGGCCCCTGCAAAAGCACCTCTGACCGAGGGAGTGTGGGTATAATCCAACCACCGCGGCAAGCGTTGCAGCAACACCCCGGGTGCTCAAGCCACCCTCTGGCGGGGTTTCACCATCAAGTCTGACCCTGGTTACGAGCGTGGGTTTTCGATGGATAGATGCGGCCTTGCCCGAGTCGGCGGTCCGGCCCCGCGGCCCTACCGCCTGTCCAGTTGATCCGATGACACCGATGCTTTTCAACGAAGCCCGGAGTCGACCTGTGCCTGACACCCTGCCCAAGTGCCGCTGGTGATTTGAAGATGGGCCCCGCGACCACATCCTGAGAGGTATCACATGACCGCCAAGAAACCCGCCCCTCCAGCAAGCACGACGGCCGCATTGAACAAGTCCGACCAGCCTGCCAAGGCGGTCATGTCCGCCAAGGCTGCTCCGTCAGTCAAGGGCGCGGCGCCGGCCAAGGCTTCTGCTCCTGCCGCCAGCAAGGCCCCCGTTGCCGACACTGCCACTCAAGGGGCGACACAACCGGTCGCGAAGGCCAAGACCATGCCTGTGGCAAAGGTACAGCCGCCGGCTGCGCAGGTTGCGAAGACCGAGGCGGCGCCCAAGGGCTCCACAGGCAAGGTGCAGAAGGGCGACAAGTCAGGACAGCCCGCAAAGGCCGGTAAAGCGACTGTGGCCCCCAAGCTCGAAAAGGCAGGCAAGAAGGGCCTTGAAGACAAGGCGGGCAAGACCGGCAACGGGGGCAAGGCTCAAGAGAAGAGCAAGGCCGCGTTGCCGGAGGATGACGCTGTCGATTTGGAAGCCGACTTTGAGGGCGTGGATGAGGCGGAAGTGGTCGAGGTCGTAGAAGCAGGCGACATCGAGGCTGAGAAGGCCAAGGCAAAGCCGCTGCGAATGAAAGTGTCACGCGCCAAGGAGCGCGCCCTGATGCGCGAATTCGGCCTTGAGGAGACCACCCTCACCGAGGAGGAAGTCGCCAAGCGCCGGCAGGAGTTGAAGACGCTCATCAAGATGGGCAAGACGCGCGGCTTCCTGACCCATCAGGAGATCAACGACCACCTGCCCGAAAAGCTGGTCAACGAGGAAATCCTCGAAGCCATCATCTCCATGCTCAATGACATGGGGATCGCCGTCTATGAGCAGGCGCCCGATGCGGCCACGATGCTGATCAGCGGCAGCAACACCGGCACCGCCACAGACGAAGAGGCGGAAGAGGCGGCGGAGGCGGCGCTGTCCACGGTGGACTCGGAGTTCGGCCGCACCACGGACCCGGTACGCATGTACATGCGCGAGATGGGTACGGTGGAGCTGCTCACGCGAGAGGGCGAGATCGAGATTGCCAAGCGCATCGAGGGCGGCCTGCAGGCCATGATGCTGGCCATCAGCGCATCACCCACCACGATTGCCGAGATCCTGTCCATGGCCGATCGCATCGGCTCAGGCGCCATGGCGATCTCTGACGCGGTGGATGGCTTCGTGTCAACCGATGAAGCCGACGACTATGTGGCCGAAGAGGACTTCGACGAGTTCGATGAGGAAGACGATGACGACGGCAATGGCGGCAGCAAGGCACTGACCAAGAAGCTGGAGGAGCTGAAGTCCGCGGCGCTGGTCAAGTTCGAGGTGCTGCGCACGGAGTTCGACCGCATGCGCAAGGCCTACGAGAAGGAGGGCTACAAGTCCGCTTCCTACCTCAAGGCGCAGGGTGCCATCAGCAACGAACTCATGTCGATACGCTTCACCGTGAAGACCATCGAGCGTCTTTGCGGCATTCTGCGCAGTCAAGTCGACGACGTGCGGCGCTACGAGCGGGAGATTCGCAAGATCATCGTGGACAAGTGCGGCATGCCCCAGGAGCAGTTCGTCAGGAGTTTCCCGCCGAACGTGCTCAACCTGGCATGGTCAGGCAAGGAAGCCTCGGCGGGCAAGTCCTACAGTGCCGTCCTCGGGCGCAACCTGCCTGCGGTCCAGGAACTGCAGCAAAAGCTGATCGACCTGCAGGCCAGGGCGGTGGTGCCGCTGGAGGACCTCAAGGACATCAACAAGAGGATGAACGAGGGCGAGAAGTCCTCGCGCGATGCGAAGAAGGAGATGATCGAGGCCAACCTGCGTCTGGTGATCTCGATTGCCAAGAAGTACACCAACCGCGGACTGCAGTTCCTCGACCTCATTCAAGAGGGCAACATCGGCCTGATGAAGGCGGTGGACAAATTCGAATACCGCCGCGGCTACAAGTTCTCCACTTACGCCACCTGGTGGATCCGCCAGGCCATCACGCGCTCCATCGCCGATCAGGCACGCACCATCCGCATCCCGGTTCACATGATCGAGACGATCAACAAGATGAACCGCCTCTCGCGCCAGCATTTGCAGGAGTTCGGCTACGAACCCGACGCGCCCACGCTGGCTGAGAAGATGGAGATTCCCGAGGACAAGATCCGCAAGATCATGAAGATCGCCAAAGAGCCGATTTCCATGGAAA
>JBAXYD010000038.1:0-40939 GCA_037127635.1 Betaproteobacteria bacterium | reverse complement strand
TCTTCGACCACACCCACAACCTGCCGCTGCAACTGGCGGTGGAACTGGGCCTGCCCTTGGCGCTGGGGATCTGCGCCTTGCTGCTGTGGGCGCTGTGGCGGGCGTGGCGGCGCGCCTTGGCTGCCGAACCCGTGGCCTCGGCCGCCGGGCGCCCCGCGTTGATGATGGTGGTGCTGATCGGGCTGCACAGCCTGCTGGAGTACCCGCTGTGGTACGCCTACTTTCTGCTGCCCACTGCGTTTGTCTGGGGCTTTGCGCTGGGGCTTCGGCCTGCAGCCGGCACGGCAGCCGGGCTCCCTGACCGGGCCCGCGCCGGGGTTGTCCCGGGCGCGCAGGCCCGGGCGTCCACGGCCTGGCGCAAGTCTGCGCCGGCCTGGCTGCTGGCCACTGGCGGCACCTTGTGCCTGGCGGGCGCCGTCTTCTCGGTCCAGGACTACCTGCGCGTGGCCGAGATCTTCGCCGCCCGCCCCGGCGCGGCCCCGCTGGCGCAGCGCATCGAGGCCGGCAAGCGCAGCTGGTTCTTCGCCCACCACGCCCATTACGCCGCGGCCACGGTGAGCGACACGCCGGCGCAGGAGCTGGCCGCGTTCGACATCGCGGCGCACCACCTGCTGGACACCCGGCTGATGATGGCCTGGGCCGAGGCCTTTGCCCAGGCCGGTGACCTGGACCGCGCACGTCATCTGGCGCAGCGGCTGCGCGAGTTCGCCAATCCGGCCTCGGCCGAATTCTTCGCCGCGTGCGACCGCGCCCGCGCCGACGGCCAGCCGGCGGCGCAGTGGCCGTTCCAATGCGCGCCGCCTGCACGCGCCTTGACCTGGCAGGACTTCCTGCCGCAGCGGCGCGGCGCACAATCCGCGCCGAAGGGACATTGACATGGGCCTGCCCGCCAACCGACTGTCGCTGAGTGAGTTCCTGGACTGGGAGAACCGCCAGCCGGACCGCCATGAGTTTCATCGCGGTGAAGTCTTCGCCATGGTGGGCGCGCGGCGGGCGCATGGCCGTGTGGTGCTCAACCTGGCCCGGCGCATCGCCGAGGCCCTGGAGGGCTCGTCCTGTCAGGCTTTCGTGGAGAACATGAAGGTGCAGATCGCCCAGGATTCGGTGCTCTACCCGGACGTGTTCGTCACCTGCGACAGCGCCGATCTGGCCACCGACATGATCTTCAAGGCCCCGCTGCTGGTGGTGGAGGTGCTGTCGCCCACCACGCAGGCCTACGACCGCAGCCAGAAGTTTGCGCTCTACCGGCGCCTGGAGTCGCTGCGTGAGTACCTGCTGGTGGACCCTGAGACGCGCCGGGTGGAGGCGTTTCGCGTCGGCGCGCAGGGCCAGTGGGTGCTGGCTGACATGAGCGAGTCGGCGGAACTGGTGCTGCCCTGCATCGACGCCCGCATTCCCATGGCTCAAGTCTTCGAGGGTTTATGAAAATCGACTTCGTCTCCGACATCGCCTGCCCCTGGTGCGCCGTGGGCCTGAACGCGCTGGAAATCGCGTTGGAACGCCTGGGCGGGGACGTCCCCGTGGCACTGCACTTTCAGCCGTTCGAGCTGAACCCGCAGATGAGCGCACAAGGAGAGGACGCGGTGGCGTACCTCTCAGCCAAGTACGGCATCTCGGCCGAGCAGATCGCGCGCAACCAGGCCGCCATCCGCGAGCGCGGGGCGGCGGTGGGCTTTGCCTTCGGCCCACGCGGGCGGGTGTGGAACACCTTCGACGCCCACCGCCTGCTGCACTGGGCCGGTGTGGAGGGGGCTGACGGGGCGCAGCGGGCGCTGAAGCACGCGCTGCTGCAGGCGTACCACGGGCACGGCAGCAACCCGAGCGATGCCGCGGTGCTGGTCGCTGCCGCCACCAGCGCCGGGCTGGATGCGGCCCGCGCCCGCGCGGTGCTGGACAGCGACGAGTTCACGGAGGAGGTGCGGCAGGCCGAGGCGTTCTGGCAGCAGGCCGGCATCCGCTCGGTGCCGGCGGTGGTGGTGAACGACCGCCACCTGATCCAGGGCGGGCAGCCGCCCGAGGTGTTCGAGCAGGCGCTGCGGCAGATCACGGCTGAAGCCGCTGCCGGCGCTGACCGCGCCTGAGCTGCCGGCCGCCACAGCCCAAGCGCCCCGCCATGCCCCGCAACATCGAGATCAAGGCCCGCATCGACAGCGTGGAAGCGCTGCTGCCGCGCGCCCGCGCGCTGGCCGA
The DNA here is from genome assembly GCA_037127635.1 of Betaproteobacteria bacterium. GTDB lineage: Bacteria > Pseudomonadota > Gammaproteobacteria > Burkholderiales > Burkholderiaceae_C > Rubrivivax. Next base: position 38,749 of record JBAXYD010000038.1, on the reverse strand, counting down.
CGGGCCGGCCCAGACCCTGTTGCAGGACGACACCTTCTTTGCCGTGCCTGAGGGGCGGCCGGGGCGGCTGAAGCTGCGCGCCTTTGCCGACGGTGCGGCCGAGCTGATTCACTACCACCGGCCCGACACCGGGCAGGCCAAGGCCAGCGACTATGTGCGCGTGCCGGTGGCCGACCCCGCCGCGCTGCGCGAGGCGTTGACGCGCGGCTTGGGGCTGCGGGGCCGCGTGCGCAAGCAGCGCCTGCTGCTGCAGGCCGGGCCCACGCGCATCCACCTGGACCGCGTGGAGGGCCTGGGCGACTTCATGGAGCTGGAAGTGGTGATGTGCGAGGGCCAGCCTGACGCCGAGGGCATGGCCCTGGCCGAGGCGCTGATGCGCGAACTGGGGCTGGCCGACGCGCCGCGCATCGCCGGGGCCTACCTCGATCTGCTGGCGGCCCCGGGCGGCTGAACGTCCGCTCGGCGCTGCGTCGCGCAAAATCAGGACCAGGCCGCTTTTGCCGGCACAGGCGCCGGCCTGCGCCCCGGGCCTGCCAGCCACACCAGCGCAGCCCCGCACGACCGCATAACTGAACGACTGAACGACTGAACGACCGCACCACGGCACACCCCACGGAGACCCGCCATGCACCTCACCCCCGAGCAACGTGAGCAATTCGACCGCGACGGCTACCTCTTCTTCCCCAGTCTGTTCACGCCCGAGGAGACGGCCACGCTGAACGCCGCCGTGCCCGAGCTCTACAGCCGGCGCGAGGCCTACAACGTGCGCGAGCGCGGCTCGGAGGCCGTGCGCACCAACTTCGCCGCGCACATGTACAGCGCACCGTTCGCCCGGCTGGGGCGCCACCCGCGCATGATCGAGCCGGTGCAGGAGCTCTTCGGCGAGCAGCTCTACATGCACCAGTTCAAGATCAACGGCAAGATGGCCTTCGAGGGCGATGTCTGGCAGTGGCACCAGGACTACGGCACCTGGCTGAACGACGACATGATGCCCGAGGCCCGGGCCATGAACGTGGCCATCTTCCTGGACGAGGTGAACGCCTTCAACGGGCCGCTGATGTTCATCCCCGGTTCGCACAAGCGCGGCGTGGTGGACGCCAGGCACGACCTGACCACCACCAGCTACCCGCTGTGGACCGTGAGCAACGGCCTGATCGAGGAACTGGTGGCGCGCGGCGGGGGCAAGAACGGCGGCATCGTCAGCCCCACCGGGCCGGCGGGCTCGATGATCCTGTTCCACAGCTGCCTGGTGCATGCCTCCACCAGCAACCTCTCGCCCTGGAACCGCGTGAGCGTGTACCTGAGCCTGTGCGCGGTGTCCAACCACATCCGCCGCTACAAGCGCCCCGAGTACATCGCCCACCGCGACTTCACGCCCATCACCTGCCTGCCCGACGACTGCCTGCTGCGCGACTACCCGGTGGACCTGCCGTGGAAGGACGGCGTGCCGGCCAGCGCCCTGCAGACCTCGCCGGAGCCGGTGGATTTCAGCGTGCGCCAGGCGGCTTGAGCGAGAAGGATCCGGCAATGTTCAGCCCCATGTGCCTGACCCGCGCAGCCGGTGCGGCCCGCTCCCCCGCCCGGGCCGCCTGGGTCGCATGCACCGCGCTGGCGGCCCTGGCCGCCTGGTTCAGCCTGTTGGCCCCCGCCCAGGCCCGTGTGACGCGCCTGGTCATCGACGAGCGCGTGCCCGTGGCCAGCGCCGGGCCCGGCCCGGCCTACGAGCAGATCGCCGGCCGTGCCTTTGGCGAACTGGACCCGGCGCTGCCCGGCAATGCCCTGATCCAGGACATCGCCCTGGCGCGCGATGCCGATGGCAAGGTGCGTTACGTCGCCAGCTTCGTCATCACGCGTCCGGTGGACCCCAAGGCGGGCAGCGGCCTGATGTGGCATGACGTGCCCAACCGCGGGCGGCCTATTGGCATTGCGCCGCAGGAGCGGGCCAACGGCGACGTGCACCTGGCCAGCGCCTGGCAGGGCGACAACGCGGGCGCCACGGCCGTGCGCGCCACGATGTCTGCGGCCGGCACCCACTGGCTGCAGCTGCCGGTGGCGCGCGGCGCCAGCGGCGAGCGCATCACCGGGCTGGTGTTCGGCCGCATCGTCAACCGCAGCGGCGCGGCCTCGCAGCCCTTGCTGGTGCAGACCAACCCGGTGCCCTACAAGCCGCTCAGCCTGGACCCCAGGCAAGCCACGCTGGTGTCGCGCGGCGGCGAGCTGCAGGATGGCACCGTCATCGACGAGCGCCCCGTCCCGCCCGAGGGCTGGGCCTGGGCGCGCTGCGACGCCGCCAACCCCTTTCCCGGCCTACCCGACGCCACCCAGATCTGCCTGAAGGACGGCTTCGACGCCAAGCGTCTGTACCAGGTGGTGTTCACCGCGGCCGACCCCTATGTGCTGGGCATCGGCTTTGCCGCCTGGCGCGACGTAGGGCATTTCTTCAAGACGGCTCAGAAGGACGATGCCGGCACATCCAACCCGCTGGCCGGCCTGGTCACGCACAGCATCGGGCGCGGCGTCTCGCAGTCGGGCAACTACCTGCGCGGCTGGCTGCACCTGGGCTTCAACCAGGCCGAGGCGGGTGGCTTGGTGCATGACGGCCTGTGGCCCATCATTGCGGGGCGGCGCATCGCGCTGAACTTCCGCTGGGCGCAGCCCGACGGCGTGCTGGAGCTCTACCAGGCCGGCAGCGAGGGGCCGCAATGGTGGCTGCCGCACCCGGACCCCGTGCGCGGCCTGCCCGCCGCGGGCATCCTGGGCCGTTGCCTGGCCAGCAAGACCTGCCCCAAGGTGGTGGAACATTTCGGCTCGGCCGAGGTCTGGGCACTCAAGCTCACGCCCGAGTGGGTGGGCACTGACGCCAAGGCCGACCTGCCCCTGCCTGACAACGTGCGTCGCTACTACATCGCCAGCTCCACCCACGGCGGGGGCGCCGGCGGGTTTGACACCAGCCTGCCCGGCGCGGCGCTGCCCAAGAGTGGGCCCATGTGTCCGGGCAACAACTTCGGCACCGGCGTGCTGCCGGCCAACCCGGTGCCGCACGGCGAGACCGTGAACGCCCTCCGCCACCACTTCCGCCAGTGGGTGATGAAGGGCACGCCGCCGCCGCCCAGCCGCTACCCGACGCTGCCGGGGCTGCGCCCCACGTTGCCCGAGCCCGACTTCATCATGCCGGTGCACGACCTGGATTGGGGCCCGGGCTTCAACGCTGTGGACGGCTCGGGCGTGCCCTCGCTGGCGCCGCCGCGCATCCGCCAGGTGCTGAAGATGCTGGCGCCGAAGGTCGATGCCGATGGCAACGAACTGGGCGGCGTGCCCGTGGTGCTGCTGGATGCGCCCCTGGGCACCTACCTGGGCTGGAACGTTACCGCCGGCGGTGAGCGCCCCTTCCATGCCGGGCAGATCTGCAACTACGTGGGCGGCATGCTGCCGTTCGCCCGCACCCAGGCCGACCGCGCGGCCGCCGGTGACCCGCGCCTGTCGTTGCAGGAACGCTACCGCGACCATGCCGGTTATGTCGAGGCGGTGAAGAAGGCTGCCGCCCGGGCCCAGGCCGAAGGCTTCCTGCTGGAGGGCGACGCCCAGGCCCTGATCCGCCCCGCCGAGGCCAGCCAGGTGCTGCGCTGAGCCGGCCGCCCCCATCACGCTCTGCCGCAACCGGCAAACAACGCCCGCCAAGACACGAGTCCCCACGCGGGCCCCGTCCCTGATGAGAAAGCCGACCCCATGAGCCTGCACCGCCAACTCCAGCAACGCGCCGCCGAGGGGCGGCCCATCCGTGTCGGCCTGATCGGGGCCGGCAAGTTCGGCTCGATGTACCTGTCGCAGGTGCCGCGCACGCCGGGCGTGCACCTGGTGGGCATTGCCGACCTGTCGCCTGACGCGGCACGCGCCAATCTGGCGCGCGTGGGCTGGGAGGCGCAGCGCACCCAGGCGGCCTCGCTGGACGCAGCGCTCAAGGACGGCAGCACGCATGTGGGCGAGGACTGGCGCGCACTCGTCTCGCACCCAGCCATCGACATCGTGGTGGAGTGCACCGGCCACCCGATTGCCGCGGTCGACCATTGCCTGGAGGCCTTCGCCCACGGCAAGCATGTGGTGAACGTCACGGTGGAGGCCGACGCCTTCTGCGGGCCGCTGCTGGCGCGGCGTGCGGCGCAGGCCGGCGTGGTCTATTCGCTGGCCTATGGCGACCAGCCGGCCATGATCTGCGACCTGGTGGACTGGGCGCGCACCTGCGGCTTCCCCGTTGTGGCGGCCGGGCGCGGCCACAAGTGGCTGCCGCACTTCTGCGAGTCCACGCCCGAGACGGTGTGGGGCTTCTACGGCCTCACGCCCGAGCAGGCCGAACGTGGCGGCTTGAACCCCAAGATGTTCAACAGCTTCCTGGACGGCTCCAAGCCCAGCATCGAGAGCACGGCCGTGAGCAACGCCACGGGGCTGGCGGTGCCGTCCAACGGCCTGCTGTACCCGCCCGCCAGCGTGGAGGACATCCCTTTCGTCACCCGGCCGCGCGCCGAAGGCGGGGTGCTGGAAAAGAAGGGCATGGTCGAGGTCATCTCCAGCCTGGAGGCTGACGGCCGCGTGATCCCGTATGACATCCGCATGGGCGTGTGGGTGACGGTGGAAGGCGAGACCGACTACATCCGCCACTGCTTCGAGGAATACAACGCCCACACCGACCCGAGCGGGCGCTACTTCACGCTCTACAAGCGCTGGCACCTGATCGGCCTGGAGGTAGGCCAGAGCGTGGCCAGCGTGGCGCTGCGCCGCGAACCCACGGGCGTGGCCACGGGCTGGAACGCCGACGTGGTGGCCACCGCCAAGCGCGACCTGGCCCCGGGTGAACTGCTGGACGGCGAGGGCGGCTACACCGTGTGGGGCAAGCTGCTGCCGGCGGCCACCTCCGTGGCCCTGGGCGGCTTGCCGCTGGGCCTGGCGCATGGCATCCGTGTGGCGCGGCCAGTAAAGAAGGGCTGCAGCCTCAGTTGGGACGATGTGGTGATGGACACCAGCACGCGCGCTTACGCGCTGCGCAAGGAACTGGAAGGCGGGTTTGTGCCCGGCGCTGGGCTGGCCTGAACGCTTCAGCGCGAATGGACCGGCGCAGCGGGCAGGCACCTTTGGCTGATGCATCCGTCAGACACATTCCTTTGCCTGCAAGCAAAGCACCCGACACCGCGGTCTGATCTGATCAGCGCATGATGCTGTTTCTGGACAGGACCTCTGCCATGCCACCCCTGACGATCTCCCTGCTGTTGCGGCATCCGCGTGGCGCGATGCCCCCGGCGCTGGGGCCGCTCGCTGGCCTGCGGTGCGCGGCCCTGCTGCTGGGGCTGGCCGTCCTGGCCGGCTCCGCCGGGGCGCAGGACCGGGCCGAGCCAGGGGCACGCGGCCACCGAGGCGGCCCGCCCGGGCTGGTCTTCGACCAACGGCATCACCATGACCACTACTACCCGTCGCGCGGCTACCTGATGCCTGCTCTGCCAGGCGGGGCGATGGCCCTCACCTTCGGCGGCCGGCCTTACCACTTTCACGGCGGCGTCTGGTTCAGCCCCCGCGGCGGGCGCTACGTCGTGGTGATGCCGCCGCTGGGCATCGTCATCCCGGTGCTGCCACCAGCCTATGTCTCGCTGTGGTTCGGCGGCGGCCGCTACTTCTACGCCAATGGCGTGTACTACGCGCCCGTGGTCGGTGGCTATTCGGTGGTGGCCCCGCCGCCGAACGCCGATGCCGGCATGGCCAGCTCCCCGCCACCCATGGGCACTCCGCCCGCCACACCCGCCGCGCCGGCCACGCCTAAGCCCCCGCCCGAGCCCGTCATCTACCCGCGCAATGGCCAATCCGCCACCCAGACCGAGGGCGACCGGCAGGAGTGCAACCGCTGGGCCACCACAGTGCCGGCCGCGTTGGCCGAGGCCGAGGTGTTCCAGCGCGCCATCGCCGCCTGCATGGACGGACGCGGTTACACGGTGCGCTGATTCGTCGCGGCGCCGGGGGCCGGCCGGGCGGGCGCTGCGACCTGCAGCGGTCTGGCAAACCACACCGCGAAGATGAGGGCCGCGTACAGGGCCGAGGACAAGAGGTACAGGTCTGTCATGCCGAGGGTGTAGGCCTGCCGGTCCAGCAAGCGGGCCACCGTGCCCAGGGCCTGCTCGGGCGTCAGGCCCGCGCCGGCCAACTGGTCCAGCACCTGGGTGGCTGGCAGGTGGCCGGCCTGCAGTGCCTCGGCCAGTCGGGCGTGGTGCAGGGTGGCGCGTTGCTCCCACAAGGTGGTGAACAGCGAGGTACCCACCGCTCCGGCCGTGATGCGCAGAAAGTTTGACAGCCCGGCCGCCGCGGGCAACTCCTCGGGCGTGAGCCCGCTGAGCGTGATGGTCTGCAGCGGGATGAAGAAGAAGGCCAGCGCCGCTCCCTGCAGGAAGATGGGCAGCAGGATGACCTCCAGCGGCACCTCGGTGGTGAAGCGCGAGCGCATCCACAGCACGAAGGCGAAGCCCAAGAAGGCCAGCGTGACGAAGTGGCGCGGGTCCAACCGACCCACCCGCCGGCCCACCCAGGGTGACAGCAGGATGGCCAGAAGCCCCACCGGCGCCATCGCCACCCCGGCCCAGCTGGCGGTGTAGCCCATCCATTGCTGCAGCCACAGCGGCAGCAGCACCACGTTGCCGAAGAACAGGCCGTAGGCCACGGCCAGGGTGGTGGAGCCGACCAGGAAGTTGCGCCGGGCAAACAGGCGCAGGTTGACGATGGGATGGCGGTCGGTCAGCTCCCAGGCCACCAGGAACGCCAGGCCCACGGTGGCGACCACGGCCAGGACCACGATCTCGGGGGAAGCAAACCAGTCCAGCTCCTTGCCCTTGTCCACCATCACCTGCAAGGCACCCACCGACACCACCAGCAGCGCCAGGCCGACCAGGTCCGCCGGCACCCGCTGCGCTCCGGGGTCACGCCGGCGGTAGATCGACCAGGTCATGGCCGCGGTGAGCAGGCCCACCGGCACGTTGATGTAGAAGATCCAGGGCCAGGCGATGTGCTCGGTGATCCAGCCGCCCAGCAGCGGGCCGGTCACGGGCGCCACCAGCGTGGTCATGCCCCAGAACGCCATGGCTGTGCCGGCCAGGGCCGGGGGGTAGCTGGCCAGCAGCAAGGTTTGCGACAAGGGCATCATCGGCCCGGCTACCAGGCCCTGGAAGATGCGACACACCACCAGGGACTCGATGTTGGGCGCCAGCCCGCACAGCCAGGAGGCCAGGGTGAACAGCAACACGCTGGCCAGGAACAGGCGCACCTGACCGAAGCGGCGCGTCAGCCAGCCTGTCAGCGGCACCGCCACTGCATTGGCCACACCAAAGGAGGTGATGACCCAGGTGCCCTGGGTCGGGCTGACGCCCAGGTCGCCTGCGATGGCCGGGATCGAGACGTTGGCGATGGACGAGTCGAGCACGGTCATGAAGGTCGCCAGCGACAAGGCGATGGTGCCCAGCACGCGTTCGTTCCCCTCCAGGGGCGCAAAGCGCACGGGTGCGGCAGTGCTCACTGAGGTGCCCCGCTCACCGTGCCGCCTTGCGGCCGCCTGTCGCTGCGGCGGCGCCCCCATGCGCGGCCACGATGGCGCGCACGCGCCGGTCGGCCTCGGCCAGCGCCGGGTCTGTTTCGGGGGAGCCGGGCCCAGCCTGCGCAGTGCCGCCAGCCTGGGCCAGGGGCGCGCCGCCCTGACTCTCCACGTCGACCCGGGCCTGCATGGACAGGCCCACCCGCAGGGGATGGCGCGCCAGGTCCTCCGGCGCCACCGCGATCCGCACGGGCACGCGCTGCACGACCTTCACCCAGTTGCCAGTGGCGTTCTGCGTGGGCAGCAAAGCAAAGGCCGCGCCCGTGCCCGCCGCCAGGCCAGCGACCTGGCCCCGGTAGGTGACCCGGCTGCCGTAAACGTCAGCATGCAACTCCACCGGCTGCCCCAGCCGCATTCGGGCCAGTTGCGACTCCTTGAAGTTGGCCTCCACCCAGGCCTGCTCCAGCGGAATCACGGTCATGAGCGGCGCGCCGGCGGCGATGCGCTGGCCCACCTGGATGGCGCGCCGCGCCACGGTGCCGGACGCGGGCGTCGCAATCTCGCAGCGGCGCAAGGCCAGAAAGGCCTCGCGTACCGCGCCGGCGGCGCGCTCGACGCTCGGGTGCCCGGCCACGGTTGTGCCTTCAACGAGCACGCGCTGGGTACCGGCCTGGTCGCGCGCTACCGCCAGAGCAGCCTCTGCAGCCGCCACGGCAGTGCGGCCGCCCTGCATCGCCGCCTGGGCGTGAGCCGCTTCCTCGGCACTGACCGCGCCACCGGCCACAAGCGGCGCACGGCGCGCTGCGTCGTCGCTCAGGCGCAGCAGTTCGGCCCGGGCCCGGGCCAGCTCAGCCTGGCGCACCTCCACACTGGAGGCGTATGTGGCCTGGCCGACAAAGAGGGCACGCACCTCGCGCACGGTCTGGGCAAGCTGGGCCTCGGCGCGGTCCAGGGCGAGCCGAGCGTCGGCGGCGTCCAGGCGCACCAGCACCTGGCCCGCGGACACCTGCTGGGTGTCATCGGCCAGGACGGACACCACTGTTCCCGGCGCCTGCGCCGTGATCTGCACCACCGGCGCCTGGACATAGACGTTGTCGGTGGCCTCGACATGGCGCTCGAAGGCGGCCCACCAGGCGGCGTAGCCCAGCCCCCCGGCCAGCACCAGACCGGTCACGAGGAGCAGGGCCGGACGCCGGCGGTCAGTGGCGCCGGCGGGGGACACGCTGGGGGAAGCGGATTTGCTCATGGTCTTGAGTCAAGGGCGGTGGCGGGTGGCATTCGGCGACATCGCATGAAGTTCAGCGGGTGGCCCCGGGGCCCCGTGTGGCGGACGGCGCAGCTGGCGGCGTGGCGGTCCGCGCCGAAGCCGCCGAAGCCGCCGCAGCGGGTGCGGCGGCCGCGGAAGGGCTGGGTGCAGGCGCGACCCAGCCCCCGCCCAAGGCCCGCACCAGGCCCGCCTGGCCCAGTGCCTGGCGGGCCTGGAGGTCCAGGGCATTGCGCTGCTCGGCCAACTGCTGCCCGCGCGCCGCCAGCTCCGGGCCCAGGCCGCTCAGGCCGGCCCGGCGGCGTTGCTGCGCCAATGCCAGCGCGGCATCGGCCGCCGCCTGGGCCCGGCGCTGCAGCTCGCGCTGGTGCGCCAATGCGCGCAGCCCCTCGATCTCATCGGCCACCTCGCGCAGCGCGCGCAGCAGGGTGGCGTTCCAGGCCTCTACCGCCGCATCGGCCTGCGCGCCGCGCTCGCCCAGCTGGGCCCGCAGGCGCCCGGCGTCGAAAATGGGCAATCGCAGCGCCGGACCGGCCCCGTAGGTGAGCGAGCCCGCCTGCAGAAAACGGTCCAGCCCCAGGCTGGACAGGCCCAGGAACCCCATCAGGTTGACGTTGGGATGAAACTCGGCGCGCGCCACGTCGATATCGCGCCAGGCGGCCTCGACGCGCCAGCGCTGCGCCACCAGGTCGGCGCGACGGCCCACGAGATCGGCGGGCAGGGTGTCGGGCAACAGCGCCTGGGCGGTGTCGGGCAGGACGGGGGTCATCGACCCCAGCGCGCGCGGCCCCTGCCCGGTCAGTTCGGCCAGGGCATGGCGCGCCCGCGCCACCCCTTCGGCCAGCTGGTCCTGCTCACGCTGCGCCTGCGCCTGGGCTCCTTGGGCGCGGTGCAGCTCATCGGCCGGATCCAGCCCGGCTTGCTCGCGCTGGCGTGTCAGCATGACGGCCTGCTCGCGCAGATGCACCACGTCGCCGGCCGCCTGCTGCTGCGCGGCCAGGCGACCGAGCTCCAGGTAAGCCGACACCACCTGGTGGGCCAGCAGCACACGCGCGGCCTGGGCCTCGGCCTCGGCGGCGCGTTGGCGGCCGAGGGCGGCTTCGACCTGTGCGCGCTGGCGGCCGAAGAGGTCCAGCTCCCAGTGCGTGGCCAGCTGCGCCCCTGCGGTCCAGCGGTTGGTGCCGGCCACGGCCGGCGGCACCAGGCCGTTGCGGGAGAAACGCTGGCCGGTGATGTCGGACGACAGCGCGACCTGCGGGCCCTGCGCCGCCTCGGTGGTCGCCACCGCAGCGCGCGCCTGCTCGATGCGCGCCTGGGCCTGGGCCAGAGTGGGCTGAGCCGCGAGCGCCTGATCGACCAGACGGTCCAGCTGTGCATCGCCGTAGGCGGTCCACCAGCGGGCCTCGGGCCAGGGGAAGGCCGCACCTGGGGTGAGCGCGTTGGGCACCGACGCCGCGGGCGCGCTCCCAGCGCCGTGTCCGGCGGCCGGGGTGGCTCCCCATTGCGCCGGGTCGGCCAAGGGCCGCACAGGGGGCAGGGGCCCGGGCCCCGCACAGGCCGTCAGCAGCACCACCGCGCCGCACCGTGCCAGGGCGGCCCCTGCAGCGGCGGTGAGCGTCCACTTCATGCTGGTGTGTCCCTGCCTGCCGCAGGCGGACCGGCGTTGTCGGCCATGCGCGCGAGCAAGCTGCGCAACTGCAGCCACTCGTCCACGCTGAAGCCCTGCAAAAACTGGTTGTTGACCTCGGCCAGCACATGCGGCACGGCCTGCACCGCTGCCTCGCCGCTGGGGGTCAGCCGCAGCATCAGCATGCGCCGGTCGGCCTTCGAGCGCACGCGCTCCATCAGGCCCTTGGACTCCAGACGGTCCAGCAGCCGCGTGACCGCGCCGGCGTCGATGTCGAGCTCGCGCGCCAGTTCCTGCGGGCTGCGGGCGCGGCCGATCCTCAGCAGCCACAGCGGACGCCACTGCGCGTCGGTCAGGCCGTGCTCGGCCATGCGCACATCGATCTCCCGGCGCATGGCGGTGAGCACGCGAAAAAGGCGGTAGCCCACGCTGTCGGTGGCGTCGTAGTGCTGGCCGTCATAGAAGACCGCAGCCCGGGACCCTGGCATGGCGGGCGTGGCGGGGTCGGGGCCTGGCGGTGTGCCGGACATGGTGCAGAGGTCGGGGCAAGGGTAAGAACGACCCGCATTATCAATTGCCCAGGCAATGATTGACCAGGCAGCAAGGGTCCGGGTTGTTTGCGCACAGCTGGCGCGCAACCTGAGGACAGGCGGAGGACAGCCTGGGCCGGATTCCGGGCGGATTCGAGGTTATCGTCGCGGCGTGAACCTGCTCGACGTCCGGGACCTGCGCGTCACCCTCCCAACCAGCCGCGGCCCGGCCGATGCGCTGCGTGGCATCTCGTTTTCCATGGCCCGCGGCGACACTGTGGGGTTGATCGGCGAATCGGGCTGCGGCAAGTCCATCACCGCCTTGGCGCTGATGGGCCTGCTGCCGGAAGGGGCGAAGGTGGCGGGCTCCATCCGCCTGGCTGGCCAGGAACTCACCACGTTGGACGAGGCGGCGCTGTGCACGCTGCGCGGCGCAAGGATGGGCATGGTGTTCCAGGAACCGATGACGGCGCTGAACCCGCTGCACACCATCGGGCGGCAGATTGCCGAGTCGCTGCGGCTGCACAAGGGCGTGAGCGGGCGCGAGGCGCGCGCGCAGGCGCTGCGGTTGCTGGAGCGGGTGCGGCTGCCACAGGCCTCACAGCGCCTGGACGCCTACCCGCACCAGCTCTCTGGCGGCCAGCGCCAGCGCGTGGTGATCGCCATCGCCCTGGCCTGCGGGCCGGACCTGCTGATCGCCGACGAGCCCACCACGGCGCTGGACGTCACCATCCAGCGCGAGGTGCTGGACCTGATCGCCCAGTTGGTGGCCGAAGATGGCATGGGTCTGCTGCTCATCAGCCACGACCTGGGCGTGATGGCACAGACCGTGCGCCGCATGCTGGTGATGTACGCCGGCACCGTGGTGGAAAGCGGGCCCACGGCCCAAGTCTTCGCGCGCCTGGCCCACCCCTACACGCGCGGCCTGTTCGCGGCCCGGCCGCGCATCGGGCTGGCACGCGGCACCCGTCTTGCCACCATTCCCGGCAAGGTGCCGGAGCTGGCCGCCATGCCCGCCGGCTGTCCCTTTGCCGAGCGCTGCAGCCTGGCCGAAGAGCGCTGCCGCGCGGCAGAACCGCCGAACGTGGAGGTGGCGCCCGGACACTTTGCGCGGTGCGTGAAGGCCGACGCATGGACCGAGGCGCCGTTGCAGGATGCCCTTGCATGAGCCCTGGCACCTGCCCATCCGACAGCGGCGATCTGCCAGCCCAAGCCCGGTGGGCACGGGCCGACCAAGGGGCCTGCGCATGACCGAGCCCCTGCTCGTCATCGACCACGTCAGCAAGCGGTACCGCCTGCCGCGCGAGCACCTGTGGTCGGCCGCCCCGGTGGTGCAGGCGCTGGACGACGTGAGCTTCACGCTGCACCCCGGGCGCAGCCTGGGCATCGTGGGCGAGTCGGGCTCGGGCAAGAGCACGCTGGCGCGACTGGTGATGGCACTGGAGGCGCCCACGGCCGGCCGTGTGCTCCTGGACGGGCAGGATCTGAACACGCTGCCGCCGGCCGAGTTGCGTCGCACCCGCTCCAAGGTGCAGATGGTCTTTCAGGACCCCTACGGCTCGCTGGACCCGCGCCGCACGGTGGGGCAGACCGTGGCCGAGCCGCTGGCCGTGCTGCACGGTGCCTCGCGCAGCGAGCAGCGCGCACGTGCGGGGCAGGCGCTGGAAGCCGTAGGCCTGCGCGCCGCTGACCTCGCCAAGTACCCGCACGAGTTCTCCGGCGGCCAGCGCCAGCGCATCGCCATCGCCCGCGCGCTGATCACGCGGCCCAAGCTGATCGTGGCCGACGAGCCCGTGAGTGCGCTGGACGTCTCGGTGCAGGCCCAGGTGCTGAACCTGATGCAGGACCTGCAGGACCAGTTCGGCGTGACCTATCTCTTCATCAGCCACGACCTGAGCGTGGTGGACCTGGTGTGCGACGAGGTGGTGGTGCTCCAGGCCGGCCGCATCGTCGAGCAAGGCCCACCGACGCGCCTGTTCCAGCGCCCCGAACACCCCTACACGCAACGCCTGCTGGCGGCCGTGCCCGGCCTGGTGCCGCTGGCCGAGATGCCTGAAGTCAGGCCCCCCAGTGCGCCCGTCGCAAAATCACCCACCTGGGCGGCCTGACCGGCCCCCGGAACCCGCCGAAACCCTTACGCAAGGAGTTGCCTCATGGATCTGTCCCGCCGTCACCTCAACACCCTGCTGGCTGGCGTGTCGCTGGCCGGCGCGCTGCCCGAAGCCCTGGCACAGTCGCGCAAGGACAGCGCGGTCATCGCCATGGTGCTGGAGCCGCCAGGCCTGGACCCCACCACGGCGCCTTCGGCGGCCATTGGCGAGATCGTGCACTACAACGTGTTCGAGGGCCTCACCAAGATCAACGTGGACGGCGCCGTGACGCCGCTGCTGGCCGAGACCTGGGGCCACACGCCCGACGGCAAGACCTATACCTTCAAGCTGCGCAAGGGCGTGACCTTCTCCGACGGCTCGGCCTTGACCGCCGAGACCGTGAAGTCCTGCTTCGAGCGCGCCAAGGCGCCGGGCAGCACCAACAAGGCCAAGAAGGCCGTGTTCGACAACATCTCCACCATCGTGGCGCATGACGAGCACACCGTCATCCTGGTGCTGGACAAGGCCGACTCCACGCTGCCCTTCCGCCTGGGCGAGAACACCGCCGTCATCCTGCACCCGAGCAGCGCCGCCACAGCGGCCACCAAGCCCGTGGGCACCGGCCCCTACAAGCTGGAGAACTGGGCCAAGGGCAGCGCGGTCACGCTGGTGAAGTGGGACGGCCACCGCGACGCGGCCAAGGTCAAGATCAAGAAGGTCACTTTCCGCTTCATCAACGACCCGGCCGCCCAGGTGGCCGCGTTGCTGGCCGGTGACATCGACGGCATGCCGCGCTTTGGTGCGCTGACGGCGCTCAAGCAGTTCCAGGGCGACAAGCGCTTCACGGTGGAGATCGGCAGCACTGCCGGCAAGGGCGTGCTGGCCATCAACAACCGCAAGGCGCCGCTGAACGACGTGCGCGTGCGCCGCGCCATCACCCACGCCATCGACCGCAAGGCCTTCATCGACGGCGCGCAGGAAGGCCTGGGCAAGCCCATCGGCAGCCATTTCGCGCCCACCGACATCGGCTACCAGGACCTGACCGTCCTGTACCCGCACAACCCGGACAAGGCGCGCGCGCTGCTCAAGGAAGCCGGCATCAACGGCCCGCTGAACCTGACGCTGACGCTGCCGCCGCCGGCCTATGCCCGCAAGGGCGGCGAAATCATTGCCGCGCAGCTGGCCAAGGTGGGCATCAACGCCAAGATCGAGAACGTGGAGTGGGCGCAGTGGCTGAGCGGCCCCTTCAAGGGCAACTTCGACCTGACCATCATCAACCACGTGGAGCCGCTGGACTACGCCACCGCCTACGCCGACCCGAACTACTACTTCGGCTACGACAGCGCCAAGTTCCGCGGCCTGGTGGCCACGCTGGCGGCCACCTCCAACGGCCAGGAGAAGGGCCGGCTGTGGCGCGAGATCCAGCGCCAGCTGGCCGAGGACGCCGTCAACGCCTGGATCTGGAACCCGGCGCAGGTGGCGGTGTTCCGCAAGGGCCTGAAGGGCCTGTGGAACAGCTCGCCCATCTTCGCCAACGACATGGCCGCGGTCAGTTGGGGCTGAGCATCCCAGGCCCGCGACTGCACCCGGCGTGCATGAAGAAACCGTTCGGGCTGAGCTCGTCGAAGCCCGCGCGCGCACTTCGACAGGCCTGTCCTGAGCGAAGTCGAAGGGCTCAGTGCGAACGGCTTCTTGGGGCCGGCAACAAGGTTTTCTTGCGAGAGCGCCATGTCTGAACTTCACGAGCTGAGCGCGACCGAGCTCTCGCGCCTGTACGCCACGGGCGCGGCCTCCCCCGTGGAGGTCACCCAGGCGGTGATCGCCCACATCGCGCGCTGGGAGCCGCGGCTGTGCGCGCTCTACGCCTACGACCCCGAGGGCGCGCTGGGCCAGGCCCGCGAGAGCGAAGCCCGCTGGCGCGCGGGCCGGGCGCTGTCGCCCCTGGATGGCGTGCCGCTCACGCTCAAGGAGAACATTGCCACGAAGGGTGTGCCCCTGCCCGCGGGCACGGCCGCCACGGTGCTGGTGCCGGCGGCGGAGGACGCCCCGCCGGCCGCGCGGCTGCGCGAGGCCGGCTGCGTGCTGCTGGGCAAAACCACCATGCCCGACTACGGCATGCTGACCTCAGGGCTGTCGAGCTTTCACCATCTGTCGCGCAACCCCTGGAACCTGGCGCTGAACCCCGGCGGCAGCAGTGCCGGGGCGGCGGCCGCTGCCGCGGCAGGTTACGGCCCGCTGCACGTGGGCACCGACATCGGCGGCTCCATCCGCCTGCCCGCCGGGCTGTGCGGCCTGTTCGGGTTGAAGCCCAGCCTCGGGCGCATCCCCATCAAGCCCCCCTACGCCGGGCGCGTGGCCGGGCCGATGACGCGCACCGTCACCGACGCCGCGCTGATGATGCGTCCGCTCACCCAGCCGGATTGGCGCGACACCACCAGCCTGCCTGCGCATAGCATCGACTGGGACGACCTGCACATCGAGCTGCGCGGCCTGCGCATTGGCCTGCAGCTGGAGGCGGGCTGGGGCCTGCCGGCGGACGCTGAAACGCTGGCGGCGGTGCATGCTGCGGCGCGCGCCTTCGAGGCCGCCGGCGCCATCGTGGAGCCCATGGGAGCGTTCTCCACCCGCGAGATGGCCGACGGCATGGACCGCTTCTGGCGCATGCGTTCGTACCTGGACATGAGCGCACTGCCTGCGGAACGCCAGGCCCAGGTGCTGCCTTACATCCGCCAGTGGGTCGCCACGGGCACCACCTTGAGCGCCGCCGAGGTCTTCCACGGCTACAGCCAGATGGCGGCGCTGCGCGAGGCGGCCGTGGCGGCCTGCCAGCCCTTCGACTTCGTGCTCTCGCCTGTGAACCCGGTGGCCAGCTACCCGGCCGACTGGGCCAGCCCGATCAACGACCCCACGCGCCCGTTTGAACACATCCCCTTCACCTTGCCCTACAACATGAGCGAGCAGCCCGCGGCCAGCATCGACTGTGGCGTCACCGCGGGCGGCCAGCCCATCGGGCTGCAGATCGTGGGACAGCGCCACGACGACATCGGCGTGATGCGCTTGGCCCGCGCCTGGGAACAGATGCGGCCCACGCCGCGGCCCTGGCCGCAGCCGCCGCAGTCCGCGTGAGCGCTCCCGCGCGGCTGCTCCGAAGGGAGCGCGTTCCTCCCTCGGGGCGGTGGTCACGCAGTGACCGAAGGGTCGTCCAGTGAACGCTCCGGACCTGCGCGGCAACCCCACGGGTACGGCCTCTGGCGCCGCGCGCGACCACGCCGAGCGTGCGCTGTGGCGGATGATGTCCTTCTACGACGCGCCGCTGGCCGACCTGGACGCCGCCGCTGCGGCCGACCCTGGCTGGGCCTTGCCGCATGTGATGAAGGCCGGTTTTCTGCTCAGCCTGACCGAGCCGGGGCTGGTGGACGAGGCCGCTGCGCACCTGGCGCAGGCGCGCGCCCTGGAGCGCGGCTGCACCCCGCGCGAACGCGCACACCTGGAGGCGGTGCAGCAGGTGCTGGACGGCCGCTGGGCGGCCGCCTGCCGCACCTGGGACGAGTTGCTGCTGGACCACCCGCGCGACGCCCTGGCGCTGCAATGGGCCCAGTTGTGGGACTTCTACCGCGGCGACGCCGCCGGGCTGCGCCTGCGCCCCGCGCGCGCCCTGCCCGAATGGGACGAGGCCGATCCGCTGTACGCCCATGTGCTGTCGCTGCACGCCTTCGGCCTGGAGGAATGCAACCTCTATCCGCAGGCCGAGGAGGCCGGACGGCGCGCGCTGCAACTCAACCCGCAGGTGCCCTGGGCGGTGCACGCCGTGGCGCACGTGATGGAGATGCAGGGCCGATTCGAGCAGGGTGCCGCCTGGCTGCGCCAGCACCAGGGCGTGTGGGCCGAAGGCAACGGCTTCGCCGCCCACCTGTGGTGGCACACGGCGCTGTTCCGCCTGGAGGGGCTGGACACCGCCGGCGTGCTGCGCATCGTTGACCGGCAGTTGAGCGGTGAGGCGCTGCAGGTCACGCTGCAGCGCGTGGACGCCGCGGCCATGCTGTGGCGGCTGCACCTGCTGGGCCAGGAGGTGCACGCCGCGGCGCGTGCCCTGGCCGACGGCTGGGCGCTGGGCGATGCCCACGCCGGCTACTACGCCTTCAACGATGTGCACGCCATGGCCACGCTGCTGATGGCCGGGGAGGTGGGCCGGGCGGAGTCCTGGCTGGCGCGCTGCGCCCAGCGCGCCATGGCGGCAGACGACGCCCGGCGCGCCAACCACAAGATGGCACGCGAGGTGGGCCTGCCGCTGATGCGCGCGCTGCTGGCGCTGACGCGCGGCGACGCCGACGGCGCCGCCGACATGCTCTACCCCGTGCGCGCCGTGGCCCAGCGCTTCGGCGGCAGCCACGCCCAGCGCGACCTCATCGACCAGACCCTGCTGGCGGCCAGTGCGCGCGGCGGCCGGCGCAACCTGGGCCGGGCCCTGCTGAACGAGCGCCGCCTGGCCAAGCCCGTGACGCCGTTGACGCGGCACTGGATGGAGCGCCTGGCGGTGCAAGAGCACGCGCGGGCATGATCCGGGCCCAACTCGCCACCGGCACCCTGTTCGCCCTGCTGGCCGGCCTCATGTGGGGCCTGGTGTTCGTGGCGCCGCTGCTGCTGCCGGAGTACCCGGCAGTGCTGCAGTCCTTTGCGCGCTATCTCGCCTTCGGCCTGATCGCGCTGCCGCTGGCCTGGTGGGACCGAGCGCAGCTCGCCCGCCTGAGCCGCGCGGACTGGGTCGAGGCGCTCAAGCTGTCGCTGGTGGGCAACCTCCTGTACTACCTGTTCCTGGCCGCGGCCATCCAGCGCGCGGGTGGGCCGCTGCCCACCATGATCATCGGCACCTTGCCGGTGGTGATTGCCGTCGTGTCCAACCTGCGCGGCTCTCCCGATGTGAGGCTGCGCGACGGGCGCTTGCCCTGGCGTCAGCTGGCCCCTTCGCTGCTGCTGATCGCTGCCGGCATCGCCTGCGTCAACCACGTGGAATGGGTCCAACTGCAGTCCGCCGCCTTGACGAACACTCCGCAAAGTGCCCCCGCCGCAGGCGCCGATGGAAGCCTGGCCGGCACGGGCCCAGTCCTGGGCTCCAGCCTCAACCGCTACGCGCTGGGCGCGCTGCTGGCCGTGGGGGCGGTGATCTGCTGGACCTGGTACCCCATCCGCAATGCCGACTGGCTGCGCGCCCATGCTGACCGCTCGCCGCGCGCCTGGGCCACCGCGCAGGGCCTGGTCACGCTGCCGCTGGCGGCCGGGGGCTTCGCACTGTTCTGGGCCTGGAACGACGCCACCGGCCAGGCGCTCGAGATGCCTTTCGGGCCCACGCCGGAACTGTTCCTGGGTCTCATGTTCGCCATCGGACTGTTCGCGTCCTGGCTGGGTACGCTGTGCTGGAACGAGGCCAGCCAGCGCCTGCCGCCGTTGCTCGTGGGCCAGTTGATCGTCTTCGAGACCCTGGCCGCCCTCAGCTACGCCTGGGTGCTGCGCGGGCGCTGGCCCGACGCGTTCACCCTGGCCGGTGCCACGCTGCTGGTGGGCGGAGTGGTCTGGGCCGTGCGCGCCGCGGCGCAACGCCCGCCCACGCCAGGACGCCTGAACCTCAGCCCAGGCACTCCGCCGCCCTGACGGCGCCTTCTCGGTGCGGTTGCAGGTTGCGGAACTCGCAGGCGGTTCCAGGGGGCAGACAACGGCGCAGCGATGCCTCGATCACCGGGTGCAGGGAAGCGGCGCGGCCGCACACCACCACCGGGCGCATGCCGTGGCGGGCGATGAGCAGCCTGGCCAGCCGCGCCAGTTCCTCGCCGGCCTGGCCCAGAAGGCGTCGTGCACCGGTATCCGTTTCGGCCACCTGGGCCACGGCCAGGGCCAGGGTACCAAGTGCGCCGCGGTCGCTGAGATGGATGAAGCGCCGGGTATCGTCCCAACCGTGCCCGCCGATCCGCTCGAACAGCGCCTGCGCCAAGGCCGAGGAGGCCATGGATCCGGGCGCGTCGTCCTCGCCGCGCCACACCTGGGCCAAGGCCTGCCTTGCGATCCAGTGGCCGCTGCCCTCGTCGCCCAGCAGGCTGCCTCGCCCGCCCGCCCGGTGCATGGCGCCTGATGCATCGACAAACACACCGATGGAGCCGGTGCCGCTGTAGACCACATACCCCTGGCCCGGCGCGAAGCACAGGCGACAGGCCAGCTCGACATCGTTGTACAAATGGATGCGGGCTTCAGGCAAGGCAAGCGCTGCCTGAAGCAGTTGCAGCAGGCCGCCCCCCGACTGCTCGTCGTGGCCGGTCACCCCGGCCCAGACGGCCGCGGGCGCGGGCAGCCGGGCATCGCGCAAAGCCTGCCGAATCTCGCCCAGCGCCTGGCTGATCGACTCCCGGCCTTCCGGCGAATGCACCTGCTGGCCGCTGAAAGGCGCCACCGCGCCTTCAGCCAGCGCCTGCCCTGAGGCCAGGGCCAGGGCCCAGCGGGTCTGCGTGCCGCCCGCGTCCAGGCCCAGGCCGGGTTCGCCCCCCACTTACATCTTGGCGCGCAGGGCCAGGAAGAACTGGCGCCCGTTCTGGTGCCAATAGCCCGGGGCGTTCTCGTTGAGGTAGTAGGTGTGGCGGATCGGGTCGTTCAGGTTGTTGCCATCCAGGTGGATGCTGATGTCCTTGGTGAACCGGTAGCCGATGGACAGCGACAGGCTGCCGGCCCCGGCATAGCGGTGCTGGCCGTTGTACTGTGTGATGACCCCGGCGCTGTTGACCAGGGGCTTGAGCGTGCCGTCCCCGACGAAGCCGATGGCGTAGTCGGTGCGGTAGTTCCAGGCCAGGCTCGCTGTGAGCTTGTCGTCTTCGTAGAAGCCGCGCAGGTTGTACGTCCAGGTGGAGGTGCCCAGCATGGGGGCGCCGTCCTCGTCCTTGGAGTCCACGTAGGTGGCGTTGGCACCGAAGCCGAAGCCCTTGCCCACGGGCATCTCCAGCGCGCCTTCCACGCCCTGGAGCTTGGCCGACACCCCCTTGCGCGAGGTCACCAGGTAGGTGGTGACCTTGTTCTGGGCGATGTTGAAGTAGTCGATGGACGAGGTACCCGTCTTCACGTAGTTGGAGATGTTCTGCGCGAAGACGCCGCCTGACACATAGGCGCGCGGGGCGAAGTACCAGGCCAGGGTCAGGTCCAGGTTGTCCGACAGGATGGGCTTGAGCTTGGGGTTGCCGCTGGAGCCGGTCAGCAGGGTGTCGTTCAGCGACACGGCGCCGGCCAGTTCGTTGTAGTTGGCGCGCCCCAGGCTGCGCGAGACGGCGGCCCGGCCGATCATGTCCTTGGCCAGGTCCCAGCGCAGGTTGAAGCTGGGCAGCACGTCATTGCTCGTGGTGTTGACCAGCCGCGGGACGTAGGTGGCGACCCGAGAACCCACGATGGCCTCGGGCACCGAGCACGGTTGCAGCACCACGCACTGGCCCGCAGCCGTGCCGCTGGTCAGCGCCTGGTACGACAGCGAGGCCAGCTTGGTCTGCACGAAGCGCACACCGAAGTTGCCTGTCACCGCGTCGCTCAATTCGTACTCGCCCATGGCGTAGGCCGCGGTGTTGTCTTCCTTGACCTGGTAGCCGCCGGACAGGTTGCGGTTGAGCACCGGGTCCCAGTTGATGTACTGGTCGGTGAAGGCCTTCATCTGGCCCATGTCGAAGCGGAACACCTCGCGCGGGAAATTGCCCACGCCGCCGGAGAACCAATCCGAGGGATAGAGGGTGGCCGGCACGGGCCGCGCGGCATCCGCCACGACCGACTGCTTGATCAGCGTGCCGCCCGTGATGGGGATGAAGGGGTAGTCCGCCGCCGTGGTGGCGATGGGACCGGCGGCGTTGTCCTGCGCGTTCCAGCGCGGGTTGATCACGTCGTAGGTGCGGTTGTGCTTGGAAGCGCGCACACCGAACTTCAGCATGGGCACCACCTTGCTGGCGAGCTTGTAGTCGCCGTCCAGGTGCAGGTAGGACTCCTTGTCCATGGCCTTCACCGCCGCCCCCTGGTTGGTCAGCAGGGAGAAGTTGGCCACCTTGGTCAGGTCGATGGCCGCCCCGGCGGCGTTCAGGATGCTGTACTGGGCTGGCGCCGAGGCGGTCTGGCTGAAGTTCACCGACTGCGGGCTCAGCAGGCCGTAGACCAGGCTGGGCTGCGAGGCCGTGGTGCCGCTGCCCTCGGTGTAGCCGATGCGGGCGCGCACCGTCAGCGCGTTGGTGAGGTTGAACTTGCCGTCCACGTCGTAGAACGAACTGGTGGACTGGGCGCCCTCGCGGTTGAAGTGGTCGAACTGCAGGCCCACCACGTTGCCGGTGTAGGTGGCGGGCTTGGTGATCTTGGCGCTGGTGACCACGTCGCCCGTGATCACGGCGTCCTTGATCAGGTAGCCCGCGTTATTGACCAGGCCAAAGGGCAGGGCATACGCCGAGCTGTTGTAGTTGTCGGCGTCGAGCTGGGCGCGGAAGGCGCTGACGTTGATCTCTGCATTGGCATTGGGCTTGAACTGCAGGCCCAGGTAGCCACCCGAGCGCTGGCGCACGCCCTCGAACATGGCCGAATTCAGGCTGCCAGTGATGCGCTTGCCGGCCAGGTCGGGGTTGCCCGAGGCCGTGGCCTGGGCCACTGAAATGACGTTGTAGCCGAAGATCTCCTGGCCGTCGCGGCGCAGGTGGCGGTCTTCCTTGAAGGCCTGGGCCAGGAAGCCGAAGGTGTTGCTGTCGTTCTTCCAGGCCACCAGGCCGCTGAGCTGCGGGTCGGTGGTGCCGGCCAGCGTGGCGTGCGCCAGGCCCAGCGACACCTCGCCGCTGATACCCTTCTTGAAGCTCAGGGGCTTGCGGGGCAGGATGTCCACGCTGCCCGAGATGCCGCCCTCGGTGATGTCGGCGCGGCTGCTCTTGTAGACGATGGTCTGGCCGATGAGCTGCGAGGGCATCAGGCCGAAGCCCACGCTGCGGCCGCTGCCCGCCTGGTCGCCCACGTGCCAGTCGCCCGAGCTCAGGGCGTGGCCGTTGACGGTGACGAGGTTGAGGTTGGGGCTGGTGCCGCGGATGGCCACCCGCTCGGCCTCGTCCATGGCCAACGCACCGCCGTACTGCACGTTCACGCCGGGCAGGCGCGACAGGGCGTCGGCGATGTTCTTGTCGGGCATCTTGCCCACGTCCTCCGCGGACACGGCCTCGATGTTGGTGTCGGCGGCGCGCTTGGTGTTGAGCGAGCGCTCGATCGAGGCGCGGATGCCCGTGACCTCGATGGTCTGGGCTTGGTCCTTCTTGTCATCGGCCTTGGCCTGCTGGGCCAGGACAGGCTGAGACAAACCGAGAACCAGGGTCGAAACGGCCAGGGCCACGGGCTGGAGGCGGAAGGTCATGAGAAGCTCCTTGGAGTCATGCGACGGTGCGGTGGAAGTAAAGGGGGCGCCGGGACATCCCGACACCGAAGAACCAGACCGCCGGTCCATTTTAGGGGGCCAGGGCCGGCGTATCTACTAGACCAATTCATCGTTTACCCGTAGACGGGACGGGCCCAGGGCCTGCACGAACCAGCCCGTGGCGACTTCCAGACGCGTCAGGGCCGAACCCACGGTCACGGCCCAGGCGCCGCGGCTCAGGGCCTGGGCCGCCAGGGCCGGCGTGTCGTAGCGGCCCTCGGCCATGACACGGCATCCTGCCGCCGCCAGTCGGCCCACCAGGTCCAGATCGGGCGAACCAGGCACCGGGCCGCCGGTGTAGCCCGACAGCGTGGTGCCCACGATGTGAAAGCCCTGGTCCCAGGCCGCCAGGGCGTCTTCAGCCTCAGACGCATCGGCCATGGCGAGCACACCGCATTCCAGGATGGCTTGGTGCAACACCTGCACGGGCACCGGGCGAGGCCGCCGTGTCACGTCCACCGCCACGATGTCCGCCCCCGCGGCCGCCAGGGCCCGCACGTCCTCGATGAAGGGGGTGATGCGCACCGGCGAGTCGGCCAGGTCGCGCTTGACGATCCCGATGACCGGCACCTCGACCGCCTGCCGGACGACGGCCAGCCGCCGTGCGCCCTCGATGCGCACGGCCACCGCGCCGGCGGCCACGGCGGCGCGGGCCATGCGTGCCACCACACCGTCATCGTCCAAGGGCCCGCCGTCCACGGGCTGGCAGGACACAACCAGCCCGCCCCGTAGCGCAGCGTCCACGGCCTGAAGGTCCCTGCGGTGGTTGGGGGCCAAGCCGCTCACGGGGCGGGGCCCTCCTCCATCAGCGCACGACCCACATTCACCTCGAAGCGGTAGCGGTCCGCCCGGTACAGGCTCTTGCCGAACTCCACGATCTCGCCGGTGGTGGAAAAGACCTGCCGCTCCACCAGCAACGCCGGGCTGAACGGCGCGACGTCCAGCAGCACGGCCTCGTCCTCGGTCAGCACCGTGGCCTGGATTTCCTGGGCGGCGTTGCGCACCTGGATGCCGTGGTCGCGCTGCAGCACCTCGTACAGGGACAGCGTGGCCAGGCAGGCCGGGTCGAAGCTGGGCACCCGGTCCTGGGCCAGGAAGACCTCTTCCAGCGCCATGGGCTCGCCACTGGCCAGGCGCAGGCGGCGCAACTCCAGCACCGGGCTGCCCGGGATGATCTTCAACTTGAGCGCCACCCGGGCGTCGGCGCGCAGGGTGCGGATGGACAGGATGCTGCTGGAGGGCACCAGGCCGCGTTCGCGCATGTCCTCTGAGAAGGAGCGCAGGACCAGGGGCTTGACCCAGCTCTGCGCGGCCACGAAGGTACCGGCCCCCTGGCGCCGCTGCAGCAGGCCCTCGGCCTGCAGTTCCTGCAAGGCGCGGCGCAAGGTCTCGCGCGCCACGCCCAGGCGTTCGGCCAGGTCGCGCTCGGGGGGCAGGCGCATGCCGTCACCTGTTTGCTGCAGGATGGCCTGCAGGCTGCGCTTGAGCAGCTCGCGTTTCTGGGCTCGGTCCATGGGGGCGGAGGAGGGGGCGGAGGAGGGGGCGACTTTCAGCTCGGTCTGAAATGTCACGAATATAGACCATTTGGCCCAGTTTTGGCGGGCCGGTGGTATATTCATTGCGGGAATGAACTCCGTGTCGCGCCGCCGTCTGCTGACCCGTTTGCTGACCCCGCTGCCCGCGGCCGCCCTGGCTGGCGCAGCCCGGCTTGGTCTGGCGGCGCCCGTGCCCCGACGCGAGCTGGTCTTCTGGACCATGCAGCTCGCCCCGTTCCACAACGACTACGTCAACGGGCTGATCTCGCGCTTCGAGGCTTCCCAGCCCGGGGTGCGCGTCAAGTGGGTGGACGTGCCCTGGGCCGAGGCCGAGCGCAAGGTGCTGGCCAGCCTGGCCGCCGGCACGGCGCCCGACGTGGTCAACCTGAACCCGCAGTTCTCGTCGCGCCTGGCCGAACTGGGCGCACTGGCTGATCCGAGAAAGTACCTCTCGGGTGCCGAGCAGGCGGCCTACCTGCCCTCTGCGTGGGCCGCCAACCAGCTCGCCGGCCTGCCGTTTGCCCTGCCCTGGTACTTGAGCACCACGGTCACCCTGTACCGGCGCGATCTGCTGGAGCGCGCCGGCACAGCGCCGCCCGCCAGTTTCGAGGCGCTGCGCCAAGCCGCGCAGGCCTTGCGGGAGCGGGCAGGCACCTACGCCTGGTTTCCGGCCATGGACGGTTCGGCCCCGCTGGAGAACCTGGTGTCGATGGCAGGCCCGCTGCTCACGTCCGACGGGTGCCGCCCCGGTTTCGACAGCCCGGCTGGCGTGGCCGCGTTCGAGTTCCACCGCGAGCTGTACCAGCGGCAGTGGATTCCCCGCAGCGTGCTGACCGAGGGCCATCGGTCGGCCGTGGCGCAGTTTCTCAGCGGCCAGGTGGCCATGGTGGCTACGGGCATGCAATTCATCGCCCACCTGCGGCGCAACAACCCCGGCCTGTATGCCCAGGTGGGCGTGGCGCCGCAGGTCACGTCACCCCAGGCACCGCCGAACATTGCCGCGATGAACCTGGCCGTGCCCAGCGCCAGCCCACAACCCGCGCTGGCCTTTGCCTTCGCGCAGTTCGTCACCAGCGCCGAGAACCAGACTGCACTGGTGCAGCGCGTGCCGCTGCTGCCCAGCACCCGCGCCAGCTACGATGCAGCGCTGTTCCAGCAGGCCAGCGGGGACGGTCTGCTGGATCAGGCGCGCGCCATTTCGGTGCGTCAGGTGTTCGACGGCGCGGTGCTGGTGCCGCCCTTGCGTCACTACAACAAGCTGCGCAGCAGCTTTGTGCGGCAACTGCAGTCGGCCATGGTGGGCCGCAGCACCGCCGCGCAGGCGGTGCAGGAGGTGTGCCGGCTGTGGGCGCCGCTGCTGGGGTGCCGGGCATGAGGTCCGCAAGGGCTCAAGGCCCCTGGGCAGCGCTGCTGTTCCTGGCGCCGGGCTGCGCCGTCATCGGCCTGGTCGTGCTCTACCCGGCGCTCAAGGCGCTGGCGCTGAGCTTCACCGACTTCAACATGATCACGCCCGCGCAGCCGGTAGGGCTCGCCAACTACCTGCGCCTGTGGACCGACCCCTTCTTCTGGGCCGCGCTGCGCAACACCCTGACCTACCTCGTGGTGGTGGTGCCGGTGCTGGTGGTGGCGCCCATCTTCCTGGCCCTGCTGGTGCGCCGGGCGCTGCCCGGCCTGGCCTTCTTCCGCGCCGCGCTGTACCTGCCAGTGGTCACCTCGCTGGTGATCAGCGCACTGGTGTGGAAGTGGATCTACGAGGAGCGCGGTCTGCTCAATCACTTCCTGCTGTCCACGGGTCTGGCCAGCCAGCCCGTGGCCTTCCTCACCGACCCGGCCAACGCCCTGTTTGCCGTGATGGCGGTCACGGCCTGGAGCGGCATGGGCTACTACATGGTGATCTACCTGGCCGGCCTGCAGGCCATTCCCGGGCAGATGTACGAGGTGGCCGAGCTCGAGGGCGTGAGCCGCTGGCAGCAGACCCTGTACATCACCATCCCTATGCTGCGCCCGCAGATCGCGGTGGTGGCGGTGATGTCGAGCATCGGCGCCATGAAGGTCTTCGAGGAGGTGTACGTGATGACCCAGGGGGGGCCGCTGGACAGCACCAAGACTTTGGTCTACCTGCTGTATGAGTCCGCTTTCGTCGACTTCGAGATGGGCTATGCCGCGGCCATGGGGGTAGTGCTGTTCGCCATTACGCTGGCCTTGTCGCTGCTGCACCTGCGGTTGCTGCGCACCCCGGGCGGGGAGACCCCCCGGTGAGACGTACCCTCGGTAACGCCCGCAGCCGACGTGACCTCGCCGACAAGGCGCTGCGTCTTCTGGTGCTGAGCCTGCTGGTGGGCCTGACCATCGGGCCGTTCCTGTGGCTGCTGTCGACCTCCCTGAAAGGCCCGGGGGAGAACCTGTACGCCTTCCCGCCTGACCTGCTGCCGCGCGAGCCGACGCTGGCCAACTACGCCCGCGTGCTGGACTCGCAGCCCTTCCTGAGCTACCTGGGCAACAGCGCCCTGGTCGCGACCCTGGCCGTGGCGGCCAACCTGCTGCTGGCCTCCCTGGCCGCCTATCCGCTGGCACGCATGCGCTTCAAGGGCCGCGGGCTGGTCTTCGGCACGCTGCTGGCCACCATGATGGTGCCCTTTCAGTTGCTGATGATCCCGGTGTACGAACTGGCCCTGGCGCTGGGGTTGCAGAACACCGTGCTGGGTCTGGTGCTGCCTCATGCCTGCACCGCCTTCGGCGTGTTCTTCATGCGCCAGGCCTTCCTGTCGGTGCCCGGCGCGCTGGAGGACGTAGCACTGGTAGAGGGCGTGAGCCGGCTGCGCATCTGGTGGCATGTGATGCTGCCCCTGGTGCGGCCCTCCCTGGCCACGCTGGCGGTGTTCAGCTTCGTGGCCGTGTGGGGCGACTTCCTGTGGCCGCTCATCATCACCGACGACCCGGCACGCTTCACGCTGCCGCTGGGCGTCAACCGGCTGGCGAACACCTTCTCCATGGACTGGCGCCTGGTGGCCGCCGGCGCGGTGTTTTCGCTGCTGCCCGTGCTGGCCGTGTTCATCTTCAGCCAGCGGCACTTCATAGAGGGCGCTCTCAAGGGCGCGGTCAAGGGATGAGCACGCCTCTGGCCCCCGCCGCGAACGGCCCCCAGGACGTGGATGTGGTGGCCCACACCCACTGGGACCGCGAGTGGTACCTCCCGCGCGAAACCACGCTGCTGCGCCTGCAGGCCGTGATGGCCCAGGTGCTGGACGCGCTGGACAGCGGCGCCTTGCCGTCCTTCCTCTTCGACGGCCAGACCGTCGCCGTGGAAGACCTGCTGGCCACGGCGCCGCCTGAGATGGCGCAGCGCCTGCGTCGCCATGCCGAGGCCGGGCGGCTCATCCTCGGGCCCTGGTATGTCTCGGCCGACGAGTTCCTGGTCAGCGGTGAATCCCTCATCCGCAACCTGGCCTTCGGGCTGGCCGACGCCGCGCGGCTCGGGCCGGCCCAGCGCCTGGGCTACCTGCCCGACACCTTCGGGCACGTGGCGCAGATGCCGCAGGTGCTGGCCCAGTTCGGCATCGAGCAGGCCGTGCTGTGGCGCGGGGCCGATGCCACGCGCGACCGCTTCGACTGGGTGGCCCCCGACGGCACGGTGGCGCGCACCGTGTTCCTCACCGCCGGCTACTACCTCATCCCCCTGCACGGGCCGCAAGACCCCGAGCGGCTGCTTGCGCTGCTGCGCCAGCTGGCCGCGCGACGTGACCCGCAGGTGGGCGGCCCGCTGCTGCTGCCGCACGGTGGGGACCACCTGGCCCCGGCCGAGAACCTCGCGCAACGCCTGCACGCCTTCAACCAGGCGCAGGGCGATTTCAGACTGCGCTGGTCCACGCTGCAAGCCCATGCCGACGAGGTGCTGGCGCGCGGCGCCGCCTGCGAGACGCTGCACGGGGAGCTGCGCCACAACACCCAGGCCTTCGTGCTGCCCGACGTGCTGTCCACCCGGCGGCCGCTGAAACAAGCCCACCAGCAGGCAGAAGACCGGTTGCTGGGCGAGATCGAGCCGCTGTGGGCGCAGGCCGCGCCTCATGCGCCCGCGCCCGCTGGGCTGGAGCGGGCCTGGCGCACGCTGATACAGCAGCAGGCCCATGACTCGATCTGCGGCTGCAGCATCGATGCGGTGCACGCCGAGATGGCGCAGCGCTTCGTGAACCTGTCACAGCTGCTGGACGGGCTCCGCGAGCAGGCCTTGCAGGCCGCGGGCCTGCGCACGGCGCACCAGCACGGGCCTTCGGCGCAGGACATCTGGGCCGACGACAGCCGCTGCACGCTGTTCAATCCGCTACCGGTGCAGCGGCAGGGCTGGCACACGCTGCAGGTCTTTCTCAAGGGGGCGCGACACGAGAGTCTCCGCATCAGCCTGGCCGACGGTCAGCCGCTGCCCTGCGAAGTGCTGGCGGTGCAGGAAGCGCGCGAGCTGGTGTCTCCCCTGGACGACTTTCCGGAGCCTCTGGTCGGGCACCGCTACGAGATCGCGCTGCAGGCCTGCGTGCCGGGACTCGGCGCTCTGCCCCTGCGGGTGGAATCTGCGAGCCCGGCCGGGCCCGCCCCGCACGACAACATTGCGGCCGGGCCAGGCCCCGTGATGGAGAACGCGGCCTGGCGCGTGGAACTCACGGCCCACGGGTGTCTGGAGCTGACCGATCGCTTGCTTGGGCACCGCGTTGAACGCGCGTTCAGCCTGCGAAGCGAGCTGGATGCCGGCGACAGCTACAACTTCTCGCCGCCGCCCGCACCCGCAGCACCCGCAGCACCCGCCGTTTGCGACGAGGCGCGATGGGCCCTGATGGAGCAGCGGCGTGTCGGTGCGGTGCAAGAGATGACCCTGCGTCTGGAGCTGGACCTGCCGGCGGGGCTGGACCCTGCGCGTCAGGGTGCGGACCCGCGGCGCGTGACCAGCCACGGCGAACTCCGGCTGCGCCTGCTGGGCGACGAACCGGCCCTTGACGTGCGGCTGCACTGGCACAACGCCGCCTGCGACCAGCGCACCCGGCTGCTGCTGCCGGGCTTGCCGGCGGACCTGGCGAGCACCTGGAGCGACACGGCCTTCGCCTGGACCGAGCGGCCCATCCGGCTCGCACAGATCCCGGATGCGCCCAGCAAGCAGGAGATGCCCGTGGCCGTGCAGCCCAGCCTGAGCGCGGTCGTCGCCGGCCCCTGGGCCGTGGTCCATCGCGCTCTGCATGAGCACGAGATCGTCAGCGCCCCGGCGACGAGTGCGGGACAGGAGGGCGCGACGACTGAGAGAGCCCTGGGCCTCACCCTCGTGCGCAGCGTGGGCTGGCTGTCGCGGCGCGACCTGCGCACGCGCGGCGTGGGCGCCGGGCCGGACCTGGCCACGCCCGAGGCCCAGTGCCTGGGGCCCAGCGTGGCCGAGCTGCAACTGCTGGCCGGCGCCGCGGCGCGCACGCAGCAGTTGCCAGCCCTGGCCACCCACTTCCGGCGGCCCCTGCTGCTGCTGCGCGGCCAGGGCGAGGCATGGGCTCCGACGGTGGACCTCGGCCAGAGCGAGGCCGTGACCAGCAGCGTGCGGCGTGACGTCGACGGCCGGCTGGAACTGCGCTTGTGGAACCCGGGCAGCGTGCCCGTGCCGCTGGACCTGGAACTCACGCAGTGGGAGGCCGTGCAGGCCGACGGCCAGCCCGATCCGCGTGCGCTGCCGGTCGGGCGCCGTCACGTGCTGCGCCCCTTCGGCCTGCTGACGCTGCGCCAGCGCGGGGAGGGCGCCGCATGAACCGCGTGCTGGTGGCTGTGACCGTGGACGGCCGCCCGGCCGTGCGCAGCCAGGTCCAGGACCTGGTGGCCTGCGCCGGCTGGACGCTGCGTCTGCCCGAAGTCGCGGCACTCGGCCACCTGCGCACACCTGCGCCGCGCGACGACCTGCGTGCCTGGCTGCTCAGGCAGGCCCCTGAAGCCGACGGCTTCGTGCTGTCGCTGGACATGCTGGTCTACGGTGGACTGGTGCCCTCGCGCTTCATCGAGGACAGCCTGCCCTCGCTGCTGAAACGGCTGCACGTGGTGCGTGAGTTGCGCGCGGCTGCACCGGGCAAGCCCGTCTACGCCTTTGCCGCGACCATGCGCATCTCCAACAACGACGTGGCCGAGGAGGAGAAGGCCTACTGGGCCGAGCACGGGCGCCGCTTGTGGGCCTGGTCTTACCACGGCGACCGGGCGCGCCAGCTGGGCGCGGCCGACAGCGTTGCCCTGGCGCTGCAGGCCGAGGCCGCCGTGCCCACGGCCGTGCGCGAGGACTACCTGGCCACCCGCCAGCGCAACCTGGCGGTCACGCGCCAAGCGCTGCAGCTGGTGAGGCTCGGGCTCATCGACCGTCTGGTGCTGCCGCAGGACGACACCGCGGAGTTCGGCCTGAACATCGCGGAGCGGCGGACCCTGCAGGCGGAAGCGGCGGCCCTCGGGCTCGGAGATCGTGTGGCCGTCTACCCAGGCGCCGACGAGGTCATGCACACGCTGTGCGCGCGCATGGTGGGCGCGCTGGAGCAGCGCCCCCCCTTGCGCGTGGCGTTGGCGCCCAGCGACCCGGCGCACATCGGCTGCTTGCGCGCGCTTTATGAAGACCGGCCGGTGCTGGAGTCCGTGGCCAGCCAGGTGCAGGCCGTGGGCGCCGTGCTGACGCCGGACCGTGCCCAGGCCGACCTGCTGCTGGCGCTGCACACCCAGGGCACGGCGCAGGGCGACTGGGCCATGCGAGTGGCGCTGCCCCAGCGGGTGCCGGTGGATCCGCACTGGCTGAGCGGTCTGCAGGGCTGGCAGCGGTCCGGCCGGCCGCTGGCGCTGGCCGACCTGGCCTATGCCAATGGCGGCGACCCCAGGCTGCTGGAGCAGCCGCTGCCGCCCCTGTCAGCCTACGCGGGCTGGAACACCGCCAGCAACAGCCTGGGCAGCGTGCTGTCCACCAGCGTACTGGCCTGGCAACGGGAGTCCCAGCCCACGGCCCGGCGGGCCCTGGCTTTGCGCCTGCTGGAGGACCAGCTGTACCAGGCCCGCTGGCGCCAGGTGCTGCGCGACACCGTGGACGAGGCGCGCCTGAGCGCACAGGAACTGCTGGCGCGGGCCCGGGCGATCGTGATCCCGCCGCTGAACGTCTGGGCGGGCGAGCGCCGCCTGGGCTGGCGCGTGGCCGACCTGCGCCTGCCCTGGGATCGCAGCTTCGAGGTGGAGCTGCTGCTGGAGCCCGCGCCGTGAGCATGCAAGGCTGCTCCCCCGCGCGAATCCCGCAACGCGCAGCGCGAAGGGTCGTCCAGTGACCGTGCGCGAATCCACGGAGGTGGCGGTCATCGGGGCCAGTCTGGGCGGCGTGCTGGCGGCCTGGCGCGCCGCGCAGGCCGGCTGTCATGTCACCCTGGTGGCCGCCCATCCCTGGCTGGGCGGGCAGATGACGGCCCAGGGTGTGCCGCCCGATGAGCACCCGCTCATCGAATCGGGTGGGGCCTCGGCCAGCTACCTGGCGTTCCGCGAGGACATCCGCCGCCTGTACCGGGCGCAGCCCGGCTTTCGCGACCGCGCCACCCTGACCCCGGGCACCAACCCGGGTGACGGCTGGGTCAGCCGCCTGTGCTTCGAGCCCGTGCACGCCGCCCGGTGGTTTGAGCACCTGCTGGCCCCGGCCTGCGCGCAGGGCCGCCTGCGCCTGCTGCGGGGCTGGCAGCTGAGGGCGGCGCAGCGCCAGGGCCCCCAGGTCACGGCAGCGGAGCTCGAGGGGCCCGCGGGCCAGCGCCTGCTGCTGCAGGCTCGGGTGTTCGTCGACGGCACCGATACCGGCGAGTTGATTCACCAGCTGGAGCTGCCGTACCGCCTGGGCAAGGAAGGGCGCGCCGATTTCGGCGAGCCCGACGCACCTGCGCAGCCCGACCTGCTGGACCAGCAGCCGGTGACCCACGTGATGGCCTTGCGCCAGCAGGCGCAGGCGGGCCCGGTGGTGCCGGCGCCGCCGTCTTACGCCTTTTGGCGCACCCACCAGGTGTCCGGCCACGAGCATGTGTTGTTCAGCCCTTGCCTGCCCGGACGGCAACCGGGCAGCTCGGCCCGCTTGCCCCTGCAAAGCGCCCCGCACGACGGCCCCGCGCTGGACTGGTGGCGCTACCGCCGCGTGGTCAGCCGTGCGCAGTGGGACGACGCCCGGGACGAGGTCACGCTGGTCAACTGGGCGCAGAACGACTTCAGTCGTCACCCTCTGCTGGACGGTCCCGTCCCGCAGGCCCAGGTGCAGGCCCAGGCACGTGAGCTGAGCCTGTGCCTGCTGCACTGGTTGCAGACCGAGGCACCCCGGGAAGACGGCGGTCGGGGCTTCCCACGATGGCAACTGGCGCCCGAGGTGCTGGGCACCGGCGACGGCCTGGCCCAGCAGGTGTACGTGCGGGAGTCCCGGCGCATCGTCGCCCGCCACACCTTGACGCAGACCGACCTGTCGATGCCACCCGAGCCCCGGCCCGATGCCGTGGGCATCGGCTGGTACAACCTGGACATCCACCCCACCTGCGTGTCCGGCCACGGCGTCAACGCGGCCGTGGAGCCCTTCAGCCTGCCCCTGGGGGTGTTCGTGCCCCAGCACGCCGACAACCTGCTGCCCGGCTGCAAGAACATCGGCGTCACCCACCTGGCCAATGCCTGCACGCGGGTGCATCCCGTGGAATGGCTGGTGGGCGAGGTGGCCGGCTTCATGGCCGCACACATGGTGAGCCAGGGGCTGTCGGCCGGCGCGCTGGCCGAGCAGGAAGGCCGCTTGCGGCAACTGCAGCAGACGTTGGACCAGGCCGGGGTGGCCCGGCACTGGCCCCTTGAACTCCTGGCCCGGCGCCCGCGGGCACACTGAGCGCCCCCACTCATACTTTCGCAAAGAGCAAGACCTTGGCCCGTATCGAACTCCAGGAACTGCGCAAGCGCCTGGGCACCCAAGAGGTGCTCAAGGGCTTGGAGCTGACGATCGAGGACGGCGAATATGCCGTCATCGTCGGGCCCTCGGGCTGCGGCAAGAGCACGCTGCTGCGGGTGATCGCCGGGCTGGAAAGCGCCGACGCCGGGCGCCTGCTCATTGGCGGGCGCGACCTGACCGACGCCCCGCCCAGCCAGCGCGGGCTGGCGATGGTGTTCCAGAGCTACGCCCTGTACCCGCACATGACCGCGCGCCAGAACCTGTCCTTCGGCCTGCGCATGCGGGGCGTGCCAGCGCGAACCATCGCCGCCCGGGTGGAGCGCGCGGTGGGCCTGCTGCAGCTCGGACCCTGCCTGGATCGGCGCCCCGGCGAGCTCTCCGGCGGGCAGTGCCAGCGCGTGGCGATCGGCCGGGCGCTGGTGCAGGAGCCCGAGGTCTTCCTCCTGGACGAACCCTTGTCCAACCTGGACGCGGAGCTGCGCCTGCGCCTGCGCCTGGAACTGGCCGAACTGCACCGGCAGTTGGGCCGCACCATGGTGCACGTGACCCACGACCAGGTGGAGGCCATGAGCCTGGCGCAGCGCATCGTCGTGCTGCGCGAGGGGGTCATCGAGCAGTCCGGCGCACCCATGGCGCTGTACGAGCGGCCGGTCAACACCTTCGTGGCCGGCTTCATCGGCAGCCCGCCCATGAACCTGCTGCCCGCCACGCTCCAGGCAGAAGGCCCGCGGCTGTTCGCCTGCCTGCCAGGCTCGGCCCGCCTGAGGCTGCCGCCCGCACTGGCTGAAACCCTTCACGCCCATGAAGCCGCAGCGTCGGGCTGGCAGGTCGGCGTGCGTCCCGAGCACCTGGAAGGCGACGACCAGGGCGAACTGATGCTGCACGCGCAGTCCGTCGAGCGCCTGGGCTCAGTGAGCCATGTGCACGGCGTCCTGGCGGGCAGCACGCAGCCCCTGCGCACCGAGTGGCGTGGCGCTGGCGTACCCGCGCCAGGGCAGGACGTCCGCTTGCGCGTGGTCCCCGAGGGCCTGCACCTCTTTGACGCCCGCGGCAGGCGGGTGAACCCCGCTGCGGAGGGACTCTCTTGAAGACCCTGGAAGGCTGTGTCCTCACGCCCGAGGGCTTTGTGCTGGGCCACCTGCGACTGCAGGGCGGGCAGGTGGTGGCCGTCGAGGGATCGGCCGTGACCGAGTCTCAGGCCCAGGCCGCTGGCCTGCCCTGGTTGCTGCCCGGCTTCATCGACCTGCACGTGCACGGCGGTGGCGGGCACGACAGCATGGCCGGAGGTGATGCGGTGGCGCACATCGCGCGTGCACACGCCCGGCATGGCACCACGGCGCTGCTGGCCACCACCATGACCGCGCCGCGCAGCGAGATCGAGGCCGCGCTGCGTGCGATGGCGCCTGCCTGTGCGCAGCGCCCGGCAGGCGGTGCCGCGGTGCTGGGGGTCCATCTGGAAGGCCCCTACTTGAACCCGGGCCGGCTGGGGGCCCAGCCCGATTTCGCCAGCACCGCCACCCTGCAGGACGTGCTCGCGCTGCACGCCCTCGCACCGCTGCGGCTGATCACCATCGCCCCCGAGGTGCCGGGCCACCTGGACCTGATCGTCGCGCTGCGCGCGCAAGGCTTTGTCGTGCACATTGGCCACAGCGCGGGCACCTACGAGGATGGCGTGGCCGCGCTGGCTGCCGGGGCCAGCGGCTTCACCCACCTGTTCAACGCCATGACAGGGCTGCACCACCGTGAGCCCGGCATGGCCGGCGCGGCGCTGGCGCATGCACGGCGTGCCGAAGTCATCCCCGACCTGGTGCACGTGCACCCCGGGGCCCTGCGGGTGGCCCTGCGCTGCATCCCCGAGCTGTACTGCGTCACCGACTCCACCGCCGCCGCCGGCATGCCCGATGGCGAGTACCGGCTGGGGCGCCACACCGTCACCAAGTGCCTGGGCGGTGTGCGCCTGGCCGACGGCACGCTGGCCGGCAGCACCCTGACCATGGACCAGGCGCTGCGCAACCTGGTGGGCCTGGGCCTGTCGCTGGCCGAGGCCTCACGCCGCTGCTCCACCATCGCGGCCGAACACCTGGGGCTCCAGGACCGCGGCCGGCTGTCGCCCGGGGCCCGGGCCGACGTGGTGGTGCTGGGCCCGGCGCTGGACTTGCAGCGCGTCTTGATCGAAGGAGAAGAGATTGAACCTGCCCGCACCTGACACCTCGGTGCCCTGCTCGAGGATGCGGGCCGAGGCCCTCGAGGCCCCGGCCGTGGCCCGGGCCCTGCTGCAGGCCGACACCGACACGCTGCAGGCCCTGGCGCGCAGCCTGCGCGACGCGCCCCCGCGGGCCCTGCTGACGGTGGCGCGTGGCAGCAGCGACCACGCCGCCCACTACGCGGCCTACCTGGTGATGGCGCGCCTGGGTCTGCTCGTGACCTCTCTGCCCATGTCGCTGGTCACCCTGTACGCCAGCCGCCTGGCCTGCGACGGGCTGGTCTCGCTGGCCTTTTCGCAAAGCGGCCAGAGCCCGGACCTGCTGGCGCCCACGGGCTACTTCCGCGCCCACGGGGCCCGCACCGTGGCCTTCGTCAACGACCCGGCTTCGCCGCTGGCGCAGGCCAGCCAGTGGGTGCTGCCGCTGCACGCCGGCCCCGAGCGCAGCGTGGCCGCCACCAAAAGCTACATCGCGCAGCTGGTGGCGGGCGCGCGCCTGGTGGCGCACTGGGAGGCCGACTCGCCGTTGAAGGCCGCGCTGCCCGGCCTGCCCGAGGCACTGCAGCAGGCCTGTGCCTGCGACTGGGGTGCAGCGGTGGAGGCCCTGACCCCAGTGAGTCGGCTGATCGTGGTGAGCCGGGGCACGGGGCAGGCGGTGGCGATGGAGGCCGCCCTGAAGCTCAAGGAGGTCTGCGGCATCCAGGCCGAGGCCTTCTCGGGGGCGGAACTGCGCCACGGCCCCATGGCCTTGGTGGAGCAGGGCTACCCGGTGCTGGTGCTGGCCCCCCGTGGGCCGGCGCAGGCCGGCCTGCTGGCCCTGGCGCAGGACATGCGAAGCCGCGGCGCCCGGGTGCTGCTGGCCGCCCCCGCGGGCACAGCGGGCGCGCAGCTGCCCCTGGCCGAGACCGGGCACGAAGACCTCGACCCGATTGCGGTGGTGCAGTCCTTCTACCCCATGGTCGAGGCCCTGGCGCGCGCACGCGGCCGCGACCCCGACGCCCCGCCCCACCTGAGCAAGGTCACGCGCACGCACTGAGAGCTGGTGAACCCCCCAGGCCCATGACCGCACCCGGCGTTCGCGAAGAACCCGTTCGGGCTGAGCCCTTCGACTACGCTCAGGACAGGCCCGTCGAAGCCCTCGCGCGCACTTCGACGGGCTCAGTGCGAACGGCTTCTTGGGTCCGGCAGCAAAGTTTTCTTGTGAGATATCCCCGCGAGCGCCGGTCCTGCCGGAGGGGCCCTTGACTTCGCGGCGGCCCGTTAACCTTGCACCTTCGGGTTCCCGCGAGCCTGAGCACTCCCACCCCATGCCCCAAGACCCACTGCCTGCAACTGTCCGGCCCGACCGTCCGCTGCACGGCATCGCCCTGATGCTGGCCGGCGTGTTCCTGCTGTCGGTGATGGACACGCTGACCAAGGTGGCGGTGGCCGAGTTGTCCACCCCGGTGCTGATCGTGGCGCGCTCGGCCGTGGTGATGGTTTTGGTCGTGCCGCTGGTGGCGCGCGCCGGCGGCCTGTCGGTGCTGCGCATGCAGCGCCCGCTCGGGCATCTGCTGCGCGGCGCGCTGTCGGTGTGCTCCATGCTCGCCTTCTTCGAGGCGCTGCGCCACCTGCCGCTGGCCACGGCCATCGCGATCTGCTTTGCCGCGCCGCTGCTGATGACCACGATGTCGGTGCCGCTGCTGCGCGAACGCGTCGGTGCAGCGCGCTGGGCCGCGGTGCTGCTGGGCCTGTGCGGGGTGTTCGTCATCGTCGGCCCGGAGGTGGCGGGCGGCGGTTTCGGCGTTGGCGCGGTGCTGGCCCTGGCCGCGGCCTTCTTCTACGCCGCGGCCATGACCTGCGTGCGCTGGCTGTCGAGCACGGAGTCCGACCTGTCGATGATGGTGACGCAGAACGTGAGCATGGGCGTGGCCGGGCTGGTGGGCCTGCTGTTCGTGCCGCCCGCCCTGCCGTCGGCCACGATGTGGGGCGTGATCGTGGCCAGCGCCGTCCTGCTGCTGGCCAGCCAGCGCCTGACCTTCCGCGCCTTGCGCGTGGCCCCGGTGTCGGCGGTGGCGCCGTTCCAGTACACCGAGCTCGTCTGGGCGGGCATGTTCGGCTGGCTGTTCTGGCGCGAGTGGCCGGGCCCGCACGTCTGGTGGGGTGCGGCCCTCGTCGTGGCCGCCGGGCTGTTCAGCATCTGGCAGGAGCGGCGGCGCGCCATGGACCGCGGCTAAGGCGCTGCTGAGCCAGCGCCACGCAAGCGGAACCGTTTCGCCTTGAGCCTATCGCCGTTCGCCCTGAGCCCGATCCGTTCGCCCTGAGCCCGACCCGTTCGCCCTGAGCCCGACCCGTTCGCCCTGAGCCCAACCCGTTCGCCCTGAGCCCAACCCGTTCGCCCTGAGCCTGTCGAAGGGCTTCGACAGGCTCAGCCCGAACGGGGGTCCAAGAACCCCGATGGCAACTCCACAAGCGGCGGCTCAACCCCGGTTCAGCGCGTCGTCCAGCACCTCCACCCAGTGACGCACGGGCGTGGCGGTGCCGGACTGCAGGTGCTGGATGCAGCCGATGTTGGCGGAGATGATGCTTTCGTCGTCGGCCGGGGCCAGGTGGCCGAGCTTGCGGTCGCGCAGTTGCGTCGCGAGTTCGGGCTGCAGCACGCTGTAGGTGCCGGCCGAGCCGCAGCACAGGTGGCTTTCGGCGCCGGCCACGCGCACTTCGAAGCCCAGCGCGGCCAGGTGGTGTTCCACACCGCCACGCAGCTGCTGGCCATGCTGCAGGGTGCAGGGCGGATGGAAGACCAGGCGCCCGTGGGTGGGCAGGGTGGCCGTGCCGGACCGGCCGGCTGCACCGGTCGAAGTGCTTGGTGCCGGTGCTGCCGTTGACGCGCCGCCTGGCCGGGCCGCCGCACGCCCCAGGCGCTGCGCGAGGGCCGGCACCAGGCCGGGCAGCAGTTCGCTCAGGTCGCGCGTCAGCGCGCTGATGCGCTGCGCCTTGTCGGCATAGGCCGGGTCATGGGCCAGGGCGTGGCCGTATTCCTTGACGGCGACGCCGCAGCCCGAGGCGTTCATGACGATGGCCTCCACGGTGCCTTGGCTGGTCAGGCCTTCCACCAGCGGCCACCAGGCGTCGATGTTGCGGCGCATGTCGGCCAGGCCGCCTTCGTGGTCGTTCAGGTGCGTGCGCAGGGCACCGCAACAACCGGCGCCATCGGCCACCAGGGTCTGGATGCCGGCGGCGTCCAGCACGCGCGCCGTGGCGGCGTTGATGTTGGGCATCATGGCCGGCTGCACGCAGCCCAGCAGCATCAGCATCTTGCGCGGGTGCTCGCGCGTGGGCCAGCGGTGGGCGCGGACTGGGGCGGGGGCGGGCACCTTGTCGCGCAGCTGGGCCGGCACCAGCGGGCGCAGGGCCTGGCCGAGCTTCATCGCCGGCTTGAACAGCGGCGAGGTCAGGCCCTCCTTGAGCAGCCAGCGCACCGCCCGCTCACGCACCGGGCGCTCCACGCGTTGCTCCACGATGCGCCGGCCGATGTCCACGAGGTGCCCGTACTGCACGCCGCTGGGGCAGGTGGTCTCGCAGTTGCGGCAGGTCA
>JBAXYD010000037.1:0-43142 GCA_037127635.1 Betaproteobacteria bacterium | reverse complement strand
GAAGGCGGGCGCACCGTGGGCGCCGGCGTCGTGGCCAAGATCATCGCCTGATCGAGAGGGTTACGCAGGGGTGTAGCTCAATTGGTAGAGCGCCGGTTTCCAAAACCGAAGGTCGGGGGTTCGATTCCCTCCGCCCCTGCCACCGCCGGCTGACGCCGGCGTCGGCTTTTTCGAAGATCAGAGTCCTGGCGCCCCTCGGGGTGCTCAACAGCGGGCCGAGGCCCTGGAAACGAGGCATGAGTACTTCCTCGCAAGTCGAGACCGTCTCCACAGGAGCGGACAAGGCCAAGTTGGCGCTGTCTGCCGCCCTGCTGGTCGGCGCGGTCGTGGCCTTTTACATGTTGGGCAAGCAGGATCTCTGGCTGCGTGTCCTGGCTTTGCTGGTGCTGATTGCGGCGGCGGTCGTGACTTTCTTCACCAGCGAGTCCGGAAAGCAGCTGATCGCTTTTGGTCGAGACTCCGCGCGCGAGGTCAAGAAGGTCGTCTGGCCTGCGCGCAATGAGGCGTTGCAGATGACAGGTTATGTGTTCGCCTTTGTGGTTGTCATGGCTCTGTTCATGTGGCTGACCGACAAGACGCTCGAGTGGTTGCTGTACGACCTCGTGCTGGGCTGGCGCCGTTGAACGCGAGAAGGAATCTCACACATGACCGAATCACAGACTGAGGTTGTGGACGCCGCACCCGTGGCCTCCCCCATGCGCTGGTACGTGGTCCATGCTTATTCCGGCATGGAAAAGGCGGTAGAGCGCAACTTGCGTGAACGCATCGACCGGGCCAGCATGGGGTCCAAGTTCGGCCGTATTCTGGTACCCACCGAAGAGGTGGTCGAGTTGAAGAATGGCAAGCGGGCCGTGACCGAGCGCCGTTTCTTTCCTGGTTACGTCCTCGTCGAAATGTTGATGGATGACGAGAGCTGGCACCTGGTGAAGCACACCAGCAAGGTCACGGGTTTCGTGGGTGGTGCGCGCAATCGTCCAGCCCCAATCTCCGAGGCCGAGGTGATGAAGATCGTCAACCAGATGCAAGAAGGCGTGGACAAGCCGCGGCCCAAGGTGCAGTGGACGGTGGGCGAACTCGTGCGCGTCAAGGAAGGCCCCTTCACCGATTTCAACGGTGCGGTCGAGGAAGTCAACTACGAGAAGTCCAAGGTTCGGGTGTCGGTCACGATTTTCGGGCGTGCCACGCCCGTGGAGCTGGACTTCTCGCAAGTCGAAAAGGTTTGAGCAAGAAGGTTTGAGGTCGCGGCAACGTGACCCGATGCGCCGCCGCAGCCCCGGCGCATCGGCATTCCAGGGCTGAGAACGAGGAGCTCGCCGGCTTCAGCCAGGCAAGCGCTTGAACTCGATAAGAGGCATTCATGGCCAAGAAGATAGTCGGCTTCATCAAGCTGCAAGTCCCGGCGGGAAAGGCGAACCCTTCACCCCCGATCGGCCCGGCGCTGGGTCAGCGCGGTCTGAACATCATGGAGTTCTGCAAGGCGTTCAATGCCCAGACGCAGGGCTTCGAGCCGGGCTTGAAGTTGCCCGTGGTCATCACCGCCTACGCAGACAAGTCCTTCACCTTCATCCTGAAGTCGCCGCCGGCCACGGTGTTGCTGAAGAAGGCTGCCAAGATCGAAAAGGGCTCTGGCCGTCCGCACGTCGAAAAGGTGGGCAAGGTCACCCGAGCCCAGCTCGAGGAAATCGCCAAGACAAAGATGAAGGACCTGACCGCCGCCGATATGGACGCTGCGGTCAAGACCATTGCCGGCTCGGCCCGCTCCATGGGTCTGATCGTGGAGGAGGTGTGACATGGGCAAGCTGACCAAGAAAGCCAAGGCCCTGCAGGGCAAAGTCGACAGCCTCAAGCTGTATTCCATCGACTCCGCGCTGTCCATCGTCAAGGAGTGCGCCACCGCCAAGTTCGATGAGTCCATCGACGTGGCTGTACAACTGGGCATCGACGCCAAGAAATCTGACCAGGTGGTGCGCGGCGCGGTCGTGATGCCCAACGGCACGGGCAAGACCAAGCGAGTCGCGGTGTTTGCACAAGGAGCCAAGGCTGAAGAGGCCAAGGCTGCGGGCGCCGATATCGTGGGCATGGATGACCTGGCCGCTGAAATCAAGGCCGGCAACATGAACTTCGACGTCGTTATCGCGTCTCCGGACACGATGCGCGTGGTCGGTACGCTGGGCCAGATCCTTGGCCCGCGCGGTTTGATGCCCAACCCGAAGGTGGGGACGGTCACGCCGGATGTGGCCACCGCGGTACGCAACGCCAAAGCGGGCCAGGTTCAGTTCCGCGTGGACAAGGCCGGCATCATCCACGGCACGATCGGTCGCCGCTCATTTGGCTCTGAGCAGTTGACGGGCAACCTGCGTGCTCTGCTGGATGCATTGAACAAGGCCAAGCCGCCCAGCAGCAAGGGCATCTACCTGCGCAAGGTGGCCGTGTCATCCACCATGGGGGTGGGTGTGCGCGTGGACATCGCCTCGCTGACGGCGTCGGCCGCCTGAGGGTCACATTTTTTAAGTCATCCGTCGCGCTGGTCTGGCGCGGCATGAAGGATTGGTGGGCTGTGGCAGCCTGGACCGCACAAACAGCGCGGGCTACGGACTGCCGCAGGTCATCCAAGACCGCTGGTGGGGCTTGGTTGCCCCTTAATGCCCACGACGCAAGAAGTGGGGTCCAGCGCAGATGGCGGTCCCGCTGGCGAGACATGTTTCTCGAACAGAAGGTCGCTGAACCGAGGTGCGAAGGGTGGTGGCTGCGCTGCTACCCGACGCGATGTGTAAGGAGTAGACCTTGAGTCTCAATCGCAACGAGAAGGCAGCCGTGGTGGCTGACGTGTCGGCCCAGGTCGCACGTTCGCAAACCCTTGCGCTGGCCGAGTACCGTGGTTTGACGGTGGCTCATCTTGATACGCTGCGCCGCCAGGCGCGCGACAAGGGTGTGTATCTTCACGTGCTGAAGAACACGCTCGCCCGTCGCGCCGTGGTGGGCACGCCGTTCGAGGTGGCCCAGTCGACCATGGTCGGCCCGCTGATCTACAGTTTTTCAGAGGACGCCGTGGCCGCAGCGAAAGTCGTCGCCGACTTCGCCAAGACCAACGACAAGCTGGTCATCAAAGGTGGCGCGTACGCAGGCAAGGTGCTGAACGTCGATGGCGTCAAGGCCCTGGCCGCGATCCCGTCGCGCGAGGTGCTGATCTCGCAGGTCGCCGGCTTGCTCAAGTCGCCCATCCAGCGGCTGGCGGGCGTATTGGCGGCATTGGCAGAGCAGAAGGGCGGCGGCGCGCCGGCAGACACTGCTGCGGAACCCGCGGCCGCCTGAAGCGGCTCG
This sequence comes from Betaproteobacteria bacterium, assembly GCA_037127635.1. Classification (GTDB taxonomy): domain Bacteria; phylum Pseudomonadota; class Gammaproteobacteria; order Burkholderiales; family Burkholderiaceae_C; genus Rubrivivax. Next base: position 39,821 of record JBAXYD010000037.1, on the reverse strand, counting down.
ACCTTCATTCACTGATTCATTCCATTCGAGGAACCCCAAATGGCATTCGATAAAGACGCATTTCTGACTGCGATGGACAGCATGTCCGTCATGGAACTCAACGACCTGGTCAAGGCCATCGAAGAGAAGTTTGGCGTGTCCGCCGCCTCCATGGCTGCTCCGGCGGCCGGAGCTGGTGGCGCTGCAGCCGCTGTGGTTGAAGAGAAGACCGAGTTCACCGTGATGCTGAACGAGGTGGGCGCAAACAAGGTGTCGGTCATCAAGGTGGTGCGCGAAATCACCGGTCTGGGCTTGAAGGAAGCCAAGGATCTGGTTGACGGCGCGCCCAAGCCCGTCAAGGAAGCCATCTCCAAGGCCGACGCCGAGGCCGCCAAGAAGAAGTTGGAAGATGCTGGCGCCAAGGTCGAGCTCAAGTAAGCCAGGACTTGTCGTATCACGGCCCGCTTCGGCGGGCCGGCGCTGCAGAGAGCAGCGCAAAGCCTGGACACCGGTCCTGGCTTTGCAGTGTTCTCTGATCCGACTGCGGAGAACAGGTTTGGTCGGGCCTTGGTGCAATGCCAGGGTTGTCCGCCAGCGGCAGGTAGTGGCCTGCCACCAAGCTATTGGACGCAATGTCCGAGCAGCCAGTCGCCGACTTTCGCCTCCGTCACCTTCAGACGGGAGCAGTCGACACGGAGTGATTCATGGCGCAAGCAACCCCGAACTACAGCTACACCGAGCGCAAGCGAATTCGCAAGAGCTTCGGCAAGCGCGAGAGCGTCCTCCAGGTCCCGTACCTGTTGACGATGCAGAGCGAGTCCTACGTGGGCTTCCTGCAAAAAGACGTCCCCCCCGCCCTGCGCAAGCCTGAGGGCCTGCAGGCGGCGTTCCAGTCCGCATTCCCCATCGTCTCGCACAACGGGTTCGTGGAGATGCGCTTCATCGAATACAACATGGCCAAGCCGGCCTTCGATGTGCGCGAGTGCCAGCAGCGTGGCCTGAACTTCGCATCGGCCGTGCGCGCCAAGCTGCAGATGATCATCTACGACCGCGAGTCGCACCCCGCCAAGGTCGTCAAGGAGATCAAGGAGCAAGAGGTCTACATGGGCGAAGTGCCCTTGATGACCGACTACGGCTCCTTCGTCATCAACGGCACGGAGCGCGTCATCGTCAGCCAGCTGCACCGCTCGCCGGGCGTGTTCTTCGAGCATGACAAGGGCAAGACCCACAGCTCGGGCAAGCTGCTGTTCTCCGCCCGGATCATCCCGTATCGCGGCTCCTGGCTGGACTTCGAGTTCGATCCCAAGGACATCCTGTACTTCCGTGTCGACCGCCGTCGCAAGATGCCGGTGACGATCCTGCTCAAGGCCATCGGCCTGAAGCCTGAGGCCATCCTGGGCCACTTCTTCGTCAACGACAACTTCAAGCTCATGGATGCGGGCGCGCAGATGGAGCTCGTGCCCGAGCGCTTGCGCGGCGAGGTGGCGCGTTTCGACGTCACCGACAAGACTGGTGCCGTCGTGGTCGAGAAGGACAAGCGCATCACCGTGCGGCATCTGCGTCAGTTGGAGCAGACCGGCACCTCCATGATCTCGGTGCCCGAGGACTTCCTCGTGGGCCGCATCGTGGCGCGCAACATGGTCGACTCCGACACAGGGGAGATCGTGGCCAAGGCCAACGACGAGCTCACCGAGACGCTGCTGAAGAAGCTGCGCAGCGCTGGCATCCAGGATTTGGCTTGCCTGTTCACCAATGAGCTGAACCAGGGCGCGTACATCAGCCAGACCCTGGCGGTGGATGAGACCGCCGACCAGCTCGCCGCGCGTGTGGCGATCTACCGCATGATGCGCCCCGGCGAGCCGCCCACGGAAGACGCGGTGGAGGCCCTGTTCAACCGGCTCTTCTACAACGCCGACACCTACGACCTCTCGCGCGTGGGCCGAATGAAATTCAATGCCCGCGTGGGCCGCGATGTCCCTGAAGGTCCGATGACGCTGTCCAACGAGGACATCCTGCACGTCGTCAAGATCCTGGTGGACCTGCGCAACGGTAACGGCGATGTGGACGACATCGACCACCTGGGCAACCGACGCGTGCGCTGCGTGGGCGAGCTGGCCGAAAACCAGTACCGCTCGGGCCTGGCTCGAATCGAGAAAGCTGTGAAGGAGCGTCTGGGCCAGGCCGAGACCGAGGCCCTGATGCCGCATGACCTGATCAACTCCAAGCCGATTTCTGCGGCCCTCAAGGAGTTCTTCGGTGCCTCGCAGCTGTCGCAGTTCATGGACCAGACCAACCCGCTGTCGGAGATCACGCACAAGCGGCGCGTTTCCGCCCTGGGCCCAGGCGGCCTGACCCGCGAGCGTGCCGGCTTCGAGGTGCGTGACGTGCACCCCACGCACTACGGCCGTGTGTGCCCGATCGAGACCCCGGAAGGCCCGAACATCGGCCTGATCAACTCGCTGGCGCTGTTCGCGCAGCTCAACGAGTACGGCTTCCTCGAGACCCCGTACCGGCGCGTGATGGACGGCCAGGTGACCGACCAGATCGACTACCTGTCCGCCATCGAAGAGGGCAAGTACGTCATTGCCCAGGCCAACGCCTCTCTGGACGACGCCGGCAAGCTGGTGGATGAGCTGGTGAGCGCGCGTGAGAAGGGTGAGTCGGTGCTGGTCTCGCCCGAGCGTGTGCAGTACATGGACGTGGCCCCGGCGCAGATCGTCTCGGTGGCAGCCTCGCTCGTGCCCTTCCTGGAGCACGACGATGCCAACCGCGCATTGATGGGCGCCAACATGCAGCGCCAGGCGGTGCCGACGCTGCGCCCGGAAAAGGCCTTCGTAGGCACGGGCGTGGAGCGTGTGGCGGCGGTGGACTCCGGCACCGTGGTGACCGCCCGCCGCGGCGGCGTGGTGGACTATGTCGACACCAACCGCATCGTGATCCGCGTCAACGACGCTGAGACGGTGGCTGGCGAAGTGGGCGTGGACATCTACAACCTCATCAAGTACCAGCGCAGCAATCAGAACACCAACATCCACCAACGCCCGATTGTCAAGCGCGGCGACCGCGTGGCTGCGCGCGACGTGGTGGCCGACGGTGCGTCCACGGACCTGGGCGAACTGGCCCTGGGCCAGAACATGCTCGTGGCCTTCATGCCCTGGAACGGCTACAACTTCGAGGACTCCATCCTCATCTCTGAACGCGTGGTGGCTGACGACCGCTACACCTCGATCCACATCGAGGAACTGGTCGTGATGGCTCGCGACACCAAGCTGGGCTCGGAAGAGATCACGCGCGACATCCCCAACCTGTCCGAGCAGCAACTGGCTCGCCTGGACGAATCTGGCATCGTCTACATCGGCGCCGAGGTCAACCCTGGTGATGTGCTGGTGGGCAAGGTCACGCCCAAGGGCGAGACCACACTGACCCCGGAGGAAAAGCTGCTGCGCGCCATTTTCGGAGAGAAGGCGTCCGACGTGAAGGACACCTCGCTGCGCGTGGACCAGGGCACCAACGGCACCGTGATCGACGTGCAGGTGTTCACCCGCGAGGGCATCCAGCGAGACAAGCGTGCACAGCAGATCATCGATGACGAGCTCAAGCGCTTCCGCCTGGACTTGAACGACCAGCTGCGCATCGTCGAGGCTGACGCGTTCGACCGGATCGAAAAGCTGCTGGTGGGCCGCGTGGCCAACGGTGGCCCGCAGAAGATCGCCAAGGGCACGACCATCGACAAGGCCTACCTGGCCGGCGTCGAGCGTTACCACTGGTTCGACGTGCGCCCGGCCGACGAGGACGTGGCCAATCAGTTGGAGAGCATCAAGAACTCCCTGGAGCAGACGCGCCACAGTTTCGACCTGGCGTTCGAGGAAAAGCGCAAGAAGCTCACGCAGGGCGACGAGCTGCCAGCGGGTGTGCTGAAGATGGTCAAGGTGTACCTGGCCGTCAAGCGGCGCCTGCAGCCTGGCGACAAGATGGCCGGGCGCCACGGCAACAAGGGCGTAGTCTCCAAGATCGTCCCGGTGGAGGACATGCCCTACATGGCCGACGGCACGCCGATGGACATCGTGCTCAACCCGCTGGGCGTGCCCTCGCGCATGAACGTGGGGCAGGTGCTGGAGGTTCACCTCGGATGGGCCGGCAAGGGCATCGGCCAGCGCTTGGGCTCGATGCTGCAGGCACAGGCCAAGGTGGCCGAGTTCCGCCAGTTCCTGGATGCGCTGTACAACCAGTCGGGCGGCAAGACCGAGCGCCTGGACCACCTCAGTGATGACTACATCCTTGAGATGTCGCAGAACCTGGCCAAGGGCGTGCCCTTTGCCACGCCGGTGTTCGACGGCGCCTCTGAAGAGGAGATCCGCGGCATGCTCAAGCTGGCCTATCCACCGGATATCGCCCAGGCCAAGGGTCTGACGGCCACGCGCACGCAGGCCACCTTGCAAGACGGCCGCACGGGTGAGATCTTCGAACGCCCGGTGACCGTGGGTTACATGCATGTGCTGAAGCTGCATCACCTGGTGGACGACAAGATGCATGCCCGCTCCACGGGCCCGTACAGCCTCGTGACCCAGCAACCGCTGGGCGGCAAGGCGCAGTTTGGCGGCCAGCGCTTTGGCGAAATGGAGGTCTGGGCCCTGGAAGCCTACGGCGCGAGCTACGTGCTGCAGGAAATGCTGACGGTGAAGTCCGACGACGTGAACGGACGCACCAAGGTCTACGAAAGCATCGTCAAGGGCGAGCACGCCATCGAGGCCGGCATGCCGGAATCGTTCAACGTGCTGGTCAAGGAAATCCGCTCGCTGGGTATCGATATCGAGTTGGAGAGGAATTGACGTGCCCAAGCCGCGCCATGCGTCGTTGCTCGGTCGATTGCATAGCGCTGCTATGCGGCCCTCCCTCGCGCCTAGCCTGACGCGCCCTGGATCCCGTCACTTCTCTCCCCAACTGCGCTAACCAAAACTAAGGAGAAAGTCATGAAAGGCTTGCTCGATCTCTTCAAGCAATTCACTCCCGATGAGCATTTCGATGCCATCAAGATCGGCCTTGCGAGTCCGGAGAAGATCCGCTCGTGGTCGTTCGGCGAGGTGAAGAAGCCCGAGACCATCAACTACCGTACGTTCAAGCCCGAACGCGACGGCTTGTTCTGCGCCAAGATCTTCGGCCCGATCAAGGACTATGAGTGCTTGTGCGGCAAGTACAAGCGCCTGAAGCACCGCGGTGTGATCTGCGAGAAGTGCGGCGTCGAGGTCACCCAGACCAAGGTGCGGCGCGACCGCATGGGCCACATCGACCTGGCCGCGCCCTGCGCCCACATCTGGTTCCTCAAGAGCCTGCCGTCGCGGCTGGGTCTGGTGCTGGACATGACGCTGCGCGACATCGAGCGCGTGCTGTACTTCGAAGCCTATGTCGTGGTCGACCCGGGCATGACACCGCTGAAGAAGTTCGCGATCATGACCGAGGACGACTTCGAGGCGAAGTACACCGAGTACGGGGACGAGTTCACGGCGCTCATGGGTGCCGAGGGCGTGAAGAAGCTGCTCGAGGAGATGGACATCGATGCGGAGATCGACAAGATCCGCAACGACATGACCGGCTCCGAGCTCAAGATCAAGAAGAACGCCAAGCGTCTGAAGGTCCTGGAGGCTTTCAAGCGGTCTGGCATCCGGCCGCAGTGGATGGTGATGGACGTGCTGCCCGTGCTGCCGCCCGATCTGCGCCCCCTGGTGCCGCTGGACGGCGGGCGCTTCGCCACGTCCGATCTGAACGATCTGTACCGCCGCGTCATCAACCGCAACAACCGCCTGGCGCGTCTGCTGGAGTTGAAGGCGCCTGAGATAATCGTGCGCAACGAGAAGCGCATGCTTCAGGAGGCGGTGGATTCGCTGCTGGACAACGGCCGTCGCGGCAAGGCGATGACCGGCGCCAACAAGCGCGCCCTGAAGTCGCTGGCCGACATGATCAAGGGCAAGGGCGGCCGTTTCCGCCAGAACTTGCTGGGCAAGCGCGTGGACTATTCGGGCCGCTCAGTCATCGTGGTGGGCCCCACGCTCAAGCTGCACCAGTGCGGCCTTCCCAAGCTGATGGCGCTGGAGCTGTTCAAGCCGTTCATCTTCAGCCGCCTGGAGGCGATGGGGATTGCCAATACCATCAAGGCTGCGAAGAAGGAAGTCGAGTCCGGCACGCCTGTGGTGTGGGACATCCTGGAAGAGGTGATCCGCGAGCATCCGGTGCTGCTCAACCGCGCGCCCACGCTGCACCGCCTGGGTATCCAGGCCTTCGAGCCGGTGCTGATCGAGGGCAAGGCCATCCAGCTGCATCCGCTGGTGTGCTCGGCCTTCAACGCCGACTTCGACGGTGACCAGATGGCCGTTCACGTGCCGCTGTCCATCGAAGCGCAGATGGAAGCCCGCACCCTGATGCTGGCCTCCAACAATGTGCTGTTCCCGGCCTCGGGCGAGCCCTCCATCGTCCCGTCGCAAGACGTGGTGCTGGGCCTGTACTACGCCACGCGCGAGCGCACCAACGGCAAGGGGGAGGGCATGCTCTTCTCTGACGTGGGTGAGATGCTGCGTGCCCTGGACAATGGCGTGGTGGAGATCACCGCCAAGGTCAGCGTGCGCCTGACCGAGTGGGTCCGCGTGGACGAGGGCAGTCAATTCGAGCCCAAGGTCACCTTGACCGAGACCACGGTGGGCCGCGCCCTGCTGTCGGAGATCCTGCCCAAGGGACTGCCTTTCAGCAACATCAACAAGGCACTGAAGAAGAAGGAGATCTCGCGTCTCATCAACGTCAGCTTCCGCAAGTGCGGGCTGAAGGAGACCGTGGTCTTCGCCGACAAGTTGCTGCAGGCGGGCTTCCGCCTGGCCACCCGCGCCGGCATCTCGATCGCCATCGATGACATGCTGGTGCCGCAGGAGAAGCAGGGCCTGATCGAGCGCGCCGAGAAGGAGGTCAAGGAGATCGAGCAGCAGTACGTCTCGGGTCTCGTGACTGCCGGTGAGCGCTACAACAAGGTGGTGGACATCTGGGGCAAGGCCGGTGACGACATCGGCAAGAAGATGATGGAGCAACTGCGCGTGGAGAAGGTCGTTGACCGCCACGGCAAGACGGTGGACCAGGAGTCCTTCAACTCCATCTACATGATGGCGGACTCCGGTGCGCGTGGCTCGGCTGCGCAGATCCGGCAACTGGCCGGTATGCGCGGCTTGATGGCCAAGCCTGACGGCTCCATCATCGAGACCCCCATCACGGCGAATTTCCGTGAAGGCCTGAACGTGTTGCAGTACTTCATCTCCACGCACGGCGCTCGCAAGGGCCTGGCGGATACGGCTTTGAAGACGGCCAACTCCGGCTACCTGACGCGCCGACTCGTCGACGTGACGCAGGACCTGGTGGTGACCGAGGACGATTGCGGCACCGACAACGGCATCGCCATGCGCGCTCTCGTCGAGGGCGGAGAGGTCATCGAGAGCTTGCGCGACCGCGTCCTGGGCCGCGTGACGGCCATCGAGGTGATGCATCCCGAGACGCAGGACGTCCTGTTGCCGGCGGGGCGGATGCTGGACGAAGACACGCTGGATCTGCTGGAGCAGGCGGGCGTGGACGAAGTCAAGGTGCGCACGCCGCTGACCTGTGCCACCCGCTTCGGGCTTTGCGCCAGCTGCTACGGGCGCGACCTTGGCCGTGGTGGCATGGTGAACCTGGGCGAGGCGATCGGTGTGATCGCCGCGCAGTCCATCGGCGAGCCCGGTACGCAGCTGACGATGCGCACCTTCCACATCGGTGGTGCAGCCTCGCGTGCGGCGGTGGCCTCCAGTGTGGACGCCAAGAGCGACGGCCACATCGGCTTCAACTCCACGATGCGCTACGTCACCAATGGCAAGGGCGATCTGGTGGTGATATCGCGTTCTGGCGAGATCATCATCCTGGACCAGCACAGCCGTGAGCGCGAGCGTCACAAGGTGCCGTATGGCGCAACGCTCAATATCAAGGCCGATCAAGCGGTCAAGGCTGGCGCGATCCTGGCCAACTGGGATCCGCTGACCCGTCCGATCATTACCGAGTTCGCTGGTCAGGCTCGCTTCGAGAACGTCGAGGAAGGCGTCACGGTGGCCAAGCAGGTCGACGAGGTCACGGGCCTGTCCACCCTGGTGGTGATCGACCCGAAGCGGCGCGGCTCCACGAAGGTGGTGCGTCCGCAGGTCAAGCTGCTGGATGCGGCAGGCCAGGAGGTGAGGATCCCGGGTACGGACCACTCCGTGACCATCGGCTTCCCGGTTGGCTCGCTGATCCAGGTGCGCGACGGCCAGGCCCTGGCGCCAGGCGAGGTGCTGGCTCGCATCCCGGTCGAAGGCCAGAAGACGCGCGACATCACTGGCGGCCTGCCTCGGGTGGCCGAGCTTTTCGAAGCCCGCAGCCCCAAGGACAAGGGCACGCTGGCCGAGCAGACCGGCACTGTCTCTTTCGGCAAGGAGACCAAGGGCAAGGTGCGCTTGCAGATCACCGACCCGGACGCCAATGTGTTCGAAGAACTCGTGCCCAAGGAAAAGAACATCCTGGTGCACGAGGGTCAGGTGGTCAACAAGGGCGAGCTCATCGTCGACGGTCCGGCCGACCCGCAGGACATCCTGCGCCTGCTGGGCATCGAGGAGTTGGCGCGCTACATCGTCGATGAAGTGCAGGACGTCTACCGCCTGCAGGGCGTGAAGATCAACGACAAGCACATCGAGGTGATCGTGCGCCAGATGCTGCGCCGCGTGCAGATCGTCAACTCGGGCGATAGCAGCTACATCGCGGGTGAGCAGGTCGAGCGCAGCGAGTTGCTCGATACCAACGACAGGCTGCGTGGCGAAGGCAAGATGATCGCCACGCATGCTGACGTGCTGCTGGGCATCACCAAGGCCAGCTTGTCCACGGACTCCTTCATCTCTGCCGCTTCCTTCCAGGAGACGACTCGGGTGCTGACCGAGGCAGCCATCATGGGCAAACGCGACGAGTTGCGGGGCCTGAAGGAGAACGTCATCGTCGGCCGTCTCATCCCGGCAGGGACAGGCATGGCCTTCCACGCGGCCCGCAAGGCCAAGGAAGAAATGGACGATTCCGAGCGCAAGGCCATCGCACTGCAGGAGGCTGAGGAATTGGCTGCCGTGCAACTGGCCAATCTCGACGCTGCCACAGCGGCTGCCGGCGGATCCGGCGACTGAGCGGGGCTGCCCGCGGGTCACCGCGGCAGACAAGGGAAGGGCGGACTCGGGCCGCCCTTCTTTTTGTCTGATGCTTTCCTGGAGGTCGTGCTCAGGCGCTGTCCGGCTGCGCTGCCACACCAGGCGGTAACAGCAATTGGAGCAGCGCCGTACTGGCGCGCGTGCGCCTCGGTAGCCGGGGGACGATGACCTTGAATGGAACGTCGTAGCTCATCAACTCAGGCAGCACGCTGCGCATCTGGAGCGCCTTGACCCAAGGTGCTGCCACATGGTCGGGCAGATAGCCCACGAAGTGGCCCGTGAGCACCAGGTGGGCGATGCCCTCGATGTTCTGTGCGGTGGCGCTGTACTTGAAGCTGACGTGATGCTGCACGACCTGCGATTCCCGCAGGTAGCCGCGCATCACGCAGTCCAGACCGGCAAGGTCGTGCAACTGCAGGGGCTGCTTGCTGAACAGCGGATGGCCGCGGCCGATGTATAGCGACAGATGTTCGCCGTGGGTGGCGTACGACTCGATGGCGGGGTCTGTCACGCTGAAGGGCCCCACGGCCATGTCGATGCGCTCTTCCAGCAGGGCCCGTTCCAGTTCGAAGGGGTTGCGTATGTCGATACTGATGTCCAGGCCAGGGTTGCCGCTGCGCAGTGTGCGCAGGGCGGGCACCACCCTGCAGGCGGGGCGGAGATCGTGTTGTCGACCATGCCCAGACGCAAGCTGCCGGCCAGTTGTTGGCTGAGCTCGCTGATGTCGGATCGAAAGTTCTCCACGTGCTCAAAGAGCCGCTCGCAGGCGGCCAGCACGCGTTGGCCCTGCTGCGTGAGCCTGAAACCCTTGCGCCCACGCTCACACAGGCGCATCCCCAACTTCGCCTCCAGCGACGACAGATGAGCGCTGATGGTGGGCAGATTGATGTTCAGCACCTTCTCGGCGGCTGACAGCCCGCCGCACTCCACCACCTGGCGAAAGAGCTTCAGGCGCTTCAGGTCCACCGTGCCTTGCATTCTTGCGACCCCGCATCCATGGTTATGAATTCATCGAAGCTTACTACGCTGAAATTGGCTGTTCTCGGATCCATCGACCGCCTACCATCTGGCGCCCTCCAAATGCTTTTGGCATGGCCTTTGCTTCTTAAACATCGAACCAATGGACACTGAATTCTTCATGCCCGTCACGGGCACGGTGATGCCTCGCTTTGCAGGGATTGCCACATTCATGCGCCTGCCCTACCTGGCCCTGGATGATCCGCGCACCCACCAGGTCGATATCGGTCTGATCGGAGTGCCCTGGGACGGCGGCACAACCAACCGCGCTGGTGCGCGCCATGGGCCCCGTCAGATCCGTGACCTTTCCACCCTCGCGCGCAATGTCAACCGGGCTTCGGGCTTGAGCCCGTTCGAACTGTGCCGCTGCGCCGATCTGGGTGACACGCCCGTCAACCCGGTGGACCTGATGGACACGCTGCGGCGGGTGGAGGATTTCGTCGCGCAGTTGGACGCCAAGGGCGTGGTGCCGCTGGTGGCTGGGGGCGACCATCTGATCACCTTGCCGGTGATGCGCGCCATCGCCAAGGGCCGGCCGCTGGGCATGGTGCACTTTGATGCCCACACCGACACCTGGGACCGCTACTTCGGAGGCAGCAAGTACACCCACGGTACCCCCTTCCGTCGCGCCATCGAGGAGGGCCTGTTGGACCCGCGTCGCACAGTGCAGATCGGCATCCGCGGAGCCCTCTACAACGACACCGAGAACGACTGGGGCGCGCAACAGGGCGTGCGGGTTATCGACATAGACGAGTACCACCGCCTGGGGGTACAGGGCGTTCTTTCTGAAGCCCGACGCATCGTGGGTGACGGCCCCACTTACGTCAGCTTCGACGTCGACTTTCTCGACCCCGTCTATGCGCCGGGCACCGGCACGCCGGAGATCGGCGGAGCCACTACCTATGACGCCCAGCAGCTCGTGCGCGGCCTGCAGGGCCTGAACCTTGTGGGCGGCGATGTGGTGGAGGTGTCACCGCCCTTCGACCCCTCGGGCAACACCGCGTTGGTGGGCATGACGATGATGTTCGAGATCCTGTGCGTGCTGGCAGATGCCCACCACCGCCGGCGCGTGGCAGCCGGCGGCCCCACCTGAGCTGACCCGTGCCGAAGTCCTTCACCGCCCGCAGATTTGAATAGAGGAGATTCCATGAGCAATTCCACCCAGAACAAGTCCCTGCCCACCCTGGTCAAGTCGCTGCTCGGCGCCATGGCCTGGGGCGTCCTTGCCAGCGCGCAGGCGGGGACCCTCACCATCTACAGCTCTGTCGAGGCCGACAACCTCAAGGTCTTCTCGGATCGCTTTGCCAAGGCCCACCCCGACATCAAGATCAACTGGGTGCGTGACTCCACGGGCATCATCCAGGCCCGGTTGATGGCGGAGAAGGACAACCCGCGCAACGATGTCATCTTCGGTCACGCGGCCACCGATTTGCTGGCGCTGGACGCCCTGAGCCAGTTCATGCCCTACAGCCCCAGGGGCGTGGACAAGCTGGACGCCCGTTACCGCGACAAGAGGGCTTCGCCCACCTGGACCGGTCTGTGGGGCTTTGCCAATGCGGTGTGCTTCAACACCGTGGAGGCGGCCAAGCGCAACATCCCCAGGCCCACCACCTGGGCAGACCTCACCAAGCCGGTCTACCGCGGCCAGATCACCATGCCCAACCCGGCCTCCTCTGGCACGGGCTTTCTCAGTGTGGCCGGATGGGTGCAGATCATGGGCAAGGACAAGGCCTGGGCCTTCATGGATGGGCTGCACGCCAATGTGGCGTCCTACTCCCACTCTGGATCCAAACCCTGCAACCAGGTGGCGGCCGGTGAATACGTGGTGGGCATCTCCCTTCCAGGGCGGGCGGCCGAACTCAAGACCAAGGGTGCGCCTATCGAAGCCGTGATTCCGGAGGACGGTATCGGTTGGGAGATGCAGGGTGTGTCCATCATGAAGACCACGAAGAACGAGACGGATGCCAAGACCTTTGTCGACTGGGCGGTGTCCGAGGCCGCCATGGAGGCCTATGCCAGCATGGTGGAAGTGGTGGCCTACCCCGTAAAGACACCTGTCCGGGCCAACATGCCGCCGGAGGTGACCAAGCGCATGATCAACAACGACTTTGCCTGGGCTGCAGCCAACAAGGCCGCGCTGCTCGACGAGTGGCGCAAGCGCTACGACGCCAAGAGCGAACCCAGGAAGTGATTCCTGTGCGCACGCCGACGGTGGCGCCGTCTGCCGCCCTGGATGGACCTGCGCCGTATCTGGAGGTTCGCTCGCTGAGCAAGCAGTTCGGCACGACCCGGGTGGTCAACGAAGTGTCCTTCAGCGTCGACAAGGGGGAGTTCGTCTGCTTCTTGGGCCCTTCAGGTTGCGGCAAGACCACGCTTCTGCTGTGCCTGGCGGGCCTGGAGCAGCCCAGCGCAGGCGACATCCTCAAGCAGGGCGCTTCGATCCAGGCGCTCCCGCCTTCCCGGCGTGACGTGGGCATCGTGTTCCAGTCCTATGCCCTGTTCCCCAATCTCACGGTGGCCGAGAACGTGGCCTTCGGCTTGGTCAGCCAGCGCAGGCCAACTCAGGAGGTCAAGGCCGCCGTGGCGGATCTGATTGCGCTGCTGGCGCTGCAGGGGCATGAGAAGAAGTTTCCGAGCCAGCTCTCTGGCGGACAGCAGCAGCGCGTGGCGCTGGCGAGGTCCCTGGCGCTGTCGCCCTCGCTGCTGCTGCTGGATGAACCGCTGTCGGCGCTGGATGCCCAGGTGCGCACCCGCCTGCGCGGCGAACTTCGCGAACTGCAGACCCGGCTGGGCCTGACGACCCTGATGGTCACTCATGATCAGGAAGAAGCGCAGAGCCTGTCCGATCGCATCGTGCTGATGAACCAGGGCCGCATCGAGCAGGTGGGCACACCCTGGTCGCTGTACAACGAGCCAGCCAGCGCCTTCGTGGCTGACTTCGTCGGTACGGCCAACCTGCATGCAGGCTTGGTCCAAAGCGGCGGCGTTCGCGTGCGAGACCTCCTGATTCCTTGCGCAGTGCAAGCTCACGCGCTCGCTCAAGCCGTGCGCGTGCTGGTGCGCCCCGAGGATGTGGCATTGACGGCCGAGCGCGGTGGGCATGGTCTGGCATGCGGCGTGGTCCGTCAGGTCGAGCACCTTGGCGCGGTGGTCCGTGCCCATGTCGAACTCGATGATGGCCTGCGCTGGGTGGCCGATGTGGCCAAGAAGGACTATGCGCATCACCCCATTGCCGCTGGCGATCGGCGCTGGCTGAGCATCGACGGCAGCGACGTCAAGGTCTTCTCATGACTGGTCTTTGGCGGCTGCCGGCGGTGGCCCGCGGGGCAACGCCTCGCGTGGCCCGAGAGGGCAGTGACCGCTGGCTGGCGGGCTTGATGTCCGTCTATGCGGCGGGCTTGCTGGTGTGCGTCTTCCTTCCCATGGGGTTTCTGCTTCAGCGCAGCTTCCTGGATGCGCGTGGCGCATGGGTTGGGCTGGCCAATTACCAGAAGTATGTGGAGTCTGGTGCCTTCCTGAGTTCCCTGGGCCACAGCTTGTGGGTGTCCGGGGCCACGGCGGTCATCGTGATCCCGCTGGCATTCGGATACGCATGGGCGCTGTCGCGCAGTTGCATGCCGGGCCGGGGCTTCTTCAAGGCCGCGGTCTACTTCCCCCTGTTGATTCCGGGCCTGCTCAAGGCCATTGCACTGATCTACCTGTTTGGTAACCAGGGCTGGCTCAAGACCTGGATGTTGGGCGGATCTATCTACGGACCGGTGGGCGTGGTGGCGGCATCGGTCATGTGGACCTTTTCGCATGCGGTGCTGATCATCCTGGTGTCGCTGCTCATTGCCGACCGCCGCCTGTACCAGGCCGCTGAGGTGCTGCAGGCGGGCCCTTGGCGCACCTTCTGGCACGTCACCTGGCCGGCTTGCCAGTACGGCGTGGTCACCGCCTTCCTGTCGGTATTCGTCATGGTGTTTACCGACTTCGGCATCGCCAAGGTGATCGGCGGCAACTACAACCTGTTGGCTACTGACATCTACAAAGAGGTGGTGGGACTGCAGAACTTCGAGATGGGTGCCGTGGTCTCGATGGTGCTGCTGCTGCCAGCGCTGCTGTTCTTCGCGCTGGAGCGCCATGTGGCAGGTCGCCAATCTCAACAGATCAGCGGCAGATCGCAGCCACTGCACGTACAGCCCCAGCCGGTACGGGATGCGTTTTGCCTGGTCCTTTGCACGATGGTGGTGGGCGCCATAGCGCTGGTGCTGTTCATGGCCCAGTTTGCAGCCCTGGTGAAGTTCTGGCCCTACAACCTGAGCCTGACCTGGGCCAACTACAGCTTCCAGATGGAGGGGGTGGGTTGGGAGAACTTCTGGAACTCAATCGTGCTCTCGCTGTGGGTGGCCACGGCGGGCACGGCCGTGATCTTCATGGGTGCCTACCTGGTGGAAAAGCCGCGCTTCGACGCCCCGCTGCGCAAGGCGCTGCAACTGTCCATGCTGCTGCCCATGGCCATACCCGGCTTGGTCCTGGGCTTGGCTTATCTGATGTTCGTCAACCAACCGGGCAACCCGGCCAATGCCTTGTACGGGGGAATGGCGCTGCTGGTCATCAGCACGGTCACCCACCTGTATAGCGTGCCGCACCTGACCGCGCTGACGGCGCTCAAGGCGCTGGACCGCGAGATCGAGCGGGTGGGTCTGTCGCTGCATGCGCCCGTTTGGCGCACCTTCTGGCAGGTCACGCTGCCAGCCTGCGCCGCTGCGATGCTGGACATCTGGCTGTACCTGTTCCTGCGCGCCATGACCACCTTGTCGGCCCTGATATTCCTTTACACGGCGCAGACCAAGGTGGCTGCCGTGGCGGTGATCCACATCGACGAGACCGGTGCCACGGCGTCGGCGGCGGCCATGGCCATGCTCATCGTCTACGCGTGTCTGGTGGTGCGGCTGCTGCACCACGTGATCAGCGAGAGGCTGCTGCTAAAGTTTCAGCGCTGGCGCCGGCCGCAGGCTTCCTAGTCCAGCGCTGGGCCGCCTGGTCGCAACTGCGTTGCATTTGCTAGTGCACCCCCAGTCGCCATGGCATCCTTCGCGATCGGTACGGGAGCGATGTACATCGGCTGACGGCGATCTCCAGGCCCGCCCACGATTGACGGGAGTTTGTATTGGCACTTATAGTGTCAAATCAGTCGTTTGAAGTCTGGTGGTGCAGGTCTCAACCCCATCGCGGCGACAGGCAAACGGATCACGCAGACCTTCGGAGAGGCCGATGCAAGACGCGTTCGAGACCCGATCTGTTCGCCTGCGGTCTATGCACTGGCGGTGCAGGCTGTGCTGAGATCCTTGCGCGGCCTGCTGATGCCAGCGCTGACCCAGCGCTGGTTGTCGCGTGACCGCCTGCTGAACGCGCGTGCAAAGGCTGAACGTGCGCGCCGTGCGAGGGGTGAGCCGCACCGGATCCGCTGCTTTCACCAACCCGACGACCCCTACAGTGCGTTGCTGGCAGACAGCCTGCCCGCGCTGACGCAGCGTTATGACATCGAGATCATGGCGCACGTGGTGGCCCCGCCTTCAGATGCGGCAGCGCCTGACCGCCCACGCCTGATGACCTACAGCCGCCGGGACGCACATCGCCTGGCGGTGCATCACGGCATGGCGTTCCGCGATCCGGGCATGCAGCCCTCCCCACAGGTCTTGGAGCGGACCACTTCAGCGCTGGTGGCGGCCGCGGAACAGGGCCGCTTTGTCCACCAGGCCGGGCCCTTGTGCGGCCGCTTGTGGGCCGGGGCAGGTGCAGTTGACCCGGCGTCCGTGCAGGCTTTGGCGTTACCTGAAGCCAGCCCACAGAACACGGCGGCCCATCTGGTGGCGGCCACCGCCTTGCGGAAACGCCTGGGCCATTACCTGGGCGCCACACTGCACTATGCGGGCGAGTGGTACTGGGGTATCGACCGCCTGCATCATCTGGAGCAGCGGCTTCAAGCCCTGGGAGCCCAGCGTTCTGGTGTCGCTGGCTTTCTGTACCCACCTGCGGCTGACCTGTGCTCACCCGTGGGCTTGCCCGAGGCCCCAGGCATCGACTTCTTCTTCTCGCTTCGCAGTCCCTACTCGGCCATCGTGGCGCACCGTGTCTTCGAGTTAGGTCGCCTGACAGGTGCTCAGGTGCATTTGCGCTACGTGTTGCCCATGGTCATGCGGGGGCTGCCCGTGCCGCGCGAAAAGCGCATGTACATCGCCCAGGACGCTGCCCGCGAGGCGCACTTTCACCGCACACCCTTTGGCCGGATCAACGATCCCGTGGGCCGTCCGGTCGAGCGCGGGCTTTCGCTGATGCCGCTGGCAGAGCGCTTGGGCAGGGGCGAGGCTTATGTCAGGTCCTTCATGCATGGCGTGTGGGCGCTGGGGCTGGATGCAGGCACCGACCGCGGGTTGCGCCGCATCGCCGAAGCCGCAGGCCTGCCCTGGGCTGACGCTCAAGCGGCGATGGGAGATGAGGCTTGGCGCCAGATTGCCGAGGCCAACCGATTGGAGATGCTGTCGCTGGGTCTGTGGGGTGTGCCATCCTTCCGGGTTCGAGACACGGCGGTGTGGGGGCAGGACCGCCTCTGGGCCATTCAGGAGGCGCTCCTGAAGCCCGAAGCTCCCGCCAGCTTCTGAGGAACCGATTCATGAAACTTGCCGTCAATCTGCTGCTTCGCGCCCTGTGCCTCCTGGCCTATGCCATGGCCCTTGCCAAGCTGGCCGGGCTGCTGCCCGCAGGGACCTTCGATCGCGCCCCGATGGTCGCAGGCGTGCTGCTGGCACTGCACGCGGCGGAGCTGCTGTTCATGTTCAAGCATGTACGCCGGTACCGCGGCGCGCTGGCGGTGAGCGTGTTGCTGACGTTGCTGTTTGGTCTGCTGCACTGGAAGCCGCTGGCCGACCAGGCAGCCCGGACATCCAGGCAAGGCTGAGATCGTGAAGCGAACGCTGGCCAAACTGGGCCTGTGGTGCGGGTTGCTGACGGCGCAGGCTGCACTGGGTGCTGCCTCAGCGGTGCCTTCTGCGGCGGCGCCGGCCACCACAGCCTCGAGGCCCAACATCGTGGTGCTGGTGGCCGACGACTGGGGCTTCACCGATGTGGGCGCCTTTGGTGGCGAGATCTCGACCCCCCATCTGGATGCCTTGGCCAGCCGGGGCATGCGCTTTTCCAATTTCCACGTGGCGGCCTCTTGCTCTCCCACTCGTTCCATGCTGCTCACGGGTGTTGGCCATCACCGCAACGGTCATGGCAACCTGCGCGAGACCATGCCGGGGGCCCACCTCGGCCAGCCGGGTTACCAGGCCACGCTGGCACCCAATGTGGTCACTGTGGCCACCCTGCTGCGGGCCGGGGGCTACCGCACCAGCGTGGTAGGGAAGTGGAACGTCGGCAACGAGCCGCACAACCTGCCGGATCAGCGCGGCTTCGACCGCTCCTTTGTGATGGGCGACACCGGCTCGGACAACTGGGAGCCTGAGAAGCGCTACCTGCCGCATGCAGCCCGGGTGAACTGGTTTGAGGATGGCAGACCACCCAAGCTGCCCAAGCAGTTCTACTCGTCGACCTTCTTCGTCGACAAGACCATCGAGTACCTGAGGGCTGGCGCTGTCAGCGGCAAGCCCTTCTTCGCCTACCTGGGCTTTCAGGCCAACCATGTGCCAGTGCAGGCGCCGCAGGCCTTCGTCGACCGCTACAAGGGCCGCTACGACGGCGGCTGGACGGTGCTGCGCGAGGCGCGCCGTGCCAAGGCAGCCGAACTCGGCCTGATCCCGCAAGACACGCCGATGGTGACCATGGCCACCACGGCGAACTGGGCAGCGCTGAGCGACAAGGACAAGCGCTACCAGGCCCGCCTGATGGAGGTCTACGCCGGGATGGCCGAGGCCCTGGACCATGAAGTGGGGCGGCTGGTGGCGCACCTGAAGGCCACGGGCGAGTACGGCAACACGGTGTTTGTCTTCCTGTCGGACAACGGCCCGGAGGGTTCGGATTACAAGGAGGCCGACCTGTGGCTGCGCTTCCACTACAGCCGCGACCTCGATCGCCTGGGAGGCCCGGGTGGCTACGTCGTGCCCGGGCCCTCCTGGAGCAGCGCGTCGGCATCGCCCCTGTCCGGTTTCAAGTTCTACGCCAGCGAAGGGGGCATTCGCTCGCCGCTGATCATCAGCGGGGCCTCAGGCACTGCACCGAACCAGGTGCACGCGGGCCTGACGCATGTCACCGACATCCTGCCCACGCTGCTGGACCTGGCGCAACTGCCACGTCCGGATCGCAACTATCTGGGCCGGCCCATAGAGCCGCCGACCGGCCGCAGCTTGCTGCCGGTGCTGGCCAACCCGGCCTTGCGCGTGCGCCAGGCCGATGAACTTCTGGGCTACGAACTGGCTGGCAACAAGGCCCTGTTCAAGGGTGACCTCAAGCTTGTGCTGAACCGCCCGCCAGTTGGAGACGGCCAGTGGCACCTGTACGACCTGCGCACGGATCCGGGCGAGACGAAGGACCTGCAGCAACTGATGCCCGAGCAGTTCGTCGCCATGCAGGCCGATTACGCCGCCTGGGCCCGGGCCAACGGCGTGCTGCCTGTGCCTGAGGGCTACGACCCGGTGCGCCAGGTGTTTATCAACAGCGTCATGAACTACTGGATCCCCGCCTATGGGCTCCAAACCGTGGTCGTGCTCCTGGGCTTGCTGGCGGTCCTGGCGGCGCTGCACCTGCGCAGCAGGCGTCGTCGCCGCGTGGCGTGACGACTCTTGGCTACGCCCAAAGCCCCTGGCCCGCCGAGGATGGTGGGCCACAGCGGCTCCAGGTGCCGCGCAGCGCCGCAGGCCTGGGCTTGCACGGCGGTGAGACCCTGCGCAGCACCACCCGTCGCACGCTCCTGGCCACGATGACACTCCTGGGCGCGCCCGGCGAGGTCTACTTGCTCACCCACTCCGCCTTGCGCGCCCATATCGGGCTGCCCACCACGGCTTGCGTGGAGCTGATCGACCCCATCACGCTGCAGCCCCGGTACCGCTCACCCCGGCTGCCCGGCGGGCCGATGTGGCCTGGTGGCATGGCGCTGCATCGCAATGGCGCGCTGGTCGTCGTCTACGGGCGCTACGCGCACCGATTGAACCGGCGCTGCGGGCTCGAGGCGTCAATGGAGCTGCCGGTCGACGAACCGTACAACTCCTTCGTTGTGCTGGACAACGGCTTGATCGTCACCAAGAACCTCTCGAGTGTCACTGCCGCTCACCTGACCGTGATCAGCCCTGAGTCGTTCGAGTCGCTTGGCACCCCGGCGGTGTGCCCCGAGCCGTCGATCGCTCGACTCAGCGCCAGCGGCAACACGGTCTATGTCGTCGGCGTGCGCTCGATCTTCCGCTACCACTGGAGCGAGGCTGCCCAGGCGCTCGTGATCGACCCCGACTGGCGCTTGGACTATATCGGCTGCAGTTCGCAGACCTACGGATGGGACGTGGTGCTCGACGGCCACCACGCCTGGTTCATGGACAACGGTGCGCACCGTTACCGCCACCGCATGATCGGCGCAGGCGTCAGCCGAACACCCAACCGCTTGATCCGTGTGAGCCTGACCGATGCCGCCGACCACCAGGCGCTGGAAGTCAGCGGGCTGCCCGGGGGCAGCATCACCAACCCGCCACTGGTCGATGCTCAGCGCGGGATTATTTTGGGCTACGACTCGGCCAACGCGGTACTGCAGGCCTGGAGGTTCGACCCTGCCCTGAGGACCTTCAGCCCGCTGTGGCGCAAGGCGCCGTTTGGCTGCGCCAGCCACATGATCCTGTACCCCGATACCGCAGAGATGGTCGTCAACGACTACCGCCGCCATGGCGAGGAAGTGGTGGTGCTGGACATCTCCACAGGGCACGAGAAGGGGCGGGTGCGCACAGGGGGGATCATGCAGGGGGTGGTGTTTCCCAGCCCTGGGTGGAGCCGGGACCTGTACTGGTCATCGATGGGCCGGTTGGCCAGGGTGTTTGTGTCATGAGCAAAAGCATTCTGATCACTGGCGCCGGCACCGGCATCGGCCTGCACACGGCCTGGGCCTTGGCGGGGCGTGGGCACCGCGTCGTCGCCACCACGGGCGATGAACCCCAGGCGCAGGCTCTGCGTGCGCGGGCCCACGCGCAGGGTGTGGCCATGGAGGTCTTCAAGCTGGACGTCACCTCGGCGGCAGATCGCCGGCAGATCCTCGGGCTTGAACTGGACGTGCTGATCAACAACGCCGGCATCGGCGAGTCTGGCTCGCTGGCCGAGGTGGACGTGGACCGCATCCGTGCGGTCTTCGAGGTCAATGTCTTCGCCACGCTGGAGCTCACGCAACTGGCCCTGCGCGGCATGATCTCGCGAAGGCGTGGCACGGTGCTGTTCGTGAGCTCCATCGCCGGCCGCGTGCCCATGCCGTTCTTGATGCCGTACTCCATGAGCAAGTTTGCGCTGTCGGCAGCGGGTGCTGGGTTGCGAGCCGAACTCAAGCAGTTGCGCTGCAACGTGCAGGTCGCACTGATCGAACCCGGGGCTATCCACACGGGCTTTAACCAGGCGATGGCGGACCGCAAGTACGCCTGGATGGGACCGACGTCCTACTTTGCCCATCAAGTCGAAAAGATGAAGGCACACGAGGCCCGCACCTTCGGGCTGTTCGAGGCCCGCGACACCGGATCCATCGTCGCGCAGATCGTCAAGGCCAGCGAGGCACGCCGCCCCAAGCTGCGCTACGTCGCACCCTGGGTGCAGGGCCTGGGGGTGCGGCTGGCCCGCATCCTGGGTGTCTGACCGCTATAGGACTCCAAAGGAAATCTTGTCTCCCATGAACGCTCTGCCGATCGTCACCGACTTCCTGCGCACTGATGAATCCTGTTTTTCCCAGGTGCCTGACTTTCCCTATACCCCGCATTACCTGGAGGTCGGAGGGCTGCGCGTCGCATACATCGACGAGGGGCTCCGCGATGCGCCGGCGGTGCTGCTCATGCACGGCGAGCCCACCTGGTCGTTTCTCTACCGCAAGATGATCCCGGTGCTGCTGGCGGCCGGCTGTCGTGTGATTGCCCCCGATCTCGTGGGCTTTGGCCGCTCCGACAAGCCCACGCGTGCAGCGGACTACTCCTATCTGAACCACGTGCTGTGGATGTCTGCATGGCTCGAAGCCATGGACCTGCGGAGCCTGACGCTGTTCTGCCAGGACTGGGGGTCGCTTATAGGCCTGCGCATGGTGGCTGCGGCACCGCAGCGCTTTGACCGCGTGGCGCTTGGCAACGGGGGCTTGCCCACGGGCTTGGATCCGGTGCCCCGTGCCTTCAAGATCTGGCGCGCCTTTGCGCGCTACAGCCCATGGTTCCCCATCGGCCGCATCGTGCGGGCGGGCTGCGCCAACGGGCTGACCCCTCAGGAAGTGGCGGCCTATGACGCGCCGTTTCCTACCTCGCGCCACCGCATGGGCGCCCGGCTGTTCCCGCGCTTCGTGCCCACCACCCCCACTGATCCTGAGCGACACCGCAACGAGCAGGCCTGGGAAGTGTTCAAGCGTTGGGACAAGCCCTTCCTGACCTTGTTCAGCAACCGGGACCCTGTCACCCGAGGCGGCCACCGCGTTTGGCATGCGCGCGTGCCAGGGGCACAGGGGCAGCCTCACCCCGTGATCCGCGGCGCGGGGCACTTCTTGCAAGAAGACAAGGGGACCGAAGTGGCACAGGCGCTGGCGGCCTTCATCGCCGCCACGCCTTTGGGTGTTACGGCCCCAGCGTGGCCAGCAAGGCCCTCGCCCCCAGCCGCATGACATCACGTGCAGCCGCCTTCGCCAGACCCTGCTCGCGCCGCAGACGGATCCAGGCATCGAAGCTCAGCAACAGATCCAAGGCGTCCAGCAGAGCGGATTGCTGTGCCACTTGGGCCGGCAGCAAACGCTTGAGCAGATCGCGCTGAAGTCGGGTCGACTCCGAGAGGTTGCCGGCGAGGTATTTCGACTCGTGGCGGTGTACCTGGGCCGCCACATAGATCGGCGACAGGTGCTCATAGATTTCGATGCGCAGGTCGATACTGCGCAGCAGACGTTCCTGCCACGTCGGCTCATCCAGGCGTACCTGGAGCAAGGGCTCCACCAGACCGTCAAGGTCCATGCTGATCTCGCGATAGAGCGAGTCCATGTCGTCGAAGTGCCGGAACACGGTGCGCAGACCCACCTGGGCGCGCGCGGCCACCTGCTCCGCAGTTGGCGAGATGTGCCCTTCGTGAACCAGCACCACCAGCGCGTCGACGATCTTCTTGCGAGTGACGATGCTGCGGTTGACTCGGCCATCGGACCTGGGTGCCTCGGACGAGGAGGTTCCGGCCTTGCCAGACGTGCCATCCGCAGCCGCAAGGGCCTGTAAAGCTGATGGATCCATGTTCATCGCGTGCATTTTCGCGGGTCTTGCCCCTTCAACCAATCCGGTGATTGAAAGTCCGAGCCGGTCCCCTGCGGCCTAGCGTAAGCCCTAGTTCCGGCTCGCCCCAAAGGAATTGACACTTTACGTGCCAGCACATCATGCCTCAGCGCAGGAGAATCGTTATGCATCAGCGTCTGTTTTGCCGTGCGTTGTGGGCCGCTTCGGTCTGCAGCACCTTCGCTGTGTCCTCCTGGGCTGCTGAAGGCTTCAAGGTGCGTTTCCCTCTGTCGGGCACGCTGGGCGGCGAGATCGTGGCACCGGTGGACAACCCGGGCTTCTTTGCCAGCGTCGTGGTCACGCAGATCGAACTGGACAAGGTCACCGACGGTACGGGCAATGCCCGTTACCAGACCACGGGCGGCAGCTTTGCAACCCCTGCGGCCATCGCCGGCGCCGTGCGCACCGCCAGCTACACCAGCACCGTCAAGTTCGATCTGAATCAATCGCAGACCAATGCGAACCTGCTGGTCGGTTACCTCAGCCAGGCGCAGTACGCTGGCGGCCGCCTGTCGCTCGTGTTCAACCTGCCCTACACCACGCGC
Organism: Betaproteobacteria bacterium; assembly: GCA_037127635.1. Taxonomy (GTDB): domain Bacteria; phylum Pseudomonadota; class Gammaproteobacteria; order Burkholderiales; family Burkholderiaceae_C; genus Rubrivivax. The sequence goes on along the minus strand of JBAXYD010000037.1, from coordinate 16,622 downwards.
CTGGACCGCGGGCTCACGCTGAGCGGGCAGACGCCCACGCTGAGCACCTTGGCGCCGGCATTGACCACGCCGCCGCTGCCCTCAGGCACCGCGCTGGTGGCGCAGGGCCAGGCGCAAGCGGGCTTCAACACCGCCTATCAGGCGCAGTTGGCGTCGCAGTCGGCAGCGGCCACGGGTGTCATCAACGGCGTGGGAGATGCCGAGCTCACCGCCGCCTGGGTCTACCGCAAGGACGACCTGAAGCTGGTCACGGGCCTGACCCTGTCCCTGCCTACGGGCAAGTACGACGCGGCCAGCCCCTTGAACGTCGGCTTCGGCAACTTCTATACCGTGCGGCCGGGTTTGGCCCTGGCCTACAACCCGACCAAGGACTGGACGCTGGGCGTGCGGGGCAGCCTGGGTTTCAATACCCGCAACAAGGACAACCAGGTCAAGAGCGGCGACTTTGGCGGGCTGGACATGGCGGCGGCTTACCGCTCGTCCATTGGCGTGTTCGGGCCTCACGTGCTGGTGATCAAGCAGTTCAAGGATGACACCGGGGGCACGCTCGGCGCCAATCGTTTCTACGCCGCTGGGGCGGGCGCCTTCTTCACCACGCTCATCCCGGGCCTGGAGGCTGCCGTCAACCTGTCCTACATGCAGATGTTCACGGCCAAGAATGCGTTGAGCGGGTCGTTCTACCAGATCCGCGCCAGCAAGGCGTTCTGAAGCGGCGTTTGGCGCGACCTTCCGAGAGCTCGGCGCAAACCGTCCACGAGGTGATCGTGGTGGGTGCCGGCTTTGCCGGCATTGGCGCCGCGATCAAATTGCGTCAGGCCGGCATCGATTGCCTGGTGCTGGAAAAGAGCGGCGAGATCGGCGGTGTCTGGCGTGACAACACCTACCCCGATTGCGGCTGCGATGTGCCCTCGCCGCTGTACTCCTACTCTTTCGCGCCCAACCCGCATTGGGGGCGCTTGTTTGCCAAGCAGGGCGAGATCAAGGATTACACGCGCCAAACGGCTGAACGTTTTGGCGTACTGGACCGGGTCCGGTTCGGGCAGGAGCTGACCGAGGCCCGCTGGTCGCCAGAGCAAGGGCTGTGGCGCCTGCAAACCAGCGCCGGCGTGTGGTGGACCCGCTTCGTCGTCATGGCCACAGGGCCCATGCATGTCCCCGTGGTGCCTCGCATCCCGGGCCTGGACACCTTTACCGGCGTGCAGTTCCACTCTGCGCGCTGGGACCATGGGTTCGATTTCCAGGGCAAGCGCGTGGCCGTGATCGGCTCGGGTGCTTCGGCGGTGCAGTTCCTGCCCAAACTGCAACCGCTGGTGGCCAAGCTCACGCTCTTCCAGCGAACGCCCCCCTGGGTCCTGCCCAAGATCGACGCTGCCTTTTCGGCGGGCTGGCAACACCTCTTCGCCAAGCAACCCTGGACTCAGCGCCTGCTGCGCATGGGTCTGTACCTGCAGTTCGAACTGCTCAACGCCGGCTTGCGATTCGTCTGGCTGCGCTCCCGCCTGCAGGCCCAGGGTGTGAAGAACATTGCCCGCGGGGTGAAGGACCCCGCGCTGCGCGCTCGTCTGACGCCCGACTACGCCATCGGCTGCAAGCGTATCTTGCTGTCCAACACCTGGTACCGGGCGCTGGCCCAGCCGAACGTGCAAGTGCTGGGGGGCGTGGCGCAGATCCAGGGCAAACGGGTGTTCTCCCTCGATGGCAGCAGTTGCGAGGTGGACGCCATCATCTTTGCAACGGGATTCGATGTGGCTGACCCGCCTATCGCGCAACGCATCTTCGGCCGTTGCGGCACCCCTCTGGCCGACCAGTGGCAGGGCTCGCCCAGCGCCTACGTGGGCACCATGGCGCAAGACTGTCCGAACCTGTTCCTGACCTTCGGGCCGAACCTGTACGCCTTTACCTCGGCCTTTGTCATCATGGAGGCGCAGTTCAAGTTCATCGTGTCGGCCATCATCACCGCAAGGCGTCAGGGCATCGGCCAGATCGCCGTGAATCCTGCGCGCCTGGCCACCTACAACGCGAGGGTTCAAGACGCCCTGCGCGGCACGGTGTGGAACAGCGGCTGCACCAGCTACTTTCTGGACAAGAACGGGCGCAACAGCACAAACTGGCCGTGGACCACGTTTCACATGCGCCGGTGTCTGGGTCGCTTTGCACCGCGGGACTTCATCACTGAACCTCGCAAGCCCTGAACCACTGGCTGTACCAGCACATGAGCATCCAAAACTTCTTCATCAACAGATTTCTCAAGTCCAGGCTTCAGGAGAGCATGAAGCTCTCGCCGGAAGTGCGGTTTCGCCGGTCGCGCAGATTCATGGCCAAAGACTTCAGCAAAGTCGGCTCCCACATCGACGTTCGAGCCGACCGTATCGCGGGCGTGAACGTGGAGTGGGTCGCTTCCAAGACCGTGGCCGCCGACCCCGACGCGCTTGTCTGCTTGTATCTGCATGGCGGTGGTTTCGTGATGGGCGGCCCCAGCAGCCACCGTGATATGGCCGCATTCCTGGCTGAGACGGCACAGATCCGTATGCTGATGGTGGACTACCGGCTTGCGCCGGAACATCCGTACCCTGCGGCGCTTCAGGATGTGCGAGCGGTGTATCAGGCGCTGTGGGCCCGAGGCGTACCTTCCCAAGGCCTGATCATGGGTGGCGACAGCGCAGGTGGCAACCTGACGCTGGCCGCATTGCAGTCTCTGCGGGATGAGGGGCTGCCCTTGCCGCGCGGCTTTTTCCTCTTCTCGCCTTGGCTGGACCTGACGCAACAAGGCGCCTCGATGCAGTCCAACGCCGGCAAGGACGTCATGCTCAACCGCCAGTTTCTCGAAGAGGTCGCAGCCCTCTATGCCGCCGGCATGTCCCCGGGCAACCCCGGACTGTCACCCTTGTTCGGTGACTTGGCTGGCTTGCCCCCGTGCCTGCAGGTGGTCAGCCGGTCCGAGACGCTGCTTGACGATGCGCGGCGGCTGCACCGGTTGCTCACGTCCTTGGGGGCGCAAAGCGCCTGCCTGGAGTGGGCACATACGCCCCACGCGTTCCCGGTGATGGCGCGCCTTCTGCCCGAGGCACGCGATGCGCTGCGTCAGACGGCCGACTTCATCGCGCGTGTTGCACGCGGCACTGCGCCGGCGAGTGCCGCAGCCTGATCATCAGGCCCGCCTTCTTCTGCTGCACCGCAAAGCCTCGTCAATTGGAGTAGTACACGACCTCGTCTTCGGCCTTGAACGGCTGCTTCATCGTGTGGTCGATCGGAATGGCCCCGGCACCCAGCGAGGGCCACATCGGCTTGCGTTGTGTCTTGTTCCATTGGGCCAGTTGCGTCTTCATGGCGGCCACACGCTCGGGCTCCCTGGACGCCAGGTTCGTCTTCTCAGTGGGGTCGGCTGCCAGGTTGAAGAGCCAGTCCTTCTTGGGCCGCTCCGCAACCTGCAGTTTCCAGTCGCCCGCACGCACGGTCAGGTAGTCGTCAGTGCGCCAGAACAGCGCCTCATGTGGCCGGCCTGACGCTTCGCCCCTGATGAAGGGCAGCAGGTTGACGCCGTCGATGGGTCGATCGGCTGGTGCCCTCTGGCCGGCCGCAGCAGCGGCGGTGGAGAAGATGTCGAAGTGGCTCACGGGCGCCGTCACAGTGATGCCCTTGGGGATGGCGGCGGGCCAGCGCATGAAGAAGGGCACGTGAATCCCTCCCTCGAAGAACGTGGCCTTCCAGCCTCGGTAGGGTGAATTCAGGCCGTCCAGGCCGATGTAGTGCGCCCCGCCGTTGTCGCTGGTGAAGATGACCAGGGTGTTGTCGTCCAGCCCTTGATCCTCCAGAGCCTGCAGCACGCGTCCGATGTTGCGGTCCAGCGAACGGATCATCGCCGCGTAGACACGCATGGTGTGGTCGGTGATGAAACTGAGGGCGTCGTAGTCTTCGCGCGTGGCCTGCAGAGGGGTATGGGGCGCGTTGTAGGCGAGATACATGAAGAACGGCCGGTTCTTGTTGGCCGCCACCACCTTGACCGCTTCGTCAGTGAGATAGTCGGTCATGTACTTGGGTGGTTGGAAGGGCTCGCCGTCCTTGAAACGCACTGCCCAGGGTTCCGCTGCCCACAGGAACTTGTCGATGGGGTCGTATTCCTGCATCGCGTTGACCACCCCGGGATGGCGTGTGGGCAGGAACATCGAGGCGCCATGCAGATGTGACAGCGACTCGCTAAAGCCGTGGTTGTAGGGCCTGAACTGCGGGCTGTCGCCCAGATGCCATTTGCCCAACTGGACCGTGTGGTAACCCGCGCCTTGCAGCAGCCTTGCCAGGGTGATCTCGCTGGTGGGCAGGCCCATGTCCTCGTAGGGGATCAGCTCAGACTCACGCTCTGGTCGGTAGATGGGCTTGTACAGCTGTTCGGCCGGCGCCATGCCGGTCACCACCTTCATGAACTGCTTGGGCGTGGGCGTGAACTCGAAGCCGAAACGGGTGGCATAGCGCCCCGTCAGGATGGCCGCGCGTGACGGTGCACACGTGGCATTGCCGGAGTAGCCGTTGCGGAACTCCACACCCTGCCGGGCAATGCTGTCGATATGCGGCGTGGGCACCTTTCCACCGGCGATACCACCCCCGTAGTGGGTGATGTCGTTGAAGCCGAGGTCGTCGGCCACGATCAGCACCACATTGGGCGGCCGGCGCACCGCGCTGCCCTGGGCCGAGGATGCTGCCGGCGATGGCGCCGGCGCCGCGGGACCGGCCTGCCAGACCACCTCGCGAGGGGGCGCATAGTCCTTGTGCAGGATGTACTTCACGGCCAGCAGCGCGACGCCCGGCCTGCCCCCCACGGCGTAGAAGCCCGCGGTCCCCAGGACCAGCAAGGCCAGGCAGGCCCACGCTGCGCGTTTGATCATTCGGCAGTCTCCCTTACGTTGGCTGGGTCGGGACGCTCGAGACAGCCCTCAGACTTATGCGGCTCGCTCCATACCGCCCGGCGTGGCCCACACCCGTTCATGGACGTCTTCCCATCTCCACGGCTCGACTGCCCGTGGGCAGGCTGAACCAGTCGCCGTCGGCTCCGATGCGAAGCGGGCCGCCGTAAATCTGACCAGCACGCTCCAAGAAGACGGGGTCCAGACCTGAGCTCGGCAGTGGCGGCACGATGTGGTTCAGAACCAGCGCCTTGACCCCGGCGCCCTGGGCGATCTCGGCTGCTTCCTCGGGCGTCGTGTGGTAATCCAGCACGTCGTGCATGATTTTGGACAGATGTTTGCGCCCCGCTCCAATGAAGCCCTGTTCCAGCATTGACAGTAGCACGGGCGACAGGGCTTCATGCACCAGCAGGTCCACGCCCTTGGCTTCGCGTGCGACCGATGCCGTCTTCTTGGTGTCGCCGCTCAAGACCACGCTGCGATCCTTGTAGCGGATTCGGTAGCCCACGGCGGGGCTCACCGGAGCGTGCTCCACGGCAAAGGCCACGATCTCGAGGTCGGGTTCGGACACCAGCACCTTGCGGCCGGTGTCAGGCGGCAGTTCGAACATCAGCGCCTTGCCGCCAAAACCCTCCGGCGGGGCCACGGCCTCGCCGTGGTGGGCCGTTCGGTAGCCCTTGTCGAGCGTGTAGGCATCATTGAAACCCTGCAGCACCTTGTCCAGGCCAGCCGGGCCGTGAATGGGCATCGGCTCCTTGGCAGTGCGCTGGATCCAGCGCTGAAGCATCAACTCGCCCAGGCCGTCGATGTGGTCGGAGTGGTAGTGGGTGAAGAACAGCGCTTCGATCTGGCCGGCATTGAGCCGCATGCGGCTGATGTTGCGCGCCGAGCCGCTGCCGCTGTCGAACACGAACATACGCTTGCCCGCCACGATCACCGTGCACGGGCCGCTGCGCTTGTCATCGGGAAAGGGTGACCCCGCCCCACACAGGCCCACATGCAACCCATCACGCAACAACGCCAACGGGTCTGCCAGGGCTGTCACGGCGTTGACCTGTCGGGACATGAGAGCCACGGTGAGCGGCCCACGCTGCCACCATGCCAACGCCGCGGCCACTGCGAGCGCCAGACCGACCCACCAGAGAACCTTCGCGCGAGACCTCATGCCAACATCTCCGATGCTATGTCCGCCCTGCCAAGCGACGACCTGGATCGTGCGCCATGCTCGTTACTGGGGCCAGTAGGAGAGCCCCGCTTGCGCCCACACCCCTTTTATGGCACTTTCACTGCCAAAAGGTCGGGTGCTGCAGGCAACCGGTGCGCAACCGCCCGCATGACCCCTGGGCCCGCCCGGGCTGAACATTGTGGCAACATCAATGCCAATAGAAATGCCGTGCTGTCGCTGCCCGCGTCTCCAGGGTCAGGGTCGTCTGACCAGGCCGCACATCACAGTTCCACCTGACCCGCACCCTACGGCGACATGGACAAGATCTGGCTGAAGGGCTACCCGCCAGGGGTGCCGACTGACATCGATGTGCAAGCGCTGGGCGCGATTGGGGAGTATCTCGAGCGTGCGGTGGCTCAGTACGCTGATCGCAAGGCCTTCGTCAGCGGATCCACCGGCGTTGCCCTGAGCTACCGCGAACTTGACACGCTGAGCCGCCATCTGGCGTCGTACTTCCAGTCGGTGCTGATGCTGCCCAAGGGCACGCGTGTGGCGCTGATGATGCCCAACTTGCTGCAGTATCCGGTGTGCCTGTTCGGGCTGCTGCGTGCGGGCTATGTGGTCGTGAACGTCAACCCGATGTACACGCCGCGCGAACTGGAGCATCAGCTCAAGGATTCCGGCGCCGAGGCCATGGTCGTGGTCGAGGTCTTCGCGCACACCCTGGCCAAGGTCATCGCCCGCACGTCAGTCAAGCACGTGGTGGTCACGGGCTTGACCGACATGATGCCCTGGCCCAAGCGCCTGATCGGCAACTTCCTCATCCGCCAGATCAAGAAGGCCGTGCCCGCCTACAGCCTGCCGGGTAGCGTGGGTCTGCGTGAGGTGTTGGTGCGCGGCGCGGCGACCACCTTCAAGCCCGAGAGCTGCACCCCCGACGACCTGGCCTTTCTGCAGTACACCGGTGGCACCACGGGCGTGTCCAAGGGGGCCATGCTCACGCATCGCAGCGTGCTTGCTAACGTCGAGCAATGCCGGGTCTGGTTCGACCCCATCATTGACAAGGCCGAGGCGATGATCGGCATCACCGCCATCCCTCTGTACCACATCTACGCCTTGGGAAACTGCCTGGGCGGCATCGGCACGGGCGGTACCAATGTCCTGGTGGCCGACCCACGCAACATCCCGGCTTTCGTCAAGGTGTTGGCGCGGTACCGCTTCGCCACACTGCCGGCGGTGAACACCTTGTTCATCGGCCTGCTCAATGACCCGAAGTTCTCCCAGCTCGATTTCAGCAAGCTGCTGTTTGGCGTGGGCGGCGGCGCGGCCACGCAGCGTGCCGTGGCTGAGCAATGGCAGCAGGTCACCGGCACGCCACTGCTTGAAGGTTACGGCCTGACCGAGTGTTCACCCACGGTCACGGTCAATCCCCATAACCTGCAGGCGTTCAGCGGCGGTATCGGGCTGCCGTTGCCCTCCACCGAGGTCTCGATCCGTGATGCCGAAGGTCGCGAGTTGCCCATTGGTGAGCGCGGTGAGTTGTGCGTGCGTGGACCCCAGGTCATGGCGGGCTACTGGAACCGTCCGCAGGAAACCGCTGCGGTGATGACCGAGGACGGCTTCCTGCGCACGGGCGACATGGCGGTGATGGACGAGGCCGGCTTCCTCAAGATCGTCGACCGGATCAAGGACATGATCCTGGTCTCCGGCTTCAATGTCTACCCCAACGAGATCGAGGACGTGGTGATGATGCACCCGGGTGTGCTGGAAGTCGCTGCCGTCAGCAAGGCCGACCCAGGTTCTGGCGAGGTGCCCAAGATCTTCGTGGTCAGGAAGTCCCCCGCACTGAGCACGGAGATGCTGTTGGCCCATTGCCGTGAGAACCTTACCGCTTACAAGGTGCCGCGCGAGGTGGAGTTCCTGATCGAGTTGCCCAAGAGCCCTGTAGGCAAGGTGCTGCGCCGTGAACTCCGCGATCGCGCCTGAATTCCCCCATTTCCCTAGACTACATAGACGAGAGCCCAAAGTGACCGACCTTGTTGTTCGACGTCTGCTGATCGACCTGGAAGCCCCATTCGCACGCCACTGGAACGGCGGCGATGCCTTTCGCTCTGCTTTTTTTAGCGCGCTGTCGATGAGTTTCCCGCGCGGCGAGCAGTACTTCATCGACTCCGTGCGCAACGGTTTGAAGTCGCTGCCTGAAGCCCAGCGTGCGCCCTACGCTGCCGAGGTGCAGGGCTTCATCGGACAGGAAGCCACGCACCGCCGCATTCATGCGCTCTTCAATGGCCACCTGATCCAACAGGGCTATGTCAACCGCATCGAACAGCGGGCGCATGAGCGAATGAAGGCCAATGCCCACCTCGACCTGCGCAACCACCTGGCGGCCACTGCGGCCACCGAGCACTTCACGGCGGTCTTTGCCGATTGGATGATGCGTCACCCGGAGTCGCTGGAAGGGGCGGAGCCGCGCCTGAAGACGCTCTGGCTGTGGCACAGCGCGGAGGAGTCAGAGCATCGCAACACGGCCTTCGACATCTACCAGGCTGCGGGCGGCAACCATGCCTGGCGTGTTCGGATTTTCCGTGTGGTGACGGTCATCTTCCTCACCGACTTGCTGCGCCAGACGGTACGCAACCTGTGGCACGACCGTTGCCTGTTCAAGACCAGCACCTGGCGCAGTGCCTACAGGTTGCTGTTCGCCCGGGACGGCCTGCTCCGCGGCAATGTGGCCCTGTGGCGCGACTATCTGCGTGCGGACTTTCACCCCAGCCAGCACGACGCGTCACAGTCACAGCTATGGTTGCGCGAGAACTCGGCGCTGTACGCGGTGGTCGGGCAACCGGGCTGACCGCATGGCTGCATCGGTAGAGTCCGTTGCTCGGTTCACAACTGAGCGAGCCCGGAATTGAAGCGCCGCCGTCCTGAGAGAGTCCCCGCGTGCAGCCTCAAGTCGTTCAACTGATCGCGGCAGTCAGCGTGTTGCTGGCATTTGCGCTGGCAGAGATCGCGCAGGGCAAGTTCTTTGCTCCCGAGGCCACGCGGGAAGACAACCGTTTGGACATCGCCGTGACCTTGCTGTTCCCGGTGATTGGCGGCTCGGTGCTCGCGGCCGCCGGCGGACTTTGCGCGACATTCCTGCCGTCCTACCGCGATGCCCTGGCCCACTGGCCGGTCTGGGCCATGCTTGGGGTCTTGCTCGTGGCGGATGACTTCACGCAGTACCTCTGGCACCGGCTGAGCCACACGTCGGTGCTGTGGCCGCTGCACCGCGCACACCACTCGGCGGCTTACATGAGCGTGCGCGTGGTCTACCGCAACAACCTCTTCTACTACGCGCTCATGCCGGGCCTGTGGCTGTCGGGCGTGCTGCTGTACTTGGGCTTTGGCTGGGTCTACGTGGGCTACACCATCTTCAAGATCAGCGTGATCATCGGCGCGCACTCTGCGGTACGCTGGGACGAATGGTTGTACCGGCAGCCCGCGCTGCGCCCGCTGGTCTGGGTGCTCCAGCGCACCATCTCCACACCAGCCACGCACTTCGCCCACCATGCCCTCGTGCAAGACGATGGCGTGGGCCACTACACGGGCAACTACGGCAATCTGCTGTTTCTGTGGGATGTGCTGCTGGGCACGGCCCGCATCACCCAGCAATACCCGCCGGCCTACGGCCTGGCGGACGACCGCGCCCACGGCCCCGAACCCTGGGCGGTGCAGTTCACCTATCCGTTGCTGAGGTCGCCCCGCGCAGGCGCCGTGCTTGGGCGCGACGGCCATACCAGGCCGCCTTCCTGACGGCAAGTGCACTTTGTGGCGGCCCGGCCGGCTCGCGCTTGGCGCCACGGCAAGGCCCCGGGCGGCGCTCTTCAGGGTCTGTACCCACTCTTGGCGTTCATGGGGCCACGAACAGGGCCTCGCAGCCGGTGCCGGCAAGTGCACGGTCGACCTGGGCGCGGGCGCCAGCGCCCAGTGCATGGTGGTCGCGCTGCAACCAGGCCAGGCACTTGCCTTGGTACGGGAAAGCCTGCTGCACCCAGGGCCGGCCATCGACCACCGCCTGCACCTGGGGTTGCCCTGCGCGCAGGGCCTGCGCATTGGCCAGCAGTACCGGCACGTACAGGCGGCCCATCTCGTTCAGCAGCGTTCGCAGGCTCGAGGGCCATGCGTCGGCTGCGAACCATCCGTTGTCTGACACCTCAATGCCCGACAGGTCCTCCAGCAACGCCACCCAGGCGCACACGCGTGGGGCATGTTGCACCGCCAGGGCCATCGGTGTAGGGTCGAATTGAGCGAGCTGGGTCAGCTGCCCGTAGACCGCGAAGTCGCTGGATCCGGGGCGCGAACCCATGAGGAACCGGTGCTGCCGCAAGTGCTCCTCCAGCGCCGCCAGCACCCGCAGGTATCCCGCTTCGATGATGGGCCCTGTGGTGGGGTTGGAGCCCACGTAGCGCAGGCGGGGGATTTGCCTGTCGGACACCAGCTTGGCCACCTTCGCCAGCGAGGCGTCGTCCTGAGGTTCGCCGAACCAACACCCCAGGATACGTTCGGCCTTGTCGATGTCCGCCGCGAAGTGCCAACGGTAGTGGAACATCGCCTTGGTGAGCCACTCGTCCGCGAAGTCCTCCAGCAGTGCGTCAATGAAGGCCAGCGCGGGGTCGCTCGGCACCACGCTGCGGTCTGCGTACTCGGCTTCAAAGCGGCGGATCAGCGGCGTCGAATCGGTGACGGGGTGCAGGTCGCCCGCGGGCCCGGGCAGGTAGAAGGTGGGGAGCAAGTGCGGCCGCGCCACGGGCAGGCCGGGGGCTCCCGCCGCCGAGGGCACCAGCCGGTAGGCGATGCGCCGGTAGCGCAGCAGCGCCACCATCTTGCGGGTGTAGGGCGAACCTGGCACACCACAGAGCAAGAGCGGCTTGGCGTCCATGGTCCGTGTCCGGGTGGGGAGGGTGACCTTCGACGGCTCAGCCGGCGCCGCTGCCCGGCGCAGCCGCGGCTTCATGTCCCGTGTCGGCTTCGCTGAAGCCCACATAGCGGACAAAGGTCTTGTTGTCTTCGCGAACCGACTTCACCGTGTTGGCGACGAAGCTCTCGTCGGGGTAGCCCATGGCGATGCAGATCATGATGTGCTGGTCGTCAGGGATTCCCGCGTGCTCGTGCACCACGCTGGACTGCATGATCCCCTGACCATTGATGACGCAGCCCAGACCGCGCTCCCAGGCTGCCAGCACGATGGCGTGTGACAACGCGCCGAGGTCGAACTGGCTGATGGCCGCCGGCTCCAGCACCTTGTCATAGGTCAGCACCAGCGACACCGGGGCGTCGAACTGGCGAAAGCCGCGCATCACCCAGTCCGTGCGCCGCACCTTGTCATCCCGCGCAATGCCCATGGCGTCGAACAGTTGCACCGCAATGTCGATCTGCCGCTTGCGGTGTGCGCCTTCGTAGGCCTCCTTCATCGGAAAGTCGCGCTTGGGCGGCACGCCCTTGACCATGTTCTCGGTGTTGCCGCGGCGGATGCGGTCCAGCGGCGCGCCAGTGATCACATGCACCTGCCAGGGCTGGGTATTCATCGATGACGGGGCCCACTTGGCCACCTCGATGATCTCGTCGATCACGGCACGTGGCACCGGCTTGTCGAGATAGCCGCGAATGCTCCTGCGGGCCTTGATCAATTGTTCAAATTCCATGCGGTACAGCTTCCTGTTCTGGCGGGCCCAGCCGGCCCCTGGGCTTGCAAGGGCTGGGTCTTGGCAAACGATTCTGGCGTGGGTGGGCAACTGCCGGTGCGGTCTACCTGCCCACCAGCGCGATGACACTGGCCAGATGCGCCACGGCCGCCAGCAGCGCCAGCGCCAGCGCCACCCAGCTGCGGGGCGACAACGCCAGGCCCATGACGATCTGGGTGGGGAACGAGAAGGTCATGGCCGTACCGGCCGTCTTCAAGGGATGCACGTCTCGCAAAGTGGGGTCGATCGCCAGTTTCATCATGTCTCGCCGGCTGCGGTAACGCATCGCGCCCACCACGTGCCAGCCTGGGTCGGCGGGCGTGTTCCACGAGTCGATGTACCCGCCCACCTTGCGCAGGACAAGCATGGGGTGGCCGCCGTGGCGCAGCAATACCTTGACGAATTGGCGGCCATAGTCCTGCAGCAGCGCCAGGCCCCGCACGGGTGCCCCCGAGGCCGGGTGCGCCATCTCACCTGGGTGCACGCGCACGAGGTTGCTCATGATGAACTCGCGTCCGTCATCGGCCTCCAGGAAGGCCCGCACCACCGCCGGGTCGCTGTACTCGTTGATCTTGGTGCGAGCCACCTCGGCCATGAAAGCGTCCACCTCGGCCGGGCTCAAGGGCCCGCGCCAGTTGTCGTACCAGAGCCGAAAGGCTGCATAAAGGGCCAACGCCACCAGCCATACCCACCACGCACCGACCATCATCTGTCCCCTGTCAGACTGAACAAGCGGCCCGCCTGGCGGGGGCAACAAATGGCACTATAGATGCCAATACAAGCCGGCGTCAACAGGGGCTTGCCGCCCGCGGACCCTGCAGAGCGCAAGAGCGCCATTCTTCGGGGCGCAGCACCTGACAACCCGAGAGCGCGAGGACCTTGCGCCTGAGCTTGAGCACGGCGCGGTCGCGCGTCAGCAGCCAGGCTGCGCGGGCGCCCATCGCCAGATCGATGAACTGTTGGTCCTCCTCGTCCGTGCAGCGGGGCCAGGGTCGCAACGCCTGGGGCGTCTGCACCTGCAGTGCCAGGCTGTCGAAGGCGGTGAGCGGATCGGCAACGCCTGGCTTGCCAGAAGGCAAGTGACCCAGCTCCAGCACGTGGGCCAACTCCTGCCGCATGGCGGTCGTTGCCACCCACTCAATCTGCGCGCCCTCCAGGGCCGCGGCGAGCGGCCTCAGCCTGTCATCTCGGAACCAGTAAAGTGCCAGCACGACGTTGGTGTCGAGCACCGCCAAAAGCTTGCCAAGAGGCCCTCCTACTGCTTCACCTTGCGGCTCCATTCAGACACCCCTATAATCTGCGGCTTTTCGGCAATTTCTGCCGCGCTCTTTGCTGAGCGGCTTCCCGGCCAAGCCTGCGACGACAGGGCCCTTTGCGGTGTAAGCCCATCTCCGGCTGGAGTGCTTGGCATGGGCTGAAGAAGATCGCCAAGTAAAGAACGCCCAGCACTTTTCGAATCCAGACGGAAACCGCCCTCATGCCAACCATCAACCAACTCGTGCGCCTGGGTCGCCAGACCGAAGTCACGAAGTCCAAGTCGCCTGCGCTGCAGGGTAACCCACAGCGCCGCGGCGTCTGTACCCGGGTCTACACCACCACCCCGAAGAAGCCGAACTCGGCATTGCGCAAGGTGGCAAAGGTGCGTCTGACCAACCAGCAGGAAGTGATTTCCTATATCGGCGGCGAGGGTCACAACCTGCAAGAGCACAGTGTGGTGCTCGTGCGCGGGGGGCGAGTCAAGGATCTGCCGGGCGTGCGGTATCACATCGTGCGCGGCTCGCTCGATCTGCAGGGCGTCAAGGACCGCAAGCAGTCCCGCTCCAAATACGGCGCCAAGCGCCCCAAGAAGGCCTGATGGCCCTGGCGCAGCGCCCCCTTCGGGGCGTTGCGCACCGCGGCGGCCCAGCCTGGGCAGTCGAGTAAGTGGAAGGCGCGCTCATGTCGTCTTCCCCGGCCCCATGTTGGGACGGTCCACTGAAGTTCACTGAAGGAAACAGTCATGCCACGTCGTCGCGAAGTACCCAAACGCGAAATCCTGCCCGACCCCAAGTTCGGTTCCGTTGACCTGTCCAAGTTCATGAACGTGGTGATGGAGTCCGGCAAGAAGGCCGTGGCCGAGCGCATCATCTACGGCGCGCTGGAGCAAGTGGAGAAGAAAGCGAACAAGGATCCGCTGGAGATCTTCATGGTCGCCTTGAACAACGTCAAGCCGATGGTGGAAGTGAAGTCCCGCCGGGTCGGTGGGGCCAACTACCAGGTGCCGGTGGAGGTTCGCCCGATCCGCCGCCAGGCACTGGCCATGCGTTGGTTGAAGGAGTCGGCACGCAAGCGCGGCGAGAAGTCGATGGCCTCCCGGCTGGCCAACGAGTTGCTGGAGGCCAGCGAAGGCCGCGGTGGCGCCATGAAGAAGCGTGACGAAGTTCACCGCATGGCAGAGGCCAACAAGGCGTTCTCGCACTTCCGCTTCTGACCCTCTTTGTTCGGCCGCCTCTACGGGTAAGCACTGACCCGGGGGCGGCTCCTGTTTTTGGAGATTGACCATGGCCCGCAAGACCCCCATCGAGCGCTACCGCAACATCGGTATCTCTGCGCACATCGATGCCGGCAAGACCACGACAACCGAGCGCATCCTCTACTACACGGGGGTGAACCACAAGATCGGTGAGGTGCACGACGGCGCGGCCACCATGGACTGGATGGAGCAAGAGCAGGAGCGTGGCATCACCATCACCTCGGCGGCCACCACCTGCTTCTGGAAGGGTATGGACCTGTCTTACCCGGAACACCGGCTGAACATCATCGACACCCCGGGGCACGTGGACTTCACGATCGAGGTGGAGCGTTCGATGCGCGTGCTCGATGGCGCCTGCATGGTGTATTGCGCGGTGGGTGGCGTGCAACCGCAGTCCGAGACGGTATGGCGTCAGGCCAACAAGTACAAGGTGCCGCGGCTGGCTTTCGTCAACAAGATGGACCGCACCGGGGCGAACTTCTTCAAGGTCTACGACCAGATGAAGGCCCGCCTGAAGGCCAACCCGGTGCCGATCGTGATCCCCATAGGCGCTGAGGAGAACTTCACTGGAGTGATCGACCTCATCCGGCGCAAGGCCATCATTTGGGACGAGGCCTCGCAGGGGATGAAGTTCGACTTCCGTGACATTCCTGCCGACCTGCTGGCCGAGGCCGACAAGTGGCGTGAAAACATGGTCGAGGCTGCTGCGGAAGCCAGCGAAGAGCTGATGAACAAGTACCTCGAAACGGGCGAACTCACCGAGGCCGAGATCATGGCCGGCATTCGGATGCGCACCATCTCCGCAGAGATCCAGCCCATGTTCTGCGGCAGCGCGTTCAAGAACAAGGGCGTGCAGCGCATGCTCGACGGCGTCATCGACTTCATGCCTTCACCAGCAGATATTCCGCCGGTGCCTGGCACCGACGACGATGACAAACCCATCAGCCGCAGCCGCACCGACGAAGAGAAGTTTTCGGCGCTCGCCTTCAAGCTGATGACCGACCCCTACGTCGGCCAGCTGACCTTCGTGCGGGTCTATTCGGGCGTACTCAAGTCGGGCGACTCGGTCTACAACCCGATCCGCGGCAAGAAGGAGCGCATCGGCCGGATCCTGCAGATGCATGCCAATCAGCGCGAAGAAATCAAGGAGATCCTGGCGGGTGACATCGCAGCCTGTGTGGGTCTGAAGGACGTCACCACGGGCGAGACGCTTTGCGACCCTGACAGCATCATCACGCTCGAGAAGATGATCTTCCCCGAGCCGGTAATCAGCCAGGCCGTCGAGCCCAAGACCAAGGCCGACCAGGAGAAGATGGGCATCGCACTGGGGCGTCTGGCAGCAGAAGACCCGTCCTTCCGCATGCGCACCGATGAAGAGAGTGGCCAGACCATCATCTCCGGCATGGGCGAGTTGCACCTGGAGATCATCGTCGACCGGATGAAGCGCGAGTTCGGTGTCGAAGCCAACGTCGGCAAGCCCCAGGTGGCCTACCGCGAGACGGTGCGTAAGTCGGTGTCGGAAATCGAAGGCAAGTTCGTACGCCAGTCCGGCGGCAAGGGCCAGTATGGCCACGTCGTGCTGAGCATCGAGCCGCAGGAGCCCGGCAAGGGCTTCGAATTCGTCGATGCGATCAAGGGCGGCGTGGTGCCCAGGGAATTCATTCCTGCGGTCAAGAAGGGTGTCGAAGACACGCTTCCGAACGGCGTGCTGGCCGGGTATCCCGTGGTTGATGTCAAGGTCACCCTGACGTTTGGCTCCTACCACGAAGTCGACTCCAACGAGAACGCCTTCAAGATGGCGGCCTCGATCGGCTTCAAGGACGGGTGCCGCAAGGCTAGTCCCGTCATCCTCGAGCCAATGATGGCCGTCGAAGTCGAGACCCCGGAAGACTATGCCGGCTCGGTCATGGGCGACCTGTCGTCACGCCGTGGCATGGTGCAGGGCATGGACGACATGCCTGGCGGCGGCAAGGTGATCAAGGCCGAGGTGCCGTTGTCCGAAATGTTCGGCTACTCCACCACGCTGCGTTCGATGTCGCAGGGCCGCGCCACTTACACCATGGAGTTCAAGCATTACTCCGAGGCCCCGAAGAACGTGGCCGACGCGATCATCACGGCGCGGGCAAAGTAATCCTCAGGGCGGGGCTTACCGGCCTCGTCCGTCAAGTCGGTCTTCGGAGCTGCAACGTCCCCTGCCGGTGGTGGACGACTCAATGTGGCCCTGGAGACCTTAAACCGATCACCGGATCAGTTCTTTTTTCTGGAGAAACGAAATGGCAAAAGGCAAGTTTGAGCGTACCAAGCCGCACGTGAACGTGGGGACAATT
>JBAXYD010000036.1:0-43323 GCA_037127635.1 Betaproteobacteria bacterium | reverse complement strand
CGGTGTGGTCTTCGGCCTGGCCGCTGATGATCAGCGGCGTGCGCGCCTCGTCGATCAGGATGGAGTCCACCTCGTCGACGATGGCGTAGTGCTGCCCGCGGGACATCACCCGCTCCGAGACCTCGTAGACCATGTTGTCACGCAGGTAATCGAAGCCGAACTCGTTGTTCGTGCCGTACGTGACGTCAGCGGCAAAGGCCGTCTGCTTCTCCTCGCGGCTCATGCCGGGGACGTTCACCCCCACCGTCAGCCCGAGGAACCCGTACAGGCGGCCCATCCACTCGGCGTCGCGTCGCGCCAGGTAGTCGTTGACGGTGACCACGTGCACGCCCTTGCCGGCCAGCGCGTTCAGGTAGACGGGCAAGGTCGCCATCAGCGTCTTGCCCTCGCCCGTGCGCATCTCGCCGATCTTGCCCTGGTGCAGCGCCATGCCACCCATCAGCTGCACGTCGAAGTGGCGCATCTTCAGTGTGCGCTTGCCGGCCTCGCGCACGACGGCAAAGGCCTCGGCCAGCACCTCGTCCAGCGTGTCGCCCTTGGCAAGCCGCGCGCGCAGTTCGTCAGTCTTGCCGCGCAGGTGCAGATCATCCAGCTTCTCGAACGCCGGCTCCAGGGCATTGATCTCCTGCACGGCCTTCCGGTAGGTCTTCAGCAGGCGGTCATTGCGACTGCCGAACATCTGGGTGAGGAACTTGGGCAACATGCGGCTGGACTCGCTGAAGGGGACGGACCCCGCTGCGCAAACGCGCTTTCAGGGCCCCGGCCCCAAAGGGCCTTAGGGTGCGCCCCGAGGGGCTTTGAAGGTGCGCCCCGAAGGGGCACGAGGGGCGCGGGAAGGACCGGCCCGCCCGCTGGAGAAAGCCTGTCACTTTACCACCGGGCCTCCTCGCAAATCGCTGCGCAGCGCCTTGCGGGCCGCAGCCTCCCAAGGGGCTGACTCAGCCCCGAGGAACCGTGCCGGATTCTGCGGCACCCCCTCCAGCAGCACCTCGAAGTGCAGATGTGGCCCCGTGGAGCGCCCGGAATTGCCCACTTCCGCGATCACCTGCCCGCGGCGCACGATGTCCCCGGGCTTGACCAGCGTCCGGCGCAGATGCGCGTACAGGGTGGTCAGCCGGTTGCCGTGGTCCATCTCCAGCGTATGGCCGTACTCCGGATGCGCACCCACCTCCAGCACCACACCGCCAGCGGCCGCGCGAATGGGGGTGCCGGGCTCGGCGGGGAAGTCCAGACCCGTGTGCAAGGCCATGCGGCCTGTGATCGGGTCGGCCCGGAAGCCAAAACCCGAACCTACGGGGCCGACCACAGGCGTTGTGCTGGGCACCATGAGACGGCGCATGCGCTCCTCGAACAGCCGCGATTCGATGAGCGTGAAGACATCGACATGCTGGTCCGACAGACCGTCCAGGCCGGCCACCGTGCGGTGCAGTTCCTCCAGTGCCGGGCTGTGCAGCGGAAAATAGGCTCCCCCACTCCCCCCCATGGGAGCCGCCCGGCCGTTGGGACCGTTGGGGCCGCCGGCGCCGCCCCGCCCGCCACCCGACGACGAGCCGCCGCCGGCAGGCTGCTGGAGCCATTGCAGTTCCTCGGGCTTGACCCCGGCTAGGCCCGACACACGCTCGCTCACCGCCTCCAGCCGCACCAGCTTGGCCTGCACCTCGCCCACCTTCTGTGCGATGGCGTCCAGGTTCTCGCGCATGAAGCGGTCGCGCTGCGCGATCTCGTCGCGCACGACCCACTTGACGACCGCACTGACCACCGGCCAGCCGTCGCGCGCCGCCTTCAGGAAGAACCAGTGGTACACCGCCCCAGAGGACAGCATCAACGCAAACAACAACCCCAGTGCCAGCAATGCCAGTTGCCAACGGCTGAGCTGCAGCACGCGTACACGCGCGCTCGCATCATGGGTGATCATGATCTGCATGGAGTGCCTCCTGGCTCTACACTTTTCGGAATGCGATCGAAGCCCCCGCCCGGCACCGTCACGCTGGCCGACGCCCTCCAGGCGAACCCGACCCTGGGCTCCCTGCTCGGACGCTGGCGCCTGGCACAAGAGTGTATGCAGGCAGCCCGGCCGGTTCTCGGGCCCGACCTGAGCGCGTCGATGCGCCCGGGGCCCATCGACGACAAGCAGTGGACGCTGCTGGCCGCCTCGGGCGGCGCTGCGGCCAAGTCACGCCAGTTGCTGCCCAGAATCAGCCAGGCAGTGCAGGGCCTGGGACTGGGCGTGGAGACCGTACGCATCCGTATCTCGCCGCCGCAGGCGGGCTGAGCGGCTTCGCGCCGCAGGATGCTGAGGCACAGTCAGTCAGGGCCCCGATGCTGACGAGGATGCGGGAACAGGCAGGCGCGCGATGTCCAGCAGCTTGGGCTGGGATCGAGGCACGGTTCGGTGCCATGGCCGGCCCGATGGATGACGTACAGAAGTGGGGAACGCCCAGCCCGAGCGTCATTCCAGGCGGTGAAGCTCGTCGCCGGCTTCCGCCACGCAATCGTCGTTCAGGGGGGTCCAGCCGCGGCGCAGGACGACATGGCGTGAGGTGTGGCACAGCTCGATGCGGGTGGCTGCGGGTTCGCGCGCGCGAACGAAAGCCTCCAGCGAGGCGGGCATGCTGACCTCGAAGACTTGCTCCTGCAATGCCGCCTCCGGGTGGTCGTCCAGTTGCACCCAGGGCAGGAACGGCGCGACCAGGATCAGCGCTCCTGGGCGCAGCGACATGGGGCTGGGCCGATAGGCCGCCTGGCGCAGCCAATGCTGGGCGCGCGCGCGCAGGCCGGCCGGCTGGCCGTCCGGGGGACTGCCCCCTTCGTGGCCTGAGACGCGACCGGGCCCGACCAAACCGCCCCAGGCCGCAGCCATCAGCTCGGCCACCCACTGGTTGCAGTTCTGGTAACGCGTGGAGTAGGCGTACGCGTTAGCGCTGTACTGGGAGCCCACCAGGGCCATGGCCCGTGCGTCGTCCAGGGCGGCTTGCGCCAGCGGCTGCGCGGCCGCTTCGGGCAGCAGCACCAGCGAGACGAAACCCACGCGCCCGTCGTGTTGCCCCAACAGGAAGCCGGCGATACCCTGGTCGAACAGACGGGCGCGCCGCTCGTCGCAGTCGAAGTAGAGCTGGCGCACGGCCCACGGCACCGAGGGGCTTTCGGCCACGCTGATGCCGGCATGCGAGTAACGGGCGCCGAAGCGCCCAAGGTCGAGCCCCGAGCGCGAGACCAGCGCCGCGCTCGCGCCGGCGCGCTGCAGTTCCTGACGCACCAGGGCGGCCACGCGCAGCAGGGTGTCGCGCTGTACGGCGCTCAATTCTCGGGGCGCCTCGCAGTAGCGCAGCACCCCGGCATGGGCCGCAGCAGCCGCTCCTGCGAGCAAGAGTGCCAGCGCGGTGGCGCGCATGGGCCGCCGCGCCCTGGTGTCAGGCACCACCAGCCGCGCGCACCGGGCGGGCCGGCAGTTCGCGCTGCCAGTCATCGGCGAGCAAGAGGAAGAAGGGTCGGGGCTGCTCGGCAAGGGCAAAGGACAAGCCGTAAGGCTGCTGCGCTGCGCGCAGCAGCCTCCCAGGGGCCAGGCCCTCGCGCTCGGCCACAGCCCGGGGCAGCCTCAACTCCCACTGCGGGCCGGCGCCCGCGTCAGCCCCGGCTGCCGCAGGCGTTTGCGTCCGTGCCTCAGTCCACGTGTGCACCAGGTCCTGCGCTGGCGCCAGCATCTGGGCCTGCAGCGTCAAGCGCACCTCGCCAGGGCGGCCTTCGGCATCGGCCAGCTCGATCACCCGGTAGTTGCCGTCGGCCATCTGGCGGGGTCCGGCCGAGCTCTGGCTCGACGAACGCAGCGAGTCAGAGACACTGCCCACCGATGCCGAGCCGGCGCTGGAGGCCGACGAGGCTGTCGAGGACGCGAGATCGAGTGCGAGAGCGGGCGCCGCGGCACAGCAGGCGGCGACAAGGATAGGAAGTGTCTTCATCTGGCAAGTCTCCAAGGGTGGCTCTGGGCTGGCATCTACCCGACTGTGGACCGAGGCTGGTCTGGTTTGGGCCCGGTTTCGACCTGAGGGGCCCTTGGCGAGACTGCCGAACAACCTATCGGTGAATTCCTTGCCGTTGTCGGTCAGGATGGTGCTGATTACAAACGGCGCGGCCTTGGCCACCTCGTTGAGGAAGCTGCGCGCGGCCGCGGCCGTCTTGCGGCGCTTGATCGAGATGAACACCCGGCGCGTTGCGCGGTCGATGGCCACGAACGCATAGCCCCGCGACGGCTCGTCGGCGATCTGAGGCGGGTATCTCACGTCGATGTGAACTTATCCCGGCTCGTAGGCCTTGAAGGGCCTGGCAGGAGAAGACTCGGGCGACGGCTTGGGCAACTTGGTCCACACTTCGGCGTACCAACAGCCGGCGCAAGGAAGAATGACCCATCGTCGGGTGGTCGATCTCGCGCATCACCGCAAGTAGTTCATAAAGCGGCAGACGCAGTTGCCTGCACAGGTAGACAACCAGTTCCTCCTGACCGGCGTTCAGCGTGGTCTGCAGCCAGTGCGGGGTGTGGCTGCGGTCGTCCACGGAGTCCCGATGCTTCCAGCGCTCCACGGTCGTCCGGCTGGTGCCGTACTGCTCAGCCAACTCGTACTCGCTGGCCGAGGTCTCCTGGATCTTCGCCCGTACCGCAGGGGTGGTCGTGGCGTTCTTGTGAAGCGCGATCATCATGCTGCCTGGCTCCCGGGAGTGAATGCTGCCATGACCGCCCTCAAGACGTCGCGTCCCAAGAGCAGGGCACGCCAATCATGCAGAAGCCAATCATCCAGGACCCGACACCTACTGAAGGGATGCCAAGTCCAATCAAGCCGGCAACGTGTAAGCGTCTGCCCTGTTGACGTCCACGGCATAGCCGAGATCGGACAGCGCTGCGACGGTGAGTTTGCTTAACTCCATTCCGCCTCCAGCAATCCCAGTCATAAGTTCCGACTGAAATGTGGCCTCGCTCCAGTGGGCATTGACAGTGCCGGAACCGCCACTTGTTTCCAAAGGTACGTAGGTTCGGGAGTTATCACCCGTCATTTCTTGGTATGCCTTCACACCATTGGCGCCCGTATAGCGGCCGAAGATCGAATTCAGACCAAACGTGTTCCATAGCGGCCCAACGCCAAGCACGTGAGTCATCTCATGGAGGATCACTCGCCCGAGCGAGCCATTCGCGGCCATGGAGGCCATGTCGACGGTGTCAAACTTCATGGCCCCCTGGACAGGAAGGCGTGAGTCACCGCGCAGCACCGTCGGAGAAGCCTGGCCCAGGATTCGGCCAACACCGTCTATCGTTGCCACCGAGGCCGTGATCTTCAGATCGTCCACTCCGTTCACTTCTGGCAGGTCAGCGGTGATCACTTTCTCCAGGATCGCTTTGGCCTGATTGAAGTACTTCTTGTACACCGCAGGACCGCCGTAGGCCAAGTCGATGTTGAATCCTGTGCGAACTGTGGTGAAACTGCTCATGCTTCCCGAAAAATTGTTGTTGTAGCGGTCCTGAATCGTGCCCTTGGCCATCACCACGCTGTAGGTGACGTTGCTCGCCAAATCTTTGGCAGGGTTGATCACCAGCGTCTTTCCGTCCTCGCTCAGCGCGATGTTCTTGGAGGTCTCGACGTCAAAAGACTCTACAACCTCGCCATCGGCATCCTTAAGCAGGATCGCGCCGCCACCAAATTTGACCTTTTCAGAGAAGGTGAAGGTGATGTTGGCGTCTAGAGCGACATCCTTGCCCTTGACCGCGGGGCTGAAGTCGGTGATTTTCGGAGCCGTTCGGTCGGCAGCTGTGGTGAACGCGTAACCGCTGTTGGCCGCGGTGCCGTTGCCGGCCAAGTCCTTGACAACGCCAGCATCAAGGCTAACTTCATACCGCGTAGAAGCATCCAGCAGTGCATCCGTCGGGTCGATGAGCAATTTGCTGCCGCTGACGGTAAGTCGGGCACTGGTCGCCATGTCGAAAGATTCGATGACATTGCCGTTCGTGTCCTTCAGGTATACGAAGCCCGTGCCCTTGGTGATCTTCTCAGAAAAGTTGATAGCCAACTTGGCTTTGGCGCTGACGTTGAGCGCATTCCTGGCGGGACTGAAGGAAACTGGCGTCGGCGCCAAGACATCCGGGGTGGTCAGCCGAGCGGTGATATCCCTTGCGGTCACCACGGCACGGACCGGTCCGGCAGGTGTCTGGACAGCAGAGCCTGCGTTCAACTCGTAGGCGGCTGCGGATATCGAAACCACGACCGAGGGGGAGGTTGTCGGGACTGGGGTGGCTTGGGTCTTGGCGCCTGAAGCCGACAGTCGCGTGGAAGTTGAAGAACCGCTGGCCCTCTGCAACAGGCTCGTTGCGCTGAGAGAGGTCTGCATGCAACGCTCCAATTTCTCAATTTCCGACCAAACAGATTTTCAGTGACCGGGATGGAAAGAGCAAGAACTTGACGGTCTGACTGGCGCTTTTCCTCGAATCGAGTCTGAAGGATTTCCCCCTCAAACCATTAGCCTCAAGCGAGACTTCGATTCGACCCAGATCGCATGTACGCCGACCACAGGTCGAGCAGTCGGTCTGAATGCCGCGGATGACTGTGGCCTTCTGGGTTTGCGGGATACGCAGCCCGCGAGTCGACCGGCATTGCCCCGAATGACGAGGCCTGCAATTCGCACGTCGCGGGCCCGAAGTCCAACGACTATGGTCTTGGGAGACCTTCGGTGCACCACTGTGCCGCGCTAGCCGCGGGCATGACTTTGAGATGGTTCGGCACCGCGCCTCAAGGCCTATGAGTCAGTGATTGCCTCTGTCTTGAGTCTCTCAGACTTGGTGCCGACTATCCGAATCGAACGGATGACCTCCCGCTTACAAGGCGGATGCTCTACCAGCTGAGCTAAGTCGGCAACTCCGAAATTCTAGTACCGGGGCTGCGGCCTTGGGGGGACCGCGCAACATCTGCGTCAACCTGCACGTGGACAGGCAAACCGGAGGCCGGCCACTCACTTCACCCGCTTGAGCGTCGGGCGGCCGCCTGTTGGGGGCTTGTTGGGATCATCTGCGCCGCTTGGAGCGTCACTGGCTGCCGTGGCGGGACGCGCCGCCTCGGGCTTGGCCAAAGCGATGACCGCCGCCATAGGCCGGGGCCCGGCAGCGGCCTGATCGGCGCCCTGGGCAGCAGGTGCTTCGGGCTGGTGCCCCTCAGGGGGCGTGGTTTCCATCTTGGGCGCGGGAAAGGCCATGCCCTGACCGTTCTCACGCGCGTAGATCGCAACCACATGGCCGATCGGCACGACAATGTCGCGCGCCACGCCACCGAAGCGGGCCTTGAACTCGATGAACTCGTTGCCCAGTTGGAGCCCGCTGGTGGCGTCGAAGCCCACGTTTAGCACGATCTCCTGGTTCTTCACGTACTCCATCGGGACCTGGACAGACCCATCCACAAACACCGCCAGGTACGGCGTGAAGCCGTTATCGGTACACCAATCGTGCAAGGCGCGCACGAGGTACGGGCGGGTGGAGGTGCCTTGGGCGTCGGGCGACATGATGGACGGCATCTTGATGGACTCGGGCCGTGGCGAAGTGCAGTCGAAACGGACTTGGTCAACCTGAGCAGGCTTACTTGCGCATGACCTTTTCAGAAGGCGTCAGCGCCTCGATGTAGGCCGGGCGCGAGAAGATGCGCTCGGCGTACTTCAGCAGGGGCGCCGCATTCTTCGAAAGATCGATGTCGTAGTAGTCCAGGCGCCACAGCAGCGGGGCGATCGCCACGTCGAGCATCGAAAAGTCGTCGCCCAACATGTACTTGTTCTTCATGAAGATGGGCGCCAGCTGGGTCAGGCGGTCGCGGATCTGATCGCGCGCCTTCTCAAGCTGACGGTCAGTGGCCTTGACGCCGCGGCCTTCCAGCAGGTTGACCTGGGCGAAGAGTTCCTTCTCGAAATTGAAGAGGAACAGACGCACACGGGCCCGCGCCACCGGGTCGCCGGGCATGAGCTGCGGATGAGGGAAGCGCTCGTCAATGTACTCATTGATGATGTGCGACTCGTACAGGATCAGGTCACGCTCCACCAGGATGGGCACTTCGTTGTACGGGTTCATCAACGCGATGTCTTCGGGCTTGGCGAAGAGATCGACATCACGAATCTCGAAGTCCATGCCCTTTTCGAACAGCACGAAACGGCAACGGTGTGAGTACGGGCAGGTGGTGCCGGAGTAAAGGACCATCATGGCAGCGGTTTCCCTGTCAGTTGGATTTCAAATCAGGCATCTTGCTAGAGATGCCGGGCGCCCCCGTGGCGCAGATCAAGGGAGTTCAAAGCGTCCCCATGAAACGACAAGCGCAGTGGAAGCGATGCGGCCGCCACTGCGCGAGGTGGCCCGGGGATGCCCGGGCCCACAACTTCACTTGATGTCTTTCCAGAACGACGCGTTCAGGCGCCAGGCGATGACAGTGAAGACCGAGAGAAACAGCAGCACCCACACGCCCAGGCGCACACGCTCTGCCTGATTGGGCTCGGACATCCACTGCAGGTAAGCCACCAGATCGGCCACCGCTTCGTTGTACTGGGCCGGTGTCAGCGTGCCCGGGGTGATCGGCTCCAGACCTTTGAACACATGGGTCACTTTCTTGGGGTCATGCGCATCTGCCACGTCTGCGAACACGGCGCGCTGCTGACCCTGGAGTTCCCACAATACGTGCGGCATGCCCACGTTAGGGAAGGCGGCATTGTTCCAACCCGTGGCCTTGGTGCTGTCCCGGTAATAGGTGCGCAAATAGGTGTAGATGTAATCAGCACCCGAGCCCTGCCCGGCGACCGAGCGTGAACGCGCGATGACCGAGAGGTCTGGCGGCAGGCCGCCGAACCACTCCTTGGCCTGCTTGGGACTAAGGGCCACTTTCATGGTGTCACCAACCTTGCCATCAGTGAACAGCAGGTTGGTCTTGATCTGCTCTTCGGACAGCCCGATGTCGCGCAGCCGGTTGTAGCGCATGTACTCGGCAGCGTGGCAATTCAGACAGTAGTTGACGAACAGCTTGGCGCCGTTCTGCAACGCGGCCATGTCAGTCACGCGCCCCGTCGGGAACTTGTCCCAGGCGATGCCGTCGCCGGCAGCGCGGGCCGATCCGGCCATCACCGCCAGGGCTGCCAGGAGCGTCAGGAGGAATTTCTTCATCATGGATGCAATGCTCCGGAAGCAATCAGTGCGGCTGGAAGGTCACGCGGTCGGGCACCGGCTTGAACTCGCCGATCCGACTCCACCACGGCATCAACAAAAAGAAGCCAAAGTAGAAGATCGTGCCGATCTGCGCCAGCAGCGTGCCCACGTCAGACGGCGGCTTGATGCCCAGATAACCCAGGACCACCATGTCGATGGCGAAAACGGCGTACACCCACTTGTGCCAGGTGGGCCGGTATCGGATGGACTTGACCGGGCTGTTGTCCAGCCAGGGCAGGAAGAACATGATGACCACGGCGCCACCCATGACGACGACACCCCAGAACTTGGCGTCGAAGGCCTTGAGCAGGCCGATGAACACCACGGCGCCGACGATCACCGCCACCTTGGCGGTTTTGGTCAGACGCCCGAGCAACAG
The DNA here is from genome assembly GCA_037127635.1 of Betaproteobacteria bacterium. Lineage (GTDB taxonomy): Bacteria > Pseudomonadota > Gammaproteobacteria > Burkholderiales > Burkholderiaceae_C > Rubrivivax. The sequence continues at coordinate 33,739 of JBAXYD010000036.1, read as the reverse complement.
GGTCACCGCTGCCCCTGCGCCGACCAGTACCACGAACACGTTGACCATCGGATCGGTCGTGGCGCGCAGCATGGAGTAGTAGGGCGTGAAGTACCAGACCGGTGCGATGTGGGCAGGCGTCTTCAGCGGGTCGGCCGGGATGAAGTTGTTGTACTCCAGGAAGTAGCCACCCATCTCAGGCGCCCGGAACACCACGGCACTGAAGATCAGCAGGAACACGGCCACGCCCATGATGTCGTGCACCGTGTAGTAAGGGTGGAAGGGAATGCCGTCAAGCGGCCGGCCCTGCGCGTCTTTCTTGGCCTTGATCTCCACGCCGTCGGGGTTGTTGGAGCCCACCTCGTGCAGCGCAATGATGTGCGCGGCCACCAGACCCAGCAGCACCAGCGGGATGGCAATGACGTGAAAGCTGAAGAAACGGTTGAGCGTGGCGTCGCTCACGACGTAGTCGCCGCGGATCAGCAGCGCCAGGTCCGGACCAACGAAAGGCACCGCAGCGAACAGGTTCACGATCACCTGGGCGCCCCAGTAGCTCATCTGGCCCCAAGGCAGCAGGTAGCCGAAGAAGGCCTCGGCCATCAAGCACAGGAAGATGGCGCAGCCGAAGATCCACACCAGCTCACGGGGCTTGCGATAGCTGCCGTACAGCATGCCGCGGAACATGTGCAGGTACACCACGATGAAGAACGCTGAGGCACCGGTGGAATGCATGTAGCGTACCAGCCAGCCCCAGGGCACGTCCCGCATGATGTACTCGACGGAGGCAAAGGCGAGGTTTGCGTCCGGCTTGTAGTGCATCACCAGAAAGATGCCGGTGACGATCTGGATCACCAGCACCAACATGGCCAGCGCGCCGAAGAAATACAGAAAATTGAAGTTCTTGGGAGCGTAGTACTCGGACAGATGCTCCTTGTACAACTTCGACGCCGGAAACCGGTTGTCGACCCACGTCATCAGCTTCTGCGCCGCTGGCGCGCCAGCCGGCGCTTCCTTGAATTCAGCCATGGTTGCCTCGGGTGATTCTGAAAGTCGGGGACAAGCAGGCCGTCAGGCCTTCTTGTCCTCGCCAATGAGCAGCAGGGTGTCGGACAGATACACGTGCGGCGGCACTTCCAGGTTGTCAGGTGCCGGCTTGTTCTTGAAGACGCGGCCGGCGATGTCGAAGGTGGAGCCGTGGCACGGGCACAGGAAGCCGCCCGCCCAGTCCTCCGGCAGCGAGGGCTGGGCGCCCGTCTGGAACTTCTCCGATGGCGAGCATCCCAGGTGTGAGCAGATGCCCACAGCCACAAAGAATTCCGGCTTGATGGAGCGGTGCGGGTTCTTGGCGTAGTCCGGCGTGGGGTACTGGGTCCGCGCGGATGACGGGTCGGCGACCTGCGCTTCCGTCTTCTTCAGCGACTCGAGCTGTTCAGGCGTGCGGCGCACCACCCATACCGGCTTGCCACGCCACTCCACCGTGACCTTTTCACCCGGCCTCAAGGCCGAGATGTCCACCTGCACAGGCGCGCCGGCCGCCTTGGCCCGCTCTGACGGCGTGAACGTGCTGATGAAAGGCACGGCCACCGCAGCGCCACCAACGGCACCGGCACCGCACGTGATCGCGATCCAGGTCCGGCGGCCCGGGTCGGCAACAGCGTCACTCATGGAAACCTCTTGAAATTGATGTGCCCGCAGCGATGCGCCAACTACGGGTCAACCCTGGATTCTAGCCGACCCAGCTCTTGGCCGGCCACCCCCGCGGTCCGACTGGTCGGCTGTGGCATGCTCAGGTTCTGTCCCCCTGTGGAAACGAGTTGCCGTGCTGCGCGCAACGCAGCCACCAAGCTGTCGGGGTCGGCCCGCCCAGTACCGGCGATGTCGAAGGCGGTGCCGTGATCCGGACTGGTGCGCACAAACGGCAAGCCCAGCGTCACATTGACCCCCTGCTCCACCCCCAGGTACTTCACCGGAATGAGACCGTGATCGTGGGTCATGGCCACCACCAGGTCAAACGCCCCGGGGTGTCCGGGGGCGTTGCGGGCCCGCATGAACACGGTGTCGGGCGGCCAGGGGCCGGAAGCGTCCAAGCCCTCGGCACGCGCGGCCGCGATGGCCGGGCCGATGATGCGCAGTTCTTCGTCACCGAACAAGCCGCCTTCACCGGCATGGGGGTTCAGGCCCGCCACGGCAATGCGCGGCGCAGTCTGCCCCCACAAGGCGCTGGAGCGGTGCGCGATGCGCACGGTGTCCAGCACCGCGTCGAACGTCACGGCTTCAATGGCTTGGCGCAGCGCCAGATGGATGGTCACCAGCACCACGCGAAGTTCGTCGTTGGCCAGCATCATGCGCACGGGCGGCAGCCCTTGCGGCCCCGCGGCCAGGGACTGCAGCATCTCGGTATGGCCGGGGAAGCCGATGCCGGCCGCCGCCAGCGCCTCCTTGTGGATGGGGGCCGTCACGACTGCTGCGCCGTGGCCGGCCTGAACCCAGGCCACTGCCGCCTCGATGGACCGCGCCGCAGCCACGCCGCAGCGGGCGTGCACGCGGCCCATGTCCACGCCGGCCAGGCCGGCGGGCAAGCCTTCAGGCTCGACCAGCGTCAGGCAGCCCGGCGGCACCTGCGCCGCATCGGACGGGTGGTCGATCCGGGCCACAACGGGCCGGGCGCCGCCGACCTGTGAGGCGGCACGCCGCAGCACGCCGGCGTCACCCACCACCACCGCGTCGTGCAAGGCACCGGCTTGCCAGGCCTTGACGATGCACTCCGGGCCGATGCCCGCGGCATCCCCCATGGTCACGAGCAGAGGTGCCTTGGCCACCGTGTGCCTCACGCCGGGTTGGGCACGTCGATGAAGACATGCGCCAGGCCAAAGCGCGCCGCCACTTCAGCGGCCACCGCCGGGGCGCCGAATCGCTCGGTGGCGTGATGGCCACAGGCCAGGAAGGCCACGCCGGTCTCCCGGGCCAGGTGGGCCTGTGGCTCGGAGATCTCGCCAGTGACAAAGGCATCCGCCCCCGCTGCGATGGCCGCCTCGAAGTAACCCTGCGCCCCGCCCGTGCACCACGCCAGGCGCCGCAGGGGACGGCCATCGCCAGGCTCGCACACCGGCGCACGGCCCAGCACGTGCCGCACCCGCTCATGGAGTTGCGTGAGGTCGGCCGGTTCTGCACCGGCGCCGATGAAGCCCAGGTCCTGATCGCCAAACCGCGCTTGCGCCTGCCAGCCCATGCGCAGGCCGAGCTGGGCGTTGTTGCCCAGCGTGTCGTGGGCATCGAGCGGCAGGTGGTAGGCCAGCAGGTTGATGTCGGCGCGGATCAGCCGGGCCACGCGCTCGCGCAGCCACCCCGTCAGCCGGCCGTCGTGACCGCGCCAGAACAGGCCGTGGTGTACCAGCAGGGTGTCGGCGCCGGCTTCGATGGCCGCGTCGATGAAGGCCAGGCTCGCCGTGACCCCTGAGGCGATCTTCGAGACTTGATCACGCCCCTGGACCTGCAGACCGTTCGGCCCATAATCCTTGAAACGATCCACCGCCAGCAGCTCGCGCAAGAACGACTCGATCTCCAAACGGTGGGCCATACGGTCTTTCGGGTCTCTCAGGGCTTTCAGGCGATGCGCAGAACTTGGTTGATTTTCTCCCAAGCCGTCACCATCGTCGTGGCGGTGATGTTCGTGGTCGGCACGCTCAAGCCCGAGTGGTTGCGCAGCGGCTCGCTGTTGCGAACGCAGGTGTCGGTGGTGCAGGCCCCGGCCGGCGCGGTGTCTGGCGCTGGCGGGTTCAGCGCTGCCGTGCGCGTGGCGCTGCCCGCGGTGGTGAGCATCGCGGCCCAGAAGGCCCCCGTGCGCAACCCGCACGCCAACGACCCAGCCTTTCGCTTCTTCTTCGGCGACCGCGACGACCAGACACCCAGCGCCGGCCTGGGCTCCGGGGTCATCGTCTCGCCCGAAGGCTACCTGCTGACCAACCACCATGTGATCGAGGGCGCCACCGACATCGATGTGCGCCTGGCTGACGGCCGCGAGGCCCGGGCCCGGCTGGTGGGGACCGACCCCGAGACCGACATCGCTGTGCTGAGGATCGATCTGGCGCCGCTGCCCGTGGTGGCGCTGGGCGACGTGAGCCGGTTGTCGGTGGGCGATGCGGTGCTGGCCATCGGCAACCCCTTCAATGTCGGGCAGACGGTCACCGCGGGGATCGTCAGCGCGCTGGAACGCAACCGGCTGGGGCTGTCCACGTTCGAGAACTTCATCCAGACCGACGCGGCCATCAACCCCGGGAACTCCGGCGGCGCCTTGGTGGACGTGCGCGGGGCCCTGGTGGGCATCAACACCGCGATCTATTCGCAAGGCGGCGGCAGCCTGGGCATCGGCTTTGCGGTGCCGGTGGACCTGGCGCGGCAGGTGATGGACGACCTGGTGCGCGACGGACGCGTGATCCGCGGCTGGATCGGGGTGGAGCCTCGCGACCTGCCGGCCGATCTGGCCGCCTCGCTGGGGCTGGAAAAGGTGCAGGGGGTGCTGATCACGGGCGTGTTGCAAGGCGGGCCGGCGGCCGTGGCCGGCCTGCGCCCGGGCGACGTGGTCACCGCCGTGGGGCCGCGCCTGGTGCAGACCACGGCGGACCTGCTCAAGGCGGTGGCGGCGCTGAAGCCGCAGAGCGTGGCGCCCTTGAGCGTGGTGCGCAATGGTCAGCGCTTGAACGTGGAAGTCAGAATAGGCCAGCGGCCCACGCCGGGCGCCACCGGCAACCCGCGCTGAGCCACCGCTGGCGGCGCCCTATCGGCGCGCCGGTTGCCTGGGCAGCCGTCAGGTGGCCTTGGGGCCGTCGTCAGGGTTCTCTGGCGCCTTGGTGTGCTTGATGAACACCTGCGCTGCGACGATGCCGATCTCATACAGGATGCACATGGGCACGGCCAGCGCCAGCTGCGAGATGACGTCTGGCGGGGTGACCACGGCAGCGATGATGAAGGACGCGACGACGAAGTAGCCGCGAAACTTGCGCAACTGTTCGATCGTCACCACGCCAATGCGCGCCAGCACGATCACGGCCACGGGCACTTCGAAGGCGATGCCGAACACGAAGAACAGCGTCAACACGAAACCGAAATACTGCTCGATGTCTGGCGCAGCGGTGATGGCGCTGGGGGCGAATGCCTGGATGAACTTGGACATCCCCGGGATGACCAGGAAGTAGCAGAACGCCACACCCAGGATGAACAGCAAGGTGCTGGAGACCACCAGCGGCAGCACCATCTTCTTCTCGTGCGAGTACAGGCCCGGCGCCACGAAGGCCCACACTTGGTACAGCACCACCGGCAGCGCGATCAGGAATGCGGCCATCAGCGTGATCTTCAGCGGCACCAGGATGGGCGAGATGACGTTGGTGGCGATCAGCTTGGTGCCCTGGGGCAGGTGCGCCACCATCGGCTCGGCCAGAAGGTCGTACAGGCCGGCCGGTCCGGGCCAAAGGGCCAGAGCGATGAAGGCCAGCACCACGGCGATCGTCGCCCGCACGAGACGGTCACGCAGTTCCACCAGGTGCGAGACAAACGGCGCCTCGGTGCCCGCGAGTTCGTCATCCTTGGCGCCAGGGGTGCTCATCGGGGGGCCTTCAAGCCAGGCGGACGAAAGCGAGCCACCCGGGCGGCGCCAGATTGCGCCTTGGTGCGGATGCCTTGACGCTGCTTGTACCACTGGGGTGTGGCACCCCGCTTGAGCCGCCACTTCTTGCGCGGGTGGCGGTACTCAGGTGCCGGGGGCGCCAGGGCCTCGTGGGTGGAGATGCTCGCAGATGACGAATTGCTGTCGAGCGACGTGCCGATGGACGCCCAGTCCTTCTCAAAGGAAGACGAGGCTTCGTTCATCTGCTGGCTCACGCTGCTCTCCACGTCGCGCGCCGCGTCCTCGAACTGCGTCTTCATCTTCTTGAGCTCGTCGAGCTCGATCGACCGGTTGACCTCGGCCTTGACATCGGCCACATAGCGCTGCGCCTTGCCCAGCAGGTGCCCCAGCGTGCGCGCCACCTTGGGCAGCTTCTCAGGCCCAATGACGATCAACGCCACGGCGCCGATCAGCGCCAGCTTGTCGAAGCCAAAGTCGATCATGAGACCGGGTGCGGCAACGCCGGGCGATTCGGCTGCCGGGCTCGGTCAGCCATTGCCCGACAACTTGACGGCGCGCGAGACAGGCTCAGCCCTTGGTCTTGGCCTCGACGTCGACGGTCTGCGCGTCGACGGTCTTGGCCGTGGTGACCTGCTGAGCCGGGGCTGCCGGGGCGTCGGCCGCCTCCTGGCCGCCCTTGACGCCGTCCTTGAAGCCCTTGACGGCGCCGCCGAGGTCAGATCCGATGTTCTTGAGCTTCTTGGTGCCGAAGATCAGCACCACCACCAGCAGCACGATAAGCCAATGCCAGATGCTGAATGATCCCATGGTCGTTCTCCTGAAGAGGAACCGTTGATTCTAGGGGAGCCCCATGTCCGTTGCGTGGCGGGGGCAACGCGGGGTTGCGCAAACCGCCTTCGGTCAGCCCTTGGCCCAGGGCCGGGGGCCGCCCATGACATGCATGTGCAGGTGATAGACCTCCTGCATGCCGTCCGGACCGGTGTTGATCAGGGTGCGAAAGCCGTTGGTCACACCCAGTTGCTTCATCAGGCGCGGTGCCAGGCCCAGCATGTGCCCCAGCAGCGCATCATGCTCCGGGCCCACATCGGCCAGCGTGGCAACGTGCTGCTTGGGGATGATCAGCACATGCACCGGCGCCCAGGGGTGGATGTCGTGGAAGGCGAGCACCTGCTCGTCCTCGTGGACCTTGCGCGACGGGATCTGCCCGGCGACGATCTTGCAGAAGATGCAGTTGGGGTCCGCGCTCATGACTCCTCCGACTCCCGCTGACGCACCTTGCGCAGCGCAAATTCCTCCAGGCCCGACATCCCTTCACGCCGGCGCAACTCGGCCAGCACGTCAGCGGGCTTCAGGCCGTGGGCGGCCAGCACCACCAGGGTGTGGAACCACAGGTCGGCCATCTCGGCGGTGAGCTTGACGGCATCGCCATCCTTGCCGGCCATCACGACCTCGGTGGCTTCCTCGCCCACCTTCTTGAGCATGGCGTCGGGGCCCTTGGCGAACAGGCGTGCCACGTAACTCTTGTCAGGGTCACCGCCGCGGCGGGATTCGATCACGGCGGCCAGGCGCTCCAGGGTGTCATCCGAGGTCAAGGTGAGCTCAATCGTTGTCATTTGTAAATGGTCGCCGGGTCCTTGAGCACGGGTTCCACCGTCACCCAGGCCCCGCCCTCATGGCGCAGGAAGAAGCAGCTGTGCCGCCCGGTGTGGCAGGCGATGCCGGGTTCGTGGCCGCGCTGCGTCACCTTGAGCAGGATCACGTCCTGGTCGCAATCGAGCCGGATCTCGTGCACCTGCTGCACATGGCCCGACTCCTCGCCCTTGTGCCACAGGCGCTGCCTGGAGCGGCTGAAGTACACCGCCTCGCCGCGGGCGGCGGTGGCGGCCAGGGCCTCGCGGTTCATCCAGGCAAACATCAACACGTCGCCGCTGTCGGCCTCCTGGACGATGACGGGCACCAAGCCGTCGGCATCCCAGCGCACGGCCTCCAGCCAAGCGGCGGGCACGGCGGTTTGCGGGGGAACGGGGGCGGCAGTGGGGGCAGTCGTCACGGTCAGGCCAGTCTAATGCGTGGCCCCATCAAAGCCCTGCTCGGCCGCCAGCCAGCCCAGCACCGGCACCGTGCCCGGCAGCACGGGCGCAGACTGCACGGGCAGCGTCTCCCAGGCCATCTGCTGGCCCTCGCGCATCTCGAACGCGCCAGCCCACTGCCAAACGCGGCAGAAATGCAGCCGCACCAACGCATGCGGGTAGTCGAACATCTCCACCTTCCAGGGCTCGGCCGCGCCAATGGTCACGCCGATCTCCTCCTGCAGTTCACGGCGCAGCGCCTGCTCGATGGACTCACCCGCTTCGACCTTGCCGCCGGGGAACTCCCAGTAGCCGGCGTACACCTTGCCCGGCGGGCGGCTGGTCAGCAGGAACCGACCCCGGGCGTCGATCAGCACGCCCACCGCCACGTCCACGGGAGGGCGCCCCGGCGGCGAGCCGCCGTCGACGACCGTGGCCTGCTCAGCCATGGTCACGCGCCGCCCAGTCGCGGGCGAACTGCTGGGCCACGCGGCCCGAGCGTGAGCCGCGCTCCAGGGCCCAGATCAGCGCCTCGGGGCGGGCCGCAGCAATGGCCTGGTCGGACTGCCCGAAGGCGCTCAGCCATTGCCCCACGATGGCCAGGTACTCGGCCTGGGTGAAAGGGTAGAAGCTGATCCACAGGCCGAAGCGTTCGGACAGCGAGATCTTCTCCTCGACGCCTTCGCCGGGGTGCACCTCGCCGTCCTCGGTGTGCTGATAGGAGAGGTTCTCCTTCATGTACTCGGGCAGCAGGTGGCGGCGGTTGCTCGTGGCGTAGATCAGCACGTTGTCGCTGGACTGCGAGACCGAACCGTCCAGGATGGACTTCAGCGCCTTGTAGCCGGGCTCGCCCTCGTCAAAGCTCAAGTCGTCGCAGTAGACGATGAACTTTTCCGGCCGGCCGGCCACCAGATCCACCAGGTCCGGCAGGTCCACGAGGTCGGCCTTATCGACCTCGATCAGGCGCAGACCCTGGACGCTGAACTCGTTCAGGCAGGCCTTGATGAGCGAACTCTTGCCCGTGCCGCGGGCGCCCGTCAGCAGGGCGTTGTTGGCGCCACGGCCCTCCACGAACTGCGCGGTGTTGCGCAGCAGGCGCTCCTTCTGCGGCTCCACCTCCTTCAAGTCAGCCAGGCGGATGGTGGCCACGTGGCGCACCGGCTCGAGCACGGCGCTGGCGCCTCTGCGGCGGTAGCGAAACGCCACCGAAGCGCCCCAGTCGGGGGCGGTGGCGGGGTGCGGCAATACCGCCTCCAGGCGGACCAGCAGGGCTTCGGCGCGGGCGATCAGGGATTCGATGGAACTCATGTCAGAAGTGTAAGAAGGAGGATCAAGGTCGGCCGCAGGGCTGGGCTCACCAGGCCTGGGCGATATGGACTGCCATGCCCTTGGACGGCTTGGCCGGCGCTGCAGGGGACGTGCAGTGCGGTGCGGTGCTGCGGTGCGGCGCGGTGTGCCGCCGTACGAGGCTTCGACTCAGCCAGCCAGTCGCGCCAGGGCGAGATCCAGGTGCTCGAGCGGCGAGCGCCGGAAGCCCGAACGGGCGAAGCGCTGAAGGCGCCCCGCCACCAGCGACACCACGGCCGAGGCCAGCGCCGTCCCGTCCACGGTGGGGGTGGGCGAACCCGCAGCCTCGGCTGCCAGGCGCAGGCTCTGGCGCAGCTGCGACTCCACGCGGTCGAAGAACTGGTTCATGCGCGCGGTCAGGCGCTCGTGCTCCAGCACCAGCGCGTCGCCCACCATCACCCGGGTCATGCCCGGGTTCTTCTCGCCGAACTGCAGCACCACGGTGGCAATCTTGCGGGCTTGCAGCGCGCCCGACGGTTCGCGCTCGACGATCTGGTTGACCAGCGTGAAGACCGAGGTCTCGATGAATTCGATCAGGCCCTCGAACATCTGCGCCTTGCTGGCGAAGTGCCGATACAGCGCGGCTTCGCTCACCTGGAGCCGCGCGGCCAGGGCTGCGGTGGTGATGCGCTCGGCGCCGGGCTGCTCAAGCATGCCAGCCAGGGTCTGCAGGATCTGGATGCGCCGCTCTCCGGGCTTGGGCCGCTTGCGTGCAGGCGCTGCAGCGTCCACGGCAGCGGCCACGGAGCCAGCTTCAGGATCGGACATGTCGGGCATGGGTGGGGGGCATTCAGCAAAACCTGCCAAAAGATTCTTGCACAGGGGATTGGCGGCTTGAAGCCGTATTCGGGCAGCGTAAACACCGAGTCCGGGCGGACCCGCTTCGTGCTGCGGCCGGCGTCCCACCAGGGTTTGCGCGGGCGCAGACCGGGGGCGCCGCCGCCACGGCCGGCCAACGCTCAAGCACCGCGCAGCAAATCGCTCAGGCTTGACACCCGCCGGTCGACGTAGCTGGGGCGCCCCGGCCTGAAGACCGAGGCCGGAGCGCCCGACGCCTGCGCCGCGCGCGCCCAGCGCTGCATCCACACCGTCTTCATGCCCACGCGCCGGGCCGCCTTCTGGTGCTCCAGTGTGTCTTCCACCAAGACGCAGCGCGCTGGCGTGACGCCCAGCTTGACGGCCGTGCGGCGCAGCATCCGCGCATCGGGCTTGGGCCGCAGGTCGCCGAACATGTGCATGTCCTCGATGGACAGGATGCCGTCGAACCAGGTGGCGATGCCCAGCACGCCCAGCACCCGGGCGGTGTAGTCGGCCGGCGCATTGGTCAGGATGTAGCGGCGGCCCTTGAGCCTGCGCAGCGCGGCAAAGTCATGCGGATGACCGTGCACCCGCGCCTCCAGCCCCGGCAAGAGGTGGGTGTGGTGCAGGAAATGCGCCGCCTTGACACCGTGGTGCCGCACAAGGCCGAGGATGGTGGCGCCGTAGCGCAGCCAGTAGTCGCGCCGCAGGGCGTCGGCCTGCGCGGCAGACAGGCCGAGCTCGCGCACGATATAGGCCGTCATCAACTGGTTGATGTGGCCGAACGCCGCGTGCGAGGCGTTGTGCAGCGTGTTGTCGAGATCGAAGAGCCACACCGGCCCGCGGCCCTTGCGCACCACAACCGCACTCAATGCGAGCGGATCATGGTGCCGTAGGCCTGGTCGGTCAGGATCTCCAGCAGCATGGCATGGGGCACGCGCCCATCGACGATGTGTACCGCATTGACGCCGCTGCGCGCGGCGTCCAGGGCGCCGGCGATCTTGGGCAGCATGCCGCCGCTGATGGTGCCGTCGGCCACCAACTCGTCGATGCCCCGCGGCGTCAGCTCGGTCAGCAGCTTGCCCTCCTTGTCCAGCACGCCGCGGATGTTGGTCAGCAGCATCAGCTTCTCGGCCTTGAGCACCTCGGCCAGCTTGCCAGCCACCAGGTCGGCGTTGATGTTGTAGCTCTCGTTGTGCTCACCAAAGCCGATGGGGCTGATGACGGGGATGAACTGGTCGTCCTGCAGCGCACGCACCACGCTGGGATCGATGGTGTCGATTTCGCCCACCTGGCCGAGGTCGTGCTCCCTGGTCGGGTCGTCACGGTCAATCATCTTCATCTTGCGCGCGCGGATCAGGCCGCCGTCGCGGCCGGTCAGGCCCACCGCCTTGCCGCCGGCGGCGTTGATCAGGCCCACGATGTCTTGCTGCACCTCGCCGGCCAGCACCCACTCCACCACCTCCATGGTCTCGTCATCGGTCACCCGCATGCCCTGGATGAAGGTGCCCTTCTTACCCACGCGGGCCAGCGCCTCGTCGATCTGCGGGCCGCCGCCGTGCACCACGATGGGGTTCATGCCCACCAGCTTGAGCAGCACGATGTCTTCGGCGAAGTCCTGCTGCAGCGCCGGGTCGGTCATGGCGTTGCCGCCGTACTTGATGACCAGCGTCTTGCCGTGGAACTTGCGGATGTAGGGCAGCGCCTGCGCCAGGATCTCGGCCTGGTCGCGAGGGGTGATGTGGTCCAGGCTGTGATCGAGGCTGTGATCGGGGGCCGTGTGCATGACGGTTCGGGCTCGAAGATGATGTCCAGTCATTGTAGGAATGCTGGACCGGCCCGCCCACGGCCCCCCAACCCGCCCACGCCCCAGACGGGGCGCAGGCGTCAGCGGTTGAGGTACCGCGCCTCCAGATGCGCCTTGAAGTACGCCGGGTTCAGCGGCTCGCCGCTGGCGCGGATGGCCAGCTCATCGGTAGGCCAGCGGCTGGCCTGGCTCCAGATGCGCTCTTGCAGCCAGCCGAACACCGGCTGCAGATCGCCCGCGCCAATGCGGGCGTCCAGATCCGGCATCTCGCGGCGCATGGTGGCGAACCACTGCGCCGCAAACATCGCGCCCAGTGAGTAGCAGGGGAAGTAGCCGAACAGGCCCTCGGGCCAATGCACGTCCTGCAGCGGCCCATCCTTGAAGTTGCCGCGCGTGTCCAGGCCCAGCAGCTCGCTCATCTTGGCGTCCCACAGCGCGGGCACGTCCTCGGGCTCGATGTCGCCCTCGATCAGCGGACGCTCGATCTCGTAGCGCAGGATGATGTGGGCGGGGTAGGTCACCTCGTCGGCATCCACCCGGATCAGCCCGCGCCGCACGCGCGTCATCAGCCGGTGCAGATTGCGCGGCGCAAAGGCGGGCTGGTCACCGAAGGCCTGGCGCACCAGCGGCGCCAGCAAGTCGGCAAACCCGGGGTGGCTGCCCAGCTGCATCTCGAAGCTCAGCGACTGGCTCTCGTGCAGCGCCATGGAGCGCGCCTCGGCCACCGGTTGGCCCAGCAGGTGCCGCGGCAGGTTTTGCTCGTAGCGGCCATGCCCGGTCTCGTGGATGGTGCCCATCAAGCTGATGAGGAACTCATCCTCGCGAAACCGCGTGGTCATGCGCACATCCTCGGGCACACCGCCGCAGAACGGATGGGTGCTGACGTCCAGGCGCCCGGCCTCGAAGTCGAAGCCCAGCAGCTTCATGGCCTGCTCGCACAGCGCACGCTGCGCCGGCACGGGAAAGGGCCCGATGGGCTCGATCACCGGCTCGCGGGCATCGTCGGCGGCCTGCCGGTCCATCACGCGCTGGATCAGGCCAGGCAGCCAGCGCCGCACGTCGCCAAAGACTCGGCCTACCGTGGCACTGGTCATGCCGGGCTCATAGCGGTCCATCAGTGCGTCGTACTTGGGCAGGCCGGTGAGGTCTGACAGCAAGCGGGCCTCCTCCCGACCCACGGCCAGCACTTCGCGGAAGTTCTCCAGGAAGCCGGCCCAGTCGTTGGCCGGCCGCTGGCGCCGCCAGGCATGCTCGCAGCGCGAGGTGGCCCGCTGGCGCTGCTCCACCAGCAAGGCAGGCAGCGCGTTGGACATGCGCCAGGCGCGCTCGATCTCGCGCAGGTTGGCGCGCTGCAGGTCGTCCAGCGACTCCTGCGTCGCCTGGGAGATCTTGTCGCGCAACGACGCCTCGGTGCGCATGCGGTGCATCAGGCCGTGCAACTCGGCCAAGGCGGCGGCACGCGCCTCGTTACCCTTGGGCGGCATGTTGGCAGCCTGATCCCACCCGGCGATGGAGCTGAGATGGCCGAGGTGGTGGAGGCGCCGGTTCAAGGCGACGAGATCGTCATAGGCGGGGGTGGTCACTGAGCTCATCATGGGCAAACCTGGGGTCAGGCGGCAATCGTCGTGGTGACGCATTGTCACGATTGCCACGGCCACCGGCAGGGCAGGCGCGCGCCCCCAACCCACGCGCAGGGCCTGTGCGCTGCATTGTTCAAGCCTGGAACTGCCCTGGGAACACCCACAACAGCGCCGCCGTCATCGTGACGTAACGCGCGAACTTGCCCAGCGCCATGTAGACCAGGCAAGGCCAGAAGGGCATTCGTAACCAGCCCGCCACGGCGCACAGCGGGTCGCCCACCCCCGGTAACCAGCTCAGCAGGCACGCCTTGGGGCCGAAGCGTTGCAGCCAGACCAGGGCCTTGGCCTCGGAGGGCTTGTGCTTCGACACGGCCTCGAAGGCCTTCTCCGCCCCCCAGCCCATCCACCAACTCAGTGCCCCACCCCCGGTGTTGCCCAGCGTGGCCACCAGCACGGCCGGCCAGAAGAGCTCGGGGTTGAGCTTGACCAGCCCGAAGACCGCAGGCTCACTGCCCATGGGCAACAAGGTGGCCGAGATGAAGGCCACCACAAAGACGGTCGTCAGGCCGAACTTGGGCAAGGCAAGTGCGGCGAGCAGGGCATGCATCCAAGCTTCCATCAGGCGCCAATCATAGAAGGCTGCCTGCCAGCATCGTCGGCATGCTGGCTATACTGTTGCCTCATTTTCGAGCAATCAAGCTCAGCGGTACGCGCGCCACGCGCCGTCCGTCCCCTCCTCCCTCTGCACATGCCGTCCGTTCCTGCGAAGTCCACAGTGGTGCCCTTGCGCCTGGGCCCCGTGGAGTTGCCCAACCGACTGTTCGTCGCGCCCATGGCCGGCGTGACCGACCGGCCGTTTCGCATGTTATGCAAGCGCCTGGGTGCTGGGTATGCGGTCAGCGAGATGGTCACCTCCAAGCGCGATCTGTGGGCCAGCCTGAAGACCTCGCGCCGTGCCAACCATGAAGGCGAGACAGCACCGATCGCCGTGCAGATTGCCGGCGTGGACCCGGGCGAAATGGCCGAAGCCGCACGCTACAACATCGACCGCGGCGCGCAGGTGATCGACCTCAACATGGGGTGCCCGGCGAAGAAGGTGTGCAATGTCTGGGCCGGCTCGGCGTTGATGAGCAACGAGCCCCTGGCGCTGCGCATCATCCAGGCCGTGGTGGCAGCCTGCGCCCCCCTGAACGTGCCCGTGACGCTGAAGATGCGCACCGGCCGCTGCGCCAGCGAGCGCAACGCCGTGGCCCTGGCCCGAGCCGCCGAGAGCGCCGGCGTGGCCATGGTCACCGTGCATGGCCGCACGCGCGAGCAGGGCTACACGGGCCCGGCCGAGTACGACACCATCGCCGCGGTGAAGGCAGCGCTGCGCGTGCCCGTGGTGGCCAACGGCGACATCGACTCGCCCGCCAAGGCCCAGGCGGTGCTGCGCCACACCGGGGCCGATGCGCTGATGATCGGCCGCGCCGCGCAGGGCCGGCCATGGATCTTCCGCGAGATCGCGCATTTTCTGGAGACGGGCACCCTCCTTCCAGCCCCGGCCACGCTGGACGTGCGCACCTGGCTGCTGGCGCACCTGCAAGACCACTACGGCCTGTACGGCGAGCTGGCTGGCATGCGCACCGCGCGCAAGCACATCGGCTGGGCCGTGCGCGGCCTGCCGGGGGGCGAAGACTTCCGCCAGGCCATGAACATGCTGCAGACCTGCGACGCCCAGGTCAGCGCAGTGGGCGACTTCCTGAGCCAACTGGCGCAGGCCCACCCGCAATGGCCGGAGCACGCCGACGCAGCCCCGGCAGACCTGACACCGGCGTCGGCAACCGACCTGTCTACAGCCGCGCCCACTGCCACAGCCACGCCCAAGCCCGTGCCGCTGGCCTTGCCGCCGGCCGCCAACGACGAGCGGGTGTGGGCTTTGGCCTGAGATCGCCCCCGCACACGCCGCCTGAACGCCCCACACCCCACGTCCCCCACCCCAGCCCGCCACCACCATGAGCCGCCAGGACATCGACACGTGCATCCGCAAGACGCTGCAGCAGTACTTTCAGGACCTGGACGGGGAGCCGCCGCGCGGCGTGCACGAGATGCTCCTCGCAGCAGTGGAAAAACCCATGCTGGAGGTGGTGATGGACCGGGCCGAGGGCAATCAGAGCCGCGCAGCCGAATGGCTGGGCATCAACCGCAACACTCTGAGGCGCAAGTTGCTGGACCACGGGCTTGCGTCGTGACCCGGCCCTGGCCCTGAACCCACGCCAACTCCGGCGCCGCCTGGCCGCAGGATTCGCTCAGCCCCCACCCCCACCGAACTCGCCAGCCCCGCTGCCATGACCTCTGCCGCCACCCCGCTCACCGCCCTGCTCTCCGTCTCTGACAAGACCGGCATCCTCGATTTCGCGCGCGAACTTCATGCTCTCGGCCTGCGCCTGGTCTCCACTGGCGGCACCGCCAAGCTGCTGGCCGAGGCCGGCCTGCCCGTGACCGAGGTGGCCGAACTCACAGGCTTTCCCGAGATGCTGGACGGCCGCGTCAAGACGCTGCACCCCATGATCCACGGCGGCCTGCTGGCCCGGCGTGACATGCCCGCCCACGTGCAAGCCCTGCAGCAGCACGGCATCGGCACCATCGACCTGCTGTGCGTGAACCTCTACCCCTTCGAACACACGGTGGCCCAGGCCGGCTGCACGCTGGAAGACGCCATCGAGAACATCGACATCGGCGGTCCGGCCATGGTGCGCAGCGCGGCCAAGAACTGGAATGACGTGACGGTGCTCACCGACTCGTCTCAGTACGCGGGGGTGCTGGCCGAACTCCGTGAGCATGGCAGCACGCAGGCTTCGACGCGCTTTGCGCTGGCGGTGGCGGCCTTCAACCGCATCAGCAACTACGACGCCGCGATCAGCGACTACCTCTCGGCGCTGCAGCCTGACGGCACGCGCAGCCCGTTTCCGGCCCAGAGCAACGGCCGCTTCGTCAAGGTGCAGGACCTGCGTTACGGCGAGAACCCGCACCAGCAGGCCGCCTTCTATCGCGACCTCTACCCCGCGCCGGGCTCGCTGGCCGTGGCGCAGCAGTTGCAGGGCAAGGAGCTCAGCTACAACAACATCGCCGATGCCGACGCCGCCTGGGAGTGCGTCAAGAGCTTCGAGACCAGCGCCTGCGTCATCGTCAAGCATGCCAACCCCTGCGGCGTGGCCGTGGGTGCCACCCCGCTGGAAGCCTACGGCAAGGCCTTCCAGACCGACCCCACCTCGGCCTTCGGCGGCATCATCGCCTTCAACCGTCCGGTGGATGGCGAGGCGGCCACGGCCGTGGCCAGGCAGTTTGTGGAGGTGCTGATGGCCCCGGCCTTCACCGACGAGGCCTTGGAAGTCTTCAAGGCCAAGGCCAACGTGCGGCTGCTGGAGATCGCCCTGCCCCCGGGCGGCGCCACCGACTGGGCCAACGGCCGCAACATGATGGACGCCAAGCGCGTGGGCTCGGGCCTGCTGCTGCAGACCGCCGACAACCGGCTGCTGCGGCGCGAGGACTTGAGCTTTCCCACCCGGCTCAAGCCCACCGAGGCGCAACTGGACGACCTGCTCTTCGCCTGGACGGTCGCCAAGTACGTCAAGAGCAACGCCATCGTGTTCTGCGGCAGCGGCATGACCCTGGGAGTCGGCGCGGGCCAGATGAGCCGCATCGACTCCGCGCGCATCGCCGCCATCAAGGCCGGCCACGCCGGACTGTCGCTGCAGGGCTCGGCCGTGGCGAGCGACGCCTTCTTCCCCTTCCGTGACGGCCTGGACGTGGTGGTGGACCAGGGTGCGGCCTGCGTCATTCAGCCCGGCGGCTCGATGCGCGATGCCGAGGTGATTGCCGCGGCCGACGAGCGTGGCGTGGCCATGGTGTTCACGGGCGTACGGCACTTCCGGCATTGAAGGTCAGCCCTTGACCGCCACCCGCATCCTGGGCATCGACCCCGGCCTGCAGAAGACGGGCTTTGGGGTCATCGACGTGCAGGGCACGCGGCTAGCCTATGTGGCGAGCGGCACCATCAGCACGCTGGAAGCGCCGCGGGGCGACCTGCCCGGACGGCTGAAGATCATTTTCGAGGGCGTGCGCGAGGTGGTGCAGCGCTACGAGCCGCAGTGCGCCTCGGCCGAGATCGTGTTCGTCAACGTCAACCCGCAGAGCACGCTGCTGTTGGGCCAGGCACGCGGGGCGGCCCTGGCCGCGCTGGTGTCTGGCGGGCTGCCGGTGGCGGAGTACACCGCGCTGCAGATGAAAAAGGCCATCGTCGGCCACGGCCTGGCCACCAAGTCGCAGGTGCAGGAGATGGTCAAGCGCCTGCTGCAACTGCCAGGCCTGCCCGGCAAGGACGCGGCCGACGCGCTGGGCCTGGCGATCTCGCACGCCCATGCAGCGTCGTCCTTTGCCGCGATGGCGCAGTCAGGTACGCTGCACAGACGCCAGCATGCGCAGTACCGCGGCGGCAGGACGTATTGACAACTGCAGGAGCTCCCCTTATGACCTCGCCCATCACCACCCAATGGATAGACATCGCCCCCGGCTTTGCCGGCTACCTGGCCCTGCCGCCGGCCGGCCGTGGCCCGGGTCTGGTGCTGTTGCAGGAGATCTTCGGCGTCAACGAGCACATCCGCGCCGTGGCCGAGCAGTACGCGCTGGACGGCTTTGTGGTCCTCGCGCCAGACTGCTTCTGGCGCGACGCGCCGCGGGTGGAGCTGGGCTATGTGGGTGACGACTGGCAACGCGCGTTCGCGCTGATGAAGGCCTACCAGCCCGAGGACGCCATCGCCGACCTGGGCGCGGCAGTCCACACCCTGCGCAGCCGGCCGGAAGTGGCAGGCGCCAAGGTCGGCGCCATCGGCTACTGCATGGGTGGACGCCTGGCCTACCTGGCCGCGGCCACCGCGGGCGTGGACGCGGCCGTGCCCTACTACGGCGGCGGCATCCACACCCAGCTGGAGCGCGCAGCCGCCGTCACCTGCCCCATCCAGTTTCACTACGCCGAGCACGACGCCAACATCCCGCTGAGCGCTGTGGCTGCGGTGCAGGAGGCCTTTGCCGGCCGGGCCGCCGAGGTGCACACCTACACCGACGCGCACCACGGTTTCAACTGCTGGGCGCGCGAGAGCTATCACGCCCCCAGTGCGGCGCTGGCCCATGGCCGGGCGCTGGCCTTCCTGGCGCAGCACCTGTTCTGACCGCGCCATGACGGCCCGCGCCCTGCCCAGCCCCACACGCCTGCAGGCCCTGCTGCAGACCCTGGGCGCGGGCCTGCTGGAACGCGAGGCCGCCGTACGCCTGGCGCTGCTGGCCGCGCTCGCCGGCGAGCACGTGCTGCTGATCGGCCCACCCGGCACGGCCAAGAGCGCGTTGGCCCGGCGGCTGCACCACGCCTTTGCTGGCGCGCGCTACTTCGAGCGCCTGCTCACGCGCTTTTCCACGCCCGAGGAACTGTTCGGCCCGCTCTCGCTCAAGGCCCTGGAGCACGACCGCTACGAGCGTCTGATCGAAGGCTTCCTGCCCACCGCCGGCATCGCCTTTCTGGACGAAGTCTTCAAGGCAAACTCGGCCATCCTGAACGCGCTGCTGACGCTTCTGAACGAGCGCGAGTTCGACAACGGCACGCAGCGCCTGAAGGCCCCGCTCATCTCAGTGGTGGCGGCCAGCAACGAGGTGCCCACCGACGAGTCGCTGCAGGCCTTCCACGACCGCTTTCTGGTGCGCGTGTCCGTGGCGCCGGTGGGCGATGCGGCTTTCGCAGCGCTGTTGGGGCTGGGATCTCCCGCCGCAGGTGAGGTCGGGCCGGCCACCGAAACCGATCTGAATCCGCTGGACGACGGCGACAGGGCCGCCGTGGTCGAGGCCGCTTCACGCGTCCGCCTGGGCGAAGATTTCATCGAGGCCTGCCACGACCTGCGCGCCTGGCTGGCCCAGCGCCAGATGGTGATGTCAGACCGCCGCTGGCGCCAGTTCGTGCACCTGGCCCAGACGGCGGCCGCCACCGAGCAACGCCAGGGTCTGGACGTGCTGGACCTCTGGTTGGCCCCGTACGTGGCCAGCGCCCAGCCGCGCGACCTGCCGCTGATGCAGCAATGGTTCGTCAATGAGGCGCTGCAGGTCCCACCCGAAGCCGCGCCCTGGCTCGAACGCGCCGTCGAAGCCTTCGAGAAGCAACTCGGCATCGAACAGCAGACGCCGGCCGAGGGCAGCGGCGGCCCGGACGATGGCGCCGGCAAGCTGGCACTGGCGCGCGCCATCGGCCTGCAATCGCAGATGGACGCCGAACCGGGCCTGCAGCGCATCGTCTCCAACCGGCTGGAGGACAGGCTGCGCAAGCACTGGAGCCTGCGCCACATCGAAGCCCGCGTGGCGCAGGTGGCGCAGATCGAGGCTGAGCTCAGCGCCTGGGCGCAGGAGGTGCAGGCCGGGCGCGCTGCGCTGGCGCAACGCCTGGCCACGCGGCTGTGGATGCCGCCGGAACTGAAGGCGCAGGCGCTGCAGCGCCACGACGCCGCCCTGGCGCAGCTCAGCAACTGGGCCCAGCGTCTGGCCGCGACGCGCGCGGGTTTCGCCCAGCTGCCCGTGGACGAAACCGTGGACGCATCCACCAGCCCCGCGCCCGCAGCCGTGGCCTGGCCCAGCGCGGCCTGAAGCCTTTCGGCCACATAGAGGGTGCGCCATTGACCCAGCCTCCAGCTTCTGGCCACCCTGCTCAGGCTGAGCCTTTCGAGCTCACAGCCACCGTTCGGGCTCACGTCACCGAAGCCCCACCCTTCGTTCGGGCTGAGCCCTTCGACTTCGCGCAGGACAAGCCTGTCGAGGCGCCAAGCCAACTTCAGGCCGAACTCGCCCACCCCGTATCCCCCGTTCGGGCTGAGCCCGTCGAAACCCCATCCCCCGTTCGAGCTGAGCCCTTCGACCTGGCTCAGGACAGGCCTGTCGAAGCCCCCGCCCAGGTTCAGCCCCACCCCACCAGCCGCTTCGACCCCCCCTACGATCGCCTGGCACCCCTGCCCCGCGCCGTCTGGCTGCCCGTGCTGATCACCGCTGCGGGCACGCGCGAACAGCGGCTGGACCATGGGCGGCAGTGGCTGCAATCCCTGGATCTCGGACATCTTCCGCAAGCACACGCTCACTTCGGTGAACCCGACGCCTGCACCGCGCTGCGCGCCGTGGTCGGTGAACTACAACTGCCTGCCCTGGCCCGCGGGGTGCCCACGCTGGCCGAGCAGGTGCTGCGCACGCTGCTGTGGCACCTGGATCGCCTCCCCGACCTGCAGCCCCGCCTGAGCCGGGCGCAGGCCGTGGCGCAGGCGGTGGCCGAGTTCCGCGAGGCCTGGCGCATCGACACCGCCGGCCTGGAGGACGAACTCGCCCTGCTGCGCGACCTGGCCGACGGCACCCACCTGCGCTGGGACGCCCTGCGCGGCCAGTTGCGCTCACGCGAGTGGCAGGCCGCGCGCCAGGCCGCCGACCGCCTGGCCGAACTGCCCGCCGTGGTGGCGCTGCTGGACCGCCTGGGCCGCAGCGCCGCTCGCCCATCAGCCCCGCAGCGCCGTGCACCCCAGCCGCGCGACACGCCGCAGCGTGCCCCGTTGCGCGCCGAGGAGACCCGCATCCCTGGCGCGCCCGGCGAGCTCACCGGCATCCGTTTCGCAGCCGACCTGGCCCGCATGCTGCCCGCCGAAGCCGCGTTGCTGCGGCATCCCATCGGCCGACGCCTGTGGCGTGCGCGCCATGCCGAGGGCCGGCTGCTGGCCCACGACAGCCAGGCCGTGCTGACCGACTGGCGGCCCGACCCCAGCGCCGCGGCGCGCGGCGGCCTGCACGAGGCCCCGCCCGAGCCCCGCGCCCACGGCCCCTTCATCCTGTGCCTGGACACCTCGGGCTCCATGCGCGGCGCGCCCGAGCAGATCGCCAAGGCGGTCGCGATCGCCGCTGTGCGTGCGGCACGCGCCAGCGGCCGGGGCTGCCGGCTCATCGCCTTCGGCGGCCCGGGCGAACTGCTGGAGCGCGACCTGGCCGGTCCCGGCGGCCTGGAGGCCCTGCTGGACCTGATGGGCCAGGGCTTCGACGGCGGCACCGACGTGCAAACCCCCATCGAGCGCGCCGTGGACCTGGTGCATGGCAGCGCCTGGGGCAGCGCCGACCTGCTGATCGTCAGCGACGGCGAGTTCGGCTGCGTGCCATCGACGCTGCAGCGCCTGGACGAGGCGCGCGCCCACCTGGGCCTGGCCGTGCGCGGCATCCTGGTGGGCGACCGCGAGACCATGGGCCTGCTGGAGGTGTGTGACGAGATCCACTGGGTGCGCGACTGGCGCCGTCACGCCGACCCGAACGACCCCGCCGCCCGCACTGAAACCCGTCTGGCCATCCCCGTGCACAGCAAGAGCTTGACGGCGCTGTACTTTCCGAATGCCCTGTCCGCGCGGGCGGCGCGGCATCGGGTGGGGTGAATCAGATCCAAACCGCCCGGGCGGTGGCGCCCTGTGTCGAGGAACGCGTCGAGCACAGATCTGCGGCTGGGTGGGTCAGCCGTTTTCGCTTGGCAGCCTGCTGAGACTTTGCAGAGTCTCGACGCACGCCTGCGCGACCTCCGTCCCCTTCTTGAGGAAGTGACGGGCAAAGAACTCCAGGTGCTCCTGGTGTTCGTGAAAGTCCCGGGGGGTGAGCACTGCCGAGAAGACGGGTGTGTCGTGATCCAGTTGAACCCGCATCAGAGCATCGATCACCGCAGAGGCCACGAACTCATGCCTGTAGATGCCGCCGTTGACGACGAGCCCGCAGGCGATGATGGCGTCGTACGCCCCGGACGCCGCAAGGCGCTTGGCGTGCAGCGGAATCTCGAAGGCGCCAGGCACTTCGTAGTGGTCCACCTTGCCTGAGGGGTCGCACGTTCGACCGAGTTCGGTGCGGATCGCGGCCGTGGCGTTGGCCACGATGTCGCGATGCCAGCGCGACGAGACGATCGCCACGTGGAAACCGGCCGCAGGGCTGGGGTTCGCTGCTGGCTTGGGGGGAATGGCTTTGGAAATCTGATTCATGGAAACCTCGAAAGAAGGGGGACCAGAATCAGGGCGCACGCAAACGCGGCACCAGGTGCGCAAACGCGCTGGCGCCGAGACTACGCGATCTCTTTCATCCGGACTGTGACCGTCGGCCCTGGCATCTCACCAGGTCTGCTGACCCTGGCACCAGCGTGGGCCGGTGGCAGGCGCTCGCGGGCTCCTGCAGTGACCTGCAGATACCGCCGGTGGGGAATTCCGCCCCGCCCTGAGAACGCTGTCGGCCCTTGCGGGCCGACACCAGCATTCTGGCAGGCGGTTTCAGGAGACGATGGCTGTTCCAGCAACACGGGAGGGCACTGCACCCCTACACCAACCCCTCAAACATCCATACCTCCACCGGCTCCCCCACCGTTACCGAGCCCTGCTCGTGGCCCAGCACCAGCAGGGCGTTGGCTTCGGACAGGCTGCGCAGGATGCCCGCGCCTTGTGAGCCGGTGATGCGGGCAGTCCACTCGCCGGCCAGGGGGCCTTCGCTCTCGCGCTGCACGATGGCGCGCTGGAACTCGGTGCGGCCGGGGCGCTTGCGGATGGCCTCGGCACTCCTGACGCGCAAGGCCATGGGCGGCTCGGCCGGGGCGCCGGCCAGCACCTGCAGCGCCTCGCGCACGAAGGCGTAGAACGTGACCAGCGCGGCCACGGGGTTGCCGGGCAGGGCGAAAAGCCAGGCCGGTGCGGGCTGATCCTGTCCCATGCCCAGGGCAGGAACTGCTGGTCCCTTGCCGCCACTCGCAGAACCGTGCTCATCCGCAGTCGCCGCGACGCGCCGCAACGGCCCGAACGCAAAGGGCCGGCCGGGGCGCATGGCCACCTTCCAGAAGGCCACCTCGCCCAGGCGGGCGAGCAGTTCTCGCGTGTAGTCGGCCTCGCCCACGCTGACGCCGCCGCTGGTGACCACGGCGTCGCATGTGGCCGCGGCCTGGGTGAAGGCGGCCTCCAGCGCAGCGGGCTGGTCGGGCACCAGGCCTTGGTCCACCACCTCCACGCCCAGGCGGCGCAGGGCGCCGGCCAGGCTGGCGCGGTTGCTGTCGTAGATGCAGCCCTCGGGCAGCGGCTGGCCAGGGTTGCGCAGTTCGTCGCCAGTGGAGATCAACGCCACGCGCAGGCGGCGGCGCACGGTGAGTGTGGCAAAGCCCAGCGAGGCGGCCAGCCCCAGGTCAGACGGGCGCAGCACGCGGCCGGCACGCAGGGCGGGCTTGCCTTGGGCCAGGTCTTCGCCAGCGCGGCGGCGGTTCTCGCCGCGCTGGACGGCGCGGGCGGGCACAGTCACGCGCAGCGCAGCGCCCTCACCTTCGGTCCTCACCAGTTCCTGCGGCACCACGGTGTCCAGCCCCGGGGGCATCACCGCGCCCGTCATGATGCGCACCGCCTGCCCAGCAGCCACAGCGCCGGTGAAGGCTTGGCCAGCGTAGGCGGTGCCAGCCACCGAGAGCATCAGATCGGCCCCGGCATCAGCCTCCAGCGCAACGCCGTCAAAGGCGAAGCCGTCCATGGCCGAGTTGTCGTGCGGCGGCACATTCATGGGGCTGACGAGGTCCTTCGCCAGCACGCGGCCCAGGGCCTCGGCCAGCGGCAGCATTTCAGTAACCGCCACAGGACGCAGCGGCGCCAGTATGGCCTGGCGGGCCTGCGCCACGCTGAGGTGGCGGTCGTTGGCAATCAGCGGGGAGGGGCCGAGGGTGGACATGGTGGGGGTCAGGGCCTGCTGAGATGGGATTGTTTCAGGGCACGGATTGTGGTGCGCCTGGCGCGGCCGTCAGGCCTCTTATGCAATTCCGGACATATCGCCAAGCCGAGCGGCTCTGCCGAGAATCCGCGCGCCCGACTGTCGGCCGATGTTTCAGGCCGGGCCTGGCGACTCGAGAGCTCCATCTCCCCATCACCCCCCATCGTCCCCCGTGAGCACCTTCCACGACAGCCTGGTCACCGCAGGAGCATTGATCCTGGGTGCGGACCCGCGTCTGGCCCAGGTAGTGGGCCTGTCGCTTCAGGTCAGCGGCACCGCCTGCCTGCTGGGCGCGGGCTTCGGCCTGGCCTTGGGGGCGTGGCTGGCCGTGGCGCGCTTTCCGGGACAGGGCCTGGTGGTGGGCCTGCTGAACACGCTGCTGGCCCTGCCCTCGGTGGTGGTGGGGCTGGTGGTGTACCTGCTGCTGTCGCGCTCGGGGCCGCTGGGTTCCTGGGGCATCCTCTTCACGCCCACGGCCATGGTCATCGCGCAGAGCATCCTGGTGGTGCCGCTGATCGCCGCGCTGGCCCGGCGCCTGGTGCTTTCGGCGCTGGCCGAGGGCGGTGACCAGTTGCGTTCACTGGGCGCCGGCCCGGTGGCCACCGCCGCATTGCTCCTGGTGCACGAGCGGCTGGGGGTGATGACGGCGCTGCTCACCGGCTTCGGCCGCGCCATTGCCGAGGTGGGGGCAGTGATGATCGTGGGCGGCAACATCGATGGCTTCACCCGAGTGATGACGACCACCATCGCCCTGGAAACCAGCAAGGGTGACCTGCCGCTGGCCCTGGCGCTGGGCCTGGTACTGCTGACGGTGGTGGGAGCGATCAATGCGCTGATCGGTCTGGTGCAGTGGCGAGGCGCTGCCGGTGGCACCGGCCGGGAGGCCCCGCTGTGACGACCTCTGCACCTGCACACACCGTAAACCGAGATCCGCTGCTGACGCTGAGCGCCGC
This sequence comes from Betaproteobacteria bacterium, assembly GCA_037127635.1. Lineage (GTDB taxonomy): Bacteria > Pseudomonadota > Gammaproteobacteria > Burkholderiales > Burkholderiaceae_C > Rubrivivax. The sequence continues at coordinate 8,786 of JBAXYD010000036.1, read as the reverse complement.
CAGCGTGAGCTTTGGCGCCATATGGGCGCTGAAGTCCATAGACCTGAGCCTGGGCCGCGGCGAGCGTCTGGCCCTGGTGGGTGCCAATGGCTCGGGCAAGACCACGCTGCTGAGGTTGTTGCACGGCCTGCAGGCGCCCGACGAGCCACACTCAACGGCCGCCCCGTCCGCCGGGGTGACACCCGCACGCACCGCGCACCTCCTGCAGCAGGAGAACCGCCAGCCCGTAAGCGCCATGGTGTTCCAGCGCCCCTTCCTGCTGCACCTGTCGGTGCGCTGGAACGTGCTACTCGGCCTGTGGCTGCAGGGCGTCGACTGGCCGGAGCGCGAAGCGCGTTGCCGGCAGGCCCTGCAACGGGTGGGGCTCGGAACCCTGGCCCACCGTCCTGCGCGCGCTCTTTCAGGCGGCCAGCAGCAACGCCTGGCCCTGGCCCGCGCCTGGGCCCTGCAGCCCGACATCCTGTTCCTGGACGAACCCACCGCCAGCCTGGACCCCAGCGCCAAGCAGGAGGTGGAGGCGCTGGTGCGCGAATTCGCCGACGACGGCGTCACCATCGTGATGAGCACCCACAACCTGGGCCAAGCCAAGCGCCTGGCCACCCGGGTGGCCTACCTGGCCGGCGGGCGCCTGGTGGCCGACCGGCCGGTGGATGAGTTTTTCGACAGCCTTGACCTTCCGGTCGAGGCCCAACAGTTCCTCAGAGGAGAACTTCCATGGCTTACCTGAAGACAAAGACGCCCGACCACGGCTCGACCAACCCCGCCCAGCCTGCCCAAGGCAACACACCGCACCGGCGCGTGTTGCTCAGAGGGCTTCTGGGTGGGTGCCTGGGCGGGCTGGCGAGCCTGAGCGCAACGCTGGCACTGCCGTTGCAGGCCCATGCCCAGACACCCGCCAACGCCATCGTGATGGCCAGCACCACCAGCACCGAGCAATCGGGCCTGTTCGGCCACCTGCTGCCAGCCTTCAAGCAGGCCACAGGCATCGACGTGCGCGTGGTGGCGGTGGGCACGGGCCAGGCACTGGACACCGGGCGTCGGGGGGACGCTGACATCGTGTTCGTGCACGACACGGCGGCCGAGGAGAAGTTCGTGGCCGAAGGTTTTGCCACGCAACGCCGCAACGTCATGTACAACGATTTCGTGCTGATCGGTCCCAAAGCCGACCCTGCGGGCACGCGCGGTGCCGACATTGCCGCCGCGCTCAAGAAGCTGGCCGCCAGTTCCCAGGCCTTCATCTCCCGCGGCGACAAGAGCGGCACCCACGCGGCGGAGTTGAGGTTGTGGAAAGCGGCCGGCGTCGAGGTGGCCACCATCAAGCCCGCCGCCTACCGCGAATGCGGCTGCGGGATGGGCCCCGCGCTGAACATGGCCTCCAGCACCAACGCCTACGTGCTGGCCGACCGTGGCACCTGGCTGTCGTTCAAGAACCGGGGCGACCTGGCCATCGTGGTGGAGGGTGACAAGACCCTGTTCAACCAGTACGGCGTGATGGTGGTCAACCCGGCCCGTCACCCGCATGTGAAAGCAGCGCCGGCGCAGCAGTTTGCCGACTGGGTGATCGCGCCCGCCGGCCAGGCGGCCATTGCCGGCTACAAGATCGGCGGCGAGCAGCTGTTCTTCCCGAACGCCCGGCCCTGAAGCGCCGCACCTGCCGACAGGGCCCGGGGAACCGGGCCTTTTGCGTTTTCATGGGCTCTGCCTTGGCACAAGAAATCCGCTGATTTCCAGCGCCAATGCAATCCGACTAGGGTTTTCACGGGGTGCGCCGAGCTCGAGGTATGCAGATGATTGCCTAAGTGCAGCTGTGACGGCGTTCTTCTGCGGAATGCTGGCGCAACTGCCAGACATTCAACCTGACCTCAGCGGAGAGGGATCCCATGCAGAAAAGCCTGCACATCAATGCCGACAAGTGCACCGGCTGTCTCCAGTGCGAGATGGCCTGTTCCTTCGAGAACTACGGGGTGTTTGCCCCCGCCAAGTCGCGCATCAAGGTGTTTGACTTCCACGCTACCGGCAAGAAGGTGCCCTACACCTGCACGCAGTGCGACGAGGCCTGGTGCCTGCACGCCTGCCCGGTGGAGGCCATCACGGTGGACAAGGCCACGGGCGCGAAGGTCGTAAACGATTCCACCTGCGTGGGTTGCAAGGTCTGCACCATCAGCTGCCCCTTCGGCACCGTGAACTACGTGCAGGAAACCGGCAAGGTGCAGAAGTGCGACCTGTGCGGCGGCGACCCCGCCTGCGCCACCGCCTGCCCCACCGGTGCCATCACCTACGTGGACGCGAACTGGACCGGCCTGGGCAAGATGCAGGCCTGGGCCGACAAGCTGGGCAACCAGGCAGCCGCCTGATTCACAAGGAGCAATCGACATGTCTTGGGCAGGAAAAATCCTCCGCGTGAACCTCACGGCCGGCACCGTCACCTCCGAGCCGCTGAAGATGGACTGGGCGCGCGCCTATCTGGGCTCGCGCGGTCTGGCCACCAAGTACCTGGTGGAAGAAGTCGACGCCAAGGTCGACCCGCTGGCCGCCGAAAACAAGCTGATCTGGGCCACGGGGCCGCTCACCGGCACCATGGCCTCCACGGGCGGGCGCTACACCGTCGTCACCAAGGGTCCGCTCACGGGCGCTGTGGCCTGCTCCAACTCGGGCGGCTACTGGGGCGCCGAGCTGAAGATGGCCGGCTGGGACATGATCATCTTCGAGGGCCAGTCGGCCAAGCCGGTGTACCTGTACGTGAGCGACGACCACGCCGAACTGCGTGACGCCAGCCACCTGTGGGGCCAGAGCGTCTGGAAGACCGAGGAAGCGCTGAAGAAGGCCCACCAGGACCCGCTGCTGCGCGTCTCCAGCATCGGCAAGGCGGGTGAGAACAAGGTGCTCTTCGCCGCCATCGTCAATGACCTTCACCGCGCCGCCGGGCGCTCGGGCGTGGGTGCGGTGGCCGGCTCCAAGAACCTGAAGGCGATTGCCGTGCGCGGCACCAAGGGCGTGGGCAACTTCGCCGACGCCAAGGAGTTCATGAAGGTCACCTTCGAGAAGAAGAAGATCCTGGCCGACAACGCCGTCACCGGCCAGGGCCTGCCCACCTACGGCACCCAGGTGCTGATGAACGTGATCAACGAGGTGGGTGCCCTGCCCACCCGCAACCACCAGGACAGCCAGTTCGAAGGCGCCAAGGACATCTCCGCCGAGGCGATGGCCACCCCGCGCGCCACCGACGGCAAGAAGCACCTGGTCACCAACCAGGCCTGCTTCGGCTGCACCATTGCCTGCGGGCGCATCAGCAAGATGGACCAGGGCCACTTCACGGTGCAGAACAAGCCCGAGTACTGGGGCGCCAGTGGCGGCCTGGAGTACGAAGCCGCCTGGGCGCTGGGTGCGGCCAACGGCGTGAACGACCTGGAAGCCCTGCAGTATGCCAACCTGCTGTGCAACGAGCAGGGCATGGACCCCATCAGCTTCGGCGCCACCGTGGGCGCGGTGATGGAGCTGTATGAAATGGGCGTGCTCACCAAAGAGCAGCTCGGCATCGAGGCCCCGTTCGGCTCGGCCCGCGCGCTGGCGCACTTTGCCGAGATCACCGCCAGTGGCGAAGGCTTTGGCAAGGAGATCGGCCAGGGCAGCAAGCGCCTGACCGCCAAGTACGGCCACCCGGGGTTGAGCATGAGCGTCAAGGGCCAGGAGTTCCCGGCCTACGACGGCCGCGGCATCCAGGGCATGGGCCTGACGTATGCCACCAGCAACCGTGGCGCCTGCCACCTGCGCAGCTACACCGTGGCCTCCGAGATCCTGGGCATCCCGGTCAAGACGGATCCGCTGGTCTCAGAGGGCAAGCCGGAGCTGGTCAAGGCCTTCCAGGACGCCACCGCCGCGTTCGACGCCGCCGGCATCTGCATCTTCACCAGCTTTGCCTGGACGTTGGCCGACGTGCAGCCCCAGGTGGCCGCCGCCTGCGGCTCGGAATTCACGATGGACGCCATGAACGACATCGGCGAGCGCATCTGGAACATGGAGCGCGACTTCAATAACCGTGCCGGCTTCACCAGCAAGGACGACGTGCTTCCCGTGCGCCTGACCACCGAGCCGGTGAAGACCGGCCCGGCCAAGGGCCTGGTGTCGCAGGTGCCGCAGATGCTGCCGCACTACTACGACATCCGCGGCTGGGATGCCGACGGCCAGTTGAAGGCCGAGACGCGCCAGCGCCTGGGCCTGTGAGCCGCGCCTGATACGCAGACCGCCCGCAAGGACGGCGAGAAGGCGGTGGCAGCACCGCCTTCCGCGTTTCTGGGCGGCCCCCAGCCTGCACCACACCGCCCCAAGAAGACGAACCCGAGGAGCCCGACCATGAAACACCTGATCCTGGGCGCCGGCCCTGCTGGCGTGATCGCCGCCGAAACCATCCGCAAGCACGCGCCGCACGACGAGATCACGCTGGTGGGTGACGAACCCGAGGCGCCGTACTCGCGCATGGCCATTCCCTATATGCTGATCGGCAATATCGCCGAAGGCGGCACCCACCTGCGCCACGCAGCCGGCCACTACGAAGCCCAGCGCATCACGCTCAAGCACGGCCGCGCCGTGGCGCTGAACACGACTGAGCGTACGGTCAAGCTGGACAGCGGCGAAACCCTGGCTTACGACCGGCTGCTGATTGCCACCGGCTCGTCACCCGCCACACCCCCCATTCCCGGCATCGACGGCCCCGGCGTGCGCGCCTGCTGGACGCTGGCAGATGCCCGCGCCATCATGGCCCAAGCCACCCCGGGCGCGCGCGTGCTGCAGATGGGCGCGGGCTTCATCGGCTGCATCATCATGGAAGCCTTGGCCGCCCGCGGCGTCAAGCTCAGCGTGGTGGAGATGGGCGACCGCATGGTGCCGCGCATGATGGGCCCCACGGCCGGCGGGATGATCAAGGACTGGTGCCAGAAGAAGGGCGTGCAGGTCCACACTGGCACGAAGGTCGTGGCCATAGAGCGTGGTGCGGACCACCCCGCCCCTTCCGGCGGCACCGAGCCGGCAGCCGGCGGGCTGCTGTCCAGAATCGCCTCAGCGCTCGGCTTCGGCGGCAGCGCCGAGCCGGTGCAAGCTGCCGCGGCCGCGCCCGCCCCGGCTGGTGGCGCCCCCATGCGGGCCCGCCTGTCCAACGGCCAGACCTTGGAGGCGGACCTCATCATCAGCGCCACCGGTGTGCGCCCCAACATCGGCTTCCTGGAGGGCAGCGGCGTGAAGTGCCTGGTGGGCGTGCTTACCGACGAACACCTGCAGACCAGCGCGCCCGGCGTCTATGCGGCCGGCGACTGTGCCGAGGCCTTCGACAAGGTCAGCGGCAAGACCATCGTCAGCGCCATCCAGCCCAACGCCGCCGAACAGGCCCGCGTGGCCGCACTCAACATGGTGGGGCAGAAGACCGAGCTCAAGGGCGTGACGCAGATCAACGTGCTGGACACACTGGGCCTGGTCTCGGCCAGCTTCGGCAACTGGGAAGGCGTGGCAGGCGGCCAGCATGTGGAGCTGACACAGCCTGACGAGCGCACCGGCGGGCGCCACCTGAGCCTGCAGTTCGCCGACGGCAAGCTGGTGGGCTGCAACGCGATCGGCTGGACGCAGCACGTGGGTGTGATGCGCGGGCTGGTGGAAGGCGCCGTCCCGCTGGGTGAGTGGAAGGACAAGCTCGTGGACGACCCCACGCTGCTGATGGAGGCCTACCTGGCCCGCGCGCAGGCGCAGGACGTGCACGCGAGCATTTGAGCCGCCAAGCCTGGCAGCAGCCCCCATGCAGATCACCTTCAAGCTCTACGCCAGCCTGACCGACTATCTCCCGGTCGACAAGCGGCGAGGCAACGCGACCTCGCTGGAAGTGCCTGACGGCGCCACCATTCAACAAGTGACCGAGCCCTTCCAACTGCCGCAGAAGCTGGTGCATCTGGTGCTGGTGAACGGGCGATACGTCGCCCCGGCCGACCGCGCCACGCTGCCGCTGCAGCCGGGTGATGTGCTGGCCATCTGGCCGCCCGTGGCCGGAGGTTGAGGGCGGGCCGTGACGGCAGCGGCACTGCCCTCAGGCACATCGCCTTCGCAGCCCGTGCCCGCGGTATTCGAACGCGAGTACGGCTGTACGCAGGGCGAGTGGCTGCGTTGGATGCCCGATGCAGTGCACGGCCACCCGAGCACACAGCCGCGCTCGGAGAGCCTGCTCGTGTGCATCGGCAGCGGAACGCTGGCCATCGAGTGGAAAGTGCTGGCCCCGCGCGTCATCGCGCTGATCAGGCTGCCTCGGATGGCAGTGCACTTTGACTTTCGGGGGGTGGAGCCCGAGGCGCGTCGCGTCTTCATGAGGCGCTTTGATCTGCACTTGCAGCGCGGCGGCGGCTGAGCGCCCCTACGCTTGGCAAGCGGCCGGGCACACAGCAGGCTTGGCGCAGGCTGACAATGCAGGGTGACAACGTCCTGCGCCATGTCCTCCACCACCGCACGCGGCGTCCAGCTGCAGTACCGCTTCATCACCCAGCCGCAAACCGGCAGCCAGGTGGACAACCCGCTGTTCGACCTGCTGTCTGCCGTGGCCACCGAGGGTTCCATCCAAGGGGCGGCCAGGGCGCTAGGCCTGAGCTACCGCCACCTCTGGGGCAGCCTCAAGCAGTGGGAAGAGACCGTGGGACAGGCGCTGGTGGTCTGGCAGCGCGGGCAGCCCGCGCGGCTGACCGCCTTCGCCGAGCGCCTGCTGTGGGCCGAGCGCCAGGCGCGGGAGCGACTGGTGCCGCACATCGAAGCCCTGCGGCGCGAGCTCCAGCGGGTGATGGAAGAGGCCCTGGATGGCTCACGCCAGGTGCTGCGCATCGACGCCAGCCACGACCTGATGCTGCCCGTGCTGCAGACGCTGGCCGACGCCCAGGGCCTGCACATCGAATTGCGGTTCGCAGGTAGCCTGGACGCGCTGCGCTCACTGGCCGAGGGCCGCTGCGTGGTGGCGGGCTTTCATGTGCCGCCACTGAGCCGCAGTGAGCATTACGCGCGGGCACTCAAGGCCCTGCTCAAGCCGGGGCGTCACAAGCTGATCAGCGCGATGCGCCGCACCCAAGGGCTGATGGTCGCCCCAGGTAATCCGCAAGGTGTGCACTCGCTGGCCGATGTGGGCCGGATGGGCCTGCGCTTTGCGGCCCGCGAGCCGGGCTCGGGCACGGGCTTGCTGGCTGAACATCTGGCGGCCCAGCAAGGATTTCCTTTGGCATCACTGCTTACAGCCGTGCAGGAGACCAGCCACCTGGCCTGTGCCGCCGCCGTGGCCAGCGGCTCGGCCAACGCCGCCCTGGGCATCGAGGCTGCAGCCGCCCGCTATGGCCTGGGATTCGTGCCGCTGGTGGAGGAGGACTACTACCTCGTGTGCCTGGCCGACGCCTTGGAGCAGCCCGCCGTGCGCCTGCTGTGCCGCCTGCTGCAAGGCCCGGACTGGCGTGGCGCGGTCGGGGATCTGGAGGGTTATTCCTGCCCACCTAGAACGGGTGAAGTGCTGTCCCTCACCCGAGCCCTGCCCTGGTGGACCTTCCGCGCACCCAAGGCCACCGAGCCCGCACCGGATTGAAAACGCTGACACCCCATGACCGACGACCAGCTGCTGCGCTACGCACGTCACATCCTGCTGCAAGACATCGGCATCGAGGGCCAGGAGCGCCTGTTGGCCAGCCACGCACTGGTGATCGGTGCCGGCGGGCTGGGGTCGCCCGTGGCGCTGTACCTGGGCAGCGCCGGGGTGGGCCGGCTCACCATCGTCGACCACGATACGGTGGATGTGACCAACCTTCAGCGGCAGATCGCCCATGACCTCGCCAGCGTGGGGCAGCCCAAGGCCGAGTCCGCCAAGGCGCGTATCGCCACGATCAACCCCGACGTACGGGTGCAGGCGGTGACGCAGCGAGCAGACGCCGCGCTGCTCCAGACCCTTGTGGAGCAGGCCGACGTGGTGCTGGACTGCACCGACAACTTCGCGACCCGCCACGCCGTGAACGCCGCCTGCGTCCGACACCGCAAGCCGCTCGTGTCGGGCGCAGCCATCGGATTCGACGGCCAGATCTCGGTGTATGACACCCGTGGCCACGCGCCGGCGGCGTCAGCTTCGTCCAGCACCCCTGAAGCCGGCAGCGCTTGCGAAGACGGGGCGCAACTCCCCTGCTACGCCTGCCTGTTCCCGCCAGGCCAGGCCTTCGAGGAAGTGGCCTGCGCCACCATGGGCGTGTTCGCGCCGCTGGTGGGCATCATCGGCACCATGCAGGCAGCCGAGGCGCTCAAGTTGCTCACGGGTGTGGGCCGGTCGCTCGCCGGCCGCCTGCTGATGCTGGACGGCCGCGGCATGCAGTGGGACGAGATCGCCATCACGCGCCTACCGGGATGCTCAGTGTGCGGAGCCTGACGCGGCCTGCACGCCACTGGGGAGCAGACGAATACGGCGAACAGGTGGCAGGCCGACAGGCTGACAAGCCGAAGTCGCCTTCAGCCAGGACGCATCGCCCCTGAGGCCAAGACCTCCAGGAGGTGCTCCAGGCTGTCCAGGTTGTGCACGGGCAGGAAGCCGTCCACATGCGGCAACATGGCGCGGATGCCGGCCGCGCGGGGCTCGAAGCGGGCGAAGCGCAGCAGTGGGTTCAGCCAGAGCAGGCGATGGCAGCTCTTGTGCAGGCGGTCCATCTCGAAGGCCAGTGCCTCGGTGGGGCCGTGCTCCAGGCCGTCCGTCACCAGCAGCACGGTGGCCCGGCTGCCCAGCACGCGGCGGGCCCAGCGCCGGTTGA
>JBAXYD010000035.1:0-43361 GCA_037127635.1 Betaproteobacteria bacterium | reverse complement strand
GCCGGGCTTCGCGCAGCAGCGTCGACTCATGGGCAAACAGGTGCCACAGGGCGTCGGTCACCCCGGCCATGGCCAGCGTGGGCAGGTGCCGGCGCCGGGCGTGGCGGCGCAGCAGTTTCGCGTCGCCCAGCGACCGCCAGGGCTCGCGCTGCTCGATCACCTGCGCCAGCGACAGCACATCGGCCAGGCCCAGGTTCAAACCCTGCCCGGCCAACGGATGCACCACGTGAGCAGCATCGCCCACCAGCACCCAGCCGGGCCCGCACACGGCTTGCGCCCGCGCCAGCCGCAAGGGCCAGGCCGCACGCGGCCCGGTGAGGGCCAGCGCACCGGCCTCACCGCCTGTGGCCTCGGCCAAGGCCTGCTCGAACTCGGCAGGCGTCATGGCCATCAGGGCCTGGGCCCGGTCCTGCGGCACCGACCAGACCAGGCCGTAGGACTGGCCGGGGATGGGGCGGTCAAAGGGCAGCAGCGCCAGGATGTCGGGGCTGCGAAACCACTGCCGCGCCAGGCCGGCGTGCGGCAGGTCGCTGCGCAACCGGGCGGCCACGCCGCTGTGTCCATAAGCCTGGGCATCCGTCTTGGCCCCCAGGGCGGCGCGCGAGGCAGCATCCTTGCCCTCGGCCACCACCGTCAGCGGCGCCTGCACCGCCTGCGCGACCACCGTGATGTGGGGCGCAAAGCGCACGGCGCTGGCCAGCACCGCGTCCAGTTCGGCGGCGTCCACGATCCAGGCCAAGCTGTCCACCGCCTGCTCGTAGGCCGAGAAATGCAGCGCGGCGGGCGCCCGCCCCGACACACCCGCGTCCTGCACCCGCATGTCCAGCACGGCAGTGCGCGCGTCCGGTGGCAGCGCATCCCACACCCGCAAGGCCTGCAACAGGCTCACCGAGCCCGCGTTCAAGGCGTAGGTGCGCACGTCTACGGCAGGCGCCGGCCCCGCCGCCATCGCCTCAGCAGGCTGCAGGGCCACACGCAAGCCCTGGCGCGCCAAGGCCAGCGCGAGCGAACGGCCCACCGGCCCCTCGCCACGGATGCAGACGTCATAGGTATTCACCCGACAGATTGTAGGCAGCGGGTACCATCGGCCGCCCCGCGGGAACGCAAAGCCCTGAGCCGGCAGCAGCACCACATCCCTCGGACCCACCGCGCGCCAACGGCGCACGCCCGACTCCTTTTCAATCTCTGCGCAAGATGAGCGATCTGCACTGCACCCTGTCCGCCCTGCACCTGCACCCCGTCAAGAGCTGCGCCGGATTCGAAGTCCGCGAGAGCTTGGTGGTGGAGACCGGCCTGGACCTGGACCGCGCATGGATGGTGGTAGACGCCCATGGCGAGATGCTGACCCAGCGCGAGCTGCCCCGCATGTCGCTGGTGCAGGCCAGCCTGCGTTTTCAGGACGTGGTGCTGCGCGCCCCAGGCATGCTGCCGCTGCATCTGGCCGTCAACGCCGTGGAGGAGCCCACCCGCGTGCAGGTCTGGGACGACGTCGTCAAGGCCTACGACATGGGCGCGCTGGCGGCGCAGTGGTTCAGTGACTTCCTGGGTGTCAAGGGCCTGCGCCTGGCCCGGTTCGACCCCGAGCAGAAGCGCCTGTCCGAGCGCAGGTGGACCGGTCCGATCGATGCCGAGAACGCCTTTGCCGACGGCTTTCCGCTGCTGGTGGTGTCCACCGCCTCGCTGGCGGAACTCAACCGCCGCCTGGCCGAGGCCAGCCAGCCAGTGGTGCCGATGGCGCGCTTCCGGCCCAACCTCGTGCTGGACGGCCTGGAGGACGCGCACGCCGAAGACCACGTCGACACGCTGGAGATCGCCACCGACGAGGGTCCGGTGGTGCTCAAGCTGGTCAAGCCCTGCGCGCGCTGCAGCATCCCCGACGTGGACCCGGCCACGGGGCAGAAAGGCCATGCCGTCAATGACGCGCTGATGGCCTATCGCGCCGACCCGCGGGTGAATGGCGGGCTCACCTTCGGCATGAACGCCGTCATCGTCTCGGGCATCGAGCGCACACTGCGCGTGGGCGCGGCGGTGCGGGCCACGCTGGCGTTTTGAGCCCCGATGGTCCGGGCAGTGCCCGGCCCGGCCCCCCGCACCACGCCCTCTGACAGGGCCCGCCCGAGTTCCGACACCACACCTTGCGCTCCTGGCAACTCTTCGCCGTCAGCGTGCTGATCTGGGGCACGACCTGGCACGCCATCGTGCACCAGTTGGTGCAGGCCACGCCCGAGTTCGGGGTGGCCGTACGCTTCATGCTGGCCGGGCTGATGGTGCTCGCCTGGGCCGTGGTGCGCGGCGAGCGGCTGCGCTTCAGCCCTGGCCAGCATGCGCTGATGGCGCTGCAGGGGGTGTTCATGTATTCGGTGTCCTACATCTGCGTTTACCACGCCGAAAAGCACATCCCTTCGGGTCTGGTGGCCGTGGGCTACAGCGCCCAGCCCCTGGTGCTGGGGGTGGCCACACGGCTGCTGTGGGGCGTGCCCCTGACCGGGCGGTTCGTCGTGGGCGGCCTGATGGGCGTGGCCGGCGTGGCACTGATCTTCGCGCCGGAATTCGCCCAGATGTCCACCCACGTCCGCTCCGCCTGGGGCGCGGCCTTCACGGTCACGGCGGTGGGGCTGTCGTCGGTGGGCAACCTGGTGGCCTCCCGCAACGCGCAGCATGGCCTGCCCTTCGTGCCCGTGCTGGGCTACGGCATGCTGTACGGTTCGGTGGTTTCGTGGGCGTTTGCCTGGAGCAGCGGACAGCCCATCGTCTGGCCCTCAGACCCGATGTGGTGGGCCACGCTGCTGTACCTGTCGGCCTTCGGGTCGGCAGTGGCTTTCGGCTGCTATCTGCTGCTGCAGCAGCGCGTCGGCGTGGGCCCGGCCTCCACCGTGGGCGTGGCCACCACCGTGATTGCGCTGCTGGTGTCAGTGGTGATGGAGGGTTACCGCCCGGGCCTGCTGGCCCTGACCGCGGCGATGCTGGCCATTGCCGGCAACGCATTGGCTTTGGGTTGGAAGCCAGGGCACCCCGGCGGCTGAAAGCTGCGTGAAGGCGGCATGGGGGCAGCGTGAAGGCGCCATCACGTCGGCGTGAAGGCAGCGTGCAGGCGGCGGTGGCGACTCCCTAGAATCCCGGGGGTGTCTGCGGGGCCGACCAGCCCCGCCCTCGCTCCAGCGGCCCTTGCGGCGCTGACGCGCCCCTTCTTCCGAAAGCCCCCCCGCCATGAGCCTCCAATGCGGCATCGTCGGCCTGCCCAACGTCGGCAAGTCGACCCTCTTCAACGCCCTGACCAAGGCCGGCATCGCCGCCGAGAACTACCCCTTCTGCACCATCGAACCCAATGTGGGCGTGGTGGAGTTGCCCGACCCGCGCCTGACCCAACTCGCGGCCATCGTCAAGCCCGAGCGCGTGGTGCCAGCCATCGTGGAGTTCGTGGACATCGCCGGCCTGGTGGCCGGAGCCAGCAAGGGCGAGGGTCTGGGCAACCAGTTCCTCAGCCACATCCGCGAGACCGATGCCATCGTCAACGTGGTGCGCTGCTTCGAGGACGAGAACGTCATTCACGTGGCCGGCAAGGTGGATCCCATCGCCGACATCGAAGTCATCCAGACCGAGTTGTGCCTGGCCGACCTCTCCACCGTGGAAAAAGCCCTGGTGCGCCACACCAAGGTGGCCAAGGCCGGCGGCGACAAGGAGGCGCAGCGCCTGGTGGACGTGCTGAAGAAGTGCGACGCCACGCTGAACGAGGGCCGCCCCGTGCGCAGCATCGACTTCAGCAAGGAAGAGCGCGCCGTGCTCAGGCCGCTGTGCCTGATCACCGCCAAGCCCGCCATGTTCGTGGGCAACGTGGCCGAGGACGGGTTCGAGAACAACCCCTTCCTGGAGCGGCTGCGCGAGTACGCCGCCAAGCAGAACGCCCCCGTGGTGGCCATCTGCGCCAAGACCGAGGCCGAGCTCGCCGACATGGCCGACGACGACCGGCTGCTGTTCCTGCAGGAGATGGGGCAGGACGAGCCGGGGCTGAACCGCCTGATCCGCGCGGCCTTCAAGCTGCTGGGCCTGCAGACCTACTTCACCGCCGGCGTGAAGGAAGTGCGCGCCTGGACCATCCACATCGGCGACACCGCCCCACAGGCTGCGGGCGTGATCCACACCGACTTCGAGCGCGGCTTCATCCGCGCCCAGACCATCGCGTTTGACGACTACATTGCCTGCAAGGGCGAATCAGGCGCCAAGGACGCCGGCAAGATGCGCGCCGAAGGCAAGGAGTACGTGGTCAAGGACGGCGACGTGCTGAACTTCCTGTTCAACGTGTAAGCGGGCCTCCTTCGACCTCAGCCCGAAGCGCACGCCGCAGATGCTCAGACCTCAGGTCACCCCACGGATCGGGCCAACATGACCGAAGCCCAGGCACCCGCACTGCGCCATGCCGTGGTCGTGGGCTGTAGCACCATGGGTGCCGACGTCGCCGTTGTGCTGGCCCGCGGCCGCCACCATCTACCCCTCGCTGTGCAACAGCGCCGAGCCCGCGCGCACGCTGCGAGAGCACGTGGCCGCAGGCCGCCTGGGACTGAAGGTCGGAGAGGGTTTCTACAAATGGCCAGAAGGTGCACGGCAGCAGGAGCAGCAACGCTACGCGTCGATGCTGCAGCGCGGACTGCAACTGCTGTCTGAAGAACTGCCCGGAAAGACAAGTTGACCGGGAGTTTCCGGGAAGTCACCCCAAGGCGAGGAGGCCAGGTCCGGCCAGGGGGCGCACCGGTCAGCGCGAGACCCGCCGCCCATTCACCTCCACAGGCTTGACGTAGGTCACGAGCACGTCGCGGACCACACCGTTGTCCGCTTGACGAAAGCTCAGGCTCATCTGGCGATTGCGCGCCACCAGCACGCTGGACGAGGCGGCCACCAGTTCCGTTGGCAGCTGCCCTTCGATCTGCGCCTTCATCCGCTTGGGGCGGCCCGACACGATAAGCGTACGGCCGTCCGCCAAGGCATATTGGCCTCGCAGCGACTCAAACTCGCGCGACGCGATCACGTACACCGGCGCGGGCAGCGTGATCGATGCCGCCGGCGCGGTCACCGTCACCGTCTGGTCCGGTGGCGCAGATGATGCTGAAGACGCTGACCCGGGCGGCTGCGACAGGGCAGACAGCCCCGCCAAGGTCAGCGCAACGGAAAGCGCAATGACCGCAAAGACTCTGTTGGACATGTGGACCCCCAAGGCATGGCCGAGCCGACGGGCTCGCGCAGGGCATATGCTCTGGTCAGCCGAGCGGGCCCGCGGTGAGCTTGCGCAAAGCCGGTGAGTGCCTCGGGAACAGGCCCTTGAAGCGCCAGGAAGGGCGTCTGTCCCTACAGGATGCGACTGCGGATCGCGGTGGTGACGACCTCGTCGACCACCAGGCCTCAGTCGAACATGTCCGGCTCGGTGCGCACCAGATCGTTCCAGATCGTCTGGAAGTGCAGCCAGCCTATGTACTCGCTGCCCACGTGCTCGCGGCTGTAGCGCGACCGGTCCGGCGGCACGAGCTTGGGCGTGACGCCGGTGGCCTCCACCAGCAACTGCTGGTGGCAGCAGCGCTCCAGCGCGATGAACCAGAAGGCCGCTGACTCGATGCTGTGACGGCTGGCGGTGAACAGGCCGTGGTTCTGGTGGATGGCGGCCTTCACGCCCTTGAACCAGTCGGCCACCTTGGGGCCGGCGTCATCTTCCACCGCCACCTGCCCGGCCTCGTCGTTGATGACCACGTGGTCCTCGAAGAAGGCCGCCACATCCTGCGAGATGGGCGCCAGCGGCTTGCCCAGCGCCGCAAAGGCCGTGCCGTACAGCGTGTGCGCATGGCACATCGCCACGATGTCGGGGTGGGCCTCGTGCACGGCGGCATGCAGCACGAAGCCGGCGCGGTTGACGGCGTAGTCGCCCGCCACCACTTGGCCGCGGTGGTCCACCAGGATGAGGTTGGACACCTTGACCTGGCGGAAGTGCACGGCCATCGGGTTCGTCCAGTACAGATGCGGGCGCTCCGGGTCGCGGATGGTGAGGTGGCCGGCAAAGCCGTAATCAAACCCCTCGCGCGCGAAGGCCCGGCAGGCGCCCACCAGGCGCTCCTTCAGGTACTGCCGCTCGCGCGCCACGTCATCGAAAGCCGGCCGGCCCGGGAACATCAGCCCCGGCTGGCTGGGCTGGTAGATGTTCTCGCGCGCTTCGGTCAGGGGATCGAAGCGGAACTCCTTCTGGGCGGTGGCCGTGAGCTTTTCGATGAGGGCGGACATGGTGGGGCTCTTGGGATGGTGGGTGAGGCTGGCTGGTGGTGCACCTGGCCAGTGAGCTTATGAACACAATCGATACATTTTTGATTCAGGCAAGGCGCGAATTCACATCAGCGGTTTGGTGAGACGCAGGACTACAGGTCCAACACGCGCGGCTTGAACCGGCGGTCGTCGCGGAACAGGAAGACCTCGCTGAACTTCCACGGCCGGGGCAGGTGCGAGACATCGCCGAAAGGTGCTGCGCGCCTGACCGCATCAATCGCCAGTTGCACCGTGTCCTGAGCCTGGCTCGGCTGCCGCTGCACGACGATGCGGCGCACCGACCCGTCGCCGTTGAGTTCCACCTCCAGCACGGTAATGGCCAGCAGCGGCTCAGGCACGGCGCCCGCGTAGGTGCCATTCGGGTTGGTCGCCACGATGCGACGGCCCGCGTGCAGCCGAAACTCGTCCCAGTTGCGGAACGGCGCACTGAACACCGCCGGTGGCCGAGGCGGCATGGCCGTCAAAGGTGCCCTAGGCGAAACGGTCGATGGCGGCTGAGGCGTGACAGGCGATGGCACCTGGGGCGAGGCAGGTGCTGGGGCCCGCGGTGAAGAGCAGGCCGCCAAGGCCAGCACCCCGATGAGCGACAGGCGCTGCCATGCGCAGGTCGTCGGTCCAACCTTGCCGTTGGGCCGGTCTGCTGCCTGCGGCTGGTGGGCCGCCATAGCGCCGCGATGACGGGTGTCCATGCGATCCACGAAAAATCTCCTCAAGCCTCTGAAGCATAGGGAACCCCGTCACCCTGCACAAGCCTCGAAGACCCTGAAGCAGCCGGCAGCCCCGGCTTCATGCGCAGGTGCCCGAGGATCAGGACGGGCCGATGAACCTGGGGCAGACAGACCGCGCTCACGACGGCGGGCTCGCGGCTGGCTCAACGCGCCGTCTTTCGCGCGGCCGTCAGCGCCAGCACCAGCCTGTCGCGCCAGACGCGGTAGCCGGCCTCGCTGGGGTGCAGGCCATCGAGAAAGAGCTTCCCATCCTGGCGGCCCTGGGCGCCGACAAAGGATGGATACAAGTCCAGCCAGGTGGTGAAGCCCGCGAATTCCGGGCTCTGAGCCAGGGCCGCGAGACGGGCGTTCACGGGTTTGACGACCGTGTCGTCCCGGGATGGCTCCGACGTGGGCAGGATCGACTGCAGCAGCAGCCGCGCCTCAGGCTTGCGCGCATGCAGCGCGCGCATCACCGCCCGAACGCCCTCGAACACGCTGTCGGCCACCGGCGCCTCGGGCGCGTAGGAGTTGTTGATGCCCACCATCAGCACCAGGAACTCGGGCGCCAGCGCTAGCGCATCCAACTGGCCCAGGCCACCCTGCGACTTCGGCAGGATGCGGTACAGCAAGTGCTCCGTGCGGTCCCCCGAGATCGCGATGTTCAGCGCGCGGTTTTCCTTCGCGGCGCTGCCAAAGGACTCGTCCCAGACCCGCCGGCCGTGAATCCGGCCCGGAATCC
Organism: Betaproteobacteria bacterium; assembly: GCA_037127635.1. GTDB lineage: Bacteria > Pseudomonadota > Gammaproteobacteria > Burkholderiales > Burkholderiaceae_C > Rubrivivax. The sequence continues at coordinate 35,615 of JBAXYD010000035.1, read as the reverse complement.
AGGGGTCGTCATCGAGCAACCAGAAATCGGTGATGGAGTCGCCCACGAACACAAGCTTCACGTCTCGCAGGCTCGCGGTGTCTGCCACCTGCGCGTCGATCGTGGCTTGGCGTTGCTGCCAGTACTCGACACGGGCCGCGGGCTTCATCGAGACGAAGTCAGCCGCCCGGGCGTCTGGCACAAAGAGGCTGGCGGAAGCGGCGAATATGGCGGCCAGCAAGCACACCATGGGGGCACGGGTGGGGTTCATGAGGCAAGAGTCTCCACCAAAGATGATGCAGGCTGTGCATCCGGAAGACGTTTGAATCGTCCAGACGTCCGGGGTGGACTACCGATTCGATGCGCAGCAGACGCAGGCTCCACGAGGGGCGGCGAGTGCAAATCGAGGCGCATCACGGTCGATCAGGTGCGTGGCTGCGGGTGAGGCGTGTCGACTGTGTCGGTGAACGGTGCCATGGCCCCAGCTCGAGCCAACGGGCGCGCATCAGTGCGGCATGGGGCAGCGCGGTAGCGTCCACAGGCCGGCCGTCCAGCCAGGGCCCGGGGCGGGCGCCGGGCCGGATCACCAGCCGCGTGCCGTCGGGGCGCCTGAGCACGGCATGCCGCACCAGCGGCACGCCGGCCACGTAATGGCCGGAGGCCGGCACCACCGGGTAGAAGCCCAGCGCCGACAGCACGAACCACGCACTCATCTGCCCGCAGTCGTCGTTGCCGATGATGCCGTCAGGCCCTTGGCCGTAAAAGTCGCGCGCAATGCGTCGGATCAGCGCATGACCCTTTTCCGGTGATCCCGTCCAGGCGTAGAGGTAGGCGATGTGGTGGCTGGGCTCGTTGCCATGGGCGTACTGGCCGATCATGGCCTCCTGGCCCAGGTGCTTGTTGTCCCCGGGCGCCTTCACGCTGAAGAAGCGGTCCAGCCAGGCCTCGAAGGCTGCTGCCCCACCCATCTGGGCGATCAGGCCGGCCGGGTCGTGCAGCGCCGGCGTCAACGTGTACTGCCAGGCGTTGGCCTCGGTGTAGTCGCCCGGGTTGTTCATCGGGCTGGTGGGCACCAGGGGGTCGAAGGGCTCGCGCCAACGGCCGGTGCTGTCCTTGCCGCGCATCATCTGCGTCTGGGCGTCCCAGAGTTGGCGCCAGCCCTGGGCTCGGCGGGCGAAGCGCTCGGCCACCTCGGGGCGGCCCGCCGCACGCGCCACGCGGGCCACGGCGTCGTCGCCGATGCCCAACTCCAGCGTCTTGCTCACCGACTCATTGCTGATGCGGTCCAGCGGGATGTAGCCGAACTGCTCGTAGGCGCTCCAGTCGCGCTGCGCCCATTCGGGGGCCCGGGGGCGCGGCAGCGTGGAGGTTTCGAGCATGGCCTGCAGGGCCACCTGCGGGTCGAAGCCCACGCCCTGCCGGTGCAAGCCTTTGGCCACCGCATCGGCAATGACCGGCAGCGCCGGGTTGCCGATCATGGTGTGCGTTTCGCGGCCCCAGGCCGTCCACAAGGGCAGATAGCCCTGCGCCCGGTGGTGGGCGAGCATGGCGCGGATGAAGCCGGGCACGCGTTCGGGCACCAGCAGCGTGAAAAGGGGATGCACGCCGCGGAAGGTGTCCCACAGGCTCAGGGTGCTGTAGTACACGCCGCCCGGCGCGACCATCACCTGCCCCGTGGGGCCGCGCACCCGGCCGTCGACGTCCGCGATGTCGCTGGGGTGCAGCAGCGTGCGGTACAGCGCCGAGTAGAAGATCTTCTTGAAGCGCGCGTCGGCCTCGATGTCGATGCGTGAAAGCAGCCGCTGCCACTGCCCATCGGCGGCGGCGCGAACGGTGTCGAACGACTTGTCCTGATCCACGGCCAGGTTGCGGCGCGCGCCGTCCACGTCCACGGTGGACAGTGCCACGCGGGCGTGCAGCACGCGACCGGGGCCGAGGTCGAAGTCGAGCAGGTAACGCGCAGCCTGTTCCCCTGCGCGGGGTGGCAGCGTGGTCACGCGCTCGATCGGCCGGTCGAAGCGCACGATGAACGAGGCCTCGCGCTCGACCCAGTTCTTCGCGTGCGTGGTGCCGGTCAGCTCGCCGCGCGGGGCGTCCACGGCGGATGCGGCCTGCGTGACCCGCGGCGTGACTTCTGGTCCATGGCCGAACAGCAGCCCGTGCTGCAGGTCCACCAGCACCTGCACACGGCCACGCTGCGTGAAGGTGTAGCGGTGCACGGCCACGCGCTGAGTGGTGGTGAGTTCCACGCGCACGCCGTGGCCGGGCAGCGTGACGCGGTAGACGCCGGGGCGGGCGCTCTCGGTCTTCTTGTCGGGCGCGGCCGAAAAGTCGGTGCTGTGTGCTGTCCAGCGTGTGCCGGTGGCGGGCATCAGCAGCACATCGCCCAGCTCGGGGATGCCCGCACCGCTGATGTGCGTGTTGGAGAAACCCAGGATGCGCGGGGCGCGGTACTGGTAGCCGCTGCTGTAGCTCCAGCCGCGGTCGGCGTTGTCGGGGCCGGGCGCCACCATGCCGAAGGGCACCATCGCCGCCGGGGTCACATGCCCGGTGCCGTCGGTGCCGATGAAGGGGTCGACGTGCTGGGTGAGATCGCCGCGGCCTGAATAGGCGGCCCAGGCCGGGCCGGCTGCGACCAGCGCCCACCATGCCATGACCAGGGCCCACAGGATCTTCATGCTCATCCCGCGCTCATGGTTCCACCAACTCTGCGTCATCTCACAAGAAAACGTTGCTGCCGGACCTAAGAAGCCGTTCGCACTGAGCCCGTCGAAGTGCGCGCGAGGGCTTCGACAGGCCTGTCCTGAGCGTAATCGAAGGGCACAGCCCGAACGGTTTCTTCGCGAACGCCGGGCGCGGTCATGGGCCTGGGCTGCTCACAAGAAAACGCCGGGCGGCCCCAAGTTTTCTTGCGCCCCAGCGGGGGGCCGGGTCGGGCATCGCCCGGACCTCGGGGGCTCTCAATCATCTCTCCCAGATGACCGGATTCTTGCGCGTGGCGATGGGCTCGCCCTCGCGTGCACCTGGGCACCACTGGTCGCGGTCGTTGGCCTGGATGGGGCTGAGCGCGGGCAACAGACGCATGCCCGCGTCCATGTAGATGATGGTCATCACCGAGCGAGCTTGCGTGCTGGTGTTGGCCCCGGCCTTGTGGAAGGTCCAGCCCAGGTGGAAGCTGACCTCACCCAGGTCGAAGGGGTTGACGTCGAAGCTGAAGCCATGCCGCGCCATGTTGTCGCTGATGTGCGCCTCGCTCTCGTCGCTGATGCCCAGGTCTCGCCCGAAGGCCACGCCCTGGCTCCCAGCGTAGAAACCCAGCGGCCCCATCTCTGCCGGCACCGCCTGCAGCGGGATCCACGCGGTGATCGTGCGGTCGCTGGCCAGCGGCCAGTAGTACTGGTCGGCGTGCGCCGGCGTGATGCCGCCGCCGGGCTCTTTGTAGAGGCTCTGGTCGTGGTATAGGCGCACCCCGCTCACCTGCAGCAGCTCTGCGGCCATGCGTGCCAGGCGCTGCCCCATCACGAAGCGACCCACCAGCGGGCTTTGCTCCCACAGATTCATCACCTGCAGGAAGGCCCGGTCGTAAGTGCTGCGCTCTTGCAGCGGACGGACTTCAGTGTTGAGGTCTATGGTCAGCCGCGTGATGGCGCTGCCGTAATGCGCCAGCGCCGCCGGTGACAGCACCTGCTTGAGCTTGATGCAGCCGTCGCGCCGAAAGCGCTCGACCTGGGCGTCGCTCAAGGAATAAGGGCTGTCGATGTCGAGTACGGTATCGGTCAGCGTATCCATGTCGGATGGTTCAGAAGTCGGTCGCGGGTGGACGCGAGCGAATCAGCGCAGTGATGCGAACAGCACGGCACCCGGGGGCAGCACCAGCGTGCGCCCATCGACTGCGGCCTGCTGATGCACGAACAGCGGCGCCCCTGAAGGCGGCGCCACGGGCCAGGGCAGCCTGGCCTCACAGCCCCCCAGGTTGAAGGCCAGACACAGCGCGTCATCGACGCCTTCTGCGCTGTGGTAGCGCCTGAGCACCAGCACGTCACCTTCCACGACCAGCGGCTCGAAGCTGCCCAGGCGCAGCGCCGGGTGGGCCCGCCGCAGCGCCAGCAGCGCCCGCGTGGCGTGCAGCGTGGAGGCCGGGTCGGCAATCTGCCGGTCTACCGCGAAGCGGGTGTGGAGCGGGTCCACCGGCAGCCAGGTGCGATCTGCGTCGCTGAAGCCCAGCTGCGGCGCACCGGACCGCCAGGGAAAGGGCGTGCGGCAACCGTCGCGGCCGGGGTTCTGCGGCCAGTGAGCGATGCCGAAGGGATCGCGCAAGTCCTCGAAAGCCAGCGTGCTCTGCGGCAGACCGAGCTCCTCGCCCTGGTAAACGAAGACCGTGCCGCGCAAGGCCAGCAGCAGGGCCAGCCAGGTGATGGGCGTGGCGCCGATGGACGTTGCGGCCCCGTCATCGCCACGGCCGCCGAAGGAAAAGGCGCCGGCGCCGCCCCCGGCCCAGCGGGTGGCCACGCGCGGCGCATCGTGGTTGGAGAAGGCCCAGCTCGGCCAGGCGGTCTGGGCCTCGCCTTCCATCCAGGGTGCCAGCACCCGCAGCACCTGGGCCGCATCGGGCCGCTCACCCAGGAAGGCAAAGGAATAGGCGGTGTGCAACCTGTCGCGGCCGCGCGTGTAGGTCACCATCGTCGGCCCCGGGTCCACGCCCCCGATCTCGGCCACCGCCATCCGGTCACCGTAGAGGTCCATCAGGGCGCGCAGCCGCTCGAAGAAGCCGGGCGCCTCGGCCTGGTCGGCGTTGTGCAGGTGCCGCTGCATCAACACGGGCGAGTCGCCCCGCAAGCCCTCGGGCAGCGGCGGGTTGTCTTCCAGGCCCCGGCTGTGGAAGTAGAGGTTGGCGGTGTCCAGCCGGAAGCCGTCCACGCCACGCTCCAGCCAGTGCCGGGCGATGTCCAGCACAGCGTCCTGAACAGCAGGGCAGTGAAAGTTCAGGTCCGGCATCTGCGGCAGAAAGTTGTGCAGGTGGTACTGCTTGCGCCGGGGCTCCCAGCGCCAGGCCGGCCCGCCCATCCAGCTTTGCCAATTGTTGGGCGGGCTGCCGTCGGGCTGGGCATCGGCCCACACGTACCAGTCGGCCAGGGCGTTGTCGCGGCTGGCACGGCTCTCCTGGAACCAGGGGTGCTCGGCGGCGGTATGGCTCCAGACCTGGTCGATAAGGACCTTGAGGCCCAGCCTGTGGGCTTGGGCGATCAGGGCATCGAAGTCGGCATCGCTGCCGAACAGCGGATCCACTCGCCGATGGTCAGACACGTCGTAGCCGAAGTCGCGCATCGGGCTGGGGAAGAACGGCGACAGCCAGATGCCGTCGACGCCCAGTTCGGCCACGTAAGGCAGCCGGGCGGTGACACCGGCCAGGTCGCCCACGCCGTCGCCGTTGGCATCGGCAAAGCTGCGCGGGTAGATCTGGTAGAGCGTGGCACCACGCCACCAAGGACTGTTCATGGACGATGAAGAGATGAGGGGACGGATGGAAAACCGACAGTTTCCAGAGAAATTGGGGCAGATTCAGCCTGTCAGAATGTTAGAAATGATGGTTTTCATACTCAGTGAACCGAGGGATTTCCCGCGCTGGATACACCCACACGGCTCCAGACGATGAAAATCTTCCGCGAGGCGGTGCACCACCCGGACGAGTCGCTGCGCCTGCTCCACCTTGAACTCCCGACCTTCGAGGGTGGCCTGCACCGGCACGCGCATGCCGAGCTGACCTGGATCGAACGTGGACAGGGGCTGCGCTGGGTGAGCGACAGCGTCGAGCCGTTCATTGACGGCGACCTGGTGCTCGTGGGCGGTGAAGTGGCGCACCTGTGGGCCAGCCGCGGGCCCCAGCCAGCGGCGGGCTGTGCCGCCACGGTGCTGCAGTTCAAGCCCGACTGGGCAGCGCGCACCGGGCTGCCGGAACTGGCGGGCGTGTCACCCCTGCTGCTGCGGGCCGCCATGGGGCTGGAGATCCGGGGCGACACGCGCCTGGAAGTGCAACGCCTGCTCCTGCGACTGCGCCAGGCGACGGCCGCACGCCGCGTGGCCGCGATGGTGGACCTGCTGGCCACGCTGATGGAGGGCGCGGCGGACTTGCGAGAGCTGTCCACCCGAATCGCGGGCGGCGCACCCGCCGCAGACGGCCTCGCAGGCGGCCAGCGCGTGGACCGCGTGCTGAACTGGATCGAGGAGCATCTGGCCGAAGAACTGCGCGTCGAAGACGCGGCAGCGGTGGCGCACGTATCGGCGGCCGCCTTCGGGCGCTTCTTCAGGCGCGAAGTCGGCAAGAGCTTCACCGAATACGTCAACGACGCCCGCTGCGGTTGGGCCGCTCTGCAACTGATCCAGGGCCGCGAACCCATCGCACACATCGCGCAGTCCTCCGGGTTCCCGACCTTGTCCCATTTCGGCGAGCAGTTCAGGCGGCGCTATCGCCTGGCACCGCGGGCGTTTCGTGCCGACGCAAGGGCTTTGAGGAGCGATTGAACTTAACATCAGCGGCCATGCGCATCAGCCCTCAGGTACGAGCCAGCATCCGTCAAGCCACGGAGGAAGTGGCAGGCGCCGGTGCACGAGCCCTGCTGTTCGGCTCGCGCGTGCATGACGACCTTCGGGGCGGTGACATCGACCTGCTCGTGGAACTGCCCGAACCGACCGAGGATGCCTTGGGGCTGTCGGTTCGTATTGCGGCACGCATCCAGCGCCAGATAGGCCTGCGCAAGATCGATGTCTTGATTGCGGACCCGGCCTCGCCAGTCTCACCATTGCTGCGCCAGGCGCGCCAGGATGCCGTGGCGGTATGACCTCCAACCCGCTTCGAAAACCGCCGGACGAGCGACTGCGGTAACTGGCGGAGACCGTACTTGCCGAGGCTGACCTGCTGCGGGGGACCGACGCCCGCCTGTTTGCAATCGCCATGACGCCACAGCGCGCGGAATCGCTCAGAGCAGATCAAGACCTGGCAGAGCGAGTCGATGCGTTCGTCGCCCGGTTCGGGCGCTTGCAAGACACGTTGGGCGACAAACTGCCGCCCCGTCTGCTGGCGTGGCTGGCCGAGCCCGTCGGCCCAGCCATCGACAACCTCGCCCGTGCCGAGAGGCTGGACCTGATCAGCTCCGGAGAAGCCTGGATCGAGGCCCGCCAACTGCGCAACTTCATGATCCATGAATACGTGCGTGACCCCGACACGCTGGCGACGGCGCTGCAGCGCGGCCATGGCGCCGTGGAGATGCTGACCCAGGCAGCTGTGGCGATGGCAACGGCCTGCGGTGTCACCTCACGCGGCGCCTGATGCCCCCTCCACCGGCCGCTTCAACACCAGCGTCAGGATGTCGTAGCTGGCCACCAACTCACCCAGCTGGTTGGTCACCTGCACGTCCCAGGCCACCACGCCTTGTGGGGGCTGGCCCTTGCGGGCGGGCTTGTCGGTCTTGCGCTTGCAGGTCAGGCGCGCCCGGATGGTGTCGCCGATGCCCACGGGCTTGACGAAGCGCAGGGTGTCCAGGCCGTAGTTGGCCAGCACCGGGCCAGGCGAGGGCGAGACGAACAGGCCCGCCGCCGCCGAGAGCACGAAGTAGCCATGGGCGATGCGCTTGCCGAACGGGCTCTCCTTGGCCGCGATCTCGTCGAAGTGCATGTAGAAGTAGTCGCCCGAGATGCCGCCGAAGGCCACGATGTCAGCCTCACTCACCGTGCGCCGGTGCGTGAGCAGGCTGTCGCCGATGGCCAGATCGTCATACCACTTGCGGAAGGGATGTTGTTCAGACTCCTGCACCGCCGCGCCGCGCACGTACTCGCCCGTGACAGCTGCCAGCATGGTGGGCGAGCCCTGCACTGCCGCACGCTGCAGGTAGTGCTTGACGGCGCGCACGCCACCCAGTTCCTCGCCCCCGCCGGCACGACCGGGGCCGCCGTGCTTGAGTTGGGGCAAAGGTGAGCCGTGACCGGTGGACTCGGGCGCGGCCTGCGGGTCCAGGATGTGCACGCGGCCGTGCATCGCGGCCATCTGCGGCACCACGTACGCTGCCACCTTGGGGCTGGTGGTCACGAGCGTGGACACCAGGCTGCCTCGCCCACGCGCGGCCAGGGCCACGGCCTCGTCCAGCTCGTCGTAGGGCATCAGCGTGCTCACGGGGCCGAAGGCTTCGATGTCGTGCACGGCGTCGTTCGCCCACGCATCGCGGCACAGCAGCAGCGTGGGGCTGAAGAACGCGCCCTCGGCCACGCCCTCGCCCAGGGGTGAGAACACGGCGCCCAAGCCCCTGCCGACATCGGCACCGAACACCACCTCGTTGCCAAGCGAGAGCAGCGCCACACGCTCGGCCACGTCGGCCTGCTGCGCCTTGGAGGCCAGCGCACCCATCTTCACGCCTTCCACCCCCGGGTCGCCCACCACCGTTCTGGCCAGGCGGGCAGCGAGCCTCTCGGCCACGGCCTGGAGGTACCGACGCGGCACGATGGCGCGGCGGATGGCGGTGCACTTCTGCCCGGCCTTGGCCGTCATCTCACGCGCCACCTCCTTGACGAACAGCTCGAAGGCCTCGTCATCAGGCCCCACCTCGGGCGCCAGCACCGCGCAGTTCAGCGAATCGGCCTCGGCGTTGAAGGGAATGGAGCGCGCCACCAGGTTGGGGTGCACTCGCAGCCGCGCGGCCGTGTCGGCCGAGCCGGTGAAGGTGACCACGTCGGACTCGGTCAGCCGGTCCAGCAGATTTCCGGTGCCACCAATGACAAGCTGCAGGCTCCCTGGGGGCAGCAGGCCGGACTCCTGGATCATGCGCACCACCGCTTCGGTGAGGTAGCTGGTGGCCGTGGCCGGCTTGCCGATGCAGGGCATGCCGGCCAGAAAACTGGGCGCAAACTTCTCCAGCAAGCCCCAGATGGGGAAGTTGAAGGCGTTGATGTGCACCGCCACACCGCGCCGCGGCACCAGGATGTGCGTGCCCGCGAACACACCCGTCTTGCCCAGGGGCATCGCCGGGCCCTCATGCACCACGTTGCCCGAGGGCAGGTCGCCCGCGCCCACACCGGCATAGGAGAACAGCGTGCCCGTGCCGCCTTCGATGTCGATCCAGCTGTCGGCGCGCGTGGCCCCGGTGTGGCGAGACAGGGTATAGAGCTCCTCCTTGCGCTCCAGCAGGTAGCCTGCCAGCGCCTTCAGCAGGCCGGCGCGCTGCTGGAAATCCAGCTTCAGCAGGGCGGGCACGCCGACCGTGCGGGCGTGGTGCACGGCTTCGGGGAAGGACAGGGCCTCGGCATGGGTGTGTGCCACAGCGCTGCCGTCGATGGCGCTGCGCAGCAGGCTGGCGGGTTCGGCGCCGATCCAGCGGTCGGCGATCAGGCTTTGCAGGACGGGAGTGGCCATGGTGATGCGGATCCTCAGGTCTTGAACACGGGACGTCACCTTCCATTGTCACGAATGCCCATGCTGTACAACGGGCGCTTGGCCCCAGGCAGTCCCGAAGCACAATGGGTCGGGGAAGAATCTCCAACAACAAGAAGCACGTCCATGAGCTGGTTCGAAGCGACGCGGGAGGTCCTGGAGTGCGAGTGGCAATTGCTGCGCACCCACCGCAAACTCGCGCTCGCGATGGCGGGTGTGTTGTTCGTGCCGGCCCTCTACGCCTGGATCTACCTGTTTGCAATGTGGGATCCGGCCTCGCACACACGGGATCTGCCGGCTGGGTTGGTGAACCTTGACAGAGGTGCCGAATACCGCAAGCAAACCCTGAATCTCGGCAAGGAGGTTCTGGAGTCGATCGAGGCTCAGGGCCAATTCGCCTACCGGCGCTATGAAGACACCCCGCAGGCCCGCCAGGACGTGCGACAAGGCCGCCTGGCCTTCATGCTGGAGATCCCGGCGGACTTCAGTCAGCGCGCTCTGCCTGGGGAACGGCCGGGGGCTGCCAAGCTGACCATCTACACCAGCGAGGGCAACAACTACGCCAGCGCCAGCTTCGCACGCCGCTTTGCGCCGGAGGTGGCCCAGCGCGTCAACACCATGCTGGCCGAGGCAAGGTGGGACCTGGTGCTGTCCAGCGCGGCGGGCTCCCAGCGCAATCTGGACAGCCTGCGCTCTGCACTGGGCGACCTGCACAAGGGCGCCTCCGAGCTGCAGTCCGGGCTGGGCCGCGCCCGGGATGGTGGCCGTCAGGCCGCCTTCGCCAGCGAGTCGGCCATCGACTCGGCCCAGCGACTGCGGTTGGGGGCCGCGCAGGTGGCGGAAGGCTCACAGCAGCTGGGGGGCGGAGTGCGCCAGATGGGCGGCTCGCTGCGGGCACTGGAAGCCCGCATGCCACCGGAGTCCGACCTGATGGCCCTGCGCCAGGGCGCACGCACATTGGCCGATGGGCAGCAGGAGATGCTGCGCGGGCTCGACGCCCTGGGCTCGGGTACGCAGCAACTCGAGGCCGGCCTGGTGCAACTGCGCACCGCAGCAGACGAGATTCCCTTGTTTGGTGGATCGATGGTGGAAGGCATCGCGCCCATCACCTCTGGAGCGCGGGAGCTGGGCGCCGGCGTGACCCGCGCGCGTGAAGCACAGGCCAGACTGCTGCAAGGCACCCAACGCCTGCAGGAGGGCGTGGGCACGCTGGCTGACGGCACCTCTCGCGCCAGGTCCGCAGTGAGTGCCCTGCAGGCGAGACTGCCCGAGGAGGCCCGTCTGGACAGGCTGACCGAGGGCTCCCGCGAGGTGCTCAACGGACACGAAGCCCTGCTGGGCGGCCTGCGTCAGATGGGGTCCGGCACACAAGCCCTCAACACCGGCCTGACCGGCCTGGTCGATGGCGTCGGACGCCTGGACACCGGTCTCGAACTGCTTCGCCGCTCCCTGCCCATCGATGTCGACCGCCCCGAGGGCAACGCCCAGGGCCTGGCCCTGTCGGTCGAACCGGTGATCGAGGTGGTGGCGCCGGTTCCCAACCAGGGCAGTGCGCTGGCCCCCAATTTCGTGCCGCTGGCGCTGTGGGTGGGTGCGGTGATGGTGGCCTTCCTCGTGCATCTGCGCCGCGTGCCGGAAAGCCTGGGTGGGCATCCCAGGCTGGCGCTGGCCTCAGGCAAGCTGGCGCTACCTCTGGGCGTGGTCCTGCTGCAGGCCATGGCCATGCTCGCCCTGCTGGCCTGGGTGCTGAAGGTACCCATGCCCCAGCCTGGGCTGCTGGCACTCACGCTGGCCACCACGTCCGTGGCCTTTCTGGCCATCGTCTGGGCGCTGGTGCGGCTGCTGGGCGATCTGGGCAAGGTGGTGGCTGTGCTGCTGTTGGTCGTGCAGGTTTCTGCGGCCGGTGCCCTGGTGCCCATCGAGCTCAGCGACGAGAGTTTCCAGGCGATCCACCCCTACTTGCCCCTGACCTGGGTGGTCCAGACCTTCAGGGCAACCCTTTTCGGCGCCTATGACGGGCAGTTCTGGCCCACCTATGCCGCGATCGCCCTGACGGCCGTCGTGGGGCTGGGAGTGGGCACGCTCGTGGGCCGGTGGCGCACCGTGCCGGCCACCCAGTGGCGCCCGCCCCTGGATATCGAGTAGTCATCTGACCACCCTGGTGACGGGCCCGCCCTGCAAACACGATACTTCTGCCATGACGACACGACAACTCCAAAACCGCCGCGAGCTCCTGATCACCGCGGGGTCCGCCGCATTGGCAGGTCTTCTGGCCCCGGGCTTGAGCAGCGCGCAGACCCAGACCAGCACCGCGCCGATCCGCCTCATCGTTCCCTTCACCCCCGGCACCGGCATCGACCTCATCGCCCGCACCGTGGGCCCCAAGCTCTCGGAACGCCTGGGCCGGCCGGTGGTGGTGGACAACCGCCCTGGCGCATCCGGCAACACCGGCACCGAGGCCGTGGTGCGTGCGGCGCCCGACGGCTCCACCCTGCTGGTGAGCGTGAACACGCTGGTGATGAACCGCAGCCTGTACCCGGCGCTGTCGTTCGACCCGGTCAAGGACCTGGCCCCCATCACCCTGACCAGTTGGGGCCAGTTGCTGCTGGTGGCGCACCCGAAGACGGGCTGGCGTACGGCGCGCGAGTTGGTGGAAGCCGCCCGCCGCCAGCCCGGCCGGCTGAACTACGCCTCACCCGGGGTGGGCACACCGCACCACCTGGCGATGGAGCTGTTCAAGAACACCACCGGGACCTTCATCACCCACATCCCCTACCGCGGCACCGGCCCGGCGGTGACTGACCTGCTGGGCGGCCAGGTGGAGACCATGTTCCTGCCCATCCACGTCGCCCTGCCCCACGTGAAGGCGGGCAAGCTGCTGGCCCTGGGCATCGGCAGCGACAAGCGCCACCCCCTGCTGCCCGATCTGCCCACCCTGGCCGAGGCCGGCACGGGCCAGGTGAACGTGGACATGTGGTACGGCATCTTCGCACCCAAGGGCACGCCGGTTGCGCTGGTGACGCAGCTGAACCGCGAGATCCAGCAGATCCTGGCTGGCGAGGATGCCAAACGCGCCTTCTCCACCCAGGGCATGGACCCGGCCACCAGCACGCCCGAGGCCTTCGGCCAGCTGGTGGAGCGCGATGCGGCCCGTTGGGCGCAACTGATCAAGGCGCGCCAGATCACGGCGGACTGACGCTGACGGCCTGCCCCGCGCAGGTCACAGGCGTCCGCCCCTTCACGGCAAGACGAGGACCCACGCATGGAAATCGCGATCATTGGCGGCGGCATCGCCGGCCTGGCCTTTGCGCTGGCGCTGCATCAGCGCGGCCTGGCTTGCACGGTCTACGAGGGCGTGCGGGAGGTGCGCGAGGTGGGCGTGGGCATCACGCTGCTGCCGCACGCCATGCGCGAACTCACGGCGCTGGGCCTGCTGGACGAGATACGGGCCGTGGCCATCGAGAACGAGGAAAGCGTCTTCTACAACCGCTGGGGTCAGTACATCTACCGCGAGCCGCGCGGCCGTCACGCCGGCCACGAGCACCCGGAGTTCGGCATCCACCGCGGCAGGCTGCACGGCATCCTGCACCGCGCCGCGTTGCAACGCCTGGGCCCGCAGCGCGTGCTCACCGGCCACCGCTGCGAAGGCGTGTTGATCGAGGACGCCGGGGTGACGCTGCGCTTTGCGGCCGCGCCGGGGGCAGGGGCTGCCCCCGAGCCGGTGCGCGCCGACCTGGCCGTGGCCTGTGACGGGATCCACTCGGCGGTACGCCGCCAGCTGCACCCCGAAGACCGGCTGTGCTTTGCCGGCATCAACACCTGGCGGGGCACCACCGTGCACCGGCCTATCCTGAGCGGGCGCAGCTATATGCGCATCGGCTCGATTGCCACCGGCAAGATGGTGATCTACCCCATCGTCGACAACGTCGATGGCCAGGGAAACCAGCTCATCAACTGGGTGGCGGAGATCGGCCGCGAAGGCTCGGCCATGAACGATTGGAACCAGCCCGGACGGCTGCAGGACTTCCTGCCCACCTTCGAGCGCTGGCGCTTTGACTGGCTGGACGTGCCGGCGCTGATCGGCGGCGCGCAGGCCATCTTCGAATACCCCATGGTGGACCGCGACCCCCTGCCCTTCTGGGGTCAGGGCCGCGTGACGCTGATGGGCGACGCCGCTCACCCCATGTACCCGCGCGGCTCCAACGGCTCGGCCCAGGCGCTGCTGGACGCGCGCACGCTGGCCGACGAGCTGGCCGCCAGCGTCAACTCGGGAAGGCCACCGCAGCAGGCCCTGCGCCGCTACGAAGACCAGCGTCTGCCGGCCACCGCGCGCGTGGTGCAGACCAACCGCACCGTACCGCCCGACGCCATCATCATGAAGGCCGATGAACTCAGCGGCGGCCAGCCCTTCGGCCACATCGACGAACTGATCAGCGCCGAGGAGCTGCGAGCCATCTCCCGGAATTACCAGCAGGTGGCGGGGTTCGCGTTGAAAGGCTGAAGGCCATGGGGCGCTGAAACGGGCGGTTTGACCCCGCAGGAGCCTCAGTGCGTCGATGTCCACACGGGTCTTGGCAGGGCCAATGGAGCCCCACGCGGGGCCTGTGGCTGCCTTGACCAGCGTGGTCACACCACACGGGCCAACAGCCATACGAGGCCGCACGCCACCGCCACGGCCCTCGAACCCTGCCGTACGCGCCAGTCCGCCGCTTCACCACAGCGAACCTTCAGCAAGGCCAGCAGCCCCAACGACGGCATGGCCACCAGGACCTGACCCGCTTCGACCCCGAGATTGAATCCCGCCAGGCTCGGCCAGAGATGCTGATCGTCCAGGCGCAAACCGACCAGGGCCTCGGCCAGCCCGAGGCCGTGGATCAGTGCACAGGCGAAGACCAGCACCAGACGGCCCGCGCCCGGGCGCAAACGACCCCTCGCATCGAAGACCGCCAACACCACGATGGTGACGGTGATCGCGGGCTCCACCCACGTGGAAGGCACGGTCCAGCCACCGAGCACCACGGCGACCAGGGTCAGCGCGTGACCCAGCGTGAAGCAGGTCAGGGCGGCCAGGAGGTACCGGGCGCCCCCGCCAGCGGCCACCACCACGAGCAGGAACAGCAGGTGATCGAGACCGCCCAGCACATGACTGAAGCCCAGTTCGAGGTGGTCTGCAAGAACCTCCAGCATGCCGGGCATCAGCGCCAGGCGTTCCCGCCCGCGCTCGAATTGAAGACGCTGGATCTGCTCGTTTGCAGCCCGTCCGCCCGGGGGGGCTGGGGAACCCGGGGGCTGCCCGGCGACTGCCTGGGAGGCCACCACTTCCAGGCGCCGCTCCTGCGGCGACTGGCCGAAGAGGCGGACCTCCAGCCAGGACGTCCCTGCCACCGAGGCCGGCGCAAAGCGCCCAAGCACGACAAGCTGCGAAGCCGGCGCCGCGGGCTGGTCATCGGGCGGCGACAGGCTCAACATCAGCCCCTCAAGCGGTCTGACGGCGCCACCTGTGCTCAGGCGCACACCCCGCTGCACCTGCGCGTCCAGCGACGGGGCGTGGGCGCGCAACTCGGCCAGCGACAGCCGTCCGTCGCCATCGTCATCCACGCCCTCGAAGGCCGACGCGGGCAGCGACAGCACCAGGTAAGCCCCCTCAGGGGTGAGATTGAGCGTGCCCTTCTGCGCCACCATGAGGTGCGCGTGCGCCGGCCACAGGCCCAGCACACCTGCCAGGGCCCAGGTCCACATCAAGAGTTGGCGCACCCAGGTCGCCAGCGCCGTACGCTCCAAGACGGGGATGCGGTGGCCCGCAACCTGGCGCTCCACGCGGTGCGCGAGCGCGTTGTCAGGCACCAAGACGGGAGACGCCGGGCTCACCCTCCGGGCGGCGGCGGAGGACCGCCCCCTCCACCACCAGCCGCCGTCCCTTTGAGGCAGCGCGGCATGTAGGGGTAGCCCTCGGTGGCCAGGTAGTGGTACGTGCCGGCAGGGAACTCCGGTGTCACCCCGGTGCGGCCGTTGCATTCGTCCAGGTCGCCCAGGCCGGCCACGTACTCCCAATCCTGCTTGAAGGTGCCCATGGCGTACAGCGTGACGGATGGGCGGTTGGCATCGGGCACGGCCTTCTTGCGGTAGCTGCCGGTCAGCACCTTCAGCGGTGATGCGGCGTTGTTGGCCGTGCTGTAGCCATAGCGGGCATAGATGGGAAATCCATCAGCCGCCCAGCCGATCAGGGTCATCGCCATGCCCTTGCCCAGCTTGCTGATGAAGCCTTCGGGCAGGCCGTGGTAGTGATAAACGCCCGTGGGCTGGACATGCGCGTTGCTGGCGTCGGTGCCGAACCTGAAGGCCGTCTGGCCCAGGGCCTCCATCCGCCAGGTGCCGGTGCCGCCGATCTGGACACAGTTCGTGCCCGTGTTGTCGCAGGTACCGCCGGTGTCGGGCTCGATCTTGATCCCATTGAGCGCATGGCCGACGGTCACGGCAAATGTGCCATTTGCGTTGGCGACGCTCGGCGTCAAGGTATAGGTGGCCGAGACCGTCTGCGCCCGGATGGCGTTGGGGTTGTCCGGGTTGGGGAAGGTGCCCACCGCGTGGTCAGGGATGCCGTTGCCCGACAGCAGGCGCGAGGTGGTGTTGCAGGTCCAGGCGGAGGTGCTCTGGGCGTTGACCGAGGACGAGGCGTTGAACATGCTGGTGCTGTAAGCACACAGCACGCCAGCCGTCGAGCCCGCTGTCGATCCAGAGGTGGGGTTCGTCGGACTGGGCGTGCCCGACGCCACGGGTGATGGGTCGCCTGCGCCCCCGCCGCCACAGGCTGTCAGGAAGGCCAGAACGATCAAGGCCTCGAAGAGGCCACCCCTGCGCTTGCCCATGCACGTCTTCCTTTCGCGCCGACGAATTGACGCTTGTACGCTTCAGTCTGCCCCATCCCTGTAAACGCCATGTGTCCGGCGCGTCACGCAAGCGGCCGCTCAGACGATCTTCACGCTGAGGTTGGGCAACCCGTCGATGTGGCACTCGATGACGTCACCGCGCACCACCGGCCCAACGTTCTCCGGCGTGCCTGAGTAGACGATGTCGCCGGGGAAGAGCTCGAAAGCCTGAGACAGGCGGCTGATCTGCTCGGCCACGTTCCAGATCATCTGGCTGAGATTGGCGTTCTGCTTGGTCTGCCCGTTGACCTTCAGCCATATGCCGCCCTGAGTGAAGTGGCCGGTCTGCGCCACCAGGTGCAGCGGGCCGATGGGGGCGGACTTGTCAAAGCTCTTGCCGATCTCCCAGGGCTTCTTCTCGTCGCCCATGGCGCGCTGCAGGTCGCGCCGCGTCATGTCCAGGCCCAGCGCGTACGAGTGCACCAATTCGAGCGCCTTCTCCACCGGCACGTTGCGCCCACCCTTGTTCAGCGCCGCCACGAGCTCCACCTCGTAGTGGTAGTTCTTGGTCAGCGGCGGATAGGGGTGGTCGGCCACGGTGCCAGGGGCCACGTTCTGGATGGCGTCGGTGGGCTTCTGGAAGAAGAAGGGCGGTTCGCGCGTGGGGTCCGAGCCCATCTCGCGTGCATGGGCAGCGTAGTTGCGCCCGATGCAGTAGATGCGGCGCACCGGAAACATCTGGTCGGTGCCCACGATAGGCACGTAGGTACCCGGCACGGCGAACGGGGTCTTGGGCCCTTGGTGGGACGCCTGCCCGGGCAGGGCGCAGCCCGCCACGGCACCGACACCCATCGTGGCGGCGGTGCCCAACATTGATCGACGGTCCATCTGCAATCTCCTTGGCGGTGAAAAAGGTTGAGGCGCGGCTCCCGTCAGGCCTGCGCGAGCCGGAAGTCCATGCGCATCACAGGCACAGTGGGCCCGGGCAGGCCCAGGCGCTGCGCGGCGGGAGGGTCGTGCTCGTCGGCGTAGCGGCCCACCAGGGCCTCGCGCACGCCGAAGACGGCATCGCGCTCCAGGTAAGTGTCTTCGGCATCGAAGACCTCGGTCACCAGGGTGCGGTGGCCGGGCATGGAGACGATGAGGTGGTAGTGCGCCGGCCGCCAGGAACCGCGGCCCGCGGGCTGCACCAGTTCCAGATAGGCCGGCCCGTCGGTGGGTATCTGGTAGGGCACGGGGCGGATGGTGGCGATCTCGAAGCTGCCGTTGGCCGCGGTGCGCAACCTGCAACGCAGGTTGTCGGTGGGCTGGCGCGGGTCCTGCTGCCAGTACAGGCCGTCGGCCGCGTTCTGCCAGAAGTCCACCTCGGCACCCGCCAGGGGCTGGCCCTGCATGTCGAGCACGCGGGAGCGCAGCAGCACCCGGGGGCCGGCGTTGTCGCCGATGAGGTCGGCCGGGTTGTCACGCCAGGGCGAGCCCGCAGCGTGGAAGGGCCCGAGGTTGCTGCCCGGCGTGGCACCGGCTTGGCTCCACAGCAGGTCCACCTGGCTGCTCAGACCGGTCACGTCGGACAGCAGCGAGAACTCGCTGCGCTCCGGGGTGGAGATGTCGCCCACGCGGTGCAGGAAGCCCAGCGCCGCGCGCCACTCGGCGTGGCTGAGTTGGACCTCGCGAGCGTAGTCGTGCAAGTGGCGCACCAGCACCTGCACCAGTTCACGACGCCGTGCATCGGGCAGGCCCGCAAAGCTGTCGACGGCCGCCGCGGTGATGTTGTCCAGGGTGAGGTTCTTCATGCCGCCACCGTCAAGCCACGACCGGGTTGCGCAGCAGCCCCACGCGCTCGATCTCGATCTCGATGACGTCACCGGCCTGCATCCACACGGGCGGCGTGCGGGCATAGCCCACCCCGGCGGGCGTGCCCATGACGATCACATCACCCGGTTCCAGCGTCACGCACTCGCTGAGCAGGGAGATGGTGCGGGCCACGCCGAACACCATGTCGGAGGTGTCGGCGCTCTGCATCACCTGCCCGTTCAGGCGCGACTCGATGCGCAGGCCCGTGCAGCCCGGCGGCAGCTCATCGGCCGTCACGACGCAGGGGCCGAAGCCGCCCGTCGCGTCGAAGTTCTTGCCGATGGTCCACTGCGTGGTGCGGCGCTGGTAGTCGCGCAAGGTGGCGTCGTTGAAGCAGGCGTAGCCGAAGACGGCGCCCAGGGCGTCAGCCTCGCTGACGAAACGGGTGCGCCGCCCGATGACCACGGCCAGCTCGGCCTCATAGTCCAGCTTGCTGGAGATGGCTGGCACCTGCAGCGGCGCACCGTGCGCCAGCAGCGAGGTGCTGCAGCGCAGGAACAGCGCGGGGTAGTCGGCCACCGTGTTGCCGCCCTCCTTGGCGTGGTCCACGTAGTTCACGCCCAGGCAGATCACCTTGCCGGGCTGCGGAATGCAGGGCAGCAGGCGCAGCGTGTCCATGGCCACGGCATGCGCAGCCGCCGCATCGGCCTGGGCCAAGACGGAACCCGCCAAGGCCGGGTCGCGCTCGCATGCCGCCACAAGACCCGCCAGGCTCGGCGGCAGTGCCGCGTCCAGGCGTTCGCGGCCCACCACACCGTCGGAAGTCAGCACCCCCCAGGTGTCACCCTGGCCACCCTCAAAACTGAGCAATTTCATCGCGTTTTCAATCGGCTTTCAGGCCGTTGTCCTTGACCACCTTGCCCCACTTGGCCACTTCAGCTTCGAGGTAGCGGCGCAGGGTGGCGCGGTCCACGGGCTGGCCGTCCAGCGACAGCGCAGCAAAGCGCTCCTTCACGGCGTCGGCGCCCAGGGCCTTGTTGATCTCGGCGTTCAGGCGCTCCAGCACCTCGGCCGGCACCTTGGCCGGCGCGAACACGGCAAACCAGGTGTTGGCCTCGAAACCGGGATAGCCCAGCTCGGCCACGGTGGGCACATCGGGCAGCGCCGGGCTGCGCTTGAGCGACATCACGGCAATCGGCCGCACCTTGCC
The DNA here is from genome assembly GCA_037127635.1 of Betaproteobacteria bacterium. Classification (GTDB taxonomy): domain Bacteria; phylum Pseudomonadota; class Gammaproteobacteria; order Burkholderiales; family Burkholderiaceae_C; genus Rubrivivax. The sequence goes on along the minus strand of JBAXYD010000035.1, from coordinate 16,351 downwards.
CGCCTTGGCGTGAGGCACGGCCGGCGGCATGGAAGTGCTGGCAATGGGCACCTGCCCGCTGACCGCCGCCTGCGTGGCGGCGGCCGGCTGGAAGGGCACGTGCGTGACATCCACCTTGGCCAGGGTGCGAAACAGCAGCTCGGCGCCCAGGTGCGTGGTGGTGCCGTTGCCTGACGACGCATAGGCCATCTTGCTGGTCCTGGCCAGCGCCAGCAGCTCGGCCAGGTTGTTGGCTTTCACATCCGGGTGCACGTACAGGAGATTGGGGGTGACACCGGTCATCGCCACGGGCTGCAGATCGCGCAGCGCGTCATAGCCGGCGTTGGCGAACAACGATGGGTTCACCGAATAGGCCACGCTGTGCATCAGCAGCGTGTAGCCGTCGGCCGGCGCGTTCATCACCTGCTGGGTGGCGATGTTGCCACCCGCCCCCGGCTTGTTCTCCACCACCACCGTCTGGCCCAGCTGTGCGGTGAGTTGCGGGCCCAGCAGGCGCGCGACGATGTCGGTGGAACTGCCCGGCGCAAAGGCCACGATGATGCGGATGGGCTTGTCGGGCCAGGCCGCCTGCGCGGGCACCAGAGGCGCGCACAGTGCGGTCAGGGTCATCGAGGCCAAGAGGGCACGGCGGAAATTCGTCATGGGCGTTCCAGTGTTGACGGCGGCGCATCTTAGCCACGGGCAGCCCGCATCGCCGCCCTCGACCGACCCAGAGGCTCAGGGTTTTCATGGAGAGCCGGCGCCCTTGAGCTCAACGACGATCCTCACAGACCAGCCCCCGTACCCTTCATGTCCATGGCCACCACCACCGCCCTGCCCAGCACCCCCGAGTCCCTGCTGCCCCTGGTCCTGAAGGCCATGGAAGGCGCGCCCAGCCCGCGACTGCGCCAGCTAATGGCCTCGCTCACCACCCACCTGCACCAGTTCGTCACCGAAAACCAAGTCACCGAGGACGAGTTCGCCGTGGCGGTGGAGTTCATCACCGGCATCGGTCAGGCCACCGGCCCGCAGAAGAACGAAGTGATCCTGGCAGCCGACCTGCTGGGGGTGACCTCGCTGGTGGCGCTGCTGAACAACCCTGCGGGCACTGCGCTGGAGCATGAATCGCGCGCAGCCGCCCGGGTCTCCCATGCGGCGCTGCTGGGCCCGTTCTGGCGCGCCGCCGCCCCCTTGTGTGCGCCTGGCGAGAGCATCGTGCGCAGCCACACGCCGGGCGACACGCTGGAGGTCTGCGGCACGGTGTTCGGTGCCGACGGACAGCCGGTGGCCGGCGCCACGGTGGACGTGTGGCATGCGTCGCCCAATGGGTGGTACGAGAACCAGGAGGAGGCCCAGGCCGACATGAACCTGCGCGGCCGGTTCACCACCGATGCGCAGGGGCAGTACCGGCTGCGCACCGTCGTGCCTGCCGGCTACCCGGTGCCCACGGACGGGCCCTGCGGCCAGTTGCTGGACGCCCAGCAACGCCACCCCATCCGCCCGGCACACCTGCACTTCATGGTGTCCAGCCCCGGCCACCGGGTGCTGGTGACCCAGGTGTTCCCGCACGACGACGAGCGCCTGACCAGCGACCCGGTCTTCGGCGTGACGGCGCCCCTGGTCGGCCATTTCGAGAACACGCAGATCGACGGCCGGCCCGGCCAGCGTCTGGTGCACGACTTCCACCTCACCGCCGGCGAGACGGTGTTCCCCAAGCCGCCCATTCCCTGAGCGAAGCGCCAAGACAGGACCGCGCGAGGCGGTGACACAGCCCATACCTGGCCGCACCACCTGGCCGCACCAACTGACCGCACCACGTGACCGCACAACCCGATCCACAACCCGTCCCACACCCCTCCTTCAAAGCTGACCCACGCCCCGCCCATGCCCGACATCGCCCCCTTCTCCCCGCAAGACCGCCTGGACGGACAGGTCGCCGTCATTGCCGGCGGCACCGGCGCCATCGGCATGGCGACGGCCCGCCGGTTGGGCGCACTCGGTGCACGCTGCGTGCTGCTGCACCGCTCGGCCGATGAGGCGGCTGCCCAGGCGTTCGCCGATTCGCTGCCCGGCACGGGGCACTTCAGCCTGCGCGCCTCCATCACCGACAGCGCCTCACTGAAGGCGGCAGCTGAACGCCTGGCCGCGCAATGCCCCGCCGTGCATCTGCTGGTCAACAGCGCGGGCCACACCCAGGCCGTGCCCGCTGCCGACCTGGAGGCCCTGAGTGACGAGCTCATCGACGAGATGCTGCAGGTGAACTTCCGCGGCGTGATCGCCACCATTCGCGCCTTCCTGCCCCTGCTCAAGGCTTCGGGTGACGGGCTGATCGTCAACATCTCGTCCATCGCCGGCTTCACCGGCATCGGCAGCAACCTCGGCTACGTGGCCGCCAAGGCCGGCGTGGACGTGGTGGGCGATGCGCTGGCCCGCGTGCTGGCACCAACCGTTCGGGTGGTGTCGGTCTCGCCCGGGGTGGTGGACTCGAGTTTCGTGCCCGGGCGCGGTGCGGACTTCAACACCAAGGCCGCCGCCACCATCCCGCTGCGGCGCATCGGCACCGTGGACGACGTGGCCGCCGCCGTGCAGGCGCTGGCCACGACGCTGCGCTACGTCACCGGCACGCGGCTGGTGGTCGATGGCGGCCGACATCTATGACCTCCGTTGGGACCTGCCCGCGCTCCCGCCCCCTGAACCGCTACACCCTACCCCATGCACAACTGCTTCCTGACCTGCGCCGTCACCGGCAACCTGACCCGGCCTGACCAGACGCCCCACCTGCCCATCACGCCGGCGCAGATCGCGGACGAGTGCCTGGCGGCAGCGCAGGAGGGCGCGGCGGCCGTGCACATCCACGTGCGCGACCCCGCCACCGGCCGGCCGTCCATGGAGGTGGAGCTGTACCGCGACGTGGTGGACCGCATCCGGCAGCGCAATGCCGAGCTCATCATCAACCTCACCACCGGGCCCGGCGGGCGCTTCATCCCGAGCGAGGATGACCCCAGGGTGGCCGCGCCGGGCAGCACGCTGGTGCCCCCGATGCAGCGGGTGCCGCACATCGCGCTGATCAAGCCCGATGTGTGCTCGCTGGACTTCAACACCATGAACTCTGGGCCGGACGTGGTGATCAACACGCCACGCAACGTGCGCATCATGGCCCGTGCCATGCGCGAGGCCGGCGTCGTGCCCGAACTCGAGATCTTCGACTCCGGCGACATCCACCTGGCGCGCGACCTCATCGCCGACGGCACCCTGGCCGGCCCCGGGCTGTGGACCTTCGTCACGGGCGTGAAGTACGGCTTCTCGCCCGGCCCCGAGACGCTGCAGTATGCGCGCGGCCTGCTGCCGCCTGGGGCGGTGTGGTCGGCCTTCGGCATCGGCCGTCACGAGTTCCCCATGGTGGCGCAGGCCTGGCTGCTGGGCGGGCACCTGCGCGTGGGAATGGAGGACAACATCTTCCTGGAAAAGGGCGTGCTCGCGCGCAGCAATGCCGAGCTCGTGGCCAAGGCGCGGCGCATGGTGCGCGACCTGGGCGGCGAGCTCATGGGACCGCGCGAAGCGCGGCGCCTGATCGGCCTGGGCGGCTGAGCGCCGCACCCGTCTGCGCTGGTCAGCCTGGCCAACCCACACATCAACTTAAACCCCTGAGCACTCCCTTGAGCCCCACCCTGGAAACCTTGAAGGCCGTGCGCGTGCTGGCCAAGGCCGCCAACGCCGACAACCTGTCACCCACGCTCGAAGACCGCCCTCCCCCCACGCCAGAACCGGGGCAGGCCCTGGTGCGCGTGCGCAGCGCAGGTGTCAACCCCAGCGACGTCAAGGCCCAGATGGGCCTGATGCCGCAGGCCGTCTTTCCCCGCACGCCCGGGCGCGACTACGCCGGCACCGTGGTGGCCGGCCCGAGCGAATGGGTGGGGCGCGAGGTCTGGGGCTCGGGCGGCGACATCGGCATCACCCGCGACGGCTCGCACGCCGGCTGGCTGCTGCTGCCGGTGGCCGCGCTGCGCCGCAAGCCCCAGGCGCTGGATTTCGATGGCGCGGGCAGCGTGGGCGTGCCCTTCGTCACCGCGGTGGAAGGCTACCGCCGCAGCGGCACGCCGCAGCCCGGCCAGGTGGTGGCAGTGATGGGCGCCAACGGCAAGGTGGGCCAGGCGGCGGTGCAGATCGCCGCGCGCGCGGGCGCCACCGTGGTGGCGGTGCAGCGCAGCGCCAGCCTGGCCGGCCACGCCTGCAAGCCCGTGACGGTGCTGGACTCCCGCGGCCTGGCCCCGGCCGAACTCGCCCAGCGCATGCGCGAGGCCGCAGGTGGACGCGGGGCCGACATCGTCTTCAACACCGTGGGCAGCCCCTACTTCGAGGCCGCGAACCTGGCGATGGCCAAGCGCGCCACACAGATCTTCATCGCCACGATCGAGCGGCCGGTGGCCTTCGACATCTTCACCTTCTACCGGGCGATGCACACCTTCGTGGGCATCGACTCGCTGGCCCTGGACTGCGTGGACGCCGCCGAGCGGCTGGACAGCCTGCGCGAGGGCTTTGAGAGCGGCGACCTGCGGCCTTACCCGGTGGAGGCCTCCTCGGTCTACGGCCTGGCTGATGCGCTCACCGCCTACCGGCGCGTGATCGGTGGTGACGACGCACGCATGGTGCTGCGGGCCTGAGCAGGGCCTGCGCCGGCATCCGCCACATCGAATGGCACAACCCGCCAGCCCACCCTTACACGCCCACCCAGGAGTGCCACGCATGCACGTCACCCGCTTCGACGAGGCGCCCGAATACCAGGCGCCCAACCACTTCGACATGCGCTGCGTCTACCTGCAAGGCCGCACGGCCGGGCCTTCGGTGCAGCTGTGGATGGGCGTGTCCACCATCGCGCCCGGCGGCCACACCGGGCTGGACCCCTCGCCCATGGAAAAACACTACGTGGTGCTGGAGGGTGAGTTGACGCTCGTGGCCGAGTTGGAGGGGCACACTGAGAGTGCCGTGCTGGGCCTGCACGACTCCGCCCGCTTTGCGCCGGGCGAGAAGCGGCAATTGCGCAACCACACCGACCAGCCCGCCAAGGTGCTGCTGGCTATGCCCCTGGCTCCACCGGCGGCCGGCTGATGAACCCCACCACCACATCGAGGTGCCCCACATGAACACATCAACCGCCCCCTGCCCGCCCATGAAGGGCGTGCTCGGCCGCCTGATGGCCGCCGCCTCATTGGCCATCGCGTGCGCCGTGGCCACGGCCCAGCCGGCCGACCTCATCGTGACCAACGCCAAGGTGGTCACGCTGGACGCGAAGTCCACCGTCGCGCAGGCGCTGGCCGTGCGCGAAGGCCGGGTGCTGGCGGTGGGCGACGCCGCAACGGTGGGCCGGCTGGCCGGGCCAGCCACGCGCCAGGTGGACGCGGGTGGTCGCACCGTGATTCCAGGGCTGATCGATTCGCACCTGCACGGCATCCGCGCGGCGCTGAGCTACGCCACGGAGGTGAACTGGATCAACACCTACACCATCGCTGAGGCGATGGCGCGGCTCAAGGCCAAGGCTGCAGCCGCACGCCCCGGGGCCTGGCTCATCGTGGCCGGGGGCTGGACCGAGCAGCAATTCGCCGAAAAGCGGCGCCCCACCCTGGCCGAGGTGATGGCCGCCGCGCCCGACAACCCGGTCTACATCCAGCTCTTCTACAACTCGGTGCTGATCACGCCCAAGGGGCTGGAGACGTTGAAGCTGCAGGCCGGCGCACCGCCCCACGGCCTGACGGTGGAGCGTGACGCCGCCAGCGCAGCCACCGGCTGGTGGGGCGGCAGCATCGTGAACATATCGCAGCTGTTCGACACGCTGCCGCAGCCCACCTACCAGGACCATGTGGCCGGCACGCAGCAGTTCTTCGCCGAGCTCAACCGCCTGGGCGTCACCGGCTTTGTCGACACCGGTGGCTTCAGCATCTCGGCGCCGCAGTACGCCGCGCTGTTCCAGTTGTGGCGCGACAAGGCCATGACCGTGCGCGTGGCCTACCACCTGTTCTCGCAGCGGCGCGACACCGAGTTGGCCGACTACCAGGCCGCCACACAGCTCATGCCCATGGGCTTCGGCGACGAGATGCTGAAGTTCAATGGCATTGGCGAGCGCATCACGCTGAGCATGTACAACAACAACTTCCCGGACGAGCAGGTCAAGAGCCGGTTCTACGAGGCCATCCGCTGGGCGGCAGACCGTCGCATGGCCGTGACCGTCCACTGGAGCGAGAACAGCTCGGTGGGCCACCTGCTGGACCTGTTCGAGCGCGTGAACCGGGAGGTCCCGATCGCCCCGCTGCGCTGGTCGGTGGCGCACCTGGAGAACGCCTCGGAAGAGAACCTCAAGCGCATGGCAGCGCTGGGCGTGGGGTGGACGGTGCAGATCTCCTCCTACTACAACGGTGACGCCCTGCTGGCACGCACGGGCGAGGAGGCGCGACGCATGCCACCCGTGGTCACGGCGCGGCGCCTGGGCGTGAAGGTGGGCGGCGGCACCGACGCCCACCGGGTGGCCTCCTACAACCCGTTTCTGGTGCTGCAGTGGCTGCTGACGGGTCGCACCGTCAGCGGCCTGCAACTGCGCTCACCGCAGGAGATCCCCACCCGCGAGGACGCCCTGCGCCACTACACCATCGACAGCGCTTGGTTCAGCTTTGACGAACGCCAGCGCGGCTCGCTCGAGCCCGGCAAACTCGCCGACTTCGCCGTGCTGGACCAGGACGTGATGACCGTGCCGCTGGAGCGCATCGAGCGCACGCAGTCGCTGATGACGGTGCTGGGCGGCCGCGTGGTGCACGCGGCAGGTCCGTTCGCGGCCCCGCGATGAACCTGCGCACGCAGCTGGCCAAACCCTGGCCCTTTCCTGCCCATCGCCAACCGGCCTATCCCCTTGGCGCAAGCTCTTGACCCTTGAATCCTGGAGAACGTCCATGAACACCCTGACCCGCCGCCCCCTGCTGCAGTTGCTGGCCAGCACCGCTCTGGCCTTGACCGCCCACACCGCCTGGTCCCAGACAGCCGCCTGGCCTGCAGCCGGCCCGATCAAGCTCGTCGTGCCCTTCACGCCGGGCAGCGGCACCGACGTGATGGCCCGCGTGGTGGCCGAGAAACTGGGCCAAGCGCTGGGCCAGCAGGTGGTGGTGGAGAACAAGCCGGGCGCCGGCGGCACCGTGGGCGCCGCGCAGGTGGCCAAGTCGGCCGCTGACGGCTACACGCTGCTGGTGCACAGCTCGGGCCACGTGGTCAACCCGGCGCTGTACCCCAAGCTGGCGTATGACACGCTGAAGGACTTCGACGGCATCACCCCGCTGGCGAGCCTGCCCAACGTGCTGGTGGTCTCGCCTGCAAAGGGCTACAAGGACGTGGCCGACCTGGTGGCCAAGGTCAAGGCACAGCCCGACAAGCTGTTCTACGCCTCGGCCGGCAATGGCTCGGCCACGCACATGAATGCCGAGCAGTTCCGGGTGGTGGCCGGCTTGAAAGCCCAGCATGTGCCCTTCAAGGGCACGCCCGAAGCCCTCACCGACATCATCGGCGGGCGCACCGATTGGTTCTTCGCACCGCTGGTCTCGGTGCTGCCGCTGATCAAGGATGGCAAGCTGCAAGCCTTGGCCGTGGGCACGGCCGCGCGCTCCTTGGCGCTGCCCAACGTGCCGTCCATCACCGACGCCGGCCTGAAAGACGCCGCCTACACCTTCTGGGTGGGCTTGTTCGCACCAGCCAAGACGCCCAAGGCGGTGCTCGACCGGCTGCACGCCGAGGTGACCAAGGTGCTGGCGCTGCCGGACGTGAAGGAGCGCCTGGAAAAGCTAGGCGCCACGCCGATGCCCATGTCGCAACCGGCCTTCGAGAAGTTCCTCGAATCCGAGACCGCCGCCGCCGCGCAACTCGTCAAGGCCGCCGGCATCCGTCTGGACTGATCCGGATGGGCTGGCGGTCTGCAAGGACCCGCCGCCGCTCGCCCTGAGCGCAGTCGAAGGGCTGTGTTCAAGAGGCTCTCAAGGCTGGGGCACCCCCGAGGCCTCAACGCCGCGCCTTCACCCGCACTCCGTCAGCCACAGCCGGCGGTGGGTAGGCGATGACCTCCTCACCGGGGGCCAGGCCGGCGCGCACCCAGGCCAGGCTGCCATTGCGGGCCGCCACCTGCACGGCCCGAAGCCGGGATCGGCCGCCTTCAACGACGAACACCCCCATGCGCTCGGCCCCATCCTGCGAGGCGCTCTCGCCGGCCGGCCCGCTCCAGGGAAAGACGGCGCTGACCGGTACTCGCAGCACGTCGGCCTCTTGCCGCGTGATGATATGCACCACCACCCGCCAGCCATCGCCCAGCGCAGTTGCGGTCGACTTCGAGTCCAGGTCGATCAGCACAATCACCCGCTGCTCCTCCACCCCCAGCGCCGACACCTTGGTGAAGGCTGCCGGCTCCACCCGGCGCACCCTACCTTGCAGGGCGCCCGGCCCACCCCAGCGCTCGATGCGCACGGGGCTGCCAGGGCGCGCCGCAGCGGCATCGCCGGTCAACAGCTCGGCCACGACCTCCAGGCGCGCGGTATCGGCCAGGTCCAGCAAGGGCGTGCCCAATCCCACCACGCCTTCGCTCACCTGGTGCACCCGCAGCACGGTGCCCGCCACGGGCGCGCGCACCGTGAACAGTCCTGCGGCCAAGCCCGACGCCGACGATGTCCGGCCCGAGGCCACCTCCAGCGCCACCCGCGCCTGCTGCAGCTCATACCGCGCCACGCGCTCGCTTTCCACCGCGGATTCGCGCTCGCGAGTGGACGCCTCCAGCGCCAGGCGGTCGGCGTCGGCCTTTGCCGGGGAGACAAAGCCCTGGGCCACCAGCTGGGCCGTGCGCCGCTGCTCGTTGAGCGCCTGCTCCACGCCCACCTGGGCGGCGCGCACACGCGTACCGGCGCGCTCCAGCGCGGCCTGCACAGCCGCCACGTGCGCCTGCTGCTCGCGCTGGGCGCGCTCGTCCAGCAAGGGGGCCAGCAGCGGCTCGATCAGCGCCACCGCCTGCCCGGCCTGCACCGCATCGCCCTCGCGCAGCGCGATGCGGCGCAACCGCCCCGCGATCGGCGCCATGATGGCGTAACGCTCGCTGACGCGGGTGCGGCCATCCTCTTCCACCGCCGTCTCGAACGGCCCCCGCGTGGCGGCCACGGCCTCCACCTCCACCGGCCGCGGCGCGAAGGCCCAGCCCAGCACGCCGGCCGCCACCACACCGCTGGCCACCAACGCGATCCAGGTGTTGCGTTTCATGTCTTCACCCCCTTTGGTCGATCACGCGCCATGTTCTTGAATCTCCGCTCGGGCTGAGAGCTTGTGAAATATCCCCGCACACCCGCTCGTTCGCCCCATAGGGCGCCGCTCAGCGTTGCAAATGCTCGCCGTAGCCCGAGCTACGGCTGTGCTTTGCGCCTTGATCGGCACCCTTTGGAACGCCCGCTCGGGCGCGCCGGAATACTTCACAAGCTCTGAGCCCTTCGACTCGGCTCAGGACAGGCCTCTCGAAGCCCTTCGACAAGCTCAGGGCGAACGGATGCTGGCTCAGGGCGAACGGATGCTGGCTCAGGGCGAACGGACGCTGGCTCAGAGCGAACGACTCCTGGCTCTGGGAAAACGCTTGCGGGCACTTCCCTCGACTCCCCTCATCAAGCCCTTTACACACCCCTCGTCACTCGCGCGTCTTCAGCGCCGCCACCATGTCCAGCCGGTCGATGCGCCGACGCACCACCAGCGCACTGCCCAGCCCGGCCAGCACCACACACACTGCAGCCCAGGCGTAGGTGCGCGGCAGGATCACCACTGGGAAATGAAACTGGTCGGTCTTGAGCGCCGCTGACAGCAGGTGCACCAGCCCCCAGCCGGCCAGCATGCCCAGCGGCAGCGCCACCGCAATGAGCAGCGCCAGTTCACCGAGCAGCAGCGCGGAGACCTCCCCCCGCGTGAAACCCAGCACGCGCAGCGAGGCGAGCTCCCAAGCCCGCTCTGACAGCGCGATGCGCGCGTTGTTGTAGACCACGCCCACGGCAATGACGGCGGCAAACACCGTCATCACCGTGCTCATGATGCGGATGTTGCGCGCCGTGATCTGCTCCATGTTGCGCAGCAACGTGGCCTTGCTGAAGGCCCCGCCCGCGCGCGGCATCTCCCGCGTGGCCTCCAGCAACTCCGCCTCGCGACCGCGCTCCACGCCCAGAGAGAAGCCGCCCGCCACATCGCCCTCGCCCAGCGCCCGGTTCAGCGCCGTGCGCTCCATCGTCGCGTTCAGGCCCATGGTCTCCTGCACCGTGGCGTCCACCGTCAGCGTCAAGGTGCGGGGCCGCCCCTCCAGCACCTCGGCCTGCACGGTGTCGCCCACCCGCAACCCGAGCTTGTCGGCCAATCGGTCGGTCAGCACCAGGCCTTGGCCTCCTTGGGCGGACAGGCGTACTACGCGGCCCTGCGCGTCGATCACCTGGTTGAGCTGCGCATCGGCGTCCAGCCCGCGGATCTGCACGCGCTGGCGGCGCGCGCCATGCACCAGGTCCACCCCCACCTGCCGCGTCGGCTCCACGCGAAACACCCCTGGCGCACGGGCCAGCGCGTGCGCCGCGGAGTCGTTGGTGGTCTCCAGCATCCACACCTGCACGTCGGCGCGCAGGGCCACGTTGAACTGCCGCTCCACGATGTCGCCGATGGCATCGCGAAAAAAGTTGCCCAGCACCACGATGGCCACGGCCGCAGCCACGCCGGCCACGGCCAAGGCGCTGCGCCAGGGCCGGCGCTCCAGCTGCCGCAGGATCATGCGCAGCGAGGTGGGCAGGCCCCCCAGGCCGGCGCGCTCGATCAGCGTGCGCCGGTAGTGCGCCGGCGCGGGCGGGCGCATCGCCTCGGCCGGGGCCAGGCGGGCCGTGGCGCGGATGGCGTGCAGCGTGCCCAGCACCGCCGTGGCCACGGAGATGCCGATGGCCAGCAGCACCAGGCCGGGCGGCAGCCGGTGCTCGAAGCTCGGGAAACGGAAGAACTCGGCGTACAGGCCCGTGAACATCACCCCCAACCCCTTGCCCAGCGCCACGCCCAGCACCGAGCCCGCCGCCACGACCAGCAGCACGAAGCCCAAGTAGTGGACCGCCAGCGCCCGGTTCGCATAGCCCAGCGCCTTGAGCGCGGCGATCTGCTCGCGCTGCGTGGCCACCATCCTGGACACCACCACGTTCAGCAGGAAGGCCGCCACCCCCAGGAAGATCGCCGGCAGCACGGTGCCGATGACCCGCTGCTCGGCAATCTCGTTGTCCAACATGGCGTGCGAGCCCTGGTGCTCGCGGCCGTGCGGGTCGCGCCCGCCATAGCGCTGAAGGATGGGCTTGAGCGCCGCAATCACGTGCCGCTCGTCGGCCCCGGGAGCCAGGCGGAAGGCCAGGCGGGTGAAGGCTCCTTCCATGTCCCACACCGCAGCCAGAACCTGCGCGTCCACCCAGAACACGCCGAAACCGCGCGGGTCCGGCATGCCGAACATGCCGGCGAACACGTACTCCGGCGACAACGCCACGCCGCGCACCACCAGGTCGCGCTGGCGACCGTTGATCACCGCCTGGAGGCGCGCGCCGGGCTTCAAGGCATGCGCTTCGGCAAAGGCCTCCGAGACCCAGGCCGGAATGGCGCCGTCGGGCTGCGTGCGCCCGGGCGACATCGACGGGTCCTCAGCCATGCCGCTGCGCAGCACGATGCGGTTGAGTTCTCGGGGGCGGCGTGGATCGATGCCGATCAACTGGCCCATCAAGGGGTCCGACAAGCCCGGAATCCGCAGCCGCACTGGCCGCTCCACTGTGGCCTGCACCAGGGCCACGCCGGGCACCGCCTGCAGCACCGGCAGCAGCGACAGCGGCGCACGCCGCACAGAGGCGAAGACGTCGGCGAAGCGGCCCTCCTCATAAAAGCGGTCGCGCGCCTCCGACAGCGAGGCCACGGCCGACAGCGTGGTGAGAAAACCCGCCACGGCACTGGCCACCACCAGGGCGATGGTCAGCGCCTGGCTCCACATGCGCGTGAGGTCGCGCAACAGCTTGCGGTTCAGGGCCTTCATGGAGATACCGTGCGAAGACCTGACCACCTGCACGCCGACCAGCGGACCCGGCACTCCAAGGGGCGTGTCAGGCGTTGCCTCACCACGCCACCTCGGCCGCCGTGGCGCGCTGCGCGTGGCGCTCCTCGCGCTGGATGGTGCCGTCGCCCAGGTACAGCACCCGGTCGGCCATGCGCGCAATGGCCGCGTTGTGCGTGATCACCACGGCCGTGGTGCCCAGGCGCTGGTTGATATCGGCAATGGCCTCCAGCACGCGCTTGCCGGTGGCGAAGTCCAGCGCGCCCGTGGGCTCGTCGCACAGCAGCACGTCCGGGCGCTTGACGATGGCGCGGGCGATGGCCACGCGCTGCTGCTCGCCGCCCGACAACTGCGCCGGGAAGTGGTCGCGCCGCGGCAGCAGGTCCACCAGGCCCAGTGCCTCGTCGATGTCCATCGGGTGCTTGGCGATGTCGTTGACCAGCGCCACGTTCTCGCGCACCGTCAGGCTGGGGATCAGGTTGTAGAACTGGAACACGAAGCCCACGTGCTCGCGCCGGTAGCGCGTCAGCGCCGCCTCGTCGGCGCCGTCAAGCCGGTGGTCGGCAAACCAGACCTCACCCGAGGTGGGCACGTCCAGCCCACCCAGGATGTTCAGCAGCGTGCTCTTGCCGCTGCCCGAGGGGCCCAGCAGCACGACGAATTCACCCGCAGCGATTTCCAGCGACACGTCGCGCAGGGCCACCACCTCGGTCGCACCTCTGCCGTAGGTCTTGCGCAGGGTTCGGGCCACGAAGATGGGGTTTGCCGGCACGGCCACCGGCGCTGGCGTGCAGGGCCGCAGGAGTCAGGAACAGCGCCAAGTCTTGGTCAGGCGGCAGTTCATCGCCTTGCGCTGGAACAAGGCCGGTTCAGATGCACCTGCAATCCCAAGCCCCGCGCGCATGATGTCTCTCCCCATTCGCCCTGAGCACGAGGTCTCGCCGTTCCCCCTTACACGAGGTCTTGCCACTTGCCCAGAGCACGCGGTCTTGCCGTTCGCCTTGAGTTCGCAGTCTCGCCGTTCGCCCTGAGTTCGCAGTCTTGCCGTTCGCCCTGAGTTCGCAGTCTTGCCGTTCGCCCTGAGCTTGTCGAAGGGCCTGTCCCGAGTGAAGTCAAAGGCCTCAGGCCGCGTTGGCAAGCGCTGCGCGCGGCAGCAGTTCGTGGCGCCAGGCTGCCCCAATGGCCAGCGTGAGCACCAGGCCGATCACCACGTAAAGCAAGCCCGTGGTCTGGTAGCCCGCCGAAGGGATCAGGGCCCCCGCGGCCATGAGCCCCAGCGGCAGCGTGTAGATGGCCAGCATCCTCACGCCCATGATGCGGCCCCGAAACCGCTCCTGCGTGGTGCGCAGCAGGATGATGGACAGCGACACCATGCTCAGGCTCTGAGCCATGCCCGCCAGCAGAAGCATGACCATGGCCACTGGCACGGTCGCCGACCACACAAACCCGGCCAGGCACAGGTACCACGTGAAACAGGCCACCAGCATCACGCGCGCCTGAGGCAAACGCCGGCCCCAGGCACTCAACGCCAGGGAGCCGATCAGCGCCCCGCATGCAAAGCTCGCCACCAGCCAACCCAGCCCCTGCTGGTCGAGGTGAAAGACCTCCTTGGCCGTGTAGGGCATGAGCCCCATCGTCAGCGGAAAGGCCGTCAGATTCACCAGGGCGGCCAGGCTCATGGCCGCCCGCAAAAGCGGTGTGCGCCAGACATGGACCAGGCCCTCCCTGACCTCGCTCCAGGGCGAAGGCCGCGGCGGCGAAGCGGCGGCCCTGGGCAGGGCCGCAGAGTCCAGCGTGCCGCCCGCGGCCCTGAACGTCATCCAGGCCGCCAGCAGGTACATGCTGGCAATGACCAGGTAGGCCGGTGTCATGCCGAAGGCGGCCATGAAGCCCGCGCCCAGCAGCGCCCCGCAGATGCGGGCCGAATCTTGCGTCGTCCTCGAGATCCCCAGCGCCGCCACCAGATGCTGCGCCGGCAGGGTGGAGCTGATCAGGGCGCTGCGCATGCCGATGTCCGAGGGCCGCACCACCCCCGCCAGCGCCGCCACGCACAGCACCACGGTGGGGTGCAGCTTGCCGATGAAGGCGAACACCAGGATGACGCCGGCCATGCAGGCATAGGTCACACGCAGGGCGGCGAGCACCCTGCCCAGCCCCAGCCGGTCGCCCAGCATCCCCACCACTGGAGACACCAGGGTGCCCACGTACATCAGCGACCCGAACAGCGTGAGCAGCACCACCGAGCCCGTCTCCACGAGCACGTACCAGCCCAGGATCAGCGTTTCCATCTCCATGGCCCAGGCCGTGAGGAGATCGGCCGGCCACAGGAACCGGAAGCTGCGTGTGCGAAAGGGCGCCAGTGCCCCCAAGGCTCCGCGCGCGGTCAAGGTGCCCTGCAGGCGGCTGCGGGGCCGCACGCAGACGCGGTGGCGTCGCGCAGTGCGCACACCGGCAACTGCCCCGCCCGGGCTCGTCGGTCGATGAAATGCGGCATGGTGACGCTCCAGGATCAGGGAATGAACAGCGCCAAGTATTTCACTTCGATCCGAGGTCCTTCCAAGGCTCTGCCTCACCACCTTGCGGGGGGCCACCCGCACGCATCAAGACATGACTGTCGAGCAGGCTGCTGGCCGCAGCATCCAAGGCCGATTCCCAGCCAGCCCACCTGGGATCGGCTTGATGACGGGACAAGGAGCCGCCACCGTCAACTGATCCGTTCAGCAGGTTTCGGTCATCGCCGCTCGAGACGCGCAGACAATCATCAGCAGTTCACGGTCCAGACGAGGCGACGATGGCATACGGCAATGAACAGGGGGACACCCAGGACCGCTTGAATCGGCTGGAAGTGGCGCTGGCGTCCGAGCGCGCACGCACTGCTGCGCTGGAGCTTCAGTTGGCAGAAACCGGAGAACGCTTCAAGCAAGTCACCGACACGATTGACCAAGTGTTCTGGATGACCGACCCTGAAAAGGGTCAGATGCTTTTGATCAGCAAAGGCTACGAGCGTATCTGGGGTTCGTCAGTGCAAAGTTTGCTCGACGACCCTATGTCCTTCGTGACGGCGATACATGAGGATGACCGTCAACGTGTCATCGACGCCTTCCCGTTGCAAGTGACGGGTTCTTACGACATCGAGTTCCGTGTCGTCTCCCGCCTGGACGGCCAGACCCGATGGGTCCGCGATCGAGCGTTTCCGGTGTACGACCAAGATGGCAACGTGTACCGCGTGGTGGGTGTTGTCGACGACATCACTGAACGTCGAAAGATCCTGGAAGAGGTTCAAGAGGCGCAGGCGCAATTCCAGCAGGTCACTGACCATATCGACCAGGTGTTCTGGATCACCGACCCGGCCAAGGGTCAAATGCTGTTCATCAGCAAAGCCTACGAGGCTTTGTGGGGCCGTTCATTGCTTAGTTTGCGGGATGACCCTTTCAGTTTTGTGATGGCCATTCATGAGGATGACCGCCAGCGGGTGATTGACTCATTTCCGTTGCAGATCCAGGGCAGTTACGACGTCGAATACAGAGTCATCTCGGGCAGCGATGGTCGTATACGTTGGGTCCGTGACCGCGCCTTTCCGGTTCGTGACGGCAACGGCACCGTCACCCGAGTAGTGGGCACGGTCACCGACATCACCGACCAAAAGCGGTTGTGGGAGCGGACCGTAGCAACGCTCAAGCAGCAGGCGGCGATTGCGGAGGTCATGCAGGTGATCGCCAGTTCACCAACCGACACGCAGCCGGTCTTCGACGCCATCGCTGACAGGGCCACGCTGCTGTGCGATGCAGGTACCGGTGTGGTGCTGGGCTATGACGGGCAGTTGCTTGAGGTGTTAGCTGTCAACGCGGCGCATGACCCTGAGGGTGAGCGGCTCCTGCGCTCAGCGTACCCGATGCCCGCCACGGGCGGCAGTGTGTCCGCACGCGCGGTTCTCACCTGCGAGGTCGTGCAGTGCCCTGACGTGCTCGAGACTCCGGCTTACGTGCTCAGCGCCGTCGCAGCTGTCTCCCATGTCCGCAGCGTCATGTCGGTACCCATGATGCGCGACGGCCAGCCTATCGGCGCGATCAACCTGGCGCGGGCCACGCCGGGGCTCTTTTCGGACCAGCAGGTCGACCTGCTCAAAACCTTCGCCGACCAGGCGGCGATCGCCATCGAAAACGTACGCCTTTACAGGGAGACCAGGGAAGCCCTGGAAAGACAGACCGCGACCACGGACGTGCTGCAGGTGATCAGTGGCTCCATGGCCGATGTGCGGCCGGTGGTGGACATCATTCTCGA
>JBAXYD010000034.1:0-45689 GCA_037127635.1 Betaproteobacteria bacterium | reverse complement strand
AAGAAAGCTTGGTGTCGCGCCGTCAACAGCTCGCGGGGGGAGGCTGAATACGTACTCGTACGACAGCGCGGGGCGCGTGATGTAGCGGCACAACTGCTCCAGCCGCTTGCGATCGGGTGCCTCGACTCGTACCCCGGCGTGCAGGCTGAACCCGTCGATGTCGGCGCACAGGGGTTGGCGCGCCCGATCCTCGCGCGGCATCGCGCCTCGCAGCGTCAGCACCTTCTGCCCGGCACGGGGACCGAAGGCGATGCGGTAAGTGATGGCCGCCGCCTGCAGCGGCCGCAGCGTGCGCGGCTCCTCGCCGTCGGCATCCGGCTCGGGTAGAAGAAGTCAGCAGTCCCCCCCGGGGGGGCCCGGGCTGGCCAAAATGTATCCGTACCGCCAGACCGGGCTTGATGGCCTGCCGTTGGCGCTCCGCTTGAGCGAGGGGCCTCGCTGTGGAGTGCCGAGAGCGCTACTGGAGAACGAACTGATCCTGAGGCCTAGCGTACGTTCGAAAGAAGCCAGTCATACAGCGCGTCTGTCTTGTATGCCTCTGTCCATGCGTTGTGTCCGGCCCGCTTGTAAAGGGTGATCTGCGCTTTGCCATCGCAGCGCTGCAGGGCTTGCACCAATTCCACGGAATATGCCATCGGAAAGTATGTGTCTGGATCGTTGTGAAATGCCCAAACCGGAACAGTCTTGATTCGACATGCACCTTCTAGTTTCTGAGCCGTAGCGACTGGAGCGATTGCCGAGAATCGATCAGGTCGGGCGAAGGCCAGGCGCCAGACGCCGGTTCCGCCCATGCTCATGCCGGTTACGTAGAGCCTTTTTAGATCTGCTGGCAGCTTCGGCAGAATTTCATCAAGCAGGGCGTGCACTTCGTCGGGGTCCCATTCGGGAGCGTCAGTTACCAATTGAGGGGACACTACGATAAAAGGAAAGTCAGGATGTGTTCTCAACCGCGCAGCGATGGCGGTATTTTGCATTACCTCGGGCGGTTTACCGCGCTCCCCGGCCCCATGAAGATAGACGATCACAGGTGAGCGTCGTCGTTCAAAACCGGGTGGTAGATAGACATGCACGTGGGCTTGCAATCCCTTTTGCGGCGACACTGGATAGATGGATTGCTCCCTCTTTAGCTCCCAAAAGGTTGACTGGGCCTCGGCGACCGTCGTCGACAGCAGTACGGTAAGTGCGAAGACAAGCGTTTGGAAGAGGTGCACAAGGCGCTCCAATGTCGAGTACACGAAGTATCAAGGATTGTGTCGGTTGCTACCCCGAAGAATGCAGCTCACGGTCGTAGAAAGCGTTCGGCGCCGGGTGAAGCGTTTGCTGCAGGGGCCCAACGTTCGGAGGATAGGAAATTCAAACGCCCTCTTCAAGCCCGACAGGCCCCGGGTAAACCCGACACCACCTCTTGGTCCGGGCCCCGCGCACTCATCCACCGCCTGAGAACGCCCCTCGAGCCTCGCCCCGACACGTCGCGGGCTGCTTCGCACGCCCGAGCGCCCAGGTTCACACGGGGCCTGAGGCTGTCTGCCGCCACAGTGACTCATGTCGCGCGCAGCGCCGTGCCGGCTGTGGATCCAGTCCGAGGTGGCTCAGGATCTTCTCGATCATCTGCCGCTCCAGGATGGCCGCGATGATCTTCACCTCCCCGGCGCCGCAGTTCGGACACCGCTCCACGTCGTTGACAAAGCGAAGCTTCAGCGCAGACTGACTTTTACTCAAGTTATGTCGGAGCAAAAGACGCGCTTGAGCAGCCATGCCCAACTTATGCGGTGCGGCCGGGGCTGAACCGTCTGGACATCGCACTCGCCGGCAACTGCGACTTCGGCTGCCCGTCAGGACGGCGCTGCGTCAACGCGCCTTGGGCTGCCCCACCGCCATGCGCCGGCTGACGAACACCACGGCGATCACGGCCAGCGAGAAGCCCACGGTCACCGGGTCAAGCTGTTCGCCCAGCACCGGCACGCCGAACAGCAGTGCCAGGAAAGGCTGGATCAGCTGCACCTGGCTCACGCGTACCAGGCCCCCCGTCGCCAGCCCGCCGTACCAGGCGAAGAAGCCCAGCCACATGGAGAACAGGCCCACGTAGAGCAATCCGCCCCAGGCCGTGATGCTGGGGGTGGTGCCTGTGGGCCACCACCACAGCGTGGCCGGCAGGGTCAGCGGCAGCGAGCCCACCACCACCCAGCAGATGACCTGCTGCGCCGGGATGGCGCCCGACACCCGCGCCCCGGCCACATAAGCGATGGAGGTGGACAGCACGGCCAGCAGCAGCCAGCCGTCCGCCGCCACCAGCCGGCCACCGCCCTTCCAGGCGGCGAAGGTCATCACCAGCGCGCACCCGGCCACTGCGCAGGCCCAGAAGCCGGCCGAGGGCCGCTGCCGCAGCGCCAGGCCGATGCTCAACAGGCCCGCCAGCGCCGGGCGCGCGGCGGTGACTGCAGGCCTCACCCTTTCGCCCGCAGACGGCCTCATACGACGATCTTGCTAGCTTGGCCGGGCCGCGTGCTGCAGCACCTCGGCGGCCCACTGGTTCAAGCTCTTGCCAGCAGCCTGCGCGGCCACCAGCGCACGACCATGCACCTCGGGCGGCACCCGTAGCAGCAATTTGCCGGACGCCGGCTTCTCGGGGTGAAGGCCTTGCTCCTTGCAGTCGGCCAGATAGTCTTTGACCGCGAGCTCAAACTCGGCTCTCAGTTGTACGACCGTTTCGCCGTGGAAACTGATGATGTTGCGAATGCCGAGAATTCGGCCAACGAAGAGATTGTCGCGCTCGTCGTACTCGACGCGAGCGGTGTAGCCTTTGTGGGTCATGGTGTTCATGGCAGCACTCCTGCACGTTCCAGTAGTTCTCGAGCTTCCTCGACCTGATAGCGCTTGGCCTCCTTGCCTGGATGTGGCCGATGGCAGCACCACTGCTCGCCATGGAGTTCAATCTTGACCCGCGAGCCTTCGCGCTCAGACACAGAACCACCCAGCGCCTTGACCAGCGCCTCGATGTCAGCGAACACAATGGACGCCGAGGTCGGTCGGGCAAAGATCGCCACAAACGTCTTACGGTGTTTGCTGTTCATCCGATCATGATAGCAATTAGTGATATCAAGGTTGATCGCCAGCGTCGTCAGCGGCTCAAAGGTCGATTTCGGTCAGGAGGCCATCACGCTCCCCCGTCAACCTGAGGATAGGAATCGCAAACGCCCTCTTCAAGCCCGACAGGCCCCGGGCAAACCCGACACCACCGCATGGTTCGGGCCTTGCGCACCCATCAACAGCCTGAAAAGGCGCCTCGAGCCTCGCCCCGACACGTCGCGGGCTGCTTTGCACGCCCGAGCGCCAAGGTTCACACGGGGCCTGAGGCTGTCTGCCGCCACAGTGACTCATGTCGCGCGCAGCGCCGTGCCGGCTGTGGATCCAGTCCGAGGTGGCTCAGGATCTTCTCGATCATCTGCCGCTCCAGGATGGCCGCGATGATCTTCACCTCCCCGGCGCCGCAGTTCGGACACCGCTCCACGTCGTTGACAAAGCGAAGCTTCAGCGCAGACTGACTTTTACTCAAGTTATGTCGGAGCAAAAGACGCGCTTGAGCAGCCATGCCCAACTTATGCGGTGCGGCCGGGGCTGAACCGTCTGGACATCGCACTCGCCGGCAACTGCGACTTCGGCTGCCCGTCAGGACGGCGCTGCGTCAGCGCGCCTTGGGCTGCCCCACCGCCATGCGCCGGCTGACGAACACCACCGCGATCACGGCCAGTGAAAAGCCCACGGTCACCGGGTCGAGCTGCTCGCCCAGCACCGGCACGCCGAACAGCAGCGCCAGGAAGGGCTGTATCAGCTGCACCTGGCTCACGCGCACGATGCCCCCCATCGCCAGCCCGCCATACCAGGCGAAAAAACCCAGCCACATCGAGAACAGGCCCACGTAGAGCAATCCGCCCCAGGCCGCGATGCTGGGGGTGGCGCCGGTGGGCCACCACCACAGCGTGGCCGGCAGGGTCAGCGGCAGCGAGCCCATCACCACCCAGCAGATGACCTGCTGCGCCGGAATGGCGCTCGACACCCGCGCCCCGGCCACATAGGCGATGGAGGTGGACAGCACGGCCAGCAGCAGCCAGCCATCCGCCGCCACCAGCCGGCCACCGCCCTTCCAGGCAGCGAAGGTCATCACCAGCGCGCACCCGGCCACCGCGCAGGCCCAGAAGCCGGCGGAGGGCCGCTGACGCAGCGCGAGTGCCCCCACCACCGCCGTGCCCAGCGGGATGATCCCCGTCACCACCGCCGCGTGCATGGACTCCACCTCGCGCAGCGCCAGGCCGATGCACAGGGGGAAGCCCACCACCGTTCCCAGCGCGCACACCGTCAGCGCTCGCCAGTGCTGCCGCGCCGGCACTGGTGCACCCACCCAGCGCAGGTAGCCGATGCTCAACAACCCCGCCAGCGCCGCCCGCGCAGCAGTGACGAACTCGGGCGACATCTGCGGCGCCGACACATCGCCCACGGCCAGCCGGGTCATGGGGAAGGTCATCGCGAATATCACCACACCCAGCAGGCCCAGCAACAGGCCGCGGCGGATCTGGGCGGGGGTGGGGGGAACAGGAGACTTATCGGCAGTCAATTTGATTCCTCGATTCACAACAGCGCCATCCACCCCGCCGTGACCACAAGCACGGCGGACAGGGTGCGGTTGAACCAAGCCAGGCGCTGCCCCGTGGCCAGCCAGGCGCGCAGAGCCGAGCCGATCAGGGCGTAGGTGAAGTTGCTGGCCAGGCCGTAGGCCATCATCAGCGGCAGCACGATGGCCAGGCGGGGCCCCATGGGCTCGGCCACC
This sequence comes from Betaproteobacteria bacterium, assembly GCA_037127635.1. Taxonomy (GTDB): domain Bacteria; phylum Pseudomonadota; class Gammaproteobacteria; order Burkholderiales; family Burkholderiaceae_C; genus Rubrivivax. The sequence goes on along the minus strand of JBAXYD010000034.1, from coordinate 40,867 downwards.
GTGATCCAACCCGCGCTGATCATCAGCGCGTTCATCCAGGCCTTGATGTTGACGAATTGCAGCATCACGCCCTGGAGGAATCCCACGCGCAAGCCGCCATCGGCCTCAGCCATGCGCGTGGTGTGGGCCAACTTCCAGGCCAGCCACAACATGTAGGCCAGGCCCAGCACCTTGATGGCCCCGCGCAGAACGGGCGCGGCCTGGATGATCGCGCCCAACCCCCCGGCGCAGGCCACCAACAGCAGGCCCCAGCCGAAGGGCACGGCCAGGATGAAGGTCATGGCGCGCTTGAGCCCCCCGTTGGCGGCCAATGCCGCCGACAAGGTGGTGTTGGGCCCCGGCGTGAAGGCCATGGCCGTGGAAAACACCAGCAGGGCGGCGAGTTCGGAAGAGGTCATGAGGAAGTGGCCAGCCTTCTCGCAAAGAGGCGTTGTCCAGAAGGCATGCGCATCACGCCGCTGCCGCGAGCACCTGCTCGATCAGGCGGTGCGTGGCCAGAGCCTCCTCGCCGGTGACGAGCGGATCGCGGCCTTCGACGATGGCGTCGAGAAAGTCGCCAATGAGCGCGCGGTGGGCGTCGTGCGGAAAGTCCATGATGGCCGCACCGCTGCCCCCCGGGCCTTCGGCTTCCACCGTCTCCTCGCGGCCGTCGTGCCAGCGCACCTGCAGGCGGCCGGCGGCCAGCGTGGCCGCGCCGCGGGTGCCGGCGATCTCCAGCACTTCGGGCGAGCCGGGGTACAGCGCCGTGGTGGCCATCAGCAGGCCCGGGGCGCCGTGGCCCAGGCGCAGCAGCGCGGCGGCATAGTCCTCGGTCTCCATGCGGTGCACGGCCGTGGTGGTGGCCTGCGCGGCCTGCACCTCGCTCACACCCACCAGGCTGCGGAACAGGTCCAGCGCGTGGATGGCCTGCGTCAGCAGCACGCCACCGCCGTCGCGCGCTCGCGTGCCGCGCCCGGGCTGGTCGTAGTAGCCCGCCTGGGGCCGCCACCAGGGCACGCGCACGGTGGCGAACTGCACCGCGCCCAGGGCTTCTTCCTGCAACAGGGCGCGCAGGCGCTGCGAGCCCGGGCGGAAACGGTGCTGCAGCACGACGCCGAAGCGCAATCCCGAGGCGCGCGCGCACTCCACCAGGGCCTGCGCGCGCGGCAGGGAAGTCTCCAGCGGCTTTTCCACCAGCGTGTGCTTGCCCGCGGCCAGGCAGCGGGTGGCGATGTCCAGGTGCGTGCCGGCGGGCGTGGCCACGATGACGGCCCGCACAGCGGGGTCGGCCAGCACGGCGTCCAGGTCGGCCGTGGCCGCGAGCTGGCCGTTGAACGGGCCCAGGTCGGCCTGGGCCGGGCGCCGGCACACGGCATGGCGCAGCTCGACGCGGTGCTGCAGGTCCGCCAGGCTCTTCAGGTGCGGTTGCGAACCCGGCCCCAGGCCGATGAGGGCCACGCCGATGCGCGTCATGCGCGGACCCCCGAGGTCGCCAAGGCATCCGCCTCCAGCGCCAGCCGGCACACCGTGAACACATGCGCCTGTGTCATCGCTGTCTCGGTGCGGTCGCGCACGTCGTTCAGGAAGGCGCGGAAGAAGCCCAGAGGTTCGGCGCTGCATTCGATGTGGCGCGTGCCGTGGCGGTCGGCCAGGAACAGGTGGTTGGTGCCGGGGCGGCCTTCGATGTCCAGGTACTTGCGGATCTCGATCGAACCCGTGGTGCCCAGGACGAACAGCCGCCCATCGCCCCAGGTCGGCAAACCTTCGGGCGTGAACCAATCCACGCGCACGTAGCCGCGCTGCTGGCCCGGCTGCCCAGGCCGGCTGCACAACACGATCTCGCCGAAATCCTGGAAGTCGCGATCCGTCTGCGTGCCGTGATGGCCGACGGCGGCGTGCACCACCTGGGCCTCCTGCGCGCCAGTGAAGACGAGAAACTGGTCGATCTGGTGCGAGGCGATGTCCACCAGGATGCCGCCGAACTGCGTGCGGTCGAAGAACCAAGCCGGGCGCAGGGCGCGGTTCAGGCGGTGCGGGCCCAGGCCCAGGGTCTGCACCACCTCGCCGATGGCACCGTCGGCCACCAGGCGCCGGGCCACCTCCACCGCGGGCACGATGTGCCGCTCGGAAAAGCAGATGGAGAAGATGCGCCCGGTCTCGGCCACCGCGGCCTGCAACTGCGCCAGTTGCTCGAACGAGGTGACGCCGGGCTTGTCGACGAGCACGTCCTTGCCGCGGCGCATCGCCTGCACCGCCAACGCAGCGCGCTGGGCCGGCACGGCAGCGCTGACGATCAGGTCCACTGCGGGGTCGTCGAGCAAGGCGTCGCGGTCGTCCACGGCGCGCAGCGTTGGAAAGCGCTCGCGCACCCCTTCCAGCACCTTGGGGTCGCTGGTGCCCGTCCAGTAGCCGGCGCACTGTGCGCCGGCAGCAAGCAGTTCACCGATCAGATGGTAGATGTGCCGGTGGTCCAGGCCGATGGCAGCGAAGGTGGTCATGGGCAGCAGAGGCGGGGGCGAGGGGCGGGGGCAAAGGGCGGGGGCAAGGACCGGGATCGTTCAAGCGGCGCGGCGGACGTCCTTGCGCGCACTCGGGCGTGAGGCTGAGCGCAAGACTGCGCGGGAGGCCGACCTTACACCAGCAGCCCGCCGGACCCGGGCTCTGTAGCGAAGCCCGGCATCAGGGTTTGTGCGGGTCTGGCAGGCCGCTATCATGAAGCGGAACCCCGTGAAGGCCGGCGCGCCAGGCCCGACGGATCCGGAGGAAAACCTTGAGCCTGCACACCCCTGGCCTCGAGCACCGGCATGCCGGGCTTGAAGCACTGTCCTCGCGTTACGTGAATTGCGACGAACTGCCCTGGACGCCCACGCCCTACCCCGGCGTCAGCGTGAAGGTCCTGGTTCATGACCCCGACACCGGACTGCAGACCGTGCTCACCCGCATGGACCCCGGCGCGGTGCTGCCCGACCATGAGCACGTCGCACTCGAACAGAGCTGGGTCATCGAGGGCAGCCTGGTCGACCATGAGGGCGAGGTCAAGGCTGGCGGGTTCGTCTGGCGCCCCCCAGGCAGCCGCCATGCGGCCCACGCCCCGAACGGCGCCCTGGTGCTGGGGATCTTTCACAAGCCCAACCGCTTCTTCGGATGAGCCCGCGTCTGCCCCAGGCCGGCACGCCAGCGCCGCCACCGCCGCCATCCCAGCCACCGCAGCCACAGGCAAGCGCATGAAGTTCGGCGATTTCGTCAAGGTCAAGGGGCTGGAAAGCGCGGCAGGCTTTCGCGACAACCTGCAGCGCCTGGGACTGGGCATGCCGTGTGACGACGAGGTGGCGCTGGGCGCCGCCTCGCCCCTGGCGCAGCCGCTGCAGGTACACGGCTGGACCATCGCCAACCGCTGGTGCGTGCAACCCATGGAAGGCTGGGATGGGCAAGCCGACGGCCGCCCGTCCGAGAACACGCAGCGGCGCTGGCGGCATTTCGGCGCCTCGGGCGCCAAGCTGGTGTGGGGCGGCGAAGCGGTGGCGGTGCGGCACGACGGCCGCGCCAACCCACAGCAGCTCGTCCTGAACGAACACACGCAGGGAGACATCGCCCGGCTGCGCGACGAACTCGTGGCCGAACACCGCCGCACCATGGGCAGCGACGAGGGCCTGGTGATCGGCTTGCAGCTCACGCACTCAGGCCGCTTCTGCAAGCCCAACGACCCCGCGCGCATGGAGCCGCAGGTGCTGTTCCGCCACCCGCTGCTGGACGGGCGTTTCGGCCCCGCCGAGCGCATCCGCGTGATGCAGGACGGCGACATCCGCGCCCTGATCGACGACTTTGTCGTCGCCGCCAAGCGGGCGCGCAACATCGGCTTCGACTTCGTGGACCTGAAGCATTGCCACGGCTACCTGGGCCACGAGTTCCTGGCAGCCAAGACGCGGCCGGGCGACTATGGCGGCTCGTTGGAGAACCGCACGCGCTTCCTGCGCGAACTGGTGGCCGGCATCCGCGCCGAGGCGCCGGGCCTGGAGATGGGCGTGCGACTGTCAGCCTTCGACTTTCTGCCCTACCGAGCCGACCCGGCGCGCTCCACGCCCGAACTGCTGGGCCCGGGCGTGCCGGTGGAATTTGCCAGCGCCCTGCCCTACCGCTACGGCTTCGGCCCGGACGAGCAGGACCCCACCCAGTCCGGCCTGGACGAGGCCGCCGGCTTCATCGAGGTGGCCCGGGGCCTGGGCATACGGATGTTCAACATCACCCTGGGCAGCCCTTACTACAACCCGCACCTGACACGCCCGGCGATGTACCCGCCTTCGGACGGCTACCAGCCGCCGGAAGACCCGCTGGTGGGCGTGATGCGGCACCTGACCGCCGTGCGCGACCTGAAGCAGCGCTTTCCGGATCTGGTGTTCGCCGGCAGCGGCTACACCTACCTGCAGGAATTCCTGCCGCAGGTGGCTCAGGCCGTGGTGCGCGAGGGCTGGACCGACTTCGTCGGCCTGGGCCGGCTGATGCTGTCCTACCCCGAACTGCCTGCCGACCTGATGGCCGGCCGGCCATTGCAGCGCAAGCGCCTGTGCCGCACCTTCAGCGACTGCACCACCGCACCGCGCAACGGCATGGTCTCGGGCTGCTACCCGCTGGACGCGCATTACAAGAAATCCCCGCAGATGGCACAGCTCACGCTGGTCAAGAAGGCCGCCAGGCTGGCCTGATGGCTGGCCACGCACCCGGAGAGCACAGCCAGGCGGTGTCACCCCATCCCACCAGAGCCACACCGACCCACAACACCAGGAGACACCTCATGGACAAGCGCAGATTCCTCGCCACCACCGTTGCCGGCGCCGCCGTGCTCGCCTTCAGCGCCACGGCACAGGCGCAGTGGAAGCCCAACAAGCCCATCAACCTGATCGTGCCCTGGGCCGCGGGCGGCTCCACCGACCAGGTCACCCGCGTGACCGCGGCCGAACTGGAGAAGGTGCTGGGCCAGAAAATCGTGGTCGTCAACCAGCCGGGCGCCGCCGGTTCCATCGGCAGCAAGAACGCCTGGGACGCGCCGCGCGACGGCTACACGTGGACGGCCGGCGCCGCGCAAGACCTGGGCGCCTACCAGTCCCTGGGCATGCTCAACGCCGGCATCAAGGACTGGCACCTGTTCCTGAACGTGGCGAACATCGCGGTGGTCGCCGTAAACCCCACCACCCCTTGGCAGAACGTGGGCCAGTTGATCGAGGCGATGAAGGCCCGGCCCGACATCAAGGTGGCCACGGCCGGCGTGACCTCCGGCGGCCACAACGCGATGGAGGCCATTGCACGCGCCACGGGCGCGAAGTACCGCCACGTCACCTATGACGGCGGCAACCCTGCGGTGGTGGCCACCGTCTCAGGCGAGACCGAAGTCACCACGCAGCTGGCCGTGGAGCAGGCCGAGATGATCCGTGGCAAGCGCCTGCGCCCGCTGGCCACGGTGAGCGACCGGCCGCTGGAGATCGAGGGCTTCGGCGTCATCGAGCCCATCAGCAAGACCATCGCGGGCTTCAAGGCCCCGCCCAACTACTTCGGCATCTTCATCCCCAAGGGCGTGCCGGCAGAGGTGATCGCCACCCTGGAGAAGGCCTGGGCCGAACACATCGTCAACAACGAGGCGCTGAAGAAGTACGCTGCCAACCGAGGCGCGCTGTTCGCACCGGCCGCGGGCGAGGCCGCGCAGACCGCCGCCTTCCCAGCCGTGCAGGCCAATGCCTGGCTGCTGCACGCCGGGGGCAAGACCAAGGTGGCGCCTGACACGGTGGGCATCGCCAAGCCCTGAGCAGACCATGCAAACGCCCGCACCCTCGCCACGGCCTCAAACCGGTGACCCCGAGGACGACGAGGCCTCGCCGCGCTCCGACCTCGTCGCCGCCGCGTTGTGGATCACCTTCGGCGCAGCGGTGGCGGTCGGTGCCTGGCGGATGGACCGCTTGGAGCGGCTGAGCATCAACCCCTACGAGGCGCCTGGCCTGGTGCCCGGTTTGCTCGGGGCAATGATCCTGGTGCTGGGCATCGCGCTGGCGCTGCGTGCCGTGGGGCGTGGTGCCCTGCGCAGCGCCCACGCTTCAGCGCAAGACACCATGCCAGCCCCGGCTGGCGGTCTGCGGGGTCTGGGCCACATGGCCACCGTCTTCGCGCTGACGCTGTTCTACGCCTTGGTGCTCATCGGCACCGGGCTGCCCTTCTGGCTGGCCACCTTCGTCTTCATCACGGCCTTCGTGGGGCTGCTGGACCGTGAACGTCAGCGGATCATGGGGCGCTCGCCACCTTCGCAGTGGGCACTGGCCGCCCTCTACGGTGCCGCGTGGAGCGCCATCGTCACCCTGTCGTTCCAATACATCTTCCTGGTGAGGTTGCCCTGATGTTCGACGGCCTCATCGCCTTCGGGCATTCACTGGCGTCGTTCATGACGCCGCAGTCCATCTTCTTCGCCCTGGCCTCTTCGCTGGTGGGCGTGGTGATCGGCGCCCTGCCGGGCCTGACGGCCACCATGGGCGTGGCGCTGATGACCACGCTGACCATCAAGCTGCCCTCGGAGCAGGCACTGCTGATCCTGATATGCACCTACGTGGGCGCCATCTACGGCGGCAGTCGAAGCGCCATCTTGCTGAACATCCCGGGGACACCGGCCTCGGCGGCCAGCTGCCTGGATGGCTACGCCCTCGCGCGGCAGGGCCACGCGGGCCGCGCCATGGGCATTGCGACCACGGGCTCGGTGATGGGCACGCTGATCGGCATGTTCTTCCTGGCCCTGTTCACACCGCTGCTGGGCGATCTGGCGCTGAAGTTCGGCGCCTATGAGTTCTTCTGGCTGGCGATCTTCGGCGTGATCATCTCCGCCACGCTGACCGGCGGGGACGCGCTCAAGGGCTGGATCACCGGCATCGCGGGCCTGTTCATCGCCACCATCGGGCAGGACGGCATCCACGCCTTCGAGCGTTTCAGCTTCGACAACCGCGACCTGGCCGGCGGGTTCTCGCTGGTACCGGCCCTGGTAGGCGCCTTCGGCTTTGCCGAGGTGCTGGTGGCCATGCAGGAGAAGCGCCCCGTGCCGAAGATCAACCCCTTCGACACGGTGATCCCGAAGATCCGCGACGTGTTTCAGTACTGGCGCACGATCCTGCGCTCAGGCGTCATCGGCACCTTCATAGGCATCGTCCCAGGCGTGGGCGAGGACGTGGCCGCCTGGTCGTCGTACGCCGCCGCCAAGCGCGCGAGCAAGGAGAAGGAAAAGTTCGGCAAGGGGTCGATCGAGGGCCTGATGGCCGCGGAGACGGGCGACAACGCCTGTGTGCCCGGTGCCATCATCCCCGTGCTCACGCTGCAGATCCCGGGCTCGGCGCCGGCGGCGGTGCTGATGGCGGCCATGCTGATCCACGGCGTCAAGCCCGGGCCGATGATCATGACCGAGTCTCCGCAGTTCGTGTACGACGTGGTGGCCATGATGCTGCTGGCCACCATCGGCATCCTGATCTACGGGCTGGTGCTGACCAAGCTGCTGGTGCAGGTGCTCAAGGTGCCCACCACCATCATCGTGCCGATGATCTTCGTCCTGTGCGTCATCGGCACTTACGCGCTGGCGCAGCGCATGTTCGATGTGTGGACGATGCTGGGCTTCGGGCTGCTCGGGTTCCTGCTGCGCCAGTACAAGTTCCCGGTCGCGCCGCTGGTGCTGGGCATCGTGCTGGGCGACCTGATGGAGAAGAACCTGCGGCGCGGGCTGGTGCTGTCGGACGGAGACCTGACGCCGTTCTTCACGCGGCCGATTTCGGCCACGCTGTTCGGCATCATCGCGCTGATCCTGCTGCTGCGCATCCCGGCGGTGCGGCGGCGCCTGCCCTGGGCCTCGGCGTGAGGATCCTGCAGGCCCTTTACACATCCTGAGACCCGACCCAGGCCCCCGACATGAAGCTCGCGCTGTGCAACGAAGTGCTGGCGGCCCTGCCCTTTGCCGAGCAGTGCCGCGTGGCCCGCGCACTTGGATACGCCGGCCTCGAGGTGGCGCCGTACACGGTGTGCGAGGACCCACAGGGCATGACGGTTGCGCAGGCCCGGGCGCTGCAACAGGTGGCGGCCGACCACGGCCTGGAGATCAGCGGCCTGCACTGGCTGCTCGTCAAGCCCGCGGGGCTGTCGATCACCGACCCTGACCCCGCAGTGCGGGCACGCACCGTGGCCTTCATGCGCCACCTCTGCGAGTTGTGTGCGGCGATGGGCGGCCGCTACCTGGTGCACGGCTCGCCGTGGCAGCGGCGGGTGGCACAAGGCTTCTCGCATGAGCGGGCTCTGGGCTGGGCCACCGAGGCCTGGGCGCAGGCCAGCCAGGCCGCGGCGGCCTGCGAGGTGACGTACTGCATCGAGCCCTTGTCGCGCGACCAGACGGAAGTGGTCAACACCGTGGCCGAGGCAGCGGCCATCGTCCAGGCGGTTGGGCAGCCCGCCCTGCGCACCATGGTCGACACCAGTTCCGCAGGGCTCGCTGAGGACATGCCTGTGCCGGCGCTGATCGAACACTGGCTGCCCACCGGCCTGGTGGCACATGTGCAGCTCAACGATCCGAATCGCCGAGCCCCCGGCCAGGGAGAGATGGCCTTCGGCCCGGTCCTGGCCTCGCTGCAGCGCGGCGGCTGGGACCACTGGGTGGCGGTGGAGCCTTTCGAGTATGTGCCCGATGGTCCGGGCTGCGCCGCGTGGTCAGCCGGGTACCTGAAAGGGCTGCTGCAGACGCTGGACTCCCGCGCATGAGGGGCTGTCGAGGCGCGGCGCCAGAAGCGCTGAGGAGGGCCCGGCGATGACCGGTGGCACGCCGGACTTTCGCATCACCGACATCGAGTTGTTCGAGGCCCCGGTGCGACTGCGCATGCCCTTTCGGTTCGGTGTGGTCACGCTCACACACTGCCAGCAAGCCTGGGTGCGGGTGCACATCGAGGGTGCCCATGGGCTGCGCGGCACGGGTGCGGCAGCGGAACTGCTGTCGCCCAAATGGTTCGACAAGAACCCGGCCCTGAGCAACGAGCAGAACCTGGACCAGCTGCGCGACGTGCTGCACCTGGCGGCGCAGGCCTACACGACCGAGCCAGGAAACGCCGGCGTCGACACCGCCTTCGGCCACTTCGCGCGCCACCACGATGCGCACCGGCGCGCCGCCGCTGCACGCGGCCACAACCCGCTGCTGGCGGCCTACGGCCCGGCCTTGATCGACCGAGCGGTGCTGGACGCGCTGTGCCGTGCCACGAACCAGAACTTCTACGAAGCGACGCAGCGCAACCTCGCAGGCATCGGTGGCGCGCATCCCGACTTCGCCGCCTTCGACTTCAATGCTTTTCTGGCGGGGCTGACCCCCGCCCGCACCATCGCCGCACGCCACACCGTGGGGCTGGCAGACCCGATCACCTCCGATGACGTCACCGAGCCCTTGCATGACGGCCTGCCCCAGACGCTGGAGCAGGTGATTGCGCACTATGGTCACCGGCACTTCAAGCTCAAGCTCAGCGGGCAGGTCGAGGCCGACCTGCAACGGCTGCATGCCATCGCGCAGGTGCTGGACCGAGGTGTGGTGGCCTATCAGGTCACGCTGGACGGGAACGAGCAGTTTGCCGACGCCGCCGCGTTGGTGGCATTGGCCCAGCGCCTGCGCGCCACACCAGCACTGAAGCGCCTGGCCGCCAGCGTGCTCTTCATCGAGCAACCCTTTCACCGCGACATCGCACTGCAGGCGGGGCGGCCCGTACCGGACATCGGCTGGCCGCTGCTGATCGACGAGTCAGACGGCACGCTCGAGGCCTTCGAGCAGGCGCGGGCGCTGGGCTGGCGCGGCGTCTCCAGCAAGACCTGCAAGGGGCTGTACAAGTCGATCCTGAATGCCGCACGCTGCACGGCGTGGAATGCGCAGCGCGGCACACCCGGGCATCACTTCCTGTCAGCCGAGGACCTCACGCTGCAGCCAGGACTGGCTCTGCAGCAGGACCTGGCGCTGGTCAACCTCCTGGGAATCTCCCACGTGGAACGCAACGGCCACCACTACGTGGACGGGATGCGCGGGCGGCCTCGGGCCGAGCAGCAGGCCTTTGCCCAGGCCCATCCCGACCTGTACGAACAGGTGACGGCGCCGGACGGGGAGCTCATCACCCGCCTGCGAATTGACGGCGGAGCGCTGGCCCTTGGCAGCTTGCGCTGCCCCGGCTTTGCCAGCGCGGCCGCTCCGGACTTCGAGACCCTGCCGCGCCTGGCCAGGCCGCAGAGCGGCTCGGCGGTGTAGCCCCCGCCCTTTCAGTCAACTGCGCAGCCCCGAAGGCCGGCCGCCCCAGTTGGCACCTCCTCACCGCGCCGCCAGAGCCTCCCAGCGTTCCAGCGCGTGCATCAGCTCTTCCTCGATCTGCGCACGGCGCGCGGACAGCTCGGCCCCACGCTGTGGATGGCGCGCAAACAGCAGGCCGTCGGCCAGTTCGGCGTCTATCGTCCTCTGCTCGGCTTCAAGCGCCTCGATGCGCGCGGGCAGGGCCTCGAGTTCGCGCTGCTCCTTGTAGCTGAGCTTGCGTGGGGGTGCCGAGGGGCGGGGCGCGGGAGCGGCAGCCTCAAGCCGGGGCTCCGCGGCGGGCGGGGCCATGGCAGCGCCCCCACCGGCAGTGCCCTGCGCCGCAGGCCTGGCGGGCTGCGGGGACGAGGCCAGCAAGCGGGCACGCTCGCGCTGCAGCTTCCAGTCCTCGTAGCCGCCCTCATACTCTCGCCACAGGCCGGGACGGCCGCCAAAGGCCGGATCGCCCTCCCAGGCAATGGTGCTGGTGACCACGTTGTCGAGAAAGCGCCGGTCATGGCTGACCAGGAAGACGGTGCCGCCATAGCCCTGCAGCAGCTCCTCCAGCAGGTCCAGGGTGTCGATATCCAGGTCGTTGGTGGGTTCGTCCAGCACCAGCACGTTGGCCGGCAGGGCGAAGAGGCGCGCCAGCAGCAGACGGTTGCGCTCGCCGCCTGAGAGGGTGCGCACCGGCGAGTTGGCACGCTCGGGTGAGAACAGGAAGTCGTTCAGGTAGCTCATGACGTGCTTGCGCTGGCCGGCAAACTCCACCCACTCGCTGCCCGGGCTGATGGTGTCAGCCAGCGTCGCATCCAGGTTCAGGCCGGCGCGCATCTGGTCGAAATAGGCCACCTGCAGCTTGGTGCCCTGCCGCACCGTGCCCGAGGTGGGCGCCAGCTCGCCCAGGATGAGCTTGAGCAGCGTGGTCTTGCCCGCACCGTTGGGGCCTATCAGGCCCACCTTGTCGCCGCGCAGGAGGGTCGCGCTGAAATGGTCGATCACCACGCGCTCGCTGAAGCGCATGCTGACGTCGCGCAACTCAGCCACGATCTTGCCGGGAGGCAGGCCGGCATCGAGTTCCAGCCGCACCTGGCCGAGCTGGTCGCGCCGCGCCACGCGCTGGGCGCGCAAGGCCTGCAGCCGGGCCACGCGGCCCACGCTGCGCGTACGCCGCGCCTCCACGCCCTTGCGCACCCAGACCTCCTCTTGCGCCAGCAGCTTGTCGGCGCGCGCATGGGCCAGCGCCTCGTTTTCGAGTTCACGGGCCTTGGTGGCGCCAAAGGCGGCGAAGTTGCCGGGGTAGCTGCGCAGCACGCCACGGTCCAGCTCGATGATGCGGGTGGCCACGGCGTCGATGAAAGCGCGGTCGTGCGACACCAGCACCAGGCCGCCTGAAGAGCCCGAGCTCACGCCCGCCCCGCGCCATTGCACCAGCAGGTCCTGCAGCCACTCGATGGCCTCGATGTCGAGGTGGTTGGTGGGCTCATCCAGCAGCAGCACGTCGGGCCGCGCCACCAGAGCCTGCGCCAGTGCCACGCGCTTCCTGGTGCCGCCGGACAGCGAGGCCACCGGAGCCTGGGCCTGCAGATGCAGACGCTGCAGCGCCTCGTCCACGCGCTGTTCCCAGGCCCAGCCGTCCAGGGCCTCGATGCGCGTCTGCAAGGTGTCGAGATCATCGGCGTCCTGGGCCGGTGCCTGGGACCTGGAGGCCGTTGCAGCGGGCGCGGGCGCACCCTCCAGGTCCGGCGCATGCCCGCTGGCCAGCATCTCGTAGCGCTCACGCAGCGCCCGGGCCTGCGCCACGCCCTCGGCCACGGCATCGAAGACGGTGGCGCCCGCGGCAAACTGCGGTTCCTGCGGCACATACACCCGGCGCAGGCCGCCTTGTTGCTGCAGCAGCCCGTCGTCCAGGCGCTCCACCCCGGCCAGCACCTTGAGCAGCGAGGACTTGCCCGTGCCATTGCGTCCGATCAGCGCCACCCGCTCACCGGCCTCCAGCGAGAAAGCGGCGCCATCGAGCAAAGGCACATGCCCGAAGGCGAGATGGGCGTTGGTAAGTGTCAGCAGGGCCATGAGCGCATTGTCCCTGCCACGCCGGGAAGGGCCCGGCTAGCGGTCCCGCGGTGCTTCCAATTTCGCAAACGGCTGCGCCGAGGGCCTGCGTGCTGCCATCAACCGGCCAGCGCCCGCGACGCCGCGGCGCGCCACAGTGTCTCGCCACGGCAGGCGTAGGCCTTCTCTTCCTCGCGGCAGCTGTCCACGAGCTTGATCAAGTGCTCGTCGTCGCTGGCCAGGGCCCGCGCCACCAACGTCTTCCAACTGCGCAGCGGTGCAGCTGCGGCCGGTTGCAGCCGTGCGGCCACCACCGCGTGGGCAAAGGCCTGCCAGAACCAGGCCCAGGCGGTGAGCGGCTCATCAACGAACCGCGCCGCCACGCGCATGGCGTGTGTGCCCGTGACCAGGTGCAGCGCCGTGAAGCTGCCAGTGTGCGCATACGCAAAGGCCGCCGCACGCGCCAGTCGCTCGGGCGTGCCCTCGTCCACGAAAAGGCGCGCGGCGGTGCGGTTCACGCGAGCGTCGCGCGCGGCCTCCAGCATCTGCTGGCTGATCAGCGCAGCCCGGGAGCGCCCGGCGCGCAACTCGCGCAGCAGGGCCACAGGGTCGTCCGTGGCGGGGGCGCGGGCCGTACCGGCCTGCGGGTTGAGCATCGCGCCCAGCCGCTGGTGGCGGCAGGCCCAGTAGGCCAGCGCGTCAGCCAGTTCACCCAGATGGCCGCTGCGCAGGGCGTAGGCGGTGCGGATCAGGCCGTGGAAGGCGGCGGCGCTGACGCCCGGCATGAGCTGCGGCAGCACCTGGCCCAGCATGTCGCTGGCGCCTTCCTGCGCGATCCACTCGGTGAACAGGGCGCGGTATGCCGGCCAGGCCTCGTACTGGCCCAGTCGGTCGGGCCAGGGGTCGCCCGCGGGCCAGGGCTGCGCGGGCGGTGCGGGCTGCAGCCGGGGGGTGTAGACCGCTGCAAAGGCCGACCGGCGGGCGTCATCCGCACCCAGCCGCTCCAGCGCCAACAGGGTCATGGGCAGGTGGTTGCTCAGGCCGCCGCCGTACTCCGGGGCGTGGGCGGCGCAGTGGTTCAGGGCATCGACAAGGTTCATGGGTTCAACGTGGAAATTGCAGGGAGGACGGGCCGACAGCGCTGCCGGGTCCGACGATCAGACGGCTGCCGCCACCGCAGCCTCCAGCGCATCCAGGAACATCGCTGCGACGTCAAAGCCCGTCTGGTCCATGATTTCGCGGAAGCACGTGGGGCTGGTGACGTTGACCTCGGTGAGGCGGTCGCCAATGACGTCCAGGCCCACCAGCAACAGCCCGCGTGCGGCCAGCACCGGCCCCAGAGCCTGCGCGATGGCGCGGTCGGCCTCGGTCAGCGGCTGGGCCACGCCCTTGCCGCCAGCGGCCAGGTTGCCGCGCACCTCGCCGCCCTGGGGAATGCGTGCCAGGGAATAAGGCACCGCCTGCCCGCCAATCACCAGCACCCGCTTGTCGCCCTGGGCGATGGCCGGCAGGTACTTCTGCACCATCACCGTCTGCGCGCCGTCGCGGTTGAGCGTCTCGCTGATGGCACCCAGGTTCAGGCCATCGGGCCCGACACGGAAGATGCCCATGCCGCCCATGCCATCCAGCGGCTTGAGGATGATGTCGCGGTGCTCGGCGTGGAAGGCCCGGATGTCGTCTTCGCTGCGCGTGACCAGCGTGGGGGCGATCCACTGCGCAAACTCCAGGATGGCCAGCTTTTCCGGGTGGTCGCGCAGCGCTGCAGGCTTGTTGAACACCCGCGCACCCTCGCGCTCGGCCTGGCCCAGCAGGTGCGTGGCGTAGAAGTACTCGCTGTCGAAGGGCGGGTCCTTGCGCATCACCACGGCGCCGGTGTCGCGCAGGGGCAGGTCGGCGTGCGTGGCCACGGTGGTGAACCAGTCATCGGCCTCGCCCGTGAGGGCGATCTCGCGGATGCGCCCGGTGACCGGCCAGCCCTGCTGCCAGCGCAGCTCACGCGGCTCACAAGCCAGCAGCGTGTGGCCCCGGCGTGCAGCCTCGCGCATCATGGTGAAGGTGGAGTCCTTGTAGGTCTTGAAGGACTCCAGCGGGTCGGCAACGAAAAGAATCTGCATGTGGGCAACATCACCCCGCGGTCGCCACCACCGCCGGCCATGGGGACGGCCGGTGCAGTACGACGCGAGGGTTCAAGTGAGGGAACAGATCCGCGACTGTTGCACAAGCAGGGCGGTCGTGCCGGTGACAGTGCCTCAGCACAGAGCTATCGACCCAGCGGGAGGTAGAGCGTCAGCGGCGTATCCCGGAAGGCCTTGAACCCGAAGTGAAGATAGAAAGCCTTGGCGGCGGCGTCCTTCGCATCGACCAGCAGGGCATAGGCGGCCACCTGCTGTCGCGCCTTCAGGCAACGGTCAGTGGCGCAAGCCAGCAGCAACTTGCCCATGCCGCGCCCCTGCTGATCTTCGTTGCAGGCGAGACGGCCCATACGAAAGCAAGGCACCGGATACCTGGGCAATCTCCTGCGCTCGGCATCCTCCAGGCGCTGCGCGTCCACCTCGGCCGCACTGAGGGTGTAGTAGCCCAGGATGCGCTCGGGCTGCGCCGAATCCGTCAGGACGTAGATCGAACTGATGCCCCGCTGTCGATGCTGCTGCGCAAACCGTTGCAGATACTCGTCAAGCGCGGGGACTCCGCACGTGAACGCCTGCCGGTCGTGTACGGCAGGGTCAAGGGGAAGGTCCTCAAGCACGGCGCACCCTGCGGCGCACCTGCGTCAGAGCGGCCTTGAGGGCCGGATTGGGCGCGAACGCCAAATCCAGCGCGGCCGTGAACTCACCGAAGTCACGGACAGTAAGCGTCACCCGCGCTTCGCGCTCCAGCAGCGCCTGGGCCTTCTCCTTGGCGGCCATGCGCACGAAGCCGGCCATGGTGGTGCCGAGCAGGGCCGCCGCCTGGGCCACGACCGCCTTGTCAGCAGCATCCATCTTGAGGTCGAAACGGGCGGCGGCAGTCATGTGGGGCTCCGAAGTTGATACGGCACTTTACCGTACAGCGGTCCTGTTCATTCCTGTCCATAGCTCGAACCCCTGCCTTCCATGCACCTCGTCAAGAGGTCCCGGTGCGGCTCACCTGAAGGTGGGCGTCTGTCTGCGCTGCACAAGCAGCGCCATCGTGCCGGCCGCCACGCCCCAGAAGGCAGAGCCGATGCCGGCCAACGACACGCCCGACAGGGTCACGAGGAAGGTGATCACGGCCGCGTCACGGTGGGTCTGCTCCTTCAGGGCCGTGGCCATGCCTGTGGCGATGGTGCCCAGCAAGGCCAGGCCCGCCACCGCCAGCACCAACTCTCTCGGGAAGGCCTGGAGCAAGCCCACCACGGCGCCGCCGGCCAACCCGGCCAGGCCGTAGAACACGCCCGCCGCGATGGCCGCTGTGTAGCGGCGCGCCGGGTCGTCGCCCGCCTCCCGGCCCATGCAGATGGCCGCGGTGATGGCCGCCAGATTGAAGGCATACCCGCCAAAGGGCGCCAGCAGCAGCCCTGTCAGGCCGGTGGCCACCAGAGGGGGCGACACGGGGGTGTCGTAGCCCGCAGCCCGCTGCGCGGCCACCCCCGGCAGGTTCTGCGACGCCATGGTGACGATGAACAGCGGCAAGGCCAGGCCCACCGCAGCCGAGACGCTGAAGGCCGGCGCGGTCCACACCGGCGCGGCCCACCCGGCCTGCAGGCGCTGCCAGTCCATCGCCCCCTGCCAAGCGGCCACCCCCGTGCCCACCAGCAAGGCCAGCGGCACCGCGTGGCGCGGCCAAAGGCGGCGCGCCACCAGGAAGCTCAGCGTCATGGCCAGCACCAACCAGGGCGCCGTACCCAGCGCCTGCGCAGCGTCCAGCCCGAAGCGCGCCAGCACCCCGGCCAGCAGGGCCGCCGCAATCGACTGCGGGATGCGGTTCATCACCCGCGCAAACAGCCCCGTGGCCCCGGCCAGCAAGATCAAGGCACTGCAGACCATGAAGGCGCCAATGGCATGCGGCAGGTCCACGCCGCTGCTGGCGGCCACCAGCGCCGCGCCAGGCGTGGACCAGGCGGTCAGCACCGGCTGCCGGTAATGCCAGGACAGGCCGATGGAGGTGATGGCCATCCCCAAGCCCAACGCCCAGATCCATGAAGCCGTCTGCGCCGCATCCGCCCCCACCGCCTGCGCCGCCGCAAACACCAGGGCCACCGAACTCGTGAACCCCACGAGCACCGCCACGAAGCCCGCCACCACGGCAGGCAGAGCCAGGTCACGGATCAGGCATGGCATGGTCTGTTCGTCTCGGCCCAGTACGCGCGGTGCAGCGTGGCCCGCATGGGCCGGACGCATCTCAGCCTCATGGCAGGACCCGCCGATCGATCAAGCGGTCGAAGGCCTCTGCACGATCTGCAGTCGGTTGCCCGACGGGTCCCGAAAAGTCGCGAGAACGCCGCCCGAGGCGAACACGCAGCAGCCGAAGGCGCTGCCATCGGCGACCAGTTCGAGATCCAGAGCCCGTCCGTAGAACCGCAAGCCCTTGGCGATATCCCCCACGAACACGCGTGCGGTCTTCAGTTCCATGAACATCCTCCTTTAGCGTCTCCAGCGCGTTCGGGAGACAGATCCGATGGTAAGGGACCGATCCTGCTCGCGAAGGCAGGCGGCCCTGCTCGAGCGGTTGTTCAGGCTGCCCATGCGCTTCTTCTCGGTCTATAACAAGGCCGACCTGATGCGCCGCTTCACGGCGGTGGAGGGCGCTCGGCGCTCTTCGCTTCGCATGCTGGTGCGCACCAGCATGGACCTGGTCACCTTCGTGATCGGCCTGGCCACGCTGACCTTCTACTACCCGCTGGGAGCCCTGGCGGTGCTGGGCGTGTGCGTCGTCAGCCTGGGCCTGGCCTGGGGGCTGGGCCGGCTGAGCCGCCAAGCCTACTCCGAGGGCGAGGCCATGACGGCCAACGTCATGACGATCGTGTATGAGCTGATCGCCAACATGCTGCCGATCCGGATGTTCGCCGCCGAGCGGCGCGCCTTCCTGCGCTGGCGCGACAACTTCGTGGAGATGCGGCGCCGGCAGGTGCGCAGCACGCAGTTCGCCAACACCTTCTCCGCGCTCCAGCAGTCGCTGGGGCTGCTGACGCTGTGTGCGGTGTTCTCCATCGTCGCCTACTCCACCGTAAGCGCTGAACCCACCTCGGTGGGGCATTACGTGGCGTTCGTGAGCTCGGTGTCCATCGTCACCGGCAGTGCGGCCGGCCTGGCCGCCACCGTGCTGGCCTATTTTGGCCTGGTCGTCTCGGTGGACATGTCCAAGCCCGTACGCACCGAGTTGCCGGAGTCTGACGCCGGGCGCAGACGGCCGGGCGAGAGCCGGGGCGAGATCGAGTTGCAGGCCGTGGACTTCAAGTACACGGACGACAGCCCCCTGGTGCTGTCCAACCTGTCACTTCACGTCAAACCGGGCGAGTACATCGGCATCGTCGGGCCCTCGGGCTGCGGCAAGTCCACACTGGTGCGGCTGTTCCTGGGGCTGCTGTCACCGACGAACGGCAAGGTCTTCATCGACGGCAATGACCTGTCCAACGTGCAGCTCGACGAGGTGCGACGCTCGTTCGGCGTCGTCCTGCAGGACTACCGGCTGTTCCCGGGGTCCATCCTGGAGAACATCACCGCCGGCCGCGACCTGGAAGTCGACGCCGTGCTGCAGACGCTGGGCACGCTGGGCCTGGCATCCTTCGTCAAGGGGCTGCCCATGGGGATCCACACGGTGATCGGCGAGAGCTCCAGCCTGTTCTCGGGTGGGCAAGCGCAGTTGATGGCCATGGCCCGGGCCCTGGTTGGCAACCCCAGGCTGCTGATCTTCGACGAGGCCACCAGCGCGCTGGACACCCTGAGCGTGCAGAAGGTGGGCGACGTGCTGGAGCGCCTGCCCATCACGCGGATCGTGTTCACTCACCGGTTGGGCACACTGCGCAACTGCGACCGGATCGTGGTGCTGGACCGCGGTGCCATCGCACAGGAAGGCCGCTACGACCAGCTTCTCGCAACCCCCGGCCCCTTCAGAACCCTGTTCCACGGAAAGGCCTGACCTGCCATGCGCTCATCACTCATCATCTTCGAGAACCTGGACGAGAACGACGTGGCCTGGATTCACCAGGCCTGCCGAAAGCAGCAGGTCGCAGCGGGCGAGGTGCTCATCGACAGCGGCAGGGTCAACCGCAGCGTCTACCTGCTGCTGGACGGGCGCTGCCGGGTGAACGCGCCCGACGGCCGGCCGCTGGGCACGCTGAACGCCGGCGACATCATGGGCGAGGTCAGCTTCGTCGACAAGCGCAAGACCGTGGCGCGCATCACGGCCGACACTGCGGCCGTGGTGGCGGTGCTGGACGAGGACGTGCTGACCGAGAAGATCGAGACCGACACCGCCTTTGCCGCGAGGTTCTACATGGCCGTGGCCAGCGTGCTGGCCTTCAGGCTGCGCCGCAACCTGCAGGTGGCGGTCTCCGGCAAGGTCAACGTGCTGGACAGCGAGCAGGAGTTTGCTGGCGAGATCGACAGCGTGGACCTGGACTCCACCGCCAAGGCCGGCGCGCGGCTGTCGTACCTGCTCAAGCGGTTGCTGTGAGGCCGCACCGCATGCCAGGTGACAGCCCGGGGTGAGACCTGGCAGGAGTCACGCGGGCATGGTTGGGGCTGATCACCCGGTTGATGCGAAAGGTCGGGGCCGGCGCTGTCGCCTGAGTGGCTTGTTCGAGGGGGAGACGACGTTTCACGGAGCAGCTTTGGCTCCCCGGGCCAAGTCGGTCGCTATCTGGTCGGCAAGGGCTGCCGCGACTTCATCGAGCACGCGCCGAAGGGCCTTGGCCTCATCGGCTGCCCACGACTCCAGCGTCAGGCGAGAGGTGCCTTGCGCGGTGTAGAGCTTCTCGAACTCCGGTGACTTCTGCCCTGCCCGCGAGACCTTCAGGCGCGCTGTGCCCTGCAAGGCAAAGGGCTCGCCCGTGCCGCTGCCCAGCGTGCCCAGGGTTGCATAACCCAACTCCAGCCTCCAGGACGACGCGGGTCCCGCGGCTGCCGGCAGCAAGGACTCGTCGTGCAAGGCGCCACGTGCCGGGAGCAGCCGCCCAACCGCCTGGCCCAGTGGGGAGCGCTCGTTGAGCAGCGCCCATTCGCGCTGCAGCAGCTGTGTCTTCTCGGCCACACCTTCGGCGTTGCCGGCCACTGCCTTGCCCACCGCCATTCCGCCTACTCCGCCCACGGCCGTGGCCAATGGCACCACCGACGCATAGCAAAGGAGCGCCAAGGGCCCCGTGGCAGCGCAGGCCAAGCCCCCGACACCCAGACCAGCGCCCAGCCCCAACCACCCGCCGGCCTGCGCGGTCGGGCTCTTCAAGCCGGCCTCCTCGAGCCGGACTTGCACGACCTCATTCAGGGGTTCGAAGCTGGCGCGCGCCAGATCCAGCCCGCCGGGAAGAGAAGGCGTTGAAGCACATCCGGCCAGCAGCTGGGCCGCCAAGACCCATGGCCACCAGGTGCGTAAAAAACGACAGGAGTTCACGAGCCGTCCTGAAGCACTACATCCCACACCGCCCTCACCCCACCCGACACACCTTGAGCATGTTGGTGCCGCCGGGGTAGCCCATGGGCTCGCCGCAGGTGATGGCGTAGGTGTCGCCGGGCATCAGCACGCCGCGCTCGCACAGCAGCTTTTCGGCGGCCTGCAGGGCCTGGTCGCGGTCGCTGAACGAGGGCATGAGGATGGGGCGCACGTTGCGATAGAGCGCCATCTTGCGCTCGCTCTGCGCCTTGGTGGTCAGGGCGTAGATGGGCACCTTGATGTTGTGCCGGCTCATCCACAGCGCGGTGGAGCCGCTCTCCGTCAAGGCGATGATGGCCTTGCAGCCCAGGTGGTGCGCGGTGAACAGCGCGCCCATGGCGATGCTCTGGTCGATACGGCCGAACTGCTTGTTGACGAAGTCGCTGTCGAGCTGCACGTCCTCGGCGCGCTCGGCCTCCAGCGCGATCAGGTGCATCTGCTCCACCGTCTCCACCGGGTACTTGCCCGCGGCGGTCTCGGCGCTCAACATGACGGCATCGGTGCCGTCGAGCACGGCGTTGGCCACGTCGCTCACCTCGGCGCGCGTGGGCACGGGCGCCAGGATCATGCTCTCCATCATCTGCGTGGCAGTGATGACCACCTTGTCCATCTCGCGGGCCATGCGGATCATCTTCTTCTGCAACGCCGGCACGGCCGCGTTGCCCACCTCCACGGCCAGGTCACCGCGCGCCACCATGATGCCGTCGCTGGCCCTGAGGATGTTCTCCAGCTGGGGGATGGCCTCGCTGCGCTCGATCTTGGCGATCAGGGCGGGCTTGTGGCGGTAGGCCTCTCCGGCCACGTTGGCCAGTTGGCGCGCCATTTCCATGTCGGTGGCGCTCTTGGGAAAGCTGACCGCCAGGTACTCGCACTGGAAGGCCATCGCGGTCTTGATGTCCTCCATGTCCTTGGCCGTGAGCGCCGGCGCGGTGAGGCCGCCACCCGCCTTGTTGATGCCCTTGTTGTTGGACAGCTCGCCGCCAATCTTGACCACCGTGTGCACCTGCTCGCCACGCACGGCCTCGACCACCAGCACGATCAGGCCGTCGTTCAGCAGCAGCTTGTCGCCGGGCTTCACGTCCCGCGGCAGCTCCTTGTAGTCCAACCCCACGGCTGACAGATCACCCGGCTCGGTGCGCTGGGCGTCCAGCACGAAGGGCTGGCCGCCCACCAGCATCACCTTGCCGTCCACGAACTTGCCCACGCGGATCTTGGGGCCCTGCAGGTCGGCCATCAGCGCCACGGGCTTGCCCACGCGGGCGGCGGTCTCGCGCACCAGGGCGGCGCGGTCGATGTGGTCTTGCGCCTTGCCGTGGCTGAAGTTCAGGCGCACCACGTCCACGCCCGCGCGCAGCAGGTCTTCCAGCACCTGCGGGTCGCTCGACGCAGGGCCGAGGGTGGCAACGATCTTGGTGGCGCGGGTCATGAGGGGCACTCCGGAAAAGGGGCAGGCCCGCAGGGCGGCGCGGGCGAGCCCGGATTATCGGCGCCGGCCCCGGGCACAGGTTACCGGGCAGTTACCCCGGGCGGCTTCGGGGTGCCCGCCGCGCGTCGCGCCAGGATCTCGAACGCCGGCAGCGTCTTGCCTTCCAGCACCTCCAGGAAGGCGCCGCCGCCGGTGGAGATGTAGCCCACCTCGCGCTCGATGCCGTACTTGGCAATCGCCGCCAGCGTGTCGCCGCCACCGGCAATGCTGAAGGCGCTGCTGGCCGCCACGGCGCGCGCCACGGTCTCGGTACCGTGGGCGAAGGCGTCGAACTCGAACACACCCACCGGCCCGTTCCAGACGATGGTGCCGGCGGCCATCAGCTTGTCAGCCAGCATCTGCGCGGTCTTGGGGCCGATGTCCAGGATCATCTCGTCGGGCGCCACGTCGGTGGCCGCCTTGATGGTGGCCGGCGCATCCGCCCTGAACTCGCGCGCCACCACCACGTCCACCGGAATAGGCACCTCGGCACCGCGCGCGGCCATGGCGTCGATCACCGCCTTGGCCTGCCCCACCAGGTCCGGCTCGGCCAGGCTTTTGCCGATGGACAGACCGGCAGCCAACATGAAGGTGTTGGCGATGCCGCCTCCCACCACCAGGCCGTCCACCTTCGCCGACAGGCTCTGCAGGATGGTGAGCTTGGTGGACACCTTGCTGCCGGCGACGATGGCCACCAGCGGACGCCGGGGCGAGGCCAGGGCTTTGGTGATGGCGTCGATCTCGGCGCCCAGCAAGGGGCCGGCGCAGGCCACGGGGGCGAACTGCGCAATGCCGTAGGTGGAGGCCTCGGCGCGGTGCGCGGTGCCAAAGGCATCGTGCACGAAGATGTCGCACAACGCGGCCATCTTGCGCGCGAGTTCCTCGCTGTTCTTCTTCTCGCCCTTGTTCAGGCGGCAGTTCTCCAGCATCACCACCTGGCCCGGGGCCACGTCCACGCCGTCCACCCAGCCGCTCTTGAGCGGCACCGCGCGGCCCAGCAGTTCAGCCAGCCGTGCGGCCACCGGGGCCAGCGAGTCTTCGGGCTTGAACTCGCCTTCCGTGGGCCGGCCCAGGTGCGAGGTCACCATGACCGCGGCGCCAGCCTGCAGGGCCATCTCGATGCACGGCACCGAGGCGCGGATGCGCGTGTCCTCGGTGATGCGCCCGGCGTCGTCCTGCGGCACGTTCAGGTCAGCGCGGATGAAGACACGCTGGCCGGCCGCTCGGCCAGCGGCCACCAGATCGGCGAAACGGATGACGTTCATGTGGAATCCCTGAATGAAAGGTGAAATTGTAGGAAGCGGGCCTTGCGCCAAGCCTGCGTCAGGTGTGTGCGGACGCGGGCCCGTTGGAAGAAGACCGGAAGGACAGGCAAGGGGCCGGGGCACCGCGTCATGCGCCTACCAGCCCAGTCCGAGCCGCAAGGGCAGGTACACCGCCATGCCCGCCACGATGGTGCCCAGGATGCCGCGTTGCCAGAAATACCAGGCCAGGCCTGCGGCCGCAGACCACAGGCGGGCATCGCGCCAGGTGGTCACCAGTTCGCCCTGGTTCAACACAATCTCCGGCGCCACCACGGCCATCAGCGCGGCCAGCGGCGCAAAGCGCAGGCCGCTTTTCAGCCAGTCGGGGAAGGGCAATTCGCGTGACGACAGGAAGAAGAAGCCCCGCGTCAGCACCGTGATCGCCGTCATCCCGAGCACGGCCAGCAAGCCCTCAAGCAGAGTCATCGCCGCATCTCCTGCTGGCGCGCCTGCTGCAACAACAGGCCCATGCCCACGGCGGCGGCAATGGCCACCACGATGTTGAGCTTGAGCGGCAGTGCGTAGGCCGCCACCGAGGCGCAGGCCGCCACCCCTGCCGCCACCCAGGAGGCACGGTCGGTGAGCATGGAGCAGGTCAGGGCCAGCAGCGCAATGTGGCCGGCAAAGCCCAGTCCCCACTCGGCGGGTACGCTGCCACCCAGAAACAGGCCCAGCAGCGACGACAGTTGCCAGGACAGCCAGTTCGTCGAGGTGCCGCCCCAGAAGTAGGGCCACTGCGCGGGCTCGGGGACGGGGTTGGGAAACCGGCGCATGAACAGCACATAGTTCAGATCGGCCGTGAAATAGGCCATGCACCAGCGCTGGGACGGCCGGTAACCCTGCACGTAGGGCCGCCAGGCAGCACTCAGGATGATGAAGCGCAGGTTGACGCACAAGGCCGTGGCCCACACCACCCACAGCGGGGCACCCGAGGCGATGAGGGGCATGGTGGCCAGTTGCGCAGAACCGGCGAACACCATCAGCGACATCAGCACCGCGACGGTCATGTCCATGCCGCTCTTGGCCATGGCCACCCCCGTGACCAAACCCCAGGCCGCGATGCCCACGGCGATGCCCGACATCTCGCGCGCGCCGCGCCGGAACTCGGGGTCGCGCCACAAGGCGGTGTCGGCAGAAGGGGGCGGATCGGCAGCGGCAGTCACAGCCGCACATTGTCTCGCCAGCGGTGGCGGCACGAGAAATCACGTCAGCCCATGGCGGGCCAGGCCGCAGTCCGCACTTCGCGCGGCGCAACCCGAGGACGGGCACGGCCCCGCCGCAGGCCGGACAGCCTTTCAGGGCTTGACGGGCTTGGCGTCTTCGCCAGACTTGGCAAGGCCGGAGGACGGGACCACTTGGGGGGACACGGTCTCGACCTTGTTTTCCCGCATGTAGTCGTTCATCTCGCGCCAGCCGGCGAAGACCGCCGCCTTGTCCGCCTTGCGGTTCATGGAGTAGCAGTCCTCGAGCGCGCGGCCCGCGTGGCGACAGGCGCCGCCAATGGCCTTGCCCTCGGCCTCACGTCGCGCCGACATGGACGAGGCCGACTCCACGCCCAGCATGTCGCAGCCGATCAGGCTCACCAGAACCCCCGCACACAGCAGGGCGCGCGGCAGAAATGGGCGGGGCAACGTTCGGTTCATGACAACACCTCTATGCTTTATCGGTCTGGGCGCGTGAGGACTTGAGCCGGGCCCGCCTGCCTCACACCACCAGCGCCACCACTCGCTCCACCTGCGGCCCCTGCACCCCCTTCAGCCTCATGCCCCGGGACGCCGGGCGCGCGCGGGCCGTGCAGCACATCGCCCGCTTGCCACCTCGGCAAACCGCCGCCCTGCAGGCAGGCACCGGCGCTTTGTCGGCGGCCGCCAGGGCGTTGCAGCTCCAGCAACTCCAGCACTGTGGCCGCGCCACAGGCCACCCCCATGCGGCCCTTGCCCGCGTCGATCACCGTCCCGGGGCTTGGCGGGGCAATGCCGGCGGGCAGCGGGCGCACCGCCGCCCGCCACAGCTTCAGCACCGTCCCATGGGCCTCGAAGCTCGCCCCGGGAAAAGGATCGAATGCGCGCACACGGCGCTCAATGACTGCGGCCGGCAGACCCCAGTCGATCGGGGCCTCGGGTTTGTCAATCTTGTGGGCATAGGTCACGCCCTCGGCCGACTGGTCCACGGGCCTGAAGCGGCCCGACGCCAGCTCCTGCAGGGCCTGCACGACCAGGCGCCCACCCAGGGCGGCCAGGCGGTCTTGCAGGCTGGCGGTGGTGTCCTGCGGGCCGATGGGCTCTTGCGCTTTCAGCAGCATGGGGCCCGTGTCCAGGCCCTCATCCATCTGCATGATGGTGATGCCGGTGCAGGCGTCGCCCGCCTCGATGGCGCGGTGGATGGGTGCGGCGCCGCGCCAGCGCGGCAGCAGCGAGGCGTGGATGTTCAGACAGCCGGCGGGCGGAATACCCAGTGTCCAGGCGGGCAGGATCAAGCCGTAGGCGGCCACCACCATCACCTGTGGCGCCGCCTGTTCCAGGGCGGCGCGGGCGGCCGCGGCGTCCTCGGCGAAGCGCCCGTCCAGGCGCAGGCTGCGCGGCTGCGCCAGACGCAGGCCATGCGCCAGCGCGCGCTGTTTGACGGCCGAGGGCTGCAGGTGCTGGCCCCGGCCGGCCGGGCGGTCCGGCTGGGTCAGCACAAGCGCCACCTCATGGCCCGCCGCCTGCAGTGCGTCCAGAGCCACCGCAGCGAATTCAGGGGTTCCGGCAAAGGCGATGCGCAACGCGACTCTCCTGGGCTGCAGGGCTGCGGGACAAACGGCAGGGACCTTCAGGCGCGCTGCGCCTCACGCACCCGCTTGAGCATCTTGCTGCGGATGCGGTCGCGCTTGAGGGGGCTCAGGTATTCCACGAACACACGGCCCATCAGGTGGTCCATCTCATGCTGCACGCACACCGCGGCCAGCGCTTCGCACTGCAGCTCGAACGGCCGCCCGTCCCGACCGAGTGCGCGCACCGTCACCTGTTCGTGGCGGGCCACCTTGTCGTAGGTGGCCGGCACCGAGAGACAACCTTCCTCGCGAAAGCTCATGGCTTCACTGCGCTGCACCAGTTCGGGGTTGATGAGCACCACCGGCCGGTCACGCGTGTCCGATGTGTCCATGACGATGATGCGCTCATGCACATCGACCTGCGTGGCGGCCAGGCCCACGCCCTCGGCGTCATACATGGTCTGAAGCATGTCGTCCACCAGACGGCGCACGCGGTCGTCCACGGCGGCCACGGACTCGGCCACCTTGTGCAAGCGAGGGTCGGGGTACTTCAGTATCGGCAGGAGGGCCATGGGGTTTCGTCCGGGAAAGTGGCCAAGCCAGTTGACGAGGCGCACACCCCCAAACGGGCGGTCCTCATGGGGGCCGGGTTTGATTGCGAGGCCCGATGATTGCCGGCAAAATTTGATTTCCGCTGAGGATTGTCGCGGAGCAGCCATGATCGCTGCAGCCGCTCGCCCATTCACTGCACCGCCAGCCGGCCAAGCCTGACCCGCCCGCGAGGGTTCCACCGGCCTTTGGGAGTCCCTGTTGACGAACCGCCCTGTCGCCTCCACCCCTTACGCGCTGGCTTGCCGCGTTGTGCGTCGCTGTGCCAGCCTGGCGGGGGCGCTGCTGGCCGGGGTGAGCTGGGCGCAGGCGCCAGCCGGCGTGAGCCCTGCACAGCTGCAGTCAGCGCAGCGGGTGGCCGAGCAGGGGGTGCCGCTGGCCGACCTGGCCCCCGACGCGCCAGCGTCCTACACCGTCCGGCCGGGCGATACCTTGTGGGGGATCTCGCAACTGTTCCTGAAGAGTCCCTGGCGCTGGGCGGAACTGTGGGGCATGAACAGGGACCAGGTTCGCGACCCCCACCGCCTGTACCCAGGGCAGGTGCTGATGCTGTCCAAGGGCCCGCAGCGGGCCACGCTGCAGGTGGCGCAACCGGTGGTGGTCGAGCCGCCGCAGCCTATGGTGCCTTCCACGGTCAAGCTGCTGGCGCGGGTGCGCAGCGGCCCGCCGCAGGGCGAGGCCATCGCCTCTGTACCGGCCCAGCTGATCGCGCCCTTCATCACCCAAGCCACTGTGCTGGGTGCCGGCGAGATCGAGGGCGCCCCGCGCATCGTGGCCGCGCAAGATGGCCGCTCCTTGATGACCAAGGGGGAGATCGTCTATGTGCTGGGGGAACTCCAAGGACGGCGTCAGTTCCAACTGGTACGCGAGCCCCAGGCGCTCAAAGACCCCCACACGCGGGAAATCCTGGGTTACGAGGCCCGTCTGGTGGGCAGTGCCGAGATCCTTGGCGCCGTAGAGGCGCCGCCCGCAGAACAGGGCCAACCGCTGCCCGGGCCCGCACGCGCGCTGCTGAAGGAGGCGCGGCTGGAAGCCGGGTTGGGTGATCGGCTGACGCAAGCGCCAGCCGCAGACTTCGCGCCCTTCGTGCCCCAGGCGCCCGCCAGGCCAGTTCAAGGCCAGGTGATCGGCCTGTACGGCGACGGCCTGACGGCTGCGCAGCACCAGATCGTGTCCCTGAACCGCGGGGCGCGCGACGGCCTGGAAAGAGGCCATGTGCTGGCGCTGTGGCGTGACGGCAGCACGTTCACCGACCGCACCGACACGGCGCGCCAATCCCTGCGCCTGCCAGACGAGCGCAGTGGCCAGATGTTCGTCTTCCAGGTCTTCGACCGGGTGTCCTACGCGCTGATCTTGAACACCCAGGACGCCGTGGCGCCTGGGACCCGGTTCTCCCAGCCCTGAGCGGGGCGAGGCCAGGCACGCGGGCTTCGGCACTCGGCACGAAGCCTGAGGCATGAGGAAAGCCCCTTGCAGCCCACCATGACGGCGCCCGATTTCCAGGCCTGGTTCGCCTTGCTGTACACGCCGGGCCTGACCCGGCCGGCCGCGCGTCACCTGCTGCAGGCCTTGGGCTCGCCTGAGGCGGTGCTCGGGGCGTCGGCGGCGCAGTGGGCCGCCGCCGCCGGGCCCGCGGCGGCGCAAGCGTTGGCCTCGCCAGACCCCACCGCCCACGCGCGGCTGCAGCGCGCCCTGGACTGGCTGAGCGCACACCCCGCCCGACAGGCGCTGGCCCTGGGCGAGCCGCGCTACCCCGAGCCCTTGCTGCACTGCGGCGATCCGCCCTTGATGCTCTTCCTGGAAGGCCGTGCAGACCTGCTGGCGCGCCCCTCGGTGGCCGTGGTGGGCAGCCGGCAAGCGACCCCGCAGGGGCTGGCCCATGCGCGGCGGTTCGCGGCGGCCCTGAGCGACGCGGGCGTGACCGTGGTCTCCGGGCTGGCCGCCGGCATCGACGGCGCCGCCCACGAAGGCGCCTTGCGCGGTGAAGGCGCCACCGTGGCCGTGATCGGCACCGGCCCCGACATCACCTACCCCAGCCGGCACGCGGGGCTGTGGCGCCGCATCACCGAGGCCGGGGTCGTGGTCAGCGAGTACGCCCCGGGCACGCCGGCCCTGGCCCATCACTTCCCGCACCGCAATCGCATCATCGCCGGGTTGACCCGGGCCACACTCGTCATCGAGGCGACCCTGAAGTCTGGCTCGCTCATCACGGCGCGCCTGGCTTCGGAATGCGGCCGTGAGGTGTTCGCGGTGCCGGGGTCGATACAGTCGCCGCAGTCCAAGGGCTGCCATGAGCTGATCCGCCAGGGCGCGCAGTTGGTGGAGTCGGCCGAGGAAATCCTGCAAGCCCTGCAACTGGCCACGCCAGGGGTGGGCTCGTCTTTGCCCACGCCCGAGGCCGCCCCCGCCGAGGCCGATGCGCGAACCCCGCATGGCCGACTGCTGCGCGCGCTAGGGCATGACCCGGTGAGTCTGGACAGCCTGATGGAGCGCACCGGGGACTCGGCGCCTGAACTCGGCGCGTGGCTGCTCGAGCTGGAATTGCAAGGGCTGGTGGCGCGGCTGCCGGGCGGCAGGTTCCAGCGTCAGCAGGCCTGCTGACAGCCCCGGCGGCCAGCCGCTCGGGTATAGTGAATCGATGTTTGATGTGCTGGTTTACCTGTACGAAACCTACTGGCGGCCCGACGCCTGTCCGGACCATCGACAGCTCACCCGCAAGCTCTCGGCGGTCGGGTTCGAGTCGGACGAGATCCAGGAGGCCTTGACCTGGCTGGAAGGCTTGTCCACCAGCGCCCAGGCGGTGCACGATCAGGGCGATGCACGCAGCATTCGCATCTACACGGAAGTTGAGCGTGAACTCCTGGGCGAGGAATCGGTGGGTTTCCTGAGTTTCCTTGAGTCTGCCGGCGTGCTGCCCGCGGCCCTGCGGGAGATGGTGATCGACCGGGCCAGCGCCGTAGGGGCCGGGCGGATGGATCTGGAAGAGTTCAAGATCATCATCCTGATGGTCTTCTGGAGCCTGGGTGAAGAACCCGATGCGCTCATCCTGGACGAACTCTTCGTCGATCCGGATCAGCGCCTCATCCACTGAGCACACCGCCCTGCGGGCGCGGCGTGAAGATCAAGTGCGCTGAGCGCCGACCCCGGGCGCCACCAGCGCTGACCGCGCCGTCAGCGTTACGGGGAATCCGGCAGCGGATTCAGGAAGTCCAGCGCCCCGCGAATTCCCTTGATGCTGAGGTCGTCGTCCTGCGCTGGCTGCATCAGCCCGCTTTGCAGGTAAGCCGCCAGGCGGCGCAACTGGAAGAGCTTGCACTGGGCGTCAGCCGTCACGAACAGGGCCAGTTCCTTTCGTGGGCCTTGCCAGACCAGTTGCACCGGCCGCTCCGCGGCGCCGTGCTTGAGCATGTACCAGCTGCCCACCGGCAGTTCGCGCGCCCAGGACAGCATCGCAGTGATCGGCTCGCCGCCGCCGTCGACCACCACCTCGAGCTCGGTGTCGGACGCACCCGGGATGTCGCGCACGAAGGACTCGTCGATCTCGATATGCTGGCCCTCGGGCATCATCTCCTCGAGGGACTCCAGTTGCTCCATCAAGTCCTGCAGCTTGCGCTGCGGCAGCGGCGCCGCCTTGGCCGTGAAGCCCTCGGTCAGGCTGTTATTGAGCTTCTTGATCAGGTCTTCCTGGCGATCGGCCGGAATTCCCGCCGTGGACATGCCTTCGCGAATGGCCTTCAACAGGGCGGGCAGACGACGCAGGACATCGGCCCGGTCTTCGCGGGTGACCTTGGCCCCGGCCGACCAGATCAGGTCGCCCGCCACCCTTTTCAAGGCGCGGGCACGGTCGCTGGAGGCCCCCTGGCTGACGGACACGGTTGCCAGCGCATCGGCCCATACATCGAACAGGAACTGGCGTACGCCGTCCTGCACCGGCACCCCCTCGAGCATGCGGCGGAATTCGATGGTGTACTGGATCGCCAGGGTCTCGCGGTGCTCCAACTGCTGAGCCAACGAGACTGCCCGACGGCTCATCTCATTCTGTTCGCGGAAGTAGGTGTCCAGGAACTTCTCGAATTCGCCCAGCACGGTCTGGAACACGCGTCGGCCGGAATCCGGGTAAGCCTCCACCACCTGCACGATGCGCTTGATCTCGAGTTCCAGGGCCTCGTGCACGGCCGGCCCCTTGCGCCCAAAGCCCATGACACATGCACCCATCCGGTCGATCAGGCGCCGCGCGGGGTGGTCGGGCGTGGCAAAGAACTCCGGCTCGGTGACCGCCACACGCAGCACCGGCATCTGCAGCCGCGCGAACCACACCCGCACGGCCGAGGGCAGGCGCTCCTCGGCCAGGATGCTGTAGAACAGCAGAGCCACGATCTCGATCGTGGTCCGCTCATCCTGCGTGGCCGCAGCCTGCCGCTGGTCCTGTCGGTAAGGTTCCTGCGAAGGCGCGGACCTGGCGGCGGCCACGGGGCCCCCAGACACCGTCACGAAGTCTTGCAGCGACAGTCCCGACTCCATGACGGTGGCCTGGAACGCGGTCTCACCGGGTTCGCCCACCGGGTAACCGCCGGCCAAGGCGCTCAAGCGCTGCAGCGCGCCGCGCACCGGGCGTGGGGGCGTTGCGCTGGGCGCCTGGAGAGCCGGCGCGTGGTCCGCAGCGGAGGGCTCAGCCCCATAGGTGCTCAGGAGCTGAGTGACGGTGGTGTCGGCGCCGCGGGCTGCAGCTGTCGGGTTGCCGCGGGCTGCACCAGGGGCAGGGCTTGCGTCGCCACCGCCAGCCCAGGCCCCAGGTACGGATGCGCCTGACTCCAGGGCCTGAGCGCGCACGGGCGAAGCAAGGGCGTCACTGCACAGCCGCCGCAGGCTGATCTCCGGCATCACGCCATGATCGATGAGCCACGCGTTGGCGGCGTGGTACGCCTGCTCCAGGTGGAAACCGAACGCCTCTTGCACGCTGGGCTGCAGATCCTGCCAAGTCTCCAAGGACAGCTCGGCCGACACCCAGGCCTGCACGGCGATGCCTGCAATCACCTCAGGCTTGAGGAAGTCGCGAGGCTCGAGCTCGTCCTTTTGCTCGAGCCGCGTGACCCGCACCTGCAGATCATCGAACTGGCCGCCGGCACGGGCCCGCGCCGCCACGGCCAGGCGAAAGGCCAGCCCGTCGGCGCCGCCTTCGGCCTCTTGCCCGCCCGTGTGGACCTGCCCTGGCAAGGCCTGATCAGGCGTCTCCTGTCCCAGCCAGCCGAACGCCAACCCCACCCGCAGCTCATGGACCACAGCCTGCACCCAGGCCGGAAGGTTGGCAGCCAGCAGGCGCGCGCGGTAGTCTCGCTGCAGGCCGGGCACGAGCGGTGCGTCCACGGGCCACTGGGCCCTGGCACCTGCCAGCAAGTAGGCGCTGATGGCGGGCAGCGCAGCCTCCACCTGCTGCACAAAAATTCTGCGCGCCTGACCAGCCGGGGACTGGAAAGCGCCGGTCTTGGTCATGAAAAGGGCCGCCTGGCGAGTGGGGTGCGCCGCCTCGCGCTACACCACCGCCCCCGCGTTGGGGTCGTTCGGATCCTGCTCCTTGCCAGGGGCGGCCTTGACCAGGTCCTCACGCTTGACGCCCAGCCACATGGCGATGCCGGCAGCCACGAAAATCGAGGAGTAGATGCCGAACAGGATGCCGATGGTCAGCGCCACGGCAAAGTAGTGCAGCGTGGGCCCGCCGAAGAACAGCATGGACAGCACCATCATCTGGGTGGAGCCGTGGGTGATGATGGTGCGGCTGGTGGTGCTGGTGATGGCGTTGTCGATCACCTGCGGGGTGGTCATCTTGCGCATCTTGCGGAACACCTCGCGGATGCGGTCGAAGATCACCACCGACTCGTTGACCGAATAGCCTAGCACGGCCAGTATCGCCGCCAGCACCGCCAGCGAGAACTCCCACTGGAAGAAGGCGAAGAAGCCCAGGATGATGATCACGTCGTGCAGGTTGGCCACGATGCCGGCCACGGCGAACTTCCACTCGAAGCGGAAGGCCAAGTAGATCATGATGCCCAGCACCGTGACCGCCAGCGCGATCAGGCCGTCGCGGGCCAGTTCCGAACCCACCGAGGGGCCAACGAACTCCGTTCGGTTGAGCTTCAGTGGTTCCACCCCCGATGCAGTGGCGCAGGAGGGCCGACTGACGGACTCGCCCTGCGCGCTGATGTACTGCTTCACCGAGACCGTGCCTGATTCAGTCTTGCACAACTGCTCGAACACGCGCTCGGCGAGCTCGGACTGCTTGACCGCACCGCGCACGGGCAGCCGGATCAGCACGTCCTTGGAGGTGCCAAAGGTCTGCACCTGCACTTCGCCCAGGTTGAGCGACTCCACCGCCGTGCGGGCCTTGTTGATGTCGGCGGCTTGCGCGTATTCCACCTCCAGCACCGTGCCGCCAGTGAACTCGATGGACAGGTGCAGGCCGCGCGTGACGAGGAAGAACACGGCCGCCGCGAAGGTGACGAACGAGATGACGTTCAGCACCAGCGCGTGGCGCATGAACGGGATGTCCTTGCGGATTCGGAAGAATTCCATGCGGTGCGCTCCTCAGGCCTGCGGCGGGTTGGAAGGCGCCTCGGTGCCCGGCTTCCAGACCTGACCGATGGACACCGCCTTCAGCTTCTTCTGCCGACCGTACCAGAGATTGACCAGGCCGCGCGAGAACATCACGGCCGAGAACATCGAGGTCAGGATGCCCAGGCAATGCACCACGGCAAAGCCCCGCACCGGCCCCGAGCCGAAGGCCAGCAGCGCCACGCCGGCGATCAGCGTGGTGATGTTGGAGTCCAGGATGGTGGCGAAGGCCCGCTCGTAACCGGCGTGGATCGCCGCCTGGGGTGAAGCGCCCATGCGCAACTCCTCCCGCACGCGCTCGTTGATCAGCACGTTGGCGTCGATGGCCATGCCCAATGTCAACGCGATGGCGGCCATGCCTGGCAGCGTCAGGGTGGCCTGCAGCATGGACAGAACGGCCACCAGCAGCAGCAGGTTGAAGCCCAGCGCGATGGAGGAGAACAAGCCGAACAGCAGGTAGTAGGCGCACATGAAGACCACGATCGCCATGAAGCCGTAGGCCACGCTGTCGAACCCCTTGGCAATGTTCTCCGCCCCCAGGCTCGGGCCAATGGTGCGCTCCTCGATGATCTCCATCGGCGCAGCCAGTGAGCCCGCGCGCAGCAGCAGGGCCGTGTCGTTGGCCTCCTGCGTGGTCATGCGCCCGGAGATCTGCACCCGCCCGCCGCCGATTTCGCTGCGGATCACCGGCGCCGTCACCACCTCGCCCTTGCCCTTCTCGAACAGCAGGATGGCCATGCGCTTGCCCACGCTCTCGCGCGTCACATCCTTGAAGATGCGCGCGCCCTTGGCGTCAAGGCTCAGGTGGACGGCAGGCTCCTGCGTTTGGTTGTCGAAGCCAGCCTGCGCATCGTTCAGGTTTTCGCCCGTGAGCACCACTTGGCGGAATACGATGACGGGCGCGCCGTTGCGTTCCAGGTAGCGTTCGCTGCCGAAGGGGACGGCGCCGCCCGACAGGGCCTGCTGAGCCTCCGCACTGTCGTTCACCATGCGCACTTCCAGCGTGGCCGTGCGCCCGATGATGTCCTTGGCCTTGGCCGTGTCCTGCACACCGGGCAGCTGCACCACCACGCGATCGGCGCCTTGCTGCTGGATCACGGGCTCGGCCACTCCGAGTTCGTTCACGCGGTTGTGCAGCGTGGTGATGTTCTGTTTCAGTGCCTGGTCCTGCACGGCCCTGGCCGCCTCGGGCTTGAGCACCCCCCGCAGCGAGGCCTCGGCACCCTCGGCAGCCTGCGTCCAGACGACATCGGGCAGCTGTTCGGTGAGCAGCTTGCGCGCTGTGGTGGCCACCGCCGACTCCCGGAAGCGGATCTCCACGGCCACGCCCTCGCGCGTGATGCCGGCGTGGCGAATGCCCTTGTCGCGCAGCATCGTGCGCACATCGCCAGCGATGGAGTCGCCCTTCTTGACGAGGGCGGCCTTCATGTCTACCTGCATCAGGAAGTGCACCCCACCCCGCAGATCCAGCCCCAGGTACATCGGCAAGGCACGCAGGCTGGCCATCCACCCGGGGGTGTTGGCCAGCAAATTGAGCGCCACGATGTAGGACGGGTTCGCCAGGTCAGGGTTGAGCGCAGCCGACAGCGCGTCCTTGGCCAATTTTTGCTGGTCTGTGGAGCCGAACCGCACCTTGATGGACTGGCCGTCGAACTGGGCCAAGCCCGGTTTCACACCGGCCTTCTGCAGGATTTCGGTCACCCGGGGCAACAGCGCTGCGTCGATCTTCAGCGTGGCCTTGCCACTGGACACCTGCACGGCCGGCGCCTCGCCGTACAGGTTGGGGACGGCGTAGAACAAGCCCAGCAGCAGGGCCACCGCGAGGATCGCGTATTTCCACCAAGGGTAGCGGTTCATGAACTCTCCGAGGGCTCAGCGGCCTTCGCAGCCGCATGTCCCATGATGCCGGGGCCGGTTGCCGGCCTCGAGCGGGAACGCTGCTTACTTGAAGGTGCCCTTGGGCAGCACCTGGACCACCGCGGGGCGCTGCACCTGGATTTCCACGCCCTGCGCGACCTCGACATGCACCAGGCTGTCGCCCAGCTTGGAGATGCGGCCGATCACACCGCCGCCCACCACCACCTCGTCCCCCTTGGCCAGGGCGTCAAGCATCGCCTTGTGCTCCTTCTGGCGCTTCATCTGCGGCCGGATCATGATGAAGTACAGCACCACGAACATCAGCACCAGCGGCAGCAGGCTCAACAAGGTCGATTCTGCTCCGCCGCCAGCAGCGGCCGGGGCGGACTGGGCGAAGGCTTGAGAAATGAACACGTTCGGCACCCTTCAATAAAGTATGGTCTGTGTCTGGCGGACCCAGCAGACAGAACCCTTGAGTTTACGACGGCAGGACCCGCTCTCCGGCCATTGCGTCGAATGCCCCGGAGGCGCTCGGGCCGATGAGCCCGGGGAGCTGCGTCCAGTGCTGTGGGGGCTGGCCTCAAGGGGCCAGGCTCATCGGGATTTCCAGAACGCCCGGTGAACCGCGGCAATGGCCGCCTGCGCCGCCGGCACCGGCCCCACCACCGCCATCGCCTTGTGCCCGCGCGCGAACACCTCGCGGCAGGGCAGGTCCAGGGTGGGGTTCTCGTCGTGGCCGCCGGTGATCTCCAGCAGTTCGGACTCGGCCATGCCGTACACCAGGCCGCCGATATGGGCCCAGTACTGGGTGGCTGCGCACATCGCGCAGGGCTCGACGGTCGTCACCAGGGTACAGCCCCAGAGTTCCTGCGGGCTGTAGCGGGCCGCAGCCGTCCGGGCCAGCACCGCCTCGGCGTGGTTGACGGTGTCGACGTTGCCTTGCTCCAGGAGCACGGTCTCACCGTCGGGCGCCACGAGCAAGGCGCCGAAGGGGTGGTGGCCGGCAGCGGCGGCCCTGCGCGCCACCTCGGCGGCCTGCGCCAGGTGGCGGCGGATCTGCTCGTCAGTCAACATCGGCACCTCCGTTGGAAGCCGGGCGCCACGCCCGGGGCCAGCGCGTTGCGTTCACTTGTACTTGATGGTGCAACCGTAGGGCACGTTGACCGGGTTGCCAATGGGCTTGCCGGCGCGCAGTTCGTCCAGGGCGGCCGCCAACAGGTTGCGGGCGGTCTTGACATCGTCCGGGTTGGCCGAGCGCTTGTCGTCGATGGCGCCGTTGTAGACCAGCTTGCCCGCGGGGTCGATGACATACATGTGCGGCGTGACCTTGGCGCCGTAGACCAGGCCCACCGCGCCAGATTCGTCCATCAGGAAGCGCGTGGGTGCTGCGCCAAACCGCGCCAGCTCCGCTGTCAGCACCGCGGGGGACTGGTAGTCGGGGTGCCCGGTGTGCGTGGAGTTGATGCTGAGCCAGACCACGTCAGCACCGTACTTTTTCTGCAAGCCCTGCATGTTGCCGCTCTTGTAGTGCTTCTGCACGAACGGACAGCCGAAGTTGTGCCACTCCAGCACGACCGTCTTGCCCGTGAAATCGGCCAGGCTCACGGGCTTGCCCGCAAGATCGAGGGCCCGGAAAGCCGGCGCCGGCTGGCCGACAACGGCTGCCGCCCGCACGGGTGAACAAAGCAGGGCCGAAGCGGCCACCGCAGCCAGGGCGGTCCGGGCCCAGGTCAGACAGGTCTTGAAGTGGATCATGGAGCGGCTCC
This sequence comes from Betaproteobacteria bacterium, assembly GCA_037127635.1. Taxonomy (GTDB): domain Bacteria; phylum Pseudomonadota; class Gammaproteobacteria; order Burkholderiales; family Burkholderiaceae_C; genus Rubrivivax. The sequence continues at coordinate 4,563 of JBAXYD010000034.1, read as the reverse complement.
GAACGGTGAGTGTTGCGCCAGGCCGCAGCCTACAGCCCGCCCATACCCGACGCCACTCACGGGCTTATGCAGCCCCAGGCCCGCAGCGTCCAGCGCGGGTCCGGCCGGGCGCGCGCCCCAGGCTGGCGCCAGGCACGCTCAGCCGCGCATGTCCAGCATCAAGCCCTCGCGAGCGCTGTTGCGGCCCGCCAGCATCTGACCGTAGGCCTGCAGCGCAGCGGGCGCACCAGGCCGCGCCACGATGCGCACCCAGTCACCCGCCTTCACCTGCTCGATGAACTGCGCCCAGGCCTGGCCCATGCGCCGTTGCAGCTCAGCCCCACCCCAACCCTGCGGCGGCGGCGTACTGCGCGCCTTGGCCTGCGCCGGGGCGAAGAACAGCGTGGGTCGCGGGCCGGGCAGGTCGCGCGCCGACCCCAGCGCGTCCCAGTGGGTGCCGCCGATGGAGCTGCTGAACAGCAGCGTGTCGGCGAAATGGGCGTGGATGCGGCGGCGCAGCTCCGCTGCGCCAGCAAAGTCGACGTACACCGTGGGGGCTGGCGCGACCTGTGTCGACCATTGCTCGTAGGTCAGCACCGTGTCGTAGCAGCCCAGAGAGCTTACGAACTCGGCATTCGCGGCCGATGTGAGGCCCACGATGCCCGGGGCCTGCGGCGGGTGGCGCCGCTGGGCCAGGCAGTAGGCCGTGGCCAGCGCCGTCTTGCTCGAGGCGCTTGACAGCAGCAGCTGCCTGGCGCCGAAGAAGCGGCTGTCGGCCAGGAAATCATCCAGCAGGAACGCCGTCAGAAACAGCGGGCGCAACACCGCCTGCAGCCCTTCCAACTCGGGGCGCCAGCCGGGATCGGCATCGCAGAAGACGTACTGGTTGTAGACCCCGGCCAGTTCCTGGCGATGCGGCGACCCGTCCACGAAGCCCGCAGCCGACCCCCTGGCAGGCGCCACCACCAGATGCGTGCCCGCGGGGAAGTAGCCCCACACGCGCCGGCCCACCGCCACGTCATCGGCCAGGGACTCGGCCACGGTCGCGAAGCCCCACACCGGCAGGCACCCGAGCGCTGGATCTCTTGCCAGATGGTCAGCGGGAAAGAACTGCCAGTACTTCATGGCCTCGCCAAAGGCGGCGTAGGTGATGTTGTTGGCGGTGAGCGCGAAACACTCAACGGCCAGCCGCACCTGGCCCGGCGCCAGGCGGCGCTGCGCCGGTGCATCGGGGTCGGGGCCCAGGTGGGCCTGGCCCAGAGAAGCGCGGGCGATGAACAGGCGCTGACCGTGTTCGCTCATGGATTCAAGTCTCGAAGACGGGAAGGGGCAAGTTCACCGTGGCGCAACCCATGGGGCGGGCAGCTTCAAGCGGCATCGATGACCTCGGCTGCGGTACGGAAAGCGTCCACCGCCGCCGGGAAGCCGCAGTACACACTCGCATGCAGAAAGATCTCCTGCAGCTCCTCCTTCGTCACGCCGTTGTTCAGGGCGCCGCGCACATGGATCTTCAGCTCGTGCATGCGGCCCAGCGCCACCAGCATGGACACGGTGACGATGCTGCGCGTGCGCAGGTCAATGGTCTTGCGCTGCCATGTGTTACCCCAGGCGTGGCGCGTGACCAATTCCTGCAGAGGCGCCGTGAAGGGCGTGGCCTTGGCGATTGCGCTGTCGACGTAGGTATCGCCGAGCACGGCACGGCGGGTGGCAAGGCCGTTGGGGTCCAGGTCCATGAAGGCTCCTTGATCAGGGCCCTTCAGCATAGCGGCTTGGGCTCCTGGCCTCCCGGCGTGTGGGAGCGCCGATCCACCACGGCCCGCCCACACGCCAGCAGGTGCGCGAAGGCGGCTACTCGTCCTGACGGATGCGGGTGGCGATCCAGCCCGCCATGCAGATCAGGAGGATGGCCCCGCTCTCGTACAGCAGGATCGTGGGATCCGTGTCCTTGCCCTGCAGGATGATCAGGCGCGAGAGCGCCGTGACCGCGATGAACAGCGGGATCGCGATCGGGATGCGCCGGCTGCTGTAGAACGCGGAGAGCATGCCGAGCACCTCCGCGTAGATGAACATCAGCAGCAGATCCTTCAGTTCGACCTTTCGGTTCTCCACCAGCAGCATCACCTCCTGCCCCATCGCCACCACCGTGAATGCGGCGATGAGCACAAGAAAGAGCTTCTCCGTGAACTCAATGGCGTGCTTGATCGGCATGGTTGTCCTTTCGCTTGGGCCGGTGCGCGTTCAGCCGCTACCGACCTGGGTGTCACAACTGTAAGGGTCCCGACCGATGGCGGCTGCACCCTGCGCGCGCGCCCGGAATGGGGGCCTGGAGCCGGATCGCGCCGACCATGTGCACTGTACAGGTGTCCGGGTCGCATGCGCGCTGGCAGGAACTCGGGGGCTTTGTGGACGGGCTGTTCGGTGATGAGGAGGACATGGATGTGCCCGAGATGGTAAGTCCGTCATGAAACCAAGGCGAGCACTGCTGGCATCGCTGGCGGGCATCGTCGGCCTGCTCTGGCGACCCAGTGCAGCCCTGGCGCAGGGCCCCACCATCTTTGCCGAGGTGTGGAAGAGCCCGACCTGCGGTTGCTGCAAGGTCTGGATCACCCACCTGGAAGGCAACGGCTTCAGGGTCAAGGGGCACGATGTGGGCAACACTGCAGCCCGGGCTCGGCTGAAGATCGCGGCCAAGCTGGGCTCGTGCCACACGGCGCTTGTGGGCCGCTACGCCATCGAAGGCCACGTGCCTGCCGCCGACAGATCAGGTCTGGGACGTCGAGATGAGGACGGCAATCGAGATATGGTCCGAACGGATCATCTTCTTGGCGGGGGACTGTGAGTCCAATGGATCCAGTCCATGTCATGACCGGGTCATACAGGCTAAATACCATGAGATGAATTTCTTGTTGGTCACCTCGCGCATCGGTGTGGACCATCTCTCATGTCGAACTCGAATCGCGAACTGGGCTTCGCCATGGGCTGTATTGCGGCCTCGTTGCATAGAACAGACGAATAAGATGTTGTGCGTGGCCAATTGCTCCCGCCGGGGCGGACCTTCGGTTGCAGTCGATTCGTGCGGACGCCGTCTCGTGCTGGGCTTGGGCATGGCTCTTTGCATCTCCACCTCCTCCTCCAGCCTGGCCCAGGCTGTTCCCGCAGATGACGCAGGCCGGCGCGGAACCGACTTCGGCATCGTCGTGAATCAGACGTTCACTGCGACTGGGCAAGAGTTCTATCGCCGATTCACCGACTTCTGGCGCGAAAAGCCAGACTTCGAAAGTTACACGCTGGTCATTCTGGAACGGCCGTCCTCGCGCTTCGGGAGTCGTGTGGTCGTGAGCTACGGTCAGACCGTGGTCTTCACTGGCAACCTGCCTGTCAAGACAGATGCGATCCGGGCGCTCGGCGCCGAAGCCTCCGAGAAGGCCTATGCCAGCATCATCGCCGCCAACTTGCGCATCGATGGCGCCTCCGATCCGGACATCGGTCCGAATGAAATCTGAACGTACCGCCCATGAAATCAATGTTCGCGCTCAAGACTTGTACCCGTCCACCTGTGACTGTCCGGCGTGTGGCCGTCGCGGGTCTCGCAGGGCTGCTCATGCACCTGCCAGCGCTTGCGACGGACCTCGTCTACACGCCGACCAATCCAGCCTTCGGCGGCAGCCCGCTCAACGGTTCACATATGCTGGCCGCTGCTCAGGCGCAGAACCCGTACAGAGCGCCGGCGAATTCGCCATTGCAGAACTTCAACAACGCCTTGCAGCAGGCCATCCTGAACCGGCTGAGCTCGATGACGCTCACCACGCTGTTCGGAACCGGCAGCAAGATGGTGCCCGGAACTTACGAGACCGCGGCCTACATGATTACGGTCACTGAAAATGCTGGCGTGCTCACCATCACGACGACAGACAAGAACACCGGCGCCGTCGTGTCGTTCCAGGTGTCTGCGACATCGATCGACTACGTGGGCCCCTGATATGGACCGCCTGCAGGTGCGTGCCAGCAGGCAGACTGGCCGTTTGACATCGCTCGGCCCGAAGGGCGTCTGGTTGGCGGTGGCGATGATGGTTGCGGGCTGCGGAACCCCAGGCACGGTGCCGCCATCGAACGCGCGGACCGATGCGAAGCTGTCGCCTTCCACCGGCATTACCCGCAATCTGATGCGCCTGCCCGAGCCGAAGGCGCGCATACCGGTGGCGGTGTATGCGTTTCGCGACCAGACGGGCCAGTTCAAGTCCGCTCCCGACAGCCTCAACTCGACCTTGGTGACCCAGGGGGCAGCATCCATCCTGGTGAAGGCTCTCCAGGACTCGGGGTGGTACATCCCGGTGGAGCGCGAAGGTCTGCAAAACCTGCTGACCGAGCGTCGAATCGTTCGTGCGATCGAGACGCCGACTGACCGGGGCAGACCGCTGGTCAACCTGCCAAACATGCAGCCGGCCAGCCTGATCATCGAGGGGGGCGTGGTCGCTTACGAGTCGAACGTCCGCACCGGCGGCAAGGGAGCCAACTATCTGGGCATCGGTGCCAGCACACAGTACCGCGTGGACCAGGTGACGGTCAGCCTGCGCAGCGTGGACG